>DAOQWL010000072.1:0-30524 GCA_035342095.1 Sedimentisphaerales bacterium | reverse complement strand
AACCCGTTTCTTCCTCCTACCCGCCGCGAAGCGGCTTCACGACTCGCAATGACATTCATCGTTTTGAGATATTGTCTAAACGGACATCTTCAGCTTGACTTGCTGAGTCCGAGAATGTACAATAGCCCATCGACAGGAAGGTAGGTCTGCGGCTTCGTCTTCAACCATTGGTCTGCTTTGGCAGAGCCCCGGCAGGCACAAACGGAGGGTCGCCATGGCGATCGACAGAAGCTCCATCCGAGTCCTGGCGGCACGGGTCGGCGCCGTCGCCATCCTGATGGCCGGCCATTTCTGCGTCGTGCGAGGCCAGGCGGCGGCACCGGATTCCAGCAGTCCCCAGACCCTTTCAGACCAGGGATCAATCATTGGATGGGGCACTCAGCGCATCAACAGCAGGCTCTTCAGTGGGCGGTACACGGCTATTGCCGCAGGGGGGTCGCACAGCCTGGCCTTGAAGAAAGACGGCTCGATTGTCGGTTGGGGCTCCAACTACTTGTTTCGGGGGCCGAGGTCGGGGACCGTAAGGACTGGCCAAGCGATGCCCCCAGACGGTAATGACTTCACGGCTATTGCCGCAGGGTACAACCACAGCCTGGCGATCAGGAGAGAAGAACCGTCGCCGGTTCCATGAGCAGCAGGGGCATCCCCGCCATTAGTTGTCAAGAGGGCTTCGACGTTGTCCGCGTTTGCCCTTCCGGCGGCATCGCTTGGTCAGGTCTACAATCTTGCCGTCTTCGAGCACGTAGACCGGCGTGCCCGTTTCGAGTCCGATCTGCAAGGCCCGCTTGGCCGCCCGGCGAAGGGCGGCATCCGATCCCACAATATCCGGGTCTTTGCAGCCCAACAGTCTCTTGCTCATGTCTTCTCTCCAGCAGCGATGGGCCTGTGCGTCGGCCCGGAGTTGTCGTACAGAATCCAGCTATCTACCACATCTCGGTAGATGTCCGTGAAGTTGCGCAGGCCGGCATCGAAGCGTCGGCGAATGACTTCCTCGGGGACGTTGTGTCCGCCTTGAGCCACACGCGCTGCGACTCTGGCTACGGCCACATCCGCCGTGGGCAGGCTGAGGAAGATCAGCTTCACGTAGTACCCGGCCTCCTGCCAGCGGGGAATGGCTCTCGCGTAGTTGCGGCCGGACAGCGTCGTTTCGAAGGCGAAGCTCTCGCCGGCAAGCACGCGACGCTTGATCTCCTCCAGCATGATTCGACCCGCTCGCAGTGCCGCTCGGTCCGGATCGAACGGCGACAGGCCCGCCGCGATCAAGTCCACGTTGATGAAGTCCGGGCAGTCCGCCTCCCGTGGCAGGAACTCCCTGGCAAAAGTCGTCTTGCCGGCCCCATTCGGCCCCGCGATGATCACGATCTTCTTGCGGCCTTTCATGTTCCCTCGTATTCGTAGGGCTGCTTGCCTTGCTTGAGGCGGACTTCGCGCTGCATCTCGCGGAGGATCTGCGTGACCGCGTCGGCGAGCTGCTCGTTGTCCATGGTCGCGACCTGCTCCGGCGGCAGCGGTTTGCCGAACTGGACCACGATGGAGCCGGGCGAGAAGAGCTTCTTGTGTCGCGGCCAGCACTCGAACGCACCGTCGATCAGCACGGGCACGACCGTCGCCTTCGACCGTCGGCACAGCAGGCCGAAGCCCGGCTTGAACGGCGAGATCCGCCCATCCGAGGTCCGCGTGCCCTCGGGATAGAGGCATACCGCGGCGCCCTGGCGGAGCCGGTCGATCACCAGTCGCATCACGGCGATGTCCGCCTTGTCCCGGCTGAGCGGGATGGCGTTCACCGAGGCGATCAGCCTGCCGAAGAACCAGTGCTTGAACAGCGTGTCGCGGGCCATGTAGGTCACGTGCCGCTTGACCGCGATGCCGCAGAAGACCGGGTCCAGGAAGCTCTGGTGATTGCCCGCCAGAATGAAAGCCCCTGTGCGGGGGAGGTTCTCGCGGCCATAAGCCCGGTAGCGAAAGAAGACCTTGCAGAAGACCCAGCACACGGATCGGGCAATCCAATACCAGAAGGCCGGCGAGCGAGGGACCTGGAGAGACTCGTGATGCCTGTCCTTGCCGACCGTTCGCTCGGGGTTTTGCTCCTGCGGCTTGGCGGACGCGGGGGACGCGGGACGCAGGAGGTCCTCGACACGGCGGCAGATCCGCTCGACGGACTCCTCGATGCTCGATCCCGTCGAGTCGATCCTCACGGCGTCCGGCGCCGCCTTGAGAGGTCCCACGGCGCGGCTCTCGTCGCTCTTGTCCCTCGCTTCGATGGCCTGTTGGATCTCATCGAGATTCACGTCGGCGCCCTTGGCCTGGAGCTCTTGGGCCCGCCTCCTGGCCCGCTCGGCGGCATCCGCGGTCAGGAAGAATTTGATGCGGGCGTCGGGGAACACCACGGTCCCCTGGTCCCGACCCTCGGTGACAATCTTGTCATGCCTCGCGGCGAACGCACGTTGCATCGCGACCAGTTGCTCGCGGACCCGCGGCGCCCCGGCAACGTGGCGGACCTTCGCGGTCAGCTCGGGGTCCCGGATCGATTCCGTGACGTCGTCGCCGTCGACTCGCACGAGCATCCTGCCGCCGGAAGCCTCGAAATCGAAGCGATGTGACTGCACGACCCGGACCAGTTGTCCTTCGTCGGTCAGGTCGGCGCCGTCGCGGACCGCCGCGAGCGTGATGGCGCGATACATAGCGCCCGTGTCGAGAAACGTGGCGCCGAGCCGCTGGGCGAGCCGTTTGGCCATGGTGCTCTTGCCGCTGCCGGCCGGGCCGTCGATTGTGATGATCAAGTCCGCCATCGTGTCTACCGGGCCTCTGTGATCTCACCGGTGAGGTCGCTGCTCTCGACCGCCATGCACTCGCCGCAGGCCTCGTTCCGGCGGGGCGCCCCCACCTTCACCACGACGATGCTCGTATCGTCCACCTGCCGCGCCAGGCCGACGAATCGCCTGCGATAGCCCAGGACGTTGTGCACGACGTGGTCTGCGGGACAGTCCGTGAATCGCCGGGCGGCCTCCAACATGCGATCCCGCCCCCACAAGTCGTTGCTGAAATCCATCGCGTCGACGAGACCGTCGGTGTAGAACAGCAGGCAATCGCCGTCGCGGAGTTCGACCGTCTCGATGTCGTACTTGGCATGGGGGTCCACGCCGAGGACGAGACCGCCGGCAGCCAGATCCTGCGTCTGGCCGTCGCGGATCAGCACGGCGGGCTCGTGGCCGCAATTGCAGTAGGTCATCGTCTTCTCCGCAGCGTCGATCGTCGCGTAGTACAGCGTGATGAACTCGCCTTCGCTGCACTCCATGCAGGCCATCTTGTTGAAGTTTTCGATCGCGTTGCGGGTGCGAACGACGTTCCGCATGCCGCTGTTGAGGTCGCCGCTCAGGGAGCCGACGTCGCGGAGCACCTCGCGGAATCCCTCGGTGTACGCGTGGACGGCCCCGCGGAACCAGCTCATCATGATGGCCGCCGGGACGCCTTTTCCGATCACGTCGGCGATCGTGATGACCAGGCGGTCCTTGTTGATCGGCAGGAAATCGTAGAAATCGCCGCCCACGTCGAAGCACGGGATATAGGTCGCAGCAATATCCAGCCCTTTGATCTGGGGCGCCTTCTCCGGGATCATCCGGCGTTGGATCAGTCCCGCCAGGCGCATCTGCTCGCTGATCCGCTGGGCCTGGATCGCTTCGCTGTAGAGCTTGGCGTTCGTAATGGCGACCGCGCACTGCGAGGCCACCGCCCTCGCGACGACGATATCACTGTCCGTGAAGGCGTCCGGCCTGGGACTGTACATCCGCAGGACCCCGATGGGCTTGTTTCGGAACCGCATTGCGACCGTCAACTGGCTGACCAGCCCTTCCGCAAGGGTCGCCTGCTTGTACTGAATCCGATCGTCGACGCGCATGTCGTTGATGACGATCGCCTCGCCCGCGAAAGCGGCCTTGATGACCGCGTCGTCCTTGGTCACGGGCCCTTTGCTGCGGTACTCCTCGCTCAGTCCGTACGTGCTGCGCATCCGCAGGTCGTTGGCTTCCTCGTCGAGAAGGCGGATCGAGCAGGCCTTGGCGCCGATAATCTTGACCGCCGCCTCCGCCAGCTTGTCGAGCACCTCCTGCAGGGAGAATTCGCCCGCCACCAGCGTGCTGAGCTGGTAGATTTGCTCGTTGATCTCAGTTTGTCTTTCTATACTCTGCATGGCACCTATACGACCGCTCAAAAACTCCGGGGCATTATAAGGCACACCTCAGATTAGGGAAATGGCATTTTCCCTCGCTCAGGTGGGACTTGGCGTCCCCCGGTGTCTACGCCGGAATAGCACAGGGGAATCTCGCACCTACTTCAGAAAGGCCCCTGCAATCGCATCGTCTGTCCCTGGGCGGGGATGGACCACGACCGATAATAATCATCATCCCAGTCCCACACGAGCCATTTCAAGGATGGGTCCTCCAGGGGCACGTCGAAGTCGAAGGCTGCTTCGACGGGGAATCCCCGGCTATCGACCTGCAAGACCTCCACCTGCATTCGCGGCAGCGAGATGCGATCCTCGGCGTGAAGCGGATGCTCCCGACCGCGGACATCGCCCAGGTACCGATAGAAGAAGGCGAAGTCCATTCGTTTGCCGCGCTGGCAATCCAGCAGGCTGTCCGAGACGGCTCGGACGGTCAGCCGACGCTCGCCGGTTCGCGTCACATCGACGCTGTTGAAACCCGGCGCCAGGACCCGAACCCCGAGAGGCAGCGGTTGCCCCTGCAAGGCCCGCGCAAACGGATCGTAGAGGAACGAAATCGGGTTGGGCGCGTTCACAACGATCAGGTCCTGTCCCTCCAGGGTCCCGTTCGGACCGAGATCCTCGGTCTGTGCCATCTTGGCCTGCATCTTGGCCGTCGCACGCGGCGCCAGGACGCGTCCCGCCAGCGCCACCGGGAGATGGGCCAGCAGGAACACGACGAAGAGCGTCCTGCAAACGTGCCACATCCAGCGGCGAGACGGCACCCATCGATCGACCGTCCACCAGCCCACGAGGTACTCGGCCACGACGCCAAAGGCCCCGACGGCGAGGAAGAGCATCGCCCGGCCCATCGGGACCGTCGCACAGACCGGCAACGCGGCCCCGTACATCCCGATCAGCCAGAATCGCGCCCGACGGTTCGTCCGCAGCATGGGGATCAGCACCAGCGAAATCAGAACGGTCAACGCGGCCAGCAGGAGCCACAGGAGCCACTTGCTGGCCGGCGGGAGATAGCCGTACAGGTCGGCGGGCGCGCCGGTCCATTGCCCCCCGAGGAAGAACGGCCCTCGGAGCACGACAGCCGCCAGGTAGTCGAGGGGCTCGCGGACGGGGTCGGCATAGAATCCACCCCCGCTGGCGCCGTACCCGAGGAGGTTGTAGACCAGTCGCCACAGGACGACGACGACCGCCGCAGGGACCAGGGCAAGCCCCCTCCGGCGGGCCGGCCCGCGCCCCAGCGCGACCTCGTAGGCGAAGAGGTAGGCGAAGGTTGCGGTCCCCCCTTCCGTGGCCAGCAGCGAGGCCAGCAGGCACAGCGGCGCGAGCACGACGCCGGGGCGCCAGGACTCCCGCCGCCAGCGATCGTGGGCGATCAGCGTCATGGCCCCGAAGAACAGCGAGATCGGGAGATTCCGGTTGGCGATCCACATGGTGGGGAAGAACCCGTCGCCGTCCAGGAGGTACAGGAGGGCCGCGAGAGCGCCGATCCACGCCGCTCTGCCAGTCGGCGAATCGCTCGCCCGTCCCGATGGATCGATTCGGGCAATCCGCCCATACAGGACCGCGACGCCCAGGACCGCGACCGCGAACCACAGAATGCTGTGAAAGTGCATCATCGAGCTGGACTGGGGAAAAAGGCGGTAGTCCAGCCAGTGCGTGAAGGCTGCCACCGGCCGCCAGAACGCCACGCGAAAGCCATCGTAGGTCCACCAGGGCAAGGCCCCATAGTCCCGCAGCGGCTGGAGGTTCTCGTCCGGGTGTACCGCGACGAACAGATGAGACAGCGCGAATCCCAGGCGGCCCGATCCCTGGGGCATCAGGCCCCTCTCGGCCAGACGATCCCCCGATTCGGAAGGCCCGGCTAGGATCGAGCGATGCATGAAATCGTCGTTGAGCAGTCCCATCTTCAGCGCGGGCAACGAGACGACGACCGCGCCCAGCGAGACGATCAGCACTGCGAGAGTTTCCGGTTTACGGTTTGCCATGCACGATTTACAATTCACAGGATATCTGATTCCCCCCTCGGCACGAACCCGAGGCACACTGCGGGAGTCAGATAGTAAGCACAAGACGGTCAATCGTCAATGTGAATACCGGCCGATCGCGAACGGCCAGGACCGGAGATATGGAACAGACGGCCAGGCATGTCATCTTCCGCGGGCGGGTCCAGGGGGTGGGCTTCCGTTACACGACGCGCAGCGTCGCCCGCCAGTACGCGGTCGCCGGCTTCGTCCGCAACCAGCCCGACGGCTCCGTCGAGATGCTCGTCCAGGGCGACGCCACCCAGATCGACAACTTCATCGCCGACGTCCAGGCGGAATTCGCCGGCCACATTCGCGACACACAAATCGAGCCGGCAGTCTTCACCCCCCACTACACGGACTTCCGAATCGTCCTGTAGCGCAGGCCGGAACAGAAGTGAGCAAGATTGCTCCTCTGGAATGACGGTGAATCATGTGGGATTTGAACGACGTTACGGAGATCGAATACAAAGGCGGCTACTGCTGCCGCATCGTCTTCGATGATGGGACGAGTGGTGACGTCGATTTCTCGCAGTATCTGGATCGAGGGCCTGTATTCGCGCCTCTGCATGACCTGCACTTCTTCCAGCAGGTGCGCATCGAGGGAGAGACGATATCCTGGCCCAACGGAGCGGACATCGCCTCTGAATCTCTCTATGAACAAGTGGAGCAGACTCGCGAAGACACTGGCTATCTGCTGCGTTTGCACTGGACTGTCTCCTGCGGAGAACGCAGGAGGACCTGACACGAGTGAGCCTGCCAGCGTGATGATGGACATTGCGGATCGCTGTGCCGGTAACTCCGGCGTTCCTCTATGCCAGCTCAGACACCACCGAGCTTGTCCAAACAGTGACGCGGTTGGCTCTGGAGATCGGCTATTATGACGCCGACTTGCCTGTGATGATTCGTGAGATCATTCGCGTGGCAGAGAAACCCGGTCTTACGACCCTGGACGTTCCCGGGAGTCTATTGGACACCTGCTTTCGCGGAGTGAGGACGCGAGGACTTCTCGGGGACTTCGACCTCGTGAACAAGGACCCGTACGGTCAAGGGTGGGTATCAATCGCTTATACCCAGCAAGCGTTGACTGCCGAGAAGGTTCTCCGAGTGGATGTCAACAACGTCTCGATTCCCCCCAAAGGGCGCCGTCAGGGGCGAGAGGAATAGCGAGGTCAACTGCCTTCTTCCGGAGACGAGAGGATGACTACAGAGAAGGCGACCCCATGCAGCGGATTCAACTGCCTGTTGTCTTGCTTTGACAGGCGTTCACCAGCGTTCATCCGCGGTTGAGAAGCATTTGTCAGTTCTCCGTTGGCCGTTCCCGGTTCACCACAAGCCGGAAGCCTCTGTCTCCGCCGGCGCCGCCCGGCTCGACAGGACAACGCGAAGACGTCCTGCAACTCGTATGATAATTCCAATAGCTGCCGCCCTTCATGACCATCTTGTCGCCGACCTTGTCCGTTGTCCACTCACGGACATTTCCGCTCATGTCATAACAGCCGACAGGACTCGTGACATCAAAACTGCCCACCGCGATGGGCGCATATCCGCTCGGTACATCCCGGTCATAGTAGATGCTCGTGCTGCCCGCGAAATCCAAGGGCCGAATCTCGTCCGTCCCGAATCCGTAGGCATAGAAGTGCTGCTTCTCACGATCCCAGCCCGCGGCCTTTTCCCACTGCGCTTCACTCGGCACCGCGTACTCCTTGCCCGTCTCACGGCTCATCCATTGGGCATAGGCCTGGGCCGTATAGTAGCTGACGTAGACAACCGGGTAGTTTTCCTTGCCGGCTTCGACAGAGTAGGTCGCCTTGCCATCCGCTTGCTTCTTCTCGATCTGCATCCCGGGATGATAGGCCTGGCCGGCCTCGTCGCTGCTATTGAGATATTCGCAGAACATGGCATTGGTCACTTCATGTTTCTGGATCGAATACTCGTCAAGATGGATCTTCTTCCCATCATGATTGACATACGTGCCCGCCTGCACCTCAACCAGCTCTCTGTCATCATTCCGGAACACCACCTTAGGCGTCTTGCCGGCGATCTTCTCTGCAGGCTGGGCAGAATGCCCAAGACCGATCTGCTCGGCCTTGGCAAGAGGCTCGATCATCGGTATCCCGACGGCATTCGTATCCACCTCAAGTGCAACCAGCGTATCGATGGGCTGGTGGAATTCCTTGGCGACGGTGATCGCGACCCCGCCATCCTCCTGCACAACACGGCACTCCCCGCCGGTCAGCACACTGGCGCCGACGATTCTCGCAGGCAGCTTCCCGAGGCGCACCGTGTCGCCGTCAAACTCGGTGATATGCACGTATATCTTGTTGCCCTTGCACGTGCTCACTCCGAATCGTCCGGGCTTGAAGGGCCCGCCCCTGGTTCCATAAATGCTGTCTCCATATTGCCTCAGCCATTGCCCCATCTGTTTGACAACGGCGACCTGCGTGGCCTCAAAACGACCATCCGGCCTGGGCCCCATGTTCAAGAGCAGATTCCCATCGCCGCCGGCCGTGCCGAGCAGGAGCTTCATGCATTCTTCATAACTCTTCGTCTTGTCATTGCCGCCCCACGTCCACTGTGTCCCGATCGTAATGCAGCTTTCCCAAGGCCGGCCTCGATTGAATCCGCCCACCGTCTGCTCGGGCGTCCCCATGTTGCCCTCGACTCCAAGCCGGTTGTTGATCAGCGCATCAGGCTGCCATTCCTTGATCTTGTCCACGATCTCCTGGGCGTGCCAGTCTTCCGCAGTGCCCCTCAAACCGTCAAACCAGAAGATGTCCACCTTCCCATAATTCTTGCACAGCTCTTCGATCTGCCCATGAAAGTACTCGATGTACTTCGTGTCGTGATGGGGGCCGAGATACTCCGGATGGTGCCAGTCCGGCGGGGAGTAATAGAAACCCAATCCCACTCCGCCCCGATGACAGGCATCCGCCAGCTCCTTGACGATGTCTCGCCCAAAGGGACTGTCTTTCGATGTGATCTTGTAGTTCGTATACCGGGAGTCGAAATTCACAAACCCGTCATGATGCTTCGTCGTAAAGATGAGGTACTTCATCCCCGCGTCTTTCATCATTTGCACCCACTCCTCCGCATCGAACTGGACTGGGTTGAATTCTCGATAGAGCGAATCATACTGCGCGGAAGGCACGCTTCGGTCCCACGTCGCATATTCCTCGCCGGTCCGGGGCAGCCCCCGGCACCAACTGATCTCCTTACCCAATACACTGATGGGCCCCCAGTGTACGAACAGCGCGAACTTCGCCTCCTGCCACCACTTCATCGTATCCTCACTGCTCGCCCAGGCGCCTCCGCAATGACAGGCAACCAAGAGAGCAATCAGACAAGTCCTGCTTTGCATACTACCTCCATACGGCACGTTGTCATCAAGAACCAAATCAAGCGGTCTGGGAGTCAGAAGACGCTTTTCAGTTCCATCAGTCATTGTAGTGCTGCGTCGTTTTCGTTCAAGGATCGTCCTGTACCAAGGGAAGATGGCGGACAGAACCCGCCCTGCCGTGATCGCCCCGTCTCCGTGTTCTCGGCACACTCTGCGGCAAAGATTCTTTGGTGCAACAAGGGGTGCAACAAGGGGTCAGGCTTTGGATATAGGTGTCGCTGTCTTTGTCCGCCTCAGTCCATAGGGGGTCGGTGGGCATAGCCCACCCTACCGCTGTCGCCGAATTCCATATGCCCTTGTTGCCTCTGTGACGCTCGGTGTCCTCTGTGGCTGACAGAGTCCGAATTCCCGCTTTCGCGGGAATGACACGGTCGGCGTCGGCGTTCCTCAGCGGTTCCTGGGTTGTGCGCCGTGCCCCGAAGACATGCCCGACGGGCACACTACAAACAGCTTTCTCCGTGGCCGCTGTGCCTCTGTGGCGGGGATTTCTTCGGCGTGCGTCGTTAGTTCCGCCGGGAGCAGGGTTTAGGGTACAGACATATGTGCGTCGTTGGTTATATTGTTGTTGAACCAGGATCGTGCGTATGGTAGACTAGCGATGTGTGTCGCCACGTTGGGGTGGCGACGATTCGTAAATCGTAAATGGTAAATCGTAAATCACAAGATTTGGAGGGCTCAACATGGCGAGCGTTGCACAGATCCAGGCGAATCGTTCGAATGCGCAGAAATCCACGGGTCCGCGTACGCCGGAAGGCAAGGAGAGGGCTTCCCAGAACGCCCTCAAGCATGGCCTGCTGGCGCGGGAGGCGGTTATCCAGGGGGAAGACCCTCAGGAGTTCGAGCTGTACCGGGAAGGAATGCTCCAGGAGCTGGCGCCGGCCGGAGCGGTGGAAACGATGCTGGCCGAGCGGATCGTCGGGCTTTCCTGGCGACTGCAAAGGGCCGAGCGGCTCCAGACCGCGGCCTTTGCGGCGCTCGACGACGGGGAGCCGACGGAACTGCTGGAAGCCCGGCTCGAAGAGTGGAAACAGCTCAAGGGCAGCGAGTGGGATCGGGGCATTGCCGGCGTGGTCGACGAGAACGCTGCTCTGGGCAAACTGGTCGTCGAGGACTTCGCGGAGGCGCGGGTCCTGGACCGGCTGCTGATGTACGAGCGCCGGATCGAGAGCAGCCTGTACCGAACGATGGCGCAACTGCGGAAAGAGCGAGAAGCACGCACGATGGCGGCCGCGCCGGAAGGAGTCTCGCATTCGGCGGACTGCCCCGGGGCGGGTCAGGAGTCCGCAACACAGGCGAAATTGGCTTCGTTTGGCGTAAATCCATCGCCGGAGCGAGTATTGGGTGAGACGTGCCAGGCCTTGGGCGGCGGCTCTTCTGACTTCACACTCCAAACATCACACTTCAAACTCGCAGAAGAGAAAATAACGCCTTACGGTGTCACTTCGAACGCGCCGACCGCTGGGAATCATGGGCGGGACGCCCATGCTACTCACGGGCAAGATGCCCGTGCTACGATCCCATCCTTGGCCTATCCCCGGCCTGTTGCCGATGTGCCGGCCGAGGGAGAATCGTGCGAAACGAACCCAATCGTGGGCGGCCCGTCGCCGTGCGAGGAATCAGCGGGCACATGACCGTAGCTGCAGCCTTCCGCAGAGTAATGAGGCGTTGCCCCGACTCTGTCATTCCTGCGAAAGCAGGAATCCAGGAACCGTGGGACTTGGCACGCCCCGGAGACTGGATTCCCGCGTTCGCGGGAATGACAATCCGGGGGCTCTACGAACCCCTATTGCACGCGTGCAACCACGGACATGCACCCGGAATCAGCTCGCGACTCGATTGACGGCGCGAAGTGTGGTATTGTGCCTTGGATGGACGGTGCGGCGGGCGGGTAGAGGTCACATGGCTAATGTCAGCTTGGTGAAGAAGGGGTGGCATATGACGCACGAAATGACTTCGATGACGCGTAAGAGCCTGTCGGTCACGGCTGTGGTGACGATACTCCTGATCGCATCCGCAGGCGGGTACGGTTCGGCCGGAGAGCCGAATCGCGCCGGCGACTACTTCGCGATCCAGGTGGTGGACAGCCGGACGGGCCGGGGAGTGCCCTTGGTCGAACTCCGGACGACGAACCTCATCCGCTGCTTCACCGACAGCAACGGGATCGTCGCGTTTCTCGAGCCCGGCCTGATGGATCGGGAAGTCTTTTTCTTCGTCGAGAGTCACGGCTACGAGTACCCCAAGGATGGCTTCGGCTTTCGCGGCGTCAGGCTCCGCACGACGCCGGGCACGACAGCGGTCGTCAAGATCGACCGGATCAACATCGCGGAGCGTCTGTACCGCGTCACAGGCCAGGGCATCTACCGCGACAGTATCCTGGTGGGCCGGACCGTCCCGCTGAAGAACCCGGTCCTGAACGCCCAGGTCATCGGCCAGGACTCCGTAGACGCGTGCCTCTACCACGGCCGGCTGTTCTGGACATGGGGCGACACCGGCAGGCCGGGGTATCCGCTGGGCCACTTCGCGATGGCGGGCGCCGTGTCCGATCTGCCCGGGCGAGGCGGCCTCGACCCCGCGGTCGGCGTCGATCTCGACTACTTCGTGGACAAGGACGGCTTCAGTCGGCCCGTCGCCCGTCTGAAGGAGCCCGGACTCGTCTGGCTCGACGGCTTTCTCGTCGTCCGCGACAACGACGGCCGGGAGCACATGGTCGCCAAGTACGCCCGGCTCAAGGACCTGGGGCACGTGCTGGAGCGAGGCCTGATGGTCTTCAACGACGACACTGGTTCCTTCGAGCCCATCGTCCGGTCGGACCCGAATCTCCTGCCTTATCCGGATTTCGGGCACGCATTCCGCGTCGAGGTCGAGGGCCGGCTGTACTACTACTTCGCACTGCCCTTCCCGCTGACCGTCCGCATGAGAGTGGAGGCGAAATGGGACCGCGTGATCGATCCGAATCGCTACGAGGTCCTGACCGCTTCGCAGGGCGGGCGGGACCGTTGGGTGACATTCGCAGACATCGCGGGAGCGGACGCCTCCGCACGAGCCCATGTCACCGAGACTCTCAAGCGGGAGAAGGGGGACGTTCGTTTCCTCGACGTGGAATCGGGCAAGGAAGTCACGCCGCACGGCGGGAGCGTCTACTTCAACGCCCACCGGCACAAGTGGATCGCCCTTTTCCTGCAGGCCGGCGGGGAGAGTTCCTACATAGGCGAGGTCTGGTATGCCGAGGCGGACACGCCGGTCGGGCCGTGGGCCTACGCCCGCAAGGTCGCGACGCACAACAAGTATTCGTTCTACAACCCCAAGCAGCACCCCTATTTCGACCAGAACGGCGGCCGAACGATCTATTTCGAGGGCACCTACTCGTGGACCTTCTCCGGCTCGGAGGAACGCGCGACGCCGCGATATGACTACAACCAGATCATGTACCGCCTGGACCTGGACGATCCCCGGCTGGTCCTGCCCGTTGCGGTCTATCAGGTACGGGACGGCCAGGACCGCGGGACATACCTGCTGAGCGACGCCATCGCAGAACGCAGCAAATGGGACGACGTCGAATCCGCAGCGTTCTACGCCATCGAGCCGGGCCGAGGCGATGAGCACCTGGTCTGCGTGTATGCGGACAGACTGGCCGACGGGAATGTCCGCTTGACAACCGAGTCGCAGGACACGTCGGCGGAGCCATTATTCCTCGCGATGCCGCCCGACGGGCAGGCAGGTGCGAATCCGTGCATCGTGCCGCTCTACGAGTACCGTCACGCAGATTCGGGCCGATTCCGCTACTCGACGCAGGCGGAGTTGAGAGAGCCCGGCTGGAACCGCGGGCAGCAGCCTTTGTGCCGGGTATGGAAGGCGTCTGCCGGTCCCCTGCTTCTGGACCGCCAGGCCCGACCCGCCGACGCTCTTTGACATATTGGTTGTCGCCGCACGTCGAAGCCGACTCAGCCGCCGATGCGAAACAGGTGGACGGCCGCCTCGTCGCCGATGCCGTCCGGCCGCGTCCAGGCCCAGTCGCCGGCGGGCACGTGGACCGACTCTTGAACCACGGTCCTTCCGCTCGCACAGTCAAGCCATCGAAACGAGTATCTGCCCGCCGTCATGCCCTTGAGGCCCACCTGCGTCTGGGGCTTCGACGCGTAGATCACGTACGATCCACCCGGTCCCGCGAGCACATACTGCGTCCCGGCGTGCGCCAGCTCGTCGTGCGGCTTCATGAACGACAGGTCCGCCACCATCTGGAAGAAGCGGACCAGCGTGCCGCAATCCGTCAGATCGCTGACGGCCGTGCTCGCGATGTCCATCCCGAGGACCATCACCGAGGCGCCGCCCATGGCACAGGCCCAGCACTTGCGCCGCGACTCGGCGCCGGCGCCCCAGTCGGCGGCCTCGGAAAGATTCACGCTGTACCGACCCTTCGCCTCGCGCCGGGCCTGGACCACGCCGGCGTGCAGTTGCTCTGCGGTATGGACGTTGTACTGGATCGCGAACTGGTCGATGCAGGGATCGTCGGCGAACTCGGAGAAAGCGAGGCCGTCGTTCTTGTGCACCGCGATGGAGTGGCCCCGATCGTCCTCGTCCCGGATCAGTCTCGCGATCCGCCGGACCCGCTCGGCGCTGAGCTTCTCGCCGTACTCCTCCGCGATGCACCAGACCAGGTGCTTGTGGTGCTTGAACCGATTCACGAGCGTGCAGAGGAACTCCCGTTCCCGGTCGCCGACCTCGTCGCCGGTGTTCCACACGAGAGCGTCGTCATCGTAAATGAAAAGATAGATGACGATCCCGTGGCGATCCATCTCGGCGAACCACTGCTCCCACTGATCCAGCACCTTGCCGTTGACGCCCTGGGCCGGGTCGTTGCGGACAAAGGGATTCTGAGTCGGGTCGCCGTCGCCGCCGTGCGAGCGGACCGCCATCAGGTAGATGCAGTTGGCGCCGGTGGGCGCGAGCTTCTCGATCAGTCGCATCTGGTCGCCGGATCGCGTGCCGTCGGGATTCAGCGTCCCCCGGTAGAGGAACCCTTCCGGGTCCCCCGGCCCGCACAGGAACAACGGCGGACGACTGGATCGGAAGGACGAGTCCGCGGAAGACACTGCATGTCCCTTCGGTTCGACAACCGCGTCGAGAAAAAGCCGGAGGGCCTCGTTCTCCTTGTCCCGGCCTTCGATGCGCGTATCGTTCCAGCTCACGATCAGGTCCAGGCTCGGCAGGACGACCATCGCACGGATGCCGCCATGGCCGAAGCAGCCGAAGGCGTCCGTCGGGGCATCGGGCCAGTGCCGGAGACCTTCGCGATCCACGCCGTTGATCCACCACAGCCAGCTATAGCTGCCCATGTGGTCAGTCTGGTTGTCCGGAATGGCGCGTGACCCCGCTGTCCGCTGGCCGGGGATCATCTCCGCGGCCTTGTCCCCTGCCCGCGGGATCGAGTTCGGCAGCGGACTGGTCACAGCCATCTTCGCATGTTCGGGACTGAGCAGTTGCCGGTCGCCCCACCGGCCACGGTGGAGATACAGCAGGCCGAACCGCGCGAAGTCACGAGGGGAAATCGCCAGCCGGCCCGGGCGGTCGTCCTCGCCAAAGGCCAGGAACGTCGGGTCGTCCTGGCAGCCGATCAGGTCCGTCAGCAACGGATGGAAGACCTGCGAATCGATGGTCGTATGAGTCGCCCCGTAGACCTTGGTGAACAGGGTGTCGAAGAACAAGGCCATCTGAAAGTCGTTATAGGCGAACGCGGCGCCGGGCTCCTCGACGAGGCCGTAGCAGGAGATCTGGTTGGCCATGTGCCGCCAGGTGATCCGCGAGTCCTTGTGTCCCAGGCTCGCGTTGATCTGCTTGAGCCGGGGTTCCCACTGACAGACCGGCTCGTCGAGACCGGAGACTCGCCCGTCCTCGACCGCCTTGAACAGGAAATGGGCATAGACGGGCTTTGCCGCCGAGGCGACGTCCATCCGCCGAGCGGGATCGCCCCAGGAGTAGACCATGTACCCGTGTCGAATGACGCAGCCGAACCCGCCTGCGAAGTCGCTGAAGGCCTTGAGCTTCTCCGCGGATAGCCCGACCTCCGCAGGCGACCTCGCCGCCCACTCCCGGCCCGGAAAGACCGGATCAGCCGCATGTGCTGCACCCTCCATACAGAAAGCAACGACAAGCATCGTCCATACTCTCATGGCAATCCTCCAACGAAGGTCCAAATCCGAAGCACGAAATCTGAAATCCGAAACAAGCACGAATGACCGAAACCCGAAACTCAAAACGGCCCTTCGGGCCGGCGCCGGCGTTTCCGTCATTTGGATTTCGGCCTTTTGGATTTGTTTCGGATTTCGATATTCGGATTTCGGATTTCCGTCGCCGCCGCGACGGTCAGTTCTCCTTCAGCACGAAGTCGTCGTACTCGACCTCGAATCGCAGCTTGTGCCTGGCCTCTTCCGCCGCCAGCGACAGGAACAGGTCTCGAAGCGTGTCGTCCGGCGCCGCGGCGGCCAGATCCGAGTACAGCTTGAACGCGGCCTTTTCCTTCTTCATCGCCAGGACAAGGGCCTGGGCGTAATCCATCTGTGCCGAGGGCTTCTGTGCGACGAGATAGTCGGCCAGTCCCAGGCTCTGCACCTGTTTGGCCCCCGCTCCGAACGAGTAGACGCCGCGTTTGACGGCCTCCAGCTTCGCCCGATGTCCGCGCTCCTCCGCCGCGAATTCCTCGAACGCCTTCTTCATCGCGGGCGCATCCATCCTGGTCGCCAGGGCGATGTAGAACTCGCTGGCCTCGATCTCCCCTGCAATCGCGAAATCCAGAACCTCGTTGACGCTCCCGAATGTCGTGTCCATGGTACCCCCTGTCCTTTTCCCGAATACGGTACGGCGTTGTCGCGAGGGCATGCCAAGCCCCCCTGTTCAGAGTCAGATTCTACCGGCAGACCGCCGGCGGAAGAAGCCGAAAAGTGCCGCGAAGACCGTCCCACTGCGTTTATCGCCTTCGGGGTACCAGCGGAGAATGGGTGCTCGCTAACACGGAAGAACGCGACCAGCATCCACACATCCTCGATTCCGTCCTGGTCCGTGACGGAAGTTATTCGAACGACTTGCACCACGGTACTGGCCCCAGTTCAAGTGAGGAAGGCTTCGGAAGAGAAGACAACACCACCGCCCGTAAAATCGCGTTGGAATCGGGTTAACATGTCTGGTAGGATACCGGCGATACGATTTCCGGAGTCGGCTGATCGCGTCGGTGGCACGACGATCAAGAGAGAACCCCGGCACAAAGGTTGTCTGTGGAAGGAACCGCGTTATGAGCAATCGGTCTGACACGAAGAATATGGCCCTGTTCTGCGATTTCGAGAACATCGCACTGGGCGTTCGGGACGCGCATTTCGCGCAGTTCGACATCTCCAAGGTGATCGAGCGGCTCCTGCTCAAGGGCAATATCGTCGTCAAGAAGGCCTATTGCGACTGGGAGCGATACAAGGACTTCAAGACCTCCATGCACGAGGCGTCCTTCGAGATGATCGAGATCCCGCACGTGCGGATGTCGGGCAAGAACTCCGCGGACATTCGCATGGTGGTCGACGCGCTCGACCTGTGCTACACCAAAGAGCACGTGGACACGTTCGTCATCCTCAGCGGCGACTCGGATTTCTCGCCGCTGGTGAGCAAGCTCCGCGAGAACGACAAGATCGTCATCGGCGTCGGCGTCAAGAACTCGACGTCGGACCTGCTGATCGCCAACTGCGACGAGTTCATCTACTACGACGACCTGGTCCGCCGCCAGCCGGCCCGCAAGAAAGAGGCAAACGCCGAGGCAAATCGCAAGCCGGCCCGCGGTCCTGCGAAGACGTCGAAACCCGCGGAGGACAAGAAAGCGGAAGACAAGAAACAGGAAGCCTGGGACTTGATCGTCGAGACCTACGAGGCCCTGCTCGAAGAACGCGGGGAAGGCGAGAAGATCTGGGGCTCCATGATCAAGCAGACGCTGAAACGCCGCAAGCCCGGCTTCAGCGAATCCTACTACGGCTTCCGATCCTTCGGCCAGCTCCTGGAGGAGGCCCAGGCACAAGGCATCCTGGAACTGGAGCCCGAGGAGAAATCCGGCGGCTACATCATCAAGAGCTGCCGCGGCCTGTGACAGCCTGCGGACCGGTGCCTCCGAAAACGGACTTTCGCGGACGAAGCCGTGATTATCCCGGCGGCCTCGTGCGTCTATCGTATTGTGCGGTCGTACGAAGTGCGAAGGTCGTTCGGTCTTTGGGGAGCCAGCCATGTACAACATGCGGCGTGGAATTGCGGGCGAGATTGTCACCGTCATCGGGTTCGTCGTCCTCCGGGCGGTCTGTGCGTCCGCATCGACCCTGCCCCCGGACCCGAACAACGCCGCCTTGCTCTACTATCAGGCGATCCTGGCCTGCCCGGAGGCCGACGAGGCCACGGGCGATCTGCTCTACAACGTGCTCGCCGGCGAGGAGCCCAATGAGGCGGTCAGAGAGTATGTCTCGGACTGCCGTCAGGCGTTTCGGCTCGTAGAGGCTGCCGGGAAGATCCCCGCGTGCGACTGGGGCATTGCCTACTCGCTCGGAGACCCGTTTCCGACGAGCCTTCTGATCGGGCTGCGACGACTCGCGACAGCCCTCTCAGTTCAAGCACGCATTCTGACATCCGCCGGTGATCACCCAGCGGCCTTGGCTCGATGCGTGCTGATGCACCACATGGCGCGTCAGGTCAGTCAACAGGGAGTAACTGTCGAGGGCATTGCCTGCGGGGCCACACAGCACGTGTTGGGAAAAATGCCGCTCGACGTGCAGACCCTCGCGTGGCTCAAGAGCGAACTGGCCTCGACGACCGTGACTCTGCCCAGTCTCGCGGAGGTCGTCAGAATCGACCTCGAACAGATTCTGCAGATCGCAAGGACGAACGACAAGACCCTTCCCTGGCTGAGAGCCGAACTCGTGAAGCATGCGGACGAGGAGGCTCGACCCGGACTGGAGAAGATGACAGATGACGAACTGATCGAGTTGGCCCGCAGACCTTGCACGGAATTCCTCGACCGCGCCGCTCGGATCGTGGATGGGAACATGCCATATCGACAGGCATATGAGCAACTCGATGAACTGACGAAGCAGAATCGGAGGGCGCAAAACCTCGGTACAGAAGTGTGAACGACCTGGAGGCCATCAGCGAGGACTCCGATGTGCCGTCGCAGGTCCGCGAACGGGCCAAGGTGGCACGGGACAGGCTGCGAACGAGAGCAGCTCGGGGATTCAGGACGCCGGAGCCCATCCTCATCCGAGCCTCGCTCTGCCGCGCCGACGACCTCGGTGTCACGCTGAGCATCATCGCAGTTGACCAGGATGGTGACACCGTGGGTCTGCGAATCAAGGAGGCGATCCTGGCTTCGGACGGCCAGATTCGGAGCGTGACCGAGGATTACCCTGCATACATCAGAATGATCGGGCCGGTGTTCGATATGGACCCTCTGCTGATGGTGACGATTCGCGACGGCGGCCAGAGAAAGGACAGTAGCGCGTGGGAGGCGTTTCTGATTGACAGCTATGATTGGCTCGGCCGAAGGCGTTCCGGCGCGGGGAATGACCAACGGAACTATGGTCTGAGCATGCCACCCGTCTGGATATCCGTACCGGAGCCGGACAAGGTTCGTGTGTTTGTGTGTCTGTACGACAGGCAGCGACACGAGTCGGACTATGTCGAGGTCGAGAACCACCTCGGCGAGAAGCCCGTCGATCCCTTGGCCTATACACAGATGTTCCTGTCGGGGTTGGAGGAGCAATCAAGCCGGTAGCCGACGGGCATCCCGGCGCAAGTCAACGAGTCTTCAGGAAGTACTCGAAGAAGGCATAGATCTGCTCGTTGGACTCGGAGGTGGGACTGTGGGTTTCGCGGTTGGTCATGGCGACGCGGTTGTCGCAGCCAAGGAGCTTGTTGACCGCGACCGTGTGGTTGAGGGTCTGCCAGCGTTTGGGCGGGTCTTCGGCGCCGCCGGAGACGAGGAACGGCCGCGGCGCCATCAGCGCGTGCAGCTCGTGCAGGTCCCGGCCCGTCTCGATCATCCTCCTGTAGGGGCCCGTCCGCGGACGGACATCGCTCGGGACGCCCCGCTGGCGCTGCACGTTCGCGTCCCAGCCCAGATACCAGGGCTCCCAGTAGTTGACATTCGGGCGGGTCTCGTCGAAGACGATCCCAGGGTCCGACCAGACGGCGCAAGCGAACTCATCGTAGAGGCAGGAGGCAAACATCGCCCACTTGCCGCCGTAGGAGTGGCCGACGACGCCGATGCGTTGCGGATCGACGATGGGCATGTGGGCCAGCGCGGTGTGGCAGTTGGCGGCGACGTAGGCAAGGGCCGAGAGCGGCTGGAGCGCCGGTTGTCCCTCGGGCACGTCCCAGAGCGGCTTGTACGGCGGATTGAGACTGCAAAACACCGGCGTACCGATGGACAAGACCACGAAACCCCGCCGGGCCAACTGGTAGCCGAAATCGCGGAGTTCCTTGTCGCTCAGACCGACCGCCGTCTCGGCGTCGTAGTAGACGACGAGGACCGCCGGGAACGGATCTTCTCCATCGGGGACCAACAGGTAGCCGGCAACCGTCTGCCGGTTCGGAGCGATCTCGAGGGCAACCTTGTGTTGTGTGAAGTTGTCCCGGCGTATCCGCTCGGCATACTGGACCTCGGGCCTCTCGATCAGCGGCGGCCAATCGCCGAGCAGATTCCGCCACGCAGCCAGGATCTGGTCTCTCCGTCGGGACCAGTCGGGAGCTGTTCGGACGGGTGTCCCGTCGTCGAACAGCAACGGCGATCTGTAGCTTCCGAGATCGTTCGCGAATTCGGCCGGCGGGGCAAACGACGGTCGAAGAACCCCAGGGACACCGCCCGCAGCCAACAACAACGAGAGCACACACACGACGCTCAACATGGCTCGACCCCCGTCAGTCCAAGAACGGTGGGCACAGCCCACTCTACTACGCCGTCCATCCTGGAATGTTGGGCACGATTAGCGTAACGTGTCGCGGGCATCCTGCCCGCGATTCGAGGGCAAGATGCCCTCGACACAGACTTGGCCGGTCCCCAAATCAACGTGGACGGCGTGCTGCCGCTGCCGCCCGAACGAGATTCTCTTGCACGACGACCTCTATCTCACGGAGGAGAAAAGGCCCGACGATCCTTCAGGACCCTCGGGCCTTGTTGTTCTGCTGTCTGCGAGACGCTGACTGACCGCCGACCTGAGGAACGGGCGACAGCCAATCATCAATCGTCAATAGTAAATCGTCAGTCGTCACACCATCGGGTCGCGGCCGGTCGCGATGGGGTGATAGAGCGGCTTGCCCGCGATGAGTTCCGCCTGGCTGGGCACGAGGCTCTGCTTCGACTCCTTCATGAGCCAGTCCCAGGTGACGACCTGGCCGGTATAGGCGGAGATGCGAGCGCCGATCGCGGTCAGGGTGCTCTCGGCGACCCGGATGCCTTCGTTCAACGCCTTGCCGCCGCGGATGCTCGCGATCAGGTCCTTGTGTTCCTGGAGCATGCCGTCGACCATTTCGCCATCGTATTTCCAGGCGTTGACGCCGGAGATCCCGATGCGGCAATCGCTGGTGCCCTTGGTGCCGACGATCTTCTCGCCTTGGCGTCCGGAGCCCCGCGGCGGGCTGTGCCCGCTGAAGCTCAGGCAGCGTGCGCCGTTGGCGTACTCGAACTCCGCGTAGATGTGGTCCCAGATATCGCCGTTGTACTTCTCCCAGCCCTCCTCGCTGCCGTTGTTGTACTTCTTGCAGACCTCCTTGGCGATCCTGACCTGCTCCTCATTGGTGCTGCGCCACTGGCGCCCGCCCAACGCGGTGATCCTGACCGGCGGGCCGTTGAAGCACCAGTTCAGCACGTCGATATTGTGGATGTGCTGCTCGCAGATCTGGTCGCCGGAGAGCCAGGTGAAGTGGTACCAGTTCTCGCACTGCCAGTCCAGCTCGCTCATGCCCTCCGAGGCGCCGCGGAACCAGATGCCCTCGCCGTACCAGTAGCACTGGCCGCCGACCAGCTCGCCGATCGCGCCCTCGTGGATGCGTTTCATCAGCTCGATTCGGCTGAACTCGTGCCGGCGCTGGGTGCCCGCGACAATCGAGAGCCCCTTCTGTGCCGCGATGCGCGAGGCCTCCATCACTTCCCGACAGCCTGCGACGTCCGTCGCGACGGGCTTCTCCGTGAAGACGTGCTTGCCCGCCTTAACGGCCGCCATGAGTTGCCGACCGCGAAACGCCGGCGCGGTCGCCATCAACAGCAGGTCGGCCTCGCACTGCGCCAGCTTCTCGTGGCAGTCGTAGCCCCAGAACATGTGGTCGTCCGCGACCTTGACGCGATCGGCGGCCTCTTTCGCCAGACTATCGCGCGTGCCGCGGACCTTGTGCTCGAACAGGTCGGCCATGGCGATGACCTCGACCCCGGGATCGGCCTGGAGGCACTGCCGGACCGCGCCGTTGTTTCGTCCGCCGCAGCCCAGCATCCCCACCTTGATCTTGTCGGAGCCCTGCGCGTGCGCCATGCCTGCCAGCACGGCGGCCGTGCCCGCTGCCACGCCCGCCTGGGTCCCGGACATCGTGTTCCTTTGTGACGACATATCGAAAATCTCCTTCGTTCGGTATCTTCGTGTCTTTCCGCCCACGCCCACCAGGCGCGTGTGGCTCATCCGGCGTTGCCCCGTTGTTCGCGGACCCAGCCGGCCAGCTCATAGCGGCCGGGGACCGCCACCGCCGGCACGGGCATTGCATCGCTGAGCTTCAGCTCGTCGGACGGCAGGAGGTTCAGCGTGCTGCGGTTCATGAACCACGACCGCGTGAACTGCCGGCGGGAGTAGGCCGACTCGCGTCCCATGATCGCGCACAGCGTGCTCTCCGCGATCCGCTTGCCCTCGTTGAGCGGCTTGCCCTCGCGGATGCTCTTGATGAGGTCCGCGTGCTCCTGAACGTAGGGGTTGGCCTTCGGGCCCCTGTACCGCCAGGCATTCTCGCCTTCGATGGTCCCGGCGCAGTCGCTCCAGCCCTTCGTGCCGACGACGCGTTCGCTGACGTTGCCCGCCGTGCCCTCGATCTGGCGGCACATGCTGATCGTCTTGACGTCGCCGGGATAGGTAAACTCGACCCCGAAGTGGTCGAAGATGTGGCCGTACTTGGGCTCCGTGCGGAACTGGCGCCCGCCCACGGCGTAGATCGTCTCCGGCTGCGCGTCCTTGAACGCCCAGTTGATCACGTCAATGTTGTGTACGTGCTGCTCGCAAATGTGGTCGCCCGAGAGCCAGGTGAAGTACAGCCAGTTGCGCATCTGCCATTCGACGTCGCTCTCGCTGGCCTGTCGCTCGTGCACCCAGAGGCCGCCCATATTCCAGTAGCACTGGGCTGAGACGATGTCGCCGATGGCGCCGTCGTGGATGCGTTTCATGGTCTCGACATATTCCGGCTGGTGGCGGCGCTGCGTGCCCGCGACGACCCCGAGACCCTTTTTCGTCGCCAGATCGGAGGCCTCGATCACCATCTTGGCCCCCGCCGGACAGACGGCCACCGGCTTTTCCATGAATACGTGCTTGCCCTTGCGGATCGCCTCGGCGAACTGCTTGGGCCGGAAACCCGGCGGCGTCGCCAGAATAACCAGATTGACGTCGTCGAGGGCCATGAGCTGCTTGTAGCTGTCCAGACCGACGAAACAGCGGTCGTCCGTAACGCTGAAGTCCTTCTTGAGGCCCTCCAGGCGGTCCTTGAAGGCGTCCGCCAGGGCGACAACCTTCACGCCGGAGGACGAGCTGACGCAATCGTGGGCGGCGCCGGAGCCGCGTCCGCCGCAACCGACGACGCCAACGCGAATCTCATCACTGCCCTGTGCGTAGGCTAGAGGCCCGGCCGCACCTGACAACACCAGGGTGCCGGCCGCCATTGCCGAACTCCTCAAGAGCTCTCGTCTCGTCCACTTCCGTATTCTCACCATAGTCTGAGATCTCCAATGCCTGTGCCGTGAATGGGCCGTACGCTCTGTAAGACGTTTGCTGTCAGCGGATTATTGAGCTAATAGACCACATTCTCGATACGATTGCAAGCGAGTTTTGGGGGCGCCGATCCGGCGTGTGTGCCCAGGTGCTCCGGCAGGCCCGCACAGCCATGAAACACCTCGGCAGATGGAGCCTCGCCGCCTTCAAACCAACCACCAACGGCACCGTGGCAAGGCTGCTCCAGCAAAGGATTTGCGACATCGACTCCGTCCCCGAGCAACCAAGGGCCAACCAGCCGCCAACCGACGACCAACCAACAGCCAACCATCGCCCAACCACTGAGAGACTATCTCAAGACGAGGATTGCCATTTTGAGCGCAGCGAAAGATCTGGGCTGTGGACTTGGGAAGCCTCTCCTGCGCGGGCCAGATGGTTCGCTTCGCTCACCATGACAAGTCCTGCCGCGCAAGAATCCTCCCGAATCGGTACAAGTGCTTGCCGGACAGGACGTTCGGGTCACCCTGCCAGCCCTGTCCGGCCCATCATGTTCGATCCCACTCGGGATGGGATACGGGCCTGTGTCGTGTGGCACCCCCGCCCCCGGGGGTGATTCCTAAGATTCCCCAGCGGTGAACGATTCCCGAGATTCCCCCGCGCAAGACTCCCCAGCCGGGGGCGGCTGGGCTACATCTGCGGCGCTGCCCCCTGGACCCCCGGGCCGGTGACTGGCTCCACTCCGCGGGCCGTCACTCGGCCAAAACTCCTTGAACGGCACTACAGCGTTGTCCTCGCGAGGCGAAGGCCCTGGAGGAGGCGGTTGTCGGGCGTGTACCCGTTGCGAATCGCCGATCGGCAGCCCCTGGCGTCGTAGTCCCAACCGCCGCCCCGGAGGACGCGGTAATCGCCCGAAGCGGGGCCAAGCGGGTCCGTCAACGGTTCGCTCGGATACGGCCCCCACCAGTCCTGACACCATTCCCACGCATTGCCGTGCATATCATACAGGCCCCAGGCGTTGGGATGAAAACTCCCGACAGGAGTCGTCATCCCGCGAGACACCCCTTCCGCCCTGGCACCGTAGGGGTACTCCCCATTGAAGTTCGCCATGCTCGAGTCCAGATCGGTCCCATAGCAAAAGGGTGTCTGCGTGCCCGCACGACAAGCATATTCCCACTCGGCTTCCGTCAAGAGCCGGTAGGTCCCTTCCGGCACCCCCTCTACCTCACACAGCTTCTTCAAGAAGACCCGGCAATCGTCCCAGCTCACCTGTTCCACCGGGGCATCCAGACCGGCATTCTGGAAATAGGACGGATTGCTCCCGCACACCTGCTCCCACTGCCCCTGCGTCACCTCGAACTTGCCGCAGTAGAACGCCTGGGTCAGCGTGACCTCATGTTGCGGACCCTCGTCTTCCCCTCGTCCGGCTTCACTTTCCGGACTGCCCATCGTGAAGGTCCCTGCCGGGATCAGACGCAGAACGATCCCGGTATTGCGCGTGCGAACCTCGACAGGCAGCCCAAGTTCCTGCGCCGCCTGACGTTGCCGATCCTGCGCTTCTGCGCTGCCCGGCGCAAGTCCCTCCAAAGAAGGGTACAGGGTATCCACCAGATCGTCGGGCAGCGCAGGCGTGTTCGGGTCCGCGAACGTTATACCCGCCAACAGAAGAACCACACACAGAGGAAATGAAGCGGACGGTACATGTTTCGACGTCATGGCCTTGCCTCCTTCAAAGAAGACGGGGTGCCTGCACCATCGACGGAAGAGCACAGAGCCGATACCTCGTATTGTATCAACGTCCGATATCATTATCAATATGTGATATGTGGCACCCCCGCCCTCGGGGGTGATTCCTAAGACTGCCCAGCCGGAGGTGACTCCCAAGACTCCCCCAGCCGAGGGCGGCTGGGCTACAGAGCCACGAAGCGATCTCAATCCCAGGGGCGGGAGATTGCCTCGCTACGCTCCTGAGAAAATGGGTTCTGCAACAGATGAGGAGAATGAAAAGAAGTACCCGCCGGACTCTGACGAGTGCCGGCTGGCAGAGCTGCTTCTGCATCTCATTCTGGAAACGAAGCCGGACTTTCGCAGGCCGGACCTCCAGCGATGGGCCGGGAACAAGACGCGACAGCGGGATCATGCGAACGGTCTCGCGTGCCGCCGGGGGGACGGCGCTTGAATCCGAGCCTCCCGGCGGATAACATAAGTCCGTCTGCCGTTTAGGCTTGGTTGAATCTCCGCGGCGCACCAGGTGCGCCGTTGTTCTACTCGGAAACGCATGGCACTCATAACATTGCAGGACATACACGTAGCATTTGGGCCGGAGATCGTTCTGGACCATCTGGACCTCCAGCTCCATCCCGGTGAGAAGGTCGGCATGGTCGGCGCCAACGGCTCGGGCAAGACCACCATCCTCAGACTCATCACCGGCCAGATCAGGCCGGACATGGGCCGGGTCATCCGCCAGAAAGGGCTTCGGATCGGCTACCTGCCCCAGGAGGCCACCTTCAGCGGCGAACGGACGGTTCTCCAGGAGATGCACGCCGGCGTTGACAACATCTTCAGGCTCCAGGAGGCCCTCCACGAGGCATCGCGCGAGATGGAGCACCTGACGGGAGCCGAGCTTCAGGCCAAGATGAGACGCTACGACCGCCTGACGCACGAGTTCGAGCTGGCGGGCGGCTACGAGTACGAGACCCACATCCAGATGACCCTGGCGGCGCTGGGCTTCGAGCCGGAACTGCACCACGTCAAGACCTCCGCCCTCAGCGGCGGGCAGCTCTCCCGCCTGGGCCTGGCCCAGGTCCTCATGCTCGAAACCGATCTGCTGCTGCTCGACGAGCCGACAAACCACCTGGACCTCCAGGCCACCGAGTGGCTCGAACGATTCCTCGGCAACTATCGCGGCGGCGCGGTCATCATCAGCCACGACCGGTACCTGCTGGACCGGGTGGCGTGCAAAATCATCGAGGTCGAGAACCGCCAGGCGAAGGTCTGGCCGGGCAACTACAGCAATTTCGTCGGGACGAAAGAGACCGTTCGGCTCCAGCAGGAGCGGGAATACGTCCGTCGGGTCGAGATGGTCGAGCGGACGCGGGACTTCATCGCACGCAACAAGGACCAGGAGGGCATGCGAGGGACCGCCAAGGGCCGCAAGACCCGCCTGAACCGCCTGCTCAAGGAGAACCCGGACTTCCTGGAGAAGCCGACGAGCCAGCGGACCATCGCCTTTTCCTTCGGCAAGACCGGCAAGGCCAGCGACCTGATCGTCCGCTGCGAGGGCCTGGGCAAATCGTACGGCGAGTTGACGCTCTTCCAGGACCTCACGTTCGACATTCTCAACGGCGAGCGGCTCGGCATCACCGGTCCCAACGGCACAGGCAAGACGACGCTGATCGAGCTGGCCCTCGGGCGGGTCGAGCCCTCCGCGGGCACGATCCGCATGGGCGAGAGCCTCCGCGTCGGCTACCTCGACCAGCACGGCGAGGTGCTCGACCCCAATCGCAGCGTCCTGGACGAAGCGTGGAGCGCCAATCCGGAACTCGTGCCGGAGGTGGTCCGCAGGCGTTTGGGCACGTTCCTGCTCTCGGGCGACGACGTGTACAAGCTCTGCGGCGAGCTCAGCGGCGGCCAACGCAGCCGGCTGATGCTCTGCAAGCTCGTCCTCTCGGCCCCCGATGTGCTCATCATGGACGAGCCGACGAACCACCTGGACATCGCCAGCCGGGAGATGCTCGAAGAGGCCCTCGACGACTACACCGGAACGATCATCGTCGTCAGTCACGACCGCTACTTCCTGGACCGAGTCGCCGACAAGCTGCTCGTGGTCGGCACGGACGAGTTCGGCCAGCGGGAACTGGGTCGGACGGAATTCATCGTGGGCGAGCCCGCCTATTCGGCCTACGCCGACACGATCCGCCGGAGAATCGAAGAGAAGGAGCGGAAGGAAGCCGAGGCTGCCGAGGCGAAGAAACGCCAATCGCAAATCGAGAATCGCAAATCGCAAACGGCCGCCTCGGCCAATCGGGCCCCGGATGAGTTGAAGCGTTTCAACAAGTTCACCGTGGACCAGATCGAGGAGATGATCCTGGGCGTGGAGTGCGAGATCGAGCAGATGAAGCAGCAGTTCGGCGACGCGGACATCTACAAGAACCCCGACCGCTTAGCCGACCTCCAGCAGTCCTACGAATCCAAGCAGTCCGAGCTCGACCTGCTCTACCGTGCCTACGAACGCAGAGCGGGATAGGCACATATGGAAGACTAATTGTGGTGACCGGCAAGGTTAGTGTCTCTGTCGGGCCTTTGCCAGGGATGCCCACTCGCGTACAAGGGACGGCAGTCGCTTCAGGACTTCCTTTCCGAACAGCACCTCATCGACATAGCCCATGTGTAGCATGTCAAGGATACGGCAAAGGTAGGACCGTCCACAGCACCACCAGGTGTAGTGGGCATCAATCATCAGATAGTGCTTGATATCCACCCCCTCGCTGGTACGGAGTTCTTCAAGCTCCATTCCATCGAGAAGACTCTCGTAGACACCATCCGCCACACGACTGCCGAATGTCGTCGTGTGGTAGTACTCCTTGATCTCCCACACAGCCACAGGATTGACAGCCGATGGAAAGGCCCCATCGATACGGCGTGCCAGTGTCCTCAGAGGAATACCTCCACGAGTGATGGTGGTGAGCACACGCGGATCGAAATCACAGGGCACTCCCCGGGCATTCGCCTCGATCAACATGTTGATGATGCCGGTGTAAAACGCGGGAACCTTCTTGTCACCGCTCTGTTTGTTCAGGGGAATGCAGCACTTCGGCTTCAACTTGGCGTACAACTGCTCAAAGGCTTCTTTCGCCTCCTCAGCCGTCATCAGTAGAGGCTCAACATGCCTGCGGAGAGCGGAGGCGCGATACTCGAAGTACTCACAGAGAAGATGCCCAAGCGGAGTCGTGTTTCCTCGGCCATCGACCAAGTGACGAGCATCGAGTGACATCTCGGTGAACGCTCTGCGGATTTCGGCAAGAGAGGGAACCTTGACTTCCTTTTTGCCGCCAACCGTCGCCGTATAGCCCACCTCCTGACTGACCAACCGGACGTTGGCCCAGAAATCCTTGGAGAGATTGAGGAATCTTGGGTCAGCCTTCATGGGTCCGCCTCTCAAACTGACGTACGAAGGATGACAGCGACGTGCCTACGGCGCGACAGACCAAGCCCAACTCAACCAGATCCAGGCGGAGTTCTCCAGACTCGTACTTGCTGACGAAGGATTGGCTACGGCCAAGCCGTTTGGCAAGTTCGGTCTGGCTGAGCCCTGCCTCTTTCCTCTTCTCCCGCAGGAGTCTCAGCAGTTTGCTCTGTTCGGGACTATAGATGCTCTTTCTCACAGCGAGCCATTTGAACCGCCCTTGACAAATATTCCAAATTGGAATATTATGACTCTATCGCAAGTGTGAAAGTCGCATTGACTACCGACAGGAAGACCACGATAATGGGCAATAGGACAGTTGAAGGTAGCCGACCATCTGAGTTGTGTCGGCATCACAGCACAGGAGGATAGAACCTGACATGCAGACACTTCTCTTCCAGGACCCTGGCCTCATCCAGGAGATGGCCAAGCCACCCAAGGGACAGCTCCTGAAGTGGATCGGCAACAAACAGCGATTCGCGAGAAAGATCGTGTCGTTCTTCCCCGACAGGTTCAACACGTACTATGAGCCCTTCCTCGGGAGCGGCGCGGTCCTCGGGACACTGGCAAAGGATGATTCCGTCGGGGCTGACACCTTCAAGCCGCTGGCGGAAATCTGGCAGACGCTCGCCCGGTCCCCTGAGACACTGAAGCAGTGGTATGAACAGCGATGGCAGCTAACCGCAAGCCATGGGAAGAAAGAGGCTTACGAGACAATCAGGCAATCGTACAATTCGCACCCGAACGCGCCCGATCTGCTGTTTCTGTGCCGGTCCTGCTATGGAGGCGTGGTGCGATTCCGCCAGGCAGACGGGTACATGTCAACACCGTGCGGCATCCACAACCCGATCTCACCCGCGGCATTCTCAAAAAGAGTGGACGAATGGCATACCAGAGTAAGGAAGGCAACCTTCGCGCATGCCGAGTACGAAGAAACCATGAGCAAAGCCCGCAAGGGCGACTTGGTGTACTGCGATCCGCCGTATAGCCACACGCAGTCGATTCTCTATGGGGCGCAGTCCTTCAGCCTGGAACGACTCTTCGAGGTCATTGCCGTCTGCAAATCGCGAGGCGTATTCGTAGCCTTGAGCATCGACGGCCAGAAACGCTCGGGTCGACTCAAATGCGCCCTCCCCCCTGCCGACGGCCTGTTCGAGCGGGAGATACTACTCGACTGCGGCCGGTCCATGCTCAAGAGGTTCCAGATGAACGGTTTGTCACTCGAAGACGAGGTCGTCCACGACCGCCTGCTCCTAACCTACTGAAGAGACCATTGCTGTGCACCTTGCTGATGAAGAAACAGAGCGACAGGTCGTTCGCCTCTGCGCAAAGTACGGGGTAAAGGAGTTGTACACATTCGGCATGGAGCACCCAGGGGAATTGTGCCAGCAGGACGACATCGAAATGGCGGTCATATTCTCACGGGCTGGGGTCACCGGCAGTTTCGATCAGTACTTCGACTTCAAGACCGAGCTGGAGCAGGCATGCAACCGCCCCGTAACTCTGGTGTGCTACAACGCTGTACGTAGTAACGTCCTGCGTCATGAGATCAACCAGACGAGGAAACTCGTCTATATGGCCTGACTTTCGCACGCAGCCCTCCCACCAACTCATGTACAGAGAGAATCCCCATCTGACACGAAGAATCTTCCGCCACCGGCTTGGAAATGGCGCATACTTTCTGTTAGGCGTCGGTAATCAATCAAGGTAGCAAGTCGAACCGGGAGTTGGTATGATT
>DAOQWL010000071.1:0-30837 GCA_035342095.1 Sedimentisphaerales bacterium | reverse complement strand
TACAGGGAAATCCTAACATCGTCAATGGCACTACTTTCGGGGGATAAGCCAGATCTGCAAAGGCCGTCACGTAGACCAACCCCGCCTTCGAGTTGGCGAATAACTCACTCAGTTCCTTCCGGCGTTTCGGATTAACCGGGCCATGGCTTGTCACAGCTTCAATCAACACGAGCCAGTTCTTCGACGTGAAATGGACAACGACATCGGGCATCTTGCCGTGTTCATCGATCTCCACCCCGAGGCTCTTGAGGGAATCGGAGTCGGAGTACGCCCATTTCTGCTCCGTGTCGCCCACGTAGATCACTCGGCCTCCCGGCGTGAATATCGGGCAGAAATCATCCAGGATCTTCTTGATGAGGACGTTCTGGCCCCCTGGTGACAGTTGTATGCTCGCTCCGTGTTGAAGTGTCACGGGGATTCGCATTGCCTCTCTCTCGCGGGCGTAAAGCCGTTTGAGTGTGCCTACCGACGCCAGGTATTCCGGCAGCCGCTTGTCCCAGTCCGATGTCCCGAAGACGCGGAGGAGTTTCAACGCCGACGGTTCGATCTGGTAGACGGCTTTCGGACTGTTCGTGGGCCTCGATGGCTCGTCCGGATTCGCCACCACCAGGCCGGCTTGCACAAACTGATGAATGGAGTGTCGGCGGACGGTCTCGCGAGTGTTTGGAGCATACTGCCTCCCGTAGTGACTGGCAAAGAACTCCATCATCGGAGTAATTCCCATCAATGGGGCGCCGGCGTCCGCCCAAGGGGCATTGGGCTTCAGATGGAGCAATGAGAGGAGGGTCAAAGCAGACCGCTCATTCAACTGAGCGCGAGGAAGCCCCAGTTCTTGAAGGATCTCCATGGCTTCTCGAATCTTCTTCGCAGTTGCGGCACTTGGGCGTCTAGCCATTCTTCGCATGCACCTCTTGCATCGCGGCGTCTATTCTCTCCTGGTCCGGCAGACTCGTCTTCATCTCTCGCCCGAGTCGAATCATCTGTTCTCGGGACGGGTATCGCATCTTGCGCAGGTCCGTGGCGTTTACCTGCGTATGACCGCTGAACAAGCGAAAGTAGCGATCAAGCAAGGAGGAATTCAAGAAGACCGCCAGTCCTCGTGCCAGGTCTGTGGGTAACCCTCGATTCCTCGAATGGAAGTAGTTGAGATGATTCTCGAACCCGACCAAGGGTGCGTCAATCCGCGATGGGTCGTAGACCACGCCAACAATCCGGCGGGGTTCCTCTTTTGCCGTGAATCGCTTCGTGAGAACGTAGTAGCCGGCGGGAACGAACAAGTCCTGCGTTTGCTCGGAGCAGACGATTGCGTTGGGTTTCTTCGCGCTGGGGTTTGGCCATCGCACGAATCCACTTTCGAAATGGCACGGGTACACAAGCGGCGCGGTTCCAGCCTCCGGATCTTGGCGAAGGAAGCTGCGGGCGCGGAAATCGACTACACGTCCCGTAGACACCTCCAAGTCCAAGTCGGCCAGGGTCGCAGTGAACCGCGACATGCGATCCATCACCTGTTTGCCCTCGTCCTCCTCAATCAGGTGAATGAACGCATCGGGGTCATCCGGGAGAACCACATCTCGGAATGGAGTATCTCGGGCTGGGGTCTTGCCGAAAACAGGCCCTCTCGATACGGATATTCTCACTGTTGGTCTCTGCGGCTCATTTCGAACACCGTGGAAAATGACGTTCTCCTGCAGGACACAATCGTCGGCAAACGCTTCTTTTCTCGATTCGAACGTGTGGATGTGCCGGAGATCGACAAGTCCCAGAAGAGCTTTGCGGAAGCGGCGGAAGTATGGGCCATTGCAGAAACTCCGCGGCGTGATGGCCACAATCTCGCCGCCCGGTTGCATGAGGTGGGCAGCCAGCCAGACGAATGCCGAATAGAGATTCGAAGTCTCCATGCCGGCGGAACTCAGCATCCGGCGTGTCGGAGTTGCTCCGTTGATCTTCTTGTAGGGGGGATTGAGAATCACATGGGTGTAGCTGTCCCGCATCGGCGAGAACAAGTTGTCACGGACCTGCGCAACTGCAGCGGAGACGAAGTCCTCGCAACGTACCGCCCCCTGGAAAGCAACGTCTGCCTGGGCACACAACTCACGACACAATCCCATCGTTGTTTCCAAGTGCGACGTGATATCACGATCCGTTTCGTAGGCGACGACCTCGATGGATGTGGGACGATGCGGTTTGGAGACCAAGTGCTCCGTCAGGGCTGCGAAGAGCGTGCCGGTTCCCGCGCCGGGGTCGAGAATCCTGACGGCTTCTGCATCCTTCTCGAACAGTGATGCCATGAACCTCGCGATTGGCGCAGGCGTCAAGAACTGCCCGATTGCCGAACGCGCCGCTCGCGAGGTGGCTTTGCTGAACGCCTGCTGCGTCTTCTCGATGTGCGACAGGGCATCTGCTTGAGCCAGTGTGGAGAACCCGTCGGACTCAACTGCCTCACTGTCAATGTTCCTTCGCCTGACCATCGAAGACCATAGTAACCGGTGACTCAGGTCCAGGCAAACGCAAAAACTCCGCTATGTGCCTCTCAACTCGACTGTCCGAGCTTCAGCGAAACCCTCCGGTATCGCAGATGATCGGGGGCTGTTCTTCCACATGTTCTGCGGTTTTCCTGGAAAATCCTTGCGTGGGGTGGTGAAGACCCTGTAACATGGGTGCGGGAAGTGCGTCCTTACTGCGAGAGTACCGTCCGCGAGGGCGGGGTGTGCGCTTTTGTTGTCTTTCCCTGTTTGGGAGGCGCGATCATGAGAGTGCGGATTCAGACGAGAGCTGTGCAAGTCCTTGTACTCGCGAGCGTTATGGCCACCACAGCCTGGGCTCAGGGCGAGCAGTGGCTCCAGTACCGGTTCGCTCGCGAAGCCCGCCAGATCGTTGGCGACGTGGGGTACGTCTACCGCCAGCTCGCCACTGCACAGCCGGAGGGCGTCAAACTGCCCGAATTCAAGGCCTCGCAGGCTTGGTTCCTGGACTGGAAGACGCCGATGGCGGCCTCGGGCGCCGTCTGGCTGGCCTTCGACAAGAGCAGTCCGAGCGGCCAGTACGACCGCTTGTACATCGACGGCAATGCCAATGGCGACCTCTCGGATGACTCCGCGCACGAGCCGTACCAGCAGGATGGCAGCAGATGCCTCTTCGGACCGGTGAAGGTCGTCTTCGACACCACCGACGGCCCGATTACCTACCATTTGTCCATCGACTTCCGCGCATACAGTTCGCAGCAGACCTATTGCCTGTTGTACTCGGCCGGATGGTACGAAGGCCCGGTCACGCTCGACGGCGTCAAGAAGCACTGCACACTGATCGACCACAACGTCAACGGCGTCTTCAACGACAAGTCCGCCGACGCCGAGCAGTGCGACCGCATTCGGATCGACGAGGCCGGTGGGCGGGATACCCGCTACGTCGGCAACTTCATCGAGGTGGGCGACAAGCTGTATAGGCCCGAGATCGCCTGGGACGGTGCGTTCGTCATTCTGACCGAAGCCAAGGACGTGGCGTTCGGCACGGTCCGTGTGGCCCAGAGCCTCACGTCGCTCGGCGTCGGGGGCGTCAACGGCTTGTTCCTTCGCAAGCCGGACCAGGGGGTCGTGAAGCTGCCGGTCGGCGACTATCGGATCGAGCACTGGAGCATCACGAGGAATGACGACAAGGGAGGCCGCTGGGAATTGCGGGCGGATTCGTCCGCTTCGAGCACGGCCTTTACGGTCGCGGCGGACCAAGAGAAGGAACTGCCGTTCGGCGAACCGATCTACTCAGTGGCCGAGTATACGCAGAGCGGCTCGTTCTACAACTTCCGGCAGAGCCTCGAAGGTCGTCATGGGGAGCGGATCACGCTGACCCGCAACGGATCGCAGCCGGCGGCGCCAAAGCTGCGAATCCGCGGTCGCGACGGAGCCTACGAACGGGCGCTAAGCTTCGAGTATGGGTGAGGCGGCACCTGCTCGCTCCGGTGGCCGGAGCCCAAAGATGTCAGCAAACCGTTCATCGCAACCGTCGAATTGGCCGGTCCGTTCCAGATTCTGGCTCGACAGGTGTGGATCAAGGGGGATCACCGCAAAACGCCCATGACAGGCGGCGAGATCCCGCCCAAGGCTGTTCAGGCCAGCAGCAGTGACGAAGGAACCGATGTCGCCAATCTGACCAATCGCAGCGGCCTGGCCAACCGCGACGCGGATGAGCTCGAAGAGCACAGCGTGAATCCCGCCCATATGTGGCGATCGGCCAGGGGCGATGCCAATCGCTGGCTCGAATTCGATCTCGGCCAGGTTCACTCGCTCGGGGCGATCTGCCTGTTCAACTATAATGACGGCTGGCTCACGAACCGTGGCGTCAGCAAGATGGATATCTCCGTCTGGACGCAGGAAGCCGGCTGGCAGAAGATCCGCGACGATCTGCCCATTGAGCAGGCTCAGGGCAGCGACGACTATGACGAGCCCATGTTCGTGAAGCTCGATGGAGTCAAGGCGCAGAAGGTCCGCTTCGATGATCTCGCGAGTTTCGGCGATCCTGACTACGTCGGCCTGAGCGAGGTTCAGTTCTTCGGGCCTCGCGGTCCGCAGGCGAGCCGACCCGGTCCGTCGGATGGCGCGACGGGCGTCGCGGCCGGTGGTCTGGAGTTGACCTGGATTGCCGGCGAGGGCGCACAGACGCACCGAGTCTATCTGGGCACGAGTCCCGACGCCCTTGCGTCGCTCGGCAGAATCGACCGGGTCGGCGCCAAGGTCTCGCAACTGGACAACAACAAGAAGTACTTCTGGCGGATCGACGAGGTCCTCGCGGATGGTTCCGTCGCAAGCGGCCAAGTGTGGAACTTCAGCACGGGTGGCTTCGAAGCCTTGTGGAAGCTGGACGAAGCGGACGGGACGAGGATCGCGGACAGCTCGGGCAATGGGCGCGACGCGACGATCCACGGGAATCCCGTCTGGCAACCTGCGGGCGGTCGCGTCCGCGGCGCGTTGCAGTTCGACGGTGTGGACGACTTCGCGGACACCGGCTGGACGCCCAACCTGCCGGTCTGGACTGTGGCCGCATGGGTCAAGAGTCCTGCGGCGCCGACCAGGCCGGTGGCAAGCGGCCCGGTGCACGCGGAGAGGAATTTCCAGATCAACTGGAACCACGGCAGCGACGGGTGGCTTGGCGCCGTCGGGATCTGCGTCGCGGGCGAGTGGTATTCGGCGCCCTTCGGCGACTTGCAGGCCGACACCTGGCATCACCTCGCGGGCACCTATGACGGCGAGAGCCTCAAGGCCTACCGGGACGGTGCCCTGATCACGGACAATTCCAATCCATCAGGCAGTCCCGACGTGGAACCTGCGACGCTGAAGTTCGGCAGGCACGCCACGGCGGAGGATGCCTTCTTTGCAGGCACGATCGATGAGGTCTGCATCTTCGCCTATGCGCTGGACGCCGACGAGGTGAAAGCCCTCTCCTCCGGGAAGGAGCCGTCGGCGGTGGCTGGGCGTGTGGCGCCGGGGACGCCGCACCTGTTGCAGGCGACGCTGGCGGAGCCGACCCAGCCCGCGCCCCAGACGCCATCTGCGGCACAGGCGGAACCTGTGACGCAGACTCCCCCTGTCGATTCGACCGCCAGCGGTCCAGTTCCTGCGAAGCCGGATGATCCGCCGCGAGCGTCGCTCGGCGTGGGCGTCAGCCTGGTTTCAATCGTGGTGATTCTCGCAGTGGTGGGCGCGATCGTGTGGGTTTCGACCGTGGGCGGGCGGAGAGTGGTGTAGTCTGGTACTGATGTGAACTGTCTGCCGTTTCTGTATTGCCAGAGGGATGAGTATGCGCATGAAGAGCCTCCTGGTGTTTTCGCTGGTCACGTTCTCCTTGCTGGTCTCGAGCGGCGCTGTCCGTGCCAATCGGACCTCCGGCCAGGAGATTCCCCAGATCTCTTTCAAAGGCAGGGTGCTCGACCGACAGGGCCAACCCCTCTCGGACGTGAAGCTGGCATTGTACGAGTTGCGGTATGCGCGCGGTGAGGACTTGCCCAGAGCAGAGTTTATCCGAGAGGCGACGACCGGGTCGGACGGCGCATTTGGGTTCGCGCGCGACAAGGAGTCGCCGGGCGAGAGGCAGGGTTCGATTGTCGCCCACAAGGAAGGGCTTTCCTTGGGCTGGACCATCTGGGAAATGCAGGAGGGCGACCAGCAGTCCGACATCATGCTGGGCGAGCCCAGGGAGCTGTCGGGCGCCGTCGTGGATGAAGGCGGCACGCCCATCATCGACGCGGAGGTCTCCATTGCGATCGCGATCATTGGAACCCAGCAGGACCATCGGTACATATCGTATTTCATCGCTCCCCAACTGCTGACGGTCAGAACCGACAGCACGGGACGTTTTGTCTTTCCGAATCTGCCGGGGGAGGCGACTTGCGAACTGCTTGCCAGCAAGCCCGGGCGGACGACGACCTGCACCCTCGACCCCACGACCTATCGCGGCGACAAGTGCCAGTTCTCCCCGGGCCAGAGCGGCATCAAAGTCACTCTGCCCGTCGAGTCGAGGATCGAGGGGATGGTGGTCGAGAAGGCCGACGGCAAGCCCATCGCGGGCGTGGCCGTCACTGCCCAGCCTGCCCAGCGGGGTTTTCCGCTCACCATCGAGCCCGTTACGTCGGCCCAGGATGGCACGTTCTTCATTGGCGCCCTGTCGGCGGGCAGCTACACGCTGCAACTGGCGTCCCGCGAGGACAAGGTCGCGGAATGGGTGGCCGAGCCGGTGAAAGTGAGTCTCAAGGCGGGCGAGACGGTACGCGATGTCCGCCTGGTCCTCTCGAAAGGGGCCTTCGTCGAGGTCGGCGTCAAGGAACAGGCCGGCGGCAGACCCATCGCGCAGGTCAACATCAATGTTCACGACCCCGCGAGCGGCCAACGATTCAACGGAGTGACCGACGAGAACGGGTCTGTCCGCATCCGTCTTCCCGCCGGCAGCTATCAGATCAACAGTCTCTACAAGGAAGGGTACGCTCGTTCCGAGGAGAGTGTCGAGTTCACCGTTGCCGATGGCCAGACGAAGCAGCTCGAACTGACGCTCAGCGGCTTGCCGTCCGTCCGCGGCGTGGTGTACGACGACGCGGGCCAGCCCTTGGAGGGCGCGACCGTGCAGATCCTTCCCGGCGGGCGGGGCAAAGACGCGGTCTCCAATGCCGAGGGGAAGTTCGAAGTCACGTGGGACACACAGGGCTGGTCCGCGGACAGGACGGTCTTCTACATCGTTGGGCGGCATGTGGATCGCAATCTCGCTGCGGCCCAGCCTGTGGAGGAGCAGGGAACGCAGATCGCGCTGAAGCTCCAGCCGGCCGCCACGCTGACCGGGCAGGTCGTGGACCCCAACGGCAAGGGGATCGAGAACGCCCAGTTGCTCGTCATGCTCCGCGGCTCCAGTTGGGGCGCGTCCTTCCTGCCGCGCAACAGCAGTGTCCGGACGAATGCCCAGGGACAGTTCGAGGTGAGCGCGATCCCGCCGGAACAGCGGTATTACCTCACTGCCATGGCAGACGGCTACGGCCAGATGCAGAACAACCTCAACGAAGATCAGGCTGTCGCAGGCCGGGTTCAGACGGGGACGTTCACGCTGCCTGTCGCGAATCTGTCCGTGTCGGGTGTGGTCGTCGATTCGGAAGGTGAGCCGGTGTCCGGCGCCAGCGTGTACTGTTACGGCGGCAGTCAGGACAATCAGCCGAACCGCGAGGTTCGAACGAACGCCGAGGGCAAGTTCACCCTGGAACGTGTCTGTGCCGGGCGGATCGGCATCAGCGCCAGCAGCCAGAGCGGCGGGGCCTACCTCCGCGGCTCGGTCCAGACCGAGGGCGGCGCCAAGGACGTGCAGATCGTTGTAAGCGAACGAAGCTCGGCCACCCGATATGTCCCACGATCGCCGACCCGGCTGATCGGCAAGCTCCTGCCCGATTTGAAGAGCGTGGGGATTGAGCTGCCTGCCGATGCGAGCGACCGTGGGCTGCTCGTGTGCCTGTGGGACATGAACCAGAGACCCTCGCGGCACTGCATTGGGGAGATGGTCCGTCGAGCCGCGGCGCTCAGCGAAAAGGGTGTGACGATCGTCGCGGTGCACGCCGCCAAGGCTGAAGAGGGGGCTCTGGAGAAGTGGGTCGAGCAGAACAAACCCCCGTTCCCGGTGGGATGCTTCACCGGCGATGTCGAGAAGACGCTTCTCGACTGGGGGGCAGCGTCGCTTCCCCATCTGATCTTGACCGACAGGAAGCACACGGTCGTTGCGGAAGGCTTCGAGTTGTCCGAGGAACTGGATCGGAAGGTCGAGCAGACCTCCGCACGCTAGAGGCCGGCGGCTAGGCATTTCCCCTAATTGACGTCTTCCGCTCGCGAGGATAGAAAGAACAAATCGATGAGCCGCAGGCTGGTTGGGCGCTTTCGCGACGTTCCGGTTCGGCGGATCTCCGTGAGACTACCCGAATGTCCAAGTCCTGCAGCGATGTCAAGACCGTAGACGTCTGGGGGAGCGCAGTCATGGAATCGGTCATGGAGAAGCACATGTTCTCGCCGCAGGAATGGGTCGAGATGAAGCAGGACCTCGCGTTGCCTCCCCGGCAGGCGGATGTCGTGGAGCATCTGCTCATGGGGCACTCCGACAAGCAAATCGCGAGGGACTTGGGCATGTCCGTGCCGACGGTGCGGACGCACTTGTGCCGGCTCTTCTCGCGTCTCGGCGTCCAGGACCGATGTGAGCTGATCGTGTACGTCTGCGTCCGTTTCCGCGAGAAGTGCCAGGCCTATGGCTGTCCTCGCGCCTTCCAGTAGGCGAGTCCGGTCTCTCTCCCCGCCTTCCCGTGAGAGGCCTGTTCCCGGTTTGGAAGAAGGACGCACAAGCAGAGATGGAGACGACCGAGCACAGCCGACCGCCGCGAGTCCTGCTGGCGGACGACCAGGTCAGCATGCTCAAGGCTCTTCGCTTGTTGCTTAAGGGCGAGGGCTACGAGATCGAGACGGTCGCCTCCGCGCCGGCGATTGTCGAGGCGATCGCGCGGCGGGACTTCGACGTGGTCCTGATGGACCTCAACTACGTGCGAGGCAGCACCTCCGGCCAGGAGGGTCTGGATCTGCTCTCGAAGGTCCAGCAGATCGACAGCACGCTGCCGGTTGTGGTGATGACCGCCTGGGGCAGCTCGAACAGGAGAACCTCCTGCTGCGCGGCGAGGACCGCCCCTCCTTCATCGCCGAGTCCCGAGCGATGCAGCCGGTGCTCGATGTGATTGCCCGCGTCGGGCCTTCCCATGCCAACGTCCTCATCACCGGCGAGAACGGCGCCGGCAAAGGCATTGTCGCCCAGGCCCTTCATGGCGCCTCCGCGAGGAAGGACAAGCCCTTGGTCAGCGTGAACACCGCGAGCATCCCGGCCACGCTGTTCGAGAGCGAGCTGTTCGGCCACGTGGCCGGCGCGTTCACCGACGCGCGGTCCGACCGGATCGGGCGGTTCAAGCTGGCCGACGGCGGGACCCTGTTCCTCGACGAGATCGCCAGCATTCCCGCGAACCTGCAATCGAAGCTGCTTCGCGTGCTGGAGAGCGGGGAGTTCGAGCCGGTGGGGTCGTCGAAAACGCACCGCGTGGACGTGCGAATTCTCTCGGCGACCAACGCCAATCTCGCGGAGGAGGTGGCGGCCTCGCGGTTCCGTCAGGACCTCCTGTACCGGCTCAAGACGGTCGAGATCCGCATCCCGCCGCTGCGGGAGCGCAGGGAGGACATCCCTCTGCTGGCGGCGCACTTCTTGCAGAGACACGCGGGACGGTACCGCAAGAACCTGACCGGCTTCGATCCGGCGTCGTTGCAGGTGCTCCTGGACTATCCCTGGCCGGGCAATGTCCGCGAGCTGGACCACACGGTCGAGCGGGCGGTGCTCATGTCGCGCGGCGCCGCTGTGCAGGCGAGCGATCTCGGGATCGAGCCGAGACGCGAGGCGGGACCGGCCATCGAGAACCTGACCCTCGATCAGGTCGAACAGGTGATGATCCGCAGCGCGCTGTCCCGCTTCCAGGGCGACGTCAGCAAGGCGGCCGACGCGCTCGGCCTGAGCCGCGGTGCCCTTTACCGACGACTGGAGAAGCACGGGATCGAATGAAGTACGAGCGTCGCATTCTGGTCCTGGGTTTCGCGGCGGGACTGCCCGGCGTCGTCACATCGCTGGTTCTGCTGTGCTGGTTTGACTTCACGGTCGGGACCCGCGTGACGCTGGCGGTTCTGATCGTCTTGGCCTGGCTGGCTGGGGTCCTGGCTCTGCACCGTCGGGTTGTGTTTCCCCTGCGGACTCTGTCGAACCTCCTCGGAGCCATCCGTGAAGGCGACTACTCCCTGCGAGCGAGGGGCGCACGGCTGGACGACGCGATGGGCGAATTGGTCTGGGAAGCGAACGCATTGGCCCAGTCGCTTCGCGAGCAGCAACTCCATGCGATCGAAGCGACAGCCCTGCTCCGCAAGATCCTCGCGGAGGTCGATGTCGCCCTGTTCGGCTTCGACAGCGAGGGTTGCCTGGACCTGGTCAACGACAGCGGCAAGCGTCTGCTCGGACGGACCGACGAGGAGCTTCTGGGGCGCCGGGCCCAGGAACTGGGTCTGGCCGAGTGCCTGGCGGGTGAGACGTCTCGTGTGGTGGATGTCTCCTTCCCCGGCGGCGTCGGGCGATGGGAGTTGCGACGCGGCAGTTACCGGGAGAAGGGCGCCTCGCACAGTCTGATCTTCCTGTCCGACCTCACCCGCACCCTGCACGAGGAGGAGCGCCGGGCCTGGAAACGCCTGATCCGGACCGTGCGTCACGAGGTGAACAACTCGCTGACGCCGATCCAGTCGGTGGCGGACAGCCTGCGTGTGCTGGTCGGCCGCACACCCCTCGCCGACGACTGGGAGACGGACCTCAAGGGGGGGCTCGAACTGATCTCCGAGCGGGCGGAGGCCCTCGACCGGTTCATCGGCGCCTACTCCCGCCTGATGCACCTGCCGCAGCCGAGCTTCGCCCAGGTGGACGTCGCTCAATTGCTCCGACGGGTCGCGGGTCTGGAGACGCGGATGGGAGTCACCGTCGTGGCCGGTCGCGACATCCAGGTCCACGGCGACCGCGACCAACTGGAGCAATTGCTCATCAACGTGATCTCCAATGCGGTCGAAGCGAGTCTGCAAAGCCGACCGCAGGGCGACGGAACCGTCGCCATCGGCTGGCAGGCCGACGACCAGGCGGTTGAGATTCACATCGACGACGACGGTCCGGGCTTGGCCGAGGGTGTGGATGTCTTTGTGCCGTTCTACACGACGAAGGACCGAGGCTCGGGCATCGGTCTGACCCTGAGTCGCCAGATCGCCGAAGCTCACGGCGGGACCTTGACGCTCGAAAACCACGCAGTCCAACCCGGCTGCCTCGCCTGCCTGCGGTTGCCACTTGGCAATTGACACCTGCTACCGATCGAGGTTCTCGGGTGTCACCTGCACCCCTTCGCGGCGGGCGACTTCGATGATGGGCGTTGCGGTATCCTCTTCCCATTGGCGCTCGCCGCAGGGAATAGGTTCGATGCGGCTATCTGTACACGCCGCCACGTACCAGAGCGAATCAATGGCGTCTCGAGAGAATGTGCCGTCGAATGCCGGGGATACGACCAGCAGATCGATGTCGCTCCATTGGTCAGGATGGCCCGTCGCGTGCGAGCCGAAGAGGACGCCCATACGAGCCAGAATGCCCTGCTGCGCGAGGTTTCGCAGGTATCGGCGAATGACATCTATGATTGTTGGGTCAGCCATGTCAGAACCTCCTGAGCGTGAGCTATGTACTCCGCTGCCTTCTCGGAACTCACTTGAGACGCGTAAAACTCGGGGTAGCGTCCCTCCAAGTTGAACTGGTTCATGGCAGCCAACGTGCGAGTCTGACGAACGTCAGGTTTCAAGCCAGTCAACTCGCTGAGGCGGATAAGGTTATGTATCTTGGGCGGCACATCGTGCGTACGGCGACAGATGAGCCCCTTCAGCATCTTCTCCAGGGCCAAGTGGGCAAAGAACAACCCGTGTCGGTATTTCCCGTCCTTCACCAACTGAACGGCAACCTCCCAGTCCTCGGTTGAACCCTGGCGCCAGTACTCAATTTGTTTCTCAACGTCCATCATAATCGAGTATTCTATCGGAACAGGTAGGGTCCATCAACATTCTGACGAATACGGGTATAGGAGCGGCGGATGAGAGCACTGTGCCGGGACGTCGGGGGCGGCGTCTGCCAAAGGCTGAGAGATCTTGGGTTCGACGCCGTGGTGGTGTTCGTGCTCCTCGCGAGCACGGGGATGGAGCGGGCATTCGGTGAGGGGAGTGTCCTGTCCGAACAGACGCAGGGCTGGCAAGCCGCGTTGCTCGATGCCCAGGCCGCGGCTGCGTCGCTCGATCCGAGGAGCGACGCGCTTTCCGCTGCGGTACAGGAGTTCTCAGCACGGATGGAACGCGAGTTCCCTATGTTCTGGGACTGGTGCTTGCAGGATGTGGGGTCGAACTTCGAGTGCTGGTTGTCCCAGGCCGCGATGCGGACCGCGATCGAGAGGGCGGGTACCAACGCGCTGGCCGAGCTTGGCGAGGCCGATCAGGATCTGCGAAGCGAACTCGACCGCCTCGCCAACGATCTGTCGCCCGCTGATCCGGGTTGCTGGCTCACACTGTACGTACGTGCCTGCGAACTCCGGCGCGAGGTTCGCCTGCGGAACCTGCGTCAGCAGTATCCGCACTGGATCTTCACGAAGCACCACATCCTGGGCGGTTCGCATTACGCCTACACGGAAGGGCAGTCCGACGCCCAGCACGAACGCCAGTTCGACCCGGGTGCGTCCCTCTGTCGGCTCGACCTCGATGGCGACGAAACCCGCGTGCAGACGCTCATTGAGGACCCCGACGGCGTGATCCGCGATCCCGATGTCTCCTGGGACGGTCGGCGCGTGCTCTTCGCCTGGAAGAAGTCGGACCGCGAGGACGACTACCATCTCTACGAGATGACCGTCGCGGACGGCTCGGTGAGACAGTTGACCCACGGCCTGGGCTTTGCCGACTACGAGGGCGTCTATCTTCCAAACGACGATATCCTGTTCAACTCGACCCGCTGCGTCCAGACGGTGGACTGCTGGTGGACGGAGGTCAGCAACCTGTACACGTGCGCACCGGACGGCCGATATCTGCGTCGGCTCAGTTTCGACCAGGTCCACGACAACTACCCGACGGTGTTGCCGGACGGGCGGGTGGTCTACACCCGCTGGGAATACAGCGACCGCGGCCAGCTCTTTGTCCAAGGCCTGTTCCAGATGAACCCCGACGGCACCGCCCAGACCGAACTCTACGGCAACGACTCCTGGTTCCCGACCTCGCTGTTGCACGCCCGCGGCATCCCGGGGGCCCACAAGGTGGTCGCGGTCTTCTCAGGTCACCACACGCAACAGGTGGGCAAGCTGGGCATCGTGGACCCCGCCAAGGGCCGGCAGGAGAACAGCGGGACGCAGTTGATCGCTCCGGTCCGCGAGACGCCCGCCGAGCGGATCGACTTCTACGGCCAGGACGGTGAGCTGTTCCAGTATCCCTATCCGCTCTCGGAGTCGCAGTTCGTGGTGGCGTACACACCCTTGGGCTGGTCCCGCTCGCCCACTCGCTTCAAGCTGTACTGGGTCGCGGCGGATGGCCGGCGGGAGCTGTTGGCTGCCGATCCGGACATCTCATGCGGCCAGCCCGTGCCGCTGTCCGCGAGGCCCAGGCCGCCTGTCCGCCCGAGTCTGGTGGATTATCGCCAGACCTCCGGCACGTGCTACCTCCAGGATATCTACGTGGGTCCCGGTCTGGCCGGCATCCCTCGCGGCACGGTGAAGAAGCTCCGCGCGGTGGCTCTCGCGTATCGCGCCGCTGGCGTCGGCTGGAGCTACAACGCCGGCCCGGCGGGCGACGCACTGGTCTGCACGCCTGTATCCATCGGCAATGGGAGCTGGGACGCCAAGACGGTTCTCGGGGAGGCGACCGTCTACCCCGACGGATCGGCGTTCTTTACCTTGCCGGCGCGGACCCCGATCTACTTCCAGGCCATCGACGAGCGAGGCTACGCGGTCCAAACCATGCGGAGCTGGCTGACGTTGCAGCCGGGAGAGGCGGTCTCGTGTGTTGGCTGTCACGAGTCGAAGAACGACGCGCCGCCGACCAGTGCGGGCGGTACGGTCGTGGCGATGAAGGCCGGCCCGCAGGAGTTGATGCCGTTCCACGGTCCGGCGCGGGGCTTCAGCTACGCCCGGGAGATCCAGCCCATCCTGGATCGCCATTGCATCAGTTGTCACAACGAGCCACGCAAGGGGGATTACGCCCGCCGTTTGCCGGTGAAGACTGGCGTTTCCGGGGACAAGAGCACCGCCTTCAGCCTGCTGGGCACGCCTGTGGTGGAGAACCTGGCGAAGCGGCGGTGGAGCGAGAGCTATCTGGTCCTTGTCGGGGCTGCCGAAAGGACCCTGGAGAACAATCCATACCTGGCGGGTGTGTCGGATGACCTCATGAACTGGATCAGCGCCCAGTCGGCCCCGCCGATGCTGCCGCCGTATGACGCCGGAGCGGCCCGCAGTCGGCTGTTGTCTCTCCTGGTCGAGGGGCATTACGATGTGAAACTCGCGAGGGAGGAGGTCGAGCGAATCGCCTGTTGGATCGACCTGCAAGTTCCCTTCTGCGGCGACTACGAGGAAGCGAACGCCTGGGACACCGAGGACAGGGATAAGTACCATCGCTTCATGGAGAAGCGAGGTCGCATGGAAGAACTGGAGCGGCGGAACATCGCGGAGTGGATGAACCGGTGGGGGGACACCTCGTTTGTAGTGATACCGTGAGGCGTTTCTTCTCCAGCGGTCGTTGGCATGTTCCCGGCGTCAGGCAGTGTCCGGATTCGGGCGCGCCGGTCCAAGACCGGACACTCGCGAGAGGACCAGCCCTTGACACAACGTCGCCGGGGCGTTCGCTGTCTGGCACGCTATTTGCACCGTCTCTGGTGAGAAGAAAGTGCAGATAGGAGTACTCCATGGGAACGTTGCTGCAGGACATACGGTATGGCATGCGAATGCTGGGGAAGAACCCCGGTTTCACGCTACTAGTGGTCGCGATTCTTGCGATTGGCATCGGTGCCAACGCCGCCATTTTCTCATTGCTGGACCAGGTGCTTTTCCGCTGCCGGTGTTCCATCCGGAGCAGTTGATGGCCCTCCAGACCAACGGACCGTGCCGGGGCAGCAGCCGAGGCTGGAATCCGTTTTCCCATCCGATGTACCGCTATCTGGAGAAGGAGAACACGGTGTGCCAGGGGATCGTCGCGAGCTTTCCTGCGGAGGCGAACATTTCTTACGCCGGTGTGACGGAACGTACCACGGTCATGTTGGTCAGTGGAAACTACTTCCAGTCGCTCGGTCTTGTCGCATCGTTGGGACGTCCCCTCCTGCCGGATGACGACCTTGCGCCGGGTGCGAGTCCGGTGATTGTCTTGAGCTGTTCCTTCTGGCAGCGGCGGTTCGGTGGCGACGAGCGGATCCTCAACCAGACGGTCATCATCAACGAGCAGGCGTTTACCATCGTCGGCGTGACGGCGCCGGGCTTTCGGGGCATGGAGTTTGGAAGGAGCTTCGACGTGATGACGCCGATCGCGATGAAGGCCCAGGTCACGCCGTCCTGGAACGATCTTGACAATCGGCGTAGCTTGTGGTTGAACCTCTTCGGCCGCCTTGAACCCCGGGGTGAGCCAGAAGCAGGCGGAAACTGCATTGACTGCTCTGTACCAGCGCAATCTCGCGGAAGAAGCGCCCACGATTGAGAGTCTGCCGGCAGAGAAACGCGAGGAGTTCATCAAGCATGCGATCATGCTAACTTTCTGTTCCGCCGGGCAGTCGCCTGTGAGCAGGCAGATGGGGACGCCGCTGTTCGTGCAGATGGCAATGGTCGGTTTCGTATTGGTGATTGCGTGTGCGAATGCAGCCAGTCTGCTTGCCGCCCGGTCCACCTCACGGCGAAAAGAGATCGCCATGCGCCTGGCGCTCGGCGCGAGCCGGTGGCGAGTGGTGCGGCAGATGCTGGCCGAGAGTCTGCTGCTGGCGCTGGGGTTCTGGGGTTGGCGTTGGGCGTCGCGGCAGCACGGCCTTTAGCGGCCTTGTTGCCATATGGCGATGTCGCCGGAACGATTGGGACGACGTTGAACCTCCGCATGTTGGGATTCGCCCTGGGGACAGCGACTTTGACGGCCCTGTTGCTTGGTTTGGGACCGGCTCTGCTGGCCACGCGCGCCACCTTGGCGGAGACGAGGTCTTGACGCTTCATGATTGGGTCACAGCGAGGTTGTCTCAACTACCCGGGGTTCGCAGCGCGTCGGTTTCGAGCGGGAGTGTCATGCGAGGGTGGGCATGGGGTCACACGGTGAAGTTCGAGGGGGCCGATGAAATGCCCACCCCGAGGACCGATGAGGTGGCGCCGGGCTATTTCGCCACGATGGGCATCCCTGTGCTTCTGGGACGCGAGTTCAACGAACAAGACGTTCAAGGCGGGCCGCCAGTGGCAATGATCAATGAAGTGGCAGCCGACAAGTACCTTCCCGGCGAGAATCCGGTGGGTCGCCACGTCCATTTCGGGATCGATCCCAAAGGCACGCTGGACGTTGAAATCGTTGGGGTCGTCAAAGGTGTCAGGCAGAACGAGATCCGGGGCGAGATTCCTGATTTCACCTACCAGCCGTTGCATCTGGCCGGGGGCAATGGGGAAGTGACTTCTTGTTCGCTTGCCCAGGTCAACGACACCGACGACGATGTAGGCGTTCCTGGCATACGCTGGCGGCCGATCTCGGCCGACTACTTCCGCGCCCTCGGGATTCCGTTGTTGAAGGGATGGTATTTCACGGACCAGGACCGCGCGGACAGCGTTCCGGTGATCATCATCAGCGACTCGATGGCCCGGCGCTTCTCGCCCAATCGCAATCCGGTGGGTACATATCTCACAGAAATGAGGAATACACGCACCCAAAAGGGGGGGCAACCGTGATTCCGTTGTCCTATTTGATTGTGGGCGCCGTGGGCGATGCGAAGCACTTCACCTGGTTCAAAAGCGGTCCGCCCGATCCGGAAACCTACGTCCCCTATCTTCAGGCGGATTATGGGTGGGGTCTTTTTGTGCTCCGGATGCATTGCGACCCCCGAGGCATCATGAAGGGCCTGCGCAGCGAATTGCTGGCGGTTGACAGGCAGATCACCCTCGGCAAGGTTGTTCCTCTGGAAGATGGAATCGCCGGGCATGTGTCACCGCAGCGTTTCAACATGTTGTTCCTGGGCGTTTTCGCCGTCGTCGCCCTGGCGTTGGCTGCCACGGGTGTTTATGGCGTCACCGCCTATGCGGTCTCCCGGCGTACACAGGAGATCGGCATCCGCATGGCGCTGGGCGCCCGAGGGGCCGACGTGATGAAGACGCTTCTTGCGCAGGGGCTCGGCGTAACGCTGATCGGGATCATGATCGGTCTGGTAACGGCTGTGGCTCTCACGTGCGTGCTTCGCAGCCTTCTGTACGATGTCAGCCCGACGGACCCGCTGACCCTGGCATCTGTCTTGCTCGTCCTGACCGTGATTGTTCTGCTGGCCTGCTGCCTCCCCGCCCGGCGGGCGGCGAAGATCGATCCGATGGCGGCGTTGCGATGCGAGTGAGAATGAGTAGGGTGTGTATCAAGCACCGTATTCGAACAACAAGGAAATGGTGCGTGGTACGCACGACAGGAGTTAAGCAATGATGATTCTGCGGCAGGACGTAGGCTATGGCGTGGTCGGACTGTGGCTGATGTTGATCGCGGCTGGTTGCGGGACGCCCCAGACGCGTCGCTCGCCTCAGTTGGCGGCCCTGGCGACCAAGCTGGATGTCATCGAAACGACCCAACTCGCCCAGCAATCGAAGTCGCCCCCGGTGAGCATCGAACAGGCGACGGAGAAGCTGGCGACGCAGATCGTCGAGCCGAATGAAACGCAGCGAGTGGTCCGTCTCTCGCCCGATGAGGTTCGCGCTGCGGCACTGGCGAACCGCATGGAACTGGTGGACCTGGAGTATCAGTTGGCGGCGAACGAGATTGGCGTCGAGCTGGCGAAGAACGACCTGTTGCCGGAACTGGACCTGAGCTACCGGTTCTCCGCCGGGGGACAGGCCGCCGACGAGGAACGTGCCCTGGAGAACCTCTTCCGTGATAACTCGACGGATCACCGCGTCGGTCTTGCGGCCACGATCCCCTTGGGCAATCGGGCGGCCAAGGCCCGTCTGCGGGAGGCCCGCCTCCAACGGGTCCGGACCGCCCTCAACCGGGAGCTGCAGGAGCAGCAGATCCGCCAAGAGGTCTACGAGGCGGTCGATGGGCTCGAGCAGAATTGGCGGCGGATTCTCGCAGCCGAACAAGGCGTCGTTCGGGCCGACCGATCCTATCGGGTCGAGCAGTTGCGATTCCAGTTGGGCCAACGGACCAGCGTCGAGGTCCTCGACGCCGCGTCGAATCTGGCCGATGCCCAATTGCGAAAGATCAGCGCCTTCGCGAGTTACGAGATCGCCCAGATCTACCTTGCCCGCGCGACGGGAACGCTTCTCGGCTACGGCCGCATTTGCCTGGAACCCTACGGCTCCGCGTTGCCAGGAGGCAGTTGGCACCTACAGTCCTGTCCCTGGGCAAACCCCCTGTATTTGTCGCAAGGGGCGATAAAATCCTCCAAATCAAGTAGACACAGACGGGGACAGCGGTACAATCATAGTATGGCTCGGCAGCGGGCCGGGCGAGTTCAGATGGAAGTGTCGGATCAGTATCAGTTCAACTTAAGGAGCGGATTATGAAAAGGTCCATTCTGACTGGTCTCATTGTGTTCCATTTCGTCTTGCTGGCCGCGCCGAACGCGTTCTCGCTGTGGGACGAGACGCAACTGACGTTCGACACGGATCGGAATCACCAGTTGGACAACAACCTGAACTGGTCTCCGGACTGTCGATGGATCGCGTATGACACGCGGGCCTTCTCGGGCGGGATCGGCAACACGCTGACGCTGGAGAAGGTCAATATCGTCAGCCGGGAGATCGTCACGATGTACACGGCGCCGAATCCGAATCCGACGAACGGGTTCGGACCGGGCACGTCGGCGGTGAGTTTTTTCCCTGCGGGGGACACGGTGATCGCGATTCGCGGGATCGACGACGTGCAGTACGCCGGGACCGCGCGGTTTGGCGCGATGGTCAGTCCGACGGACGGCAGCGCGGGCAGTTCGGACTACGTGATCTCGGACGCGCGGGATGTGACGGAGCCGTTTACGCCCGGCGCGCTTCGCGGCGGGACGCATCGTCATGAGCCGAGCGGGGATGGGCAGTGGATCGGGTTCACGTACAACGACAAGATCATGGAGGGTCTGGGCAAGAATCTTCGGACGATCGGTGTGACGAAGCTGGGCATCCCGGTCGATGTGGACGACGCATTGGGGAATCAGGATGGCGTGGGGTTCACGGTCCTGGTGGTGAAGGTCAAGCCGCAGGCGGAGATCACGCCGGGCAGCGACGACATCTTCCAGGGTTCTGAGGATGCGTGGGTTGGCGAGAAGGGGTATCAGAAGGCGGACGGGACGTGGCAGCGTGCTCGGGCGTTCATCGGCAAGACGGTGACGAGCAGCGGTTCGGCTCGGAACGAGGTGTACATCGTGGATATCCCGGAGGACATCACGGTGGCGGGTCCGGACGGTCCGCTGGAGGGTACGGCGACGACGTTCCCGATGCCGCCGATGGGCACGGTGCAGCGGAGGTTGACGTGGAGCGACACGGATTGCGGCGGGATCATTCGTTGCAGTCTGGACGGCTCTCGGATTGCGTTCACGCGTGGCGGTCAGATCTGGTTGGTCTCTCCGCTGGGCGGCGATGCGGTGCAGGCGACGTCTCTGTCGGCGGGTGCGACGAAGCCGTGGTGGGACCCGTCCGGGGATTACATTTACTGCGTATCGGACAATTCGATTTGGCGGACGAACGTGATGGAGGGTGATCCGCAGTTTGGGGTTTCGGAGCGGATCACGGATGCGTCGTTGTATCCGGGCAGTTCGCCCGATGCCCTGTGCGTCGCGCCCAACGGTCGGTGGGTCGCCTTCAATCGGAAGGTGAGCCGCCCAGATGGCGTGTCCGTCAACCAGATCTTCATTGCAGCGGCGCCCGCTACAGACGAGACGCAACTGACGTTCGACACGGATCGGAATCACCAGTTGGACAACAACCTGAACTGGTCTCCGGACTGTCGATGGATCGCGTATGACACGCGGGCCTTCTCGGGCGGGATCGGCAACACGCTGACGCTGGAGAAGGTCAATATCGTCAGCCGGGAGATCGTCACGATGTACACGGCGCCGAATCCGAATCCGACGAACGGGTTCGGACCGGGCACGTCGGCGGTGAGTTTTTTCCCTGCGGGGGACACGGTGATCGCGATTCGCGGGATCGACGACGTGCAGTACGCCGGGACCGCGCGGTTTGGCGCGATGGTCAGTCCGACGGACGGCAGCGCGGGCAGTTCGGACTACGTGATCTCGGACGCGCGGGATGTGACGGAGCCGTTTACGCCCGGCGCGCTTCGCGGCGGGACGCATCGTCATGAGCCGAGCGGGGATGGGCAGTGGATCGGGTTCACGTACAACGACAAGATCATGGAGGGTCTGGGCAAGAATCTTCGGACGATCGGTGTGACGAAGCTGGGCATCCCGGTCGATGTGGACGACGCATTGGGGAATCAGGATGGCGTGGGGTTCACGGTCCTGGTGGTGAAGGTCAAGCCGCAGGCGGAGATCACGCCGGGCAGCGACGACATCTTCCAGGGTTCTGAGGATGCGTGGGTTGGCGAGAAGGGGTATCAGAAGGCGGACGGGACGTGGCAGCGTGCTCGGGCGTTCATCGGCAAGACGGTGACGAGCAGCGGTTCGGCTCGGAACGAGGTGTACATCGTGGATATCCCGGAGGACATCACGGTGGCGGGTCCGGACGGTCCGCTGGAGGGTACGGCGACGACGTTCCCGATGCCGCCGATGGGCACGGTGCAGCGGAGGTTGACGTGGAGCGACACGGATTGCGGCGGGATCATTCGTTGCAGTCTGGACGGCTCTCGGATTGCGTTCACGCGTGGCGGTCAGATCTGGTTGGTCTCTCCGCTGGGCGGCGATGCGGTGCAGGCGACGTCTCTGTCGGCGGGTGCGACGAAGCCGTGGTGGGACCCGTCCGGGGATTACATTTACTGCGTATCGGACAATTCGATTTGGCGGACGAACGTGATGGAGGGTGATCCGCAGTTTGGGGTTTCGGAGCGGATCACGGATGCGTCGTTGTATCCGGGCAGTTCGCCCGATGCCCTGTGCGTCGCGCCCAATGGCCAGTGGGTTGCCTTCAATCGGAAGGTGAGCCGCCCAGATGGCGTGTCCGTCAATCAGATCTTCATCGTTCCGATCCCGCTGCCATAGGCCTTGAGGCCGGCGGGTTCACCGGCGAGGCACAGAGAGCACGCAACGAGTCAGCCGATTTCGACGACGTCGAGAGGCTGCGACAGAAGCTCTGTGTGCCTCGCCGGGACAGGGGACGGAGGGACTTAGATCGTCAGGCAGCATTTGTCCAAGGGACGTATTCGCAGGCAAGCTGCCGACTAGGACGTTATGCCGGCCTCTGTCCCGCGACCGCCAGGACAAGGGCGTAGACCTTCGCTGCTCCGGCCTCTTTGATGGCTCGGGCACATTCGTTCAGCGTTGCGCCGCTGGTCTTGATGTCGTCGATCAGGCAGACCGTCCTGCCTGCGAATTCATGCCCGTCACGGACGACAAATGCGCCCGCGACGTTTCTAGCCCTCGCTGCGGGTGTCGCGGCCTGCGGCTGGGGTCGGGTCCGGCGGACGCGGACGAGGTCGGCAATTACCCTTGCGCGCGGGTGGCGGAGTCGGCGGGCGATGAGATTGGCTTGGTTGTAGCCGCGCAGAACCCGCCGGGTCCAGTGAAGAGGGACCGGGACGAACAGCTCGACGTCGTCGCAGAAGCTGCTGCCCTCGAGCGATGCCTGCGCCAAGGGCGCCAGCGTGGAGGCAAGCTCGCTGTGGTCGTGCTTGAAGGCGAGGATCATCCGCTGGAGGGCCTCGGTGTACACGCCCGCGCGGGCGATCCCGTCGAAGTGGAACTCCTCCGACCGGCAGGCGCCACAAGCGCCGCCGACCAGGCCGTATCGACTGGCGTCCCGCCCGCAGCGGGGGCAGTAGTCGCCCGCGGTGCAGGTCGCAAGCTCGCTCCAACAGTCCCGGCAGAGTTCGTCGTCCTCGACGCATATGCCCCGGCCGCAGTCGCGGCAGACGGGCGGCCACAACAGATGGTTGATGCCTTGCCACGTCAGCACGGCCGCTCGCCCGGCCCGGCTGACCACACGATAGACTCGCGGCGTTCCCATGGTCGCCATCATACGCGAGAACCCAGACTCATTTCAAGTCGTAGAGGCCATTGTCGCAGGAGAGGAAGCCGATCTGCACATCGCCTGTCGCATTGTGGGTGTCCAGGATCCCCTTGGCGGAAGAGTCGGTCCTGGTGTGGACCTCGGACCACGGGCCGGCGTGGCCGTCACAGAACGCGACGTTCGTCTGGCGAAGGTGGCGGTAGCCCTGGGCGCCGGCATAGCGGGCCGAGTCGGGCAGGAGCGTGTCGCCTGCGTGAGAGAAGGGGGCTCGCATGTACTTGTTGGCGCCGCCGGTGGGGCACTGGCCGTCGCCGAACAGGGCGGTCTCGGCCGGACGACCCACGCTGGTGGTCCGCGCCGAATCCGCAGGCGACAACGTGTCGATCAACCCGATGTAGCTGGTGTTATAGTTGTATCCTGTATACGGGTCGGCCATGGTGTTGCTGGCTCCTTTGAAGGCGGGACATTGCTGGACCTTCTCGATGGTCCGGCCCGCCCACAGCAGGCCTGGCTCGACGTGGGTGGTCCCGGTCGTTCCCGACCAGACCTTCCATGTGATGTAATCCCACGAGTAGGATCGCACAACGCCACCTTCCAGGCGAGTGGAGTAGGCCAGCGGGTAGTGTTCGTCGTAGGCCGAAGCGTAGCCGTGGGCTGCGATGGCCATCTGTCGCAGATTGCTCAGGCAGGCTGTCTTCTGTGCCTGTTGGCGGGCCGTCTGGAGAGAGGGCAGCAGCAGGCCCAGAAGCAGGGCGGTTGTGGATACGACGACCAGCGTCTCCACGAGGGTGAAGCCTTCACGATGTCCATGCTGTCCCATCGTCTGCCCTATCCGCATCGTTCGAGACATCGGCGGACCGGCTCATGGGACCGGCCCGCCGACGCCCACATTCTCTCTTGTGATCCCCGAGGGATGTCAGACCTTCCCCCAGGCGATCGTTCCCAGGTTGCTGTTGACGATTCCGAGATCCGTCTCGTCCACGGTTCCATCGGCGTTGAGATCAGCAGCCGCCGGGACCTCCGGATCGCTGACGGACTTGCCCAGATTGGCGTTGACGATGTCCACGTCTTTTTGATCGACGCGGAAATCGCCATTCACATCGCCGACCGGCGCCGGGTGCCTGTAATCGCCCGGACAACTCACATCGGCGACGGCGTCGATTTCCGGGTTCACGCCCTTGCCGTCGGAGACGTCGTCGATCCGGATGTATCGGAACCACTTGAGCTGTGTGTTGGGATCGACGGGCAGGTCGAGCCGGGCGATGTCGTAGCCGGTCCCGCCCGCGGAGTCGCCGTAGATCTGCGCCGCGCGAGCCACCGACCGACCGGCCAGGTCCGCAAGGGTCAGATTCGGGTCGAGCGGCAGGGTCGGATTGGTCGGCTCGGCCCACCACCGATTCGTTTCGACCACGGAGGCGTCCGCATTGCAGGGGTCGTAGACTCGTCCGAGCGTGGGGGCGAAGCCGTCGCAGAACGGGCCGTCTTGGGCACCGACCGGGAGCGTGATGAAGTTGGGGTCGTCGGCCTTGAAGTTCGGATCGGTTGTGAAACTGTACCAGGTGACGCCGTCCTGGCTGACGGAGACGACGCCCGGCTCGACACTCGCTGTGCTGCCGACGAGGGTTTCCGAGGGATCGCCGTTTGTCCAATACTGGTTGTCTCCCGTGGAGAGCCAGGTGTTTCCGAAGACGATGAAGTCAATTCCGTAGGGGTTGTTCCTGTCGTCGCGCACCTGATGGTTGAAGGCCAGCGTGAGCGACCCGCCGTCGCCCAGGTAGACCAGTTCATGGTGTCGCCAGGCCGGATAGACGGGCACGACCGGGAGTGCCGAGTCCGCACTGGCAATCCAGCCGTCGCCGGTTGTGTCGACCGTCGGGCGGTCCAATGCGGCGTTGGGATCGTTGTACGAGATGCCGCTGAGCCAGTCCCTGGACATGCCCTGTGGTTGATAGTCGATCCATGCGGTTGCGAAATCGTTGGCGTCGTAGATGTACTGACCGTATCCCGACAGAAAGGGAATCTCCCATTGAGGTTTGGGCTCATCGTCGCGACCGTAGATCCAGGCATCGGCATCGCCGTGGCGAACGATCCGTCTGGACGCTCCGGTCCATGAGGACGCCCATCCGTCCCTGCTGCCGGCATTGTCGGTCCAGTAGTGCCACCACCCTGCTGTGGGAACGTAGCCCACGTTGTTGTGGTCTCGATATGCGATTCCGTCGATCAGCGGTGTCGAGTCGTAGTAAATTCGCACGGTGACGAGTTCCGTCTCGGCCTCAATGATGTCTATGAGTCCAATGCCGGTTGTGGTCTCCGATTCGGTCAAGCCAAAACGGACGAGGAATTCGACGCTGAAACCGTCCCGCCATTCGATATAGACCTTTGCTTCGTTGACGCCGGCGCCGACCTCGATGAGTTCTGCCGACGCGGTTGTAGTGACCGCCAACAGGACACCGAGTGCGAGTCCTATTCCACGTTTCATCTGTCTTCTCCAGTCTGAATACTCTTGTCCAGGCCAATCGGCCCGCATTTTCACTTTCCATCCTCCGGACTGCTTGCCGTCAGTCCGCTCGTCTCTACGCGCGTGTCTTGGTCACTCGGAGCATCCCAACCTCCTTTCGGATTGGCCTGCCCTTGTCGCGAGGGCCTGGCCCGCAGGCGCACAAAAAAAACGCCGTTCCAACGAATCGGAACGGCGTCTCATGCCTGCGTCCTGCACAGAGCGACTCAACATGCTCGCCCTGCGCTATCACACGTGCGTTCCAACTCGCGAGAACACAATACCTTGTGCATTCCACCACAGGCAGGTTTTCTGGCTTGCGTCCTACCGAGAGGCTCCTTCCCATTCGCAGGGCGAATAGTGGATTGGGCGTTCCCCCCAGAAGTCAGAGGGCCCGGTGCCTCGGGGATTTCCGAATACTCCTCGGAACAGACGCTCACAGCGGCGCGACCGTCGCGGATTTTCACCGCGTTCCCATTTGCGTATCCCGGAGCAGGAACTCCGAGACCTGCAGTCGAATCATCTACTTGGCAAAGAACGAGCGCGATGTTAACGACGAACCCGATGGCTGTCAACGAAGAAATTCGTCCCGCGAATCGGAGATGGGTGGGGGAACCCTGGCGGGAGGCGGGAGGGACCGCGATCCGGGCAGGCTCCTCCGACCTGCCCGGAACACGCGGTAAGACTGGTCAGAAGGTCAAGAGTTGAAGGCGCCCATCGATTCGTTGCTCTCGAGCGGGATCCTCTGTTCCGGCGACGATTTCGCAGACTTCTTGCCGCCGTGGGCAATCTGATGGAACGTCTCGTGCGATTTCCCGAGACCTTTGCTGTGGGTCATGGTGCGCTCGACGCTCTGGCGCCCGAAGTGACGCGAGGAACCCTGCTGGCTTGCCTCGAATCCATTCCGGCCCTGGCGGTGTTGTTGTGAATGACAGCCCCCGATCAGGGCAGCCAGCGTGCCGACCAGGTCGTTCATAGACGATGCCTGGGCGGTGAGTTGCTCGGACGCACTGGCGGACTCCTCCGCATTGGCCGCGTTCTGCTGCGTGACCTTGTCCATCTGAGCGATCGCTGTATTGACCTGGTCGATCCCCTGGGCCTGTTCCTGCGAGGCGGCCGCGATCTCGCTGACCAGATTCGTCGTCTTGCTGACGTTGCGGACGATTTCGTCCAGGACTTTGGTGACCTCGCCGGCGATGCCGACGCCGTTGTTCGAGTTCTTGACCGATTCCTGAATCATGTTGGCGGTGTTCTTGGCGGCCTCGGCCGATCTCATGGCGAGATTGCGGACCTCCTCGGCGACCACGGCGAATCCCTTGCCCGCCTCGCCCGCTCGGGCGGCCTCGACTGCGGCGTTGAGGGCGAGCAGGTTGGTCTGGAAGGCGATTTCGTCGATGACCTTGATGATGTTCGCGGTCTCATCGGAGCTCTTCTGGATTTGCTGGATCGCGGCATTCATCCGAGACATGGCGTCTGCGCCGGTGCTCGCGGACTTCTTCGCCTCGGCGGAGAGCGAATTGGCCTGCTGGGCATTGTCGGCGTTCTGCTTGGTCATGGAGGCCATCTCTTCGAGGCTGCTGGAGGTTTCCTGGAGCCCCGCAGCCTGTTCGGTGGCGCCCTCCGCCAGCGACTGGGAGGCTGCCGAGACCTGTCCGGCGGCCGCGGCGACCTGCTCGGCGCCCGCCGAGAGGTCCGCAACGACCCGCCCGATCTTGCCGGTGATGCCGCGGGCCATGAGGAACCAGACCACGATCGCGGCGACCAGGGCCCCCAGCGAGACCCCCGCGAGAATCCGGTTGCTGGCAGCGCCGATGGCAATCACCTGATCCCTGGCCTCGTAGAACTCGTCGATGTAGGAACCGACGCCAATGATCCAGTCCCAAGGTTCGAAGTAGACGAGCCGTGCGATCTTCTCGCGAGCGGTGGCATCGCCGTCGTTCTTCCAGGGATAGCGTTGTTCGCCGATTTCCCTTTCCTTCAGAATAGTTGCTGCTGCACAGATCTTCTGAATGAACGGCGAACCGTCGGCATCCTTGGCCTCCCAGATGCACTCTCCGTCGCGTTTGCCGCCGGCGGAGATGACGTAGTTGCCCTTGGAGTCCAGGACGTAGACGTATCCGGTCTTGCCGACCTTCGCGGCCATGATAGACGCGCGCAGCGAGGTGACACTCTCCTGGGGCACGCCGACGAAGAGCATGCCGACGACCTTCTTGTTCTGGTCGAGGATTGGTTCATATGCCGTGATATACCATCTGTTCACGACGAACGCGCGCCCCTGGTAGGTCTCACCCTGGAGCACGCGGGAGATCACAGGGTCCGGCTTGCCGTCCGGGTGGGTCTTCGGGATGTACGTTCCAATCGCCCGCGAGCCGTCCAGCTTTTGTACGTTCGTGCAGACGCGGAGCATGTCCCCTGCGTCATTCATCCTCTGGAAGATGGTGCAGGTCCCGCCGATGAGCTTCTGTGTTTCGTCCACGATCGGCGCCGTGGTGCTCATGTCGGAGACTCTTCCGAACCAGGTTTCGCCTGCCATCATCTTGGGCAATTCGATGCGCAGAGAGGCCTTCGACTCCTGATTCACTGCCTCCCACGGCACGGTCTCCGGGGCGAACTGGATGTTGCCCGCGCGTGCGAGGACACTGCGAGCCACGTTGAGCGATGCCGTCACATTGGCCTGCAGCATCTCCTGCTGAGCCTTGCACATTCCATAGATGTTCTGCGCAATGTGATCGAGGTCGGCATAGGCCAGATCGGTGTTGCCTTTCTCCGCAACCTCGGTCATTCGGCCGTTCTGGGTGAAGATCACGACGGAGATGACCACGAGCGGAATGGTTGTCACCAGGACGCCGATGGCCAACAGCTTAGTTTGCAGCTTCGCATTCTTGAACATTGGATTGTCCTTTCACCAGGGGTAATCAGCATGCCCTCTGGCACGCCGGCTCGTCAGAACGAGTAGATGAACGACAGTTGCGCCCGGATGTCGTCGGCGTCGCCATCGCCCTTGTAATGCGTATTCCAGCGGGACAGTTCGAAGCCCGCCTGGGCGTTCTTGGTCCACGAGTAGAGGACGTTTCCGAAGAGGGAGGAATTCAGCGTTCTCGCTCCGGCGCCCACGTCGTCGGCATTCACGTCATCGAGGCCGGCGCCCAGGTTGAACGCCCATTGGGACCAGGGTCCCAGAGACGCAGCGATCCAGCCGCCTTTGCTGCGGATCTCCTTCAGGGTGCCTGTATTGACCCCCTGGTTGATCCCGCCGTAGTAGGCGTTGAGGTTCTCGCCGGAGAACAACTCGCCCAACAAGGTGAGCTTCTTGCACACCGGCACGGTCGCATCCAGGCACACCATCCACGTGTCGAAGTCGGTGTTTCTGCCGGTGGCATCGAGGTCGTACTCCTCTCGACCACTGTGGCCGCCCAGACCGATGACCGTTGGCTTCGGGCCGAGGAGCGGAAAAGTCATGCTGACGCGCCCCTGCGCGGTGGGGAATCCTGCATCCTCGCCGGTTTCCGAGTTGGCGGCATCGGTTCTTCCGATGGTCCGTGCGACGGCGGCCTCGAACTTCAGCGACGTCTTCTCGTCGAGCGCAAGGCTCTTGGTCAGGCGGAACTGCGGCCGGCGGTAGCCGGTGTTGCCGGCATCCCACATCACGGAGTAGTTCAGCGTGTTCGGGGACAGCGGGGAGACGACATCCCACGTCTGTCCGGCGAGCAGAGAGAAATCCCACTTGGGCCACAGCAGGGTCATATAGGCGTGTCTCATCTGGATCTTCGCCTTGTTCTCGTCGGCGTAGTTGCCGAAGAAATCGAATTCGATCTTGCCCGAGGCCTTCATCGTCTCACTCTCGGGACCGTTGATGTTCAGGCCCAGGCGAGTCTGGTTGGCCGTCAGGTTGAACTCGGCGTCGTTCTTCTTCGCGGCCTCCGAATCGACATACAGGACGAAGTTGCCCGTGCTGGTCCGGGACGAGTCCCGCGAGGCGTCGCCCTTGACGTATCCGTACAACTGGATGTCCAGGTTGGACCAGAGACTCTTCTTGGCGGGCGCCTCTTTCGGAGCGGCGGGTTTAACGTCCGATGCCGGCGTTGCCGCCTCTTTCTTGAGATCCGCCACCTGCTTCTCCAACTGCTCGATTCGGTCCTGCAGCGAGGGATCCTGTGTTGCGGCGCCCAGGCTGATGGGCGAGAGGCAGAGAAGGCTCAGCACTCCCATGGCCGCCCAGATGTATGGTGACTTGCGATGTTCCATCACGATGTCCTTTCACTTGCGTCTGTCGCTCGGTCTTCCGTTGCACTGTCGATCAGGCCGCGGGCGAGGCCCTCCAGACCCCCGCCAAGGACGCGGTCGATATCCAGGAGAATCTTGACGGATTCTCCGACCTTGCCCATGCCCAGGATGAAGTCGGTGTTCACCGAGGCGCCGAACTGGGGCGCGTCCTCGATGTTGGCGCCGGGGATATCCAGCACCTCCTGGACGCGATCCACGACGATACCGGTGCTGAACCTGCGTCCGCCGTTTGAGATTTCGACGACGATGATGCAGGTTTCGTCCGTCACGTCCATGGTGTCCATGCCGAACTTGGCTCTCAGATCGACTACCGGGATGACCTGCCCGCGGAGATTGATGACGCCCTTGACGTAGTGGGGCGTCTGCGGGACCGCGGTGACCTGGATGTACCCGATGATCTCGCGGACCTTCAGGATCTCCAGGCCGTACTCCTCATGGGCTAGGGCGAAAGTCAGATACTTGCCTTCCTTGTCCAAGATCGCTCCGTTGCGGCCATCCATCTGTGGTGCGGTTGCAGCCATGACGAAGTCTCCTCAATATGCATTTTCCAAGTGCAGCCAGTGGCAGACCGAGCAAGTCGGGTCCGTCGGGAATTGCCACGCCCCCAATGGCAGTCGTCCGAGAGGACGGTATCGTGTTCACCCGACCAGCAGTCGCCGTCCCGACAAGGAAGCGGCGTATGTAAAATCGGCACGCGAGCATGCAAAGTTAAACAATATAAGAAAAAGTCACAAATAGTAGCCCCACTGAATTGTCAAGTTGGGCATATACGATGTTCTTTGCGGATGTTCCAGCAGTAGGATAAACTGCGTTTTGGGATCGCCGATCCGGGTTTCGTCGTCGAGATGTCAAGGACGTTTGGAAAGGGCACGTACGTCCTGTAAACAGCCTTTCTTCGTTGACAGCGGGAGAAGACACCCCTATTCTTACCAAGTTCGGTTTTGGCGTGCCTGTTGAGAGGTTTGCTGATGAATAGTGTCTACGACTTTCGGGTGATGCGTGTGTTGCGCCGGCAACTGGGTCTGACGCTCCATGAGGTGGCCCGTCGGGCCGGGCTGACCTATCCGACGGTCGAAGCCGTGGAGACGAACAAGACGCAGCCCTCGCTGAAGACCCTGGATGCTGTCGCCGGCGTACTGGGCCTGTCCGCCAGCGATCTGGTTCGGCTGGCGGAACGCCGTCTCGTGCAGCGGCGCAAGGCCGAGCCCACGCACGACGTGCGCACCCGGCACAAGGACATGGGCACCGAGAACTGCCGCATTGCGGAATTCGACCAGGGCAAGGTGATCCGGGTGACCGCGATGGCCGGACAGACCGTGCACATCATGGGATTGCACGAGAACGTGCACGAGTTCTGCTATGTGCTCAGCGGGGTCGTGGACCTTCGCGTGGAGGACAAGACGTACCGTCTGGGCCCGGACGAGACGATCCTCTTCGACGGGCTTCTGGACCATTCCTACAGCCAGTGCGAGGCGGGGGAGTACGTCACCGTCCATATCCCCAAGGACATCCGTGTGATCGAACGGTTGCTGGAAAGCCAGGTGGAATCGGCGAAGACGGAGTGACGGTCGCCTGGTCCTGAGATCCTCGTCGGAATGAAAAAAGCCAGGCGGGTCAT
>DAOQWL010000070.1:0-31469 GCA_035342095.1 Sedimentisphaerales bacterium | reverse complement strand
GGCTGGATCTCGACGACGACTGGCGCGCTTTCCGTCGCGTCTGCCGGTTCTTCGGCCTCTGAGTGCACTCGGGGATGACCTTGTCGGCGGGGGGAAAGGACATTAGGATGTGCGAGGACAAACAGAAACCCTACGTACTTCGACCGTGGAAGACGAGAGGAGCATCGCGATGGGCACGATCAGGATTCTCTTCGGGATCGCCGCATTCGTTGGGATTGGGATCCTCTGCGGGAGCGCATCAGCTCAGGTTCAGCCGGCGATGGGCGAAACGCAGGTGGCTCCGACGCCGGGGCAGGTGCCGCCGCTGCCGCCGCGACTGCCCGATGGAATCCCGGCGTTCCCCGGCGCCTGGGGGGGCGGCATGTTTGCCACGGGAGGTCGCGGCGGCACGGTGATCGAAGTGACCACCCTGAGCGACAGCGGGCCGGGCAGCCTGCGGGCAGCGATCCAGGAGCAAGGCCCTCGCGTCGTCGTCTTTTGCGTCGCGGGGATTGTCCAACTCGAGTCGGACCTCGATATCGACAATCCTGACATCACGATCGCCGGCCAGTCCGCGCCGGGCGACGGCATCTGCCTGGCCGGCGGGTCGCTGAACATCAACACGCGGAACGTCATCGTTCGTCATCTGCGGGTGCGACGCGGTCGGCCCGAGGGCGGCCAGGGCTCCGACAACATCGGCGGCAATCCCCAGGAGCAGATCATCGTCGACCATTGCAGCGCCAGTTGGGGCATGGACGAGAACCTCTCGCTCTATCGCTACATGAAGCCGCTGGCCGGCGGCGGCAGCGTGAAACTGCCCGTCGCCAACCTGACCATCCAGTGGTGCATTTCGAGCGAGGCGCTGAACGCAGGCAATCACGCCTTCGGCGGCACCTGGGGCGGTCGCGATTCCACGTTCCACCACAATCTCTTCGCCTGCAACACGGGGCGCAACCCCTCGATCGGCATGTCGGGCGAGTTCGACTACCGCAACAACGTGATCTTCAACTGGCGGCACCGCACCATGGACGGCGGCGACGAGACCTCGCTGCTGAACGTGATCGACAACTACTACAAGCCCGGTCCGGCGACCAACGAGAACATGCGCAGCACGATCGCCCGAATCGAGCAGCGCAACATGTACTCTCCCGGCAGACTCTGGGAGGCCGGCAACTGGTATCCCAAGACAGCGGGTCGCCCGGGCAAGTGGTACGTCGCAGGCAATATCGTCGAGGGATATCCCGACGTGACGGCCGACAACTGGAAGGGCATGCAGGGTCCCGACCAGACCGCTCGCGTTAATACCCCGTTCGAGGGCTGGCCGGTCAGGCAGGAGACCGCGATGGAGGCCTTCCAGTCCGTGCTGGCCAAGTCCGGCGCGACGCGTCCTCGCCGGGACGCCATCGACGCCCGGATCACCGAGATGGTCCGCACCGGCAAGGTGTCCGTCGGGAACGGCATCATCAACGATCCGAGAGAGGTGGGCGGATATCCGGACTATGCATTCTCGCCTGGCGACGTTCCAACCGACAGCGACCACGACGGCATGCCCGATGAGTGGGAGGAGACACACCAGTTGAATCCGGCCGAGCCGGCCGACGGCAACCTCGACTCCGACCAGGATGGCTACACCAACGTCGAAGAGTATCTCAACGGGACCAATCCACGCGAGAAGATCGACTACAGGAACCTTGCGAACAACGTCGATACGATAAGCTGAGGCGCAGAGCATCCTCCTCTGCGCTTCCTGCGGTCTCTGTCCTGCCCGTCGTGAAGGGTCAAAGGGCCTGTATCCGTTGTGGACACAGGCCCGGCATAGGTCTCACCTGCTACTCATCGAGATCGGCCTGCGGCGGGTCGATCAGATACCGGACGGCGTTGAGCCACACCTTCTGACCTTCGGCATTGAGATTCATGACGCCCCAATTGGTTTTCTCGCCTGAGACCTCCTGGGTGCCGGCGCTGAAGAACATGCGGACATCGACCGGCGTTTGCGTGGAGGTCGCGTAGAACGGCGCCCCTGCGGCCCACTCGGCAATCAGGATGTTGCCGTTGTCAGGCCGGACCGCCAGGACCGTGCCGTTGCCGGCATCGGCGGAGTTGATGAAGCTCGCGTATCCGCTGGCCACGCTCGGATCGTACCACTGAACCGCGTCGTTGGCGTCGAGCGCCACGCCCGCGAAGATCGGGTGGTTCGGGTCCGCCGCCTTGGCGTCATAATAAGCCCGGCGGGCATCCTGGCTGTTGATGTCGATCCATTTCCAGCGGTTGTTGGCGGCGATGTATGAACTCATCAGCATGACCGGGCTCTGTACGCTGTCCCAAGCGGCGATTTCCGCCGCGTCGGTGGAGACGCCGCTGCTGTTGCAGTCCCGACTGATGATGACCAGGTCCGCCGCGTCCAGGATGGCCTGCTTGCCGGGATCCAGGGTCTCCCAGTAGCTGGTCCCCGCTACGTCTCCCTTCGTGTAGTCCACGTCGTAGCCGGCGGTCCTGAGCAGATCCACAAAGCCATGATCGCTGGGGACATTGGCGTCTGCGGTCGAGGGGTGCATCGCCGAGACGAAGACGATGCTCCTGCCTTTGTTGAGCATGTAGGCGACTGCGTTCAGGAAGAGCTTCTCTCCCGCTTCCGTCAGGTTGTACACGCCGTCGACCGGATTGTTCTTGTTGCCGCCGGCTCCGGAGGCGAAGAACATACGAGGCCCGCCGGCAAACTGCGTGCTGCCCTCGTAGTACTGCTGGCCGGTGTCCCAGGCGGCGATCCAGACCAGGCCGGTGTCGGCCCGCTTGGCCAGCACCGTGCCATTGCCGGCGTCTACCGCGCCCTTCACGAACTCCGATTTGATGGTTGGGACCAGGATATCCGCCTGGTCGTTCGGATCCAGCTCCACGCCGCTGAAGATCGTGTGGTTGGGGTCCACGACCTGCATCAGGCTCACGCCTGTTCCGGCGTCGGTGCCGGTGCTGCTGAACCATCCCCACTTGGGCAGCGCACGGGCCATGTGTGGGCCCTGCAGGAGAATAGGAGTGGTGATCGCGTTCCACCACTGCGCCTCGTTCGGATCGTCGTACTCGCCGCTGGCGCAGTCACGAGCGACGATGATCAGGTCGGCGGCATTGAGCTCGGCGATCTTGTTGGGATCAAGCACGCGCCAGTACTGGGCGCCGTTGACCGGGTCGTGCTGATCCTTGTAGATCACCTCATACCCCTGTGCCGTCAGCAGATCGATAAATCCTTGATCCGCCGGGGCGTTCGGCTCCACGCTGCCGTAGTGCAGGTTGTCCGCCACCCAGATGATCGTCGCGCCCTGCGCCATCGACGTCAGGGCAACAGCCAGACTCAGGAGCAGATACATCGGTTTTCCACACATAGAGGCCTCCTTCCGAATAACAGGTGTTCGATGATACACGCTCGATTGGGTACTGCCAAAGGCCACACGTGCCGGAGTGCAGGCACACAGGCTATTATACATGAATCCTGGGGGAAAATGCTAGAAACACTCGCTTCTCCACGTGAATATTGTTGTGCCCCTCGCGGCACGGAGCCGGATTCCCGGCGTGCACCTGCCGCGCCGAATCGGCAGAATGCGTCAATTCAGCGGGGGCTTGGCGGGTTTTCTGCTGAATGGTGTTGTGTGCCGCGTGTGGCCCTGATATAGTAGTTGTATCGCCAGTTTCTTCAATTCAGATGGCGTTGACCAGGAAGGAGGAAGAACACGCCCGCGTGGTTCCGTTTTTCCTCTTCCGTGAGCCCAATGACAGTTGAAGTTTTCGCGAAACGCTGACCGGCAATGGTGATCTCGGTGGGGTTCATCATGAGAACGACACGGATTCCAAGGGCGTTTACGCTGATCGAACTGCTGGTGGTCGTTGCGATCCTGGCGCTGCTCATGGCGATTCTCATGCCGTCGCTGCAGCGGGTCCGCGAGCAGGCCAAGGAGATGGCGTGCCGCAACAATCTGCACCAGTTTGCCCTGGCCCAGATGATGTACGTGGACGACAGCGACGGACGGTTCGTCAGTGCGCCGACGTGCCTGGTCGGCGCCAAGCTGGATTATGAATACTGCCGGTGGCACGACCCGAGCCGCCCTGCGCGAGGCCCGTTCTGGCCGTACGTTCCCGAGGAGAAGGTCCGGCTGTGCCCTTCCTTCAAGGTCCTCGCCAAGAGCCTGGGCGCCAATCATCCGTATCACAACCCAGCGATTCCCGTCATCCCCTACTTCAGCTACTCGATGAACGGGCTTCTGGGCACCAACAAAGTGGACACAGATCCCGGCGCCTTGAAACTCACGAGGGTAACCCGCCATCACGCGGATGTTTTCCTGTTCTCCGAGGAGAACATGTGGGGCCGCGGCGGCGACGACGGCGTGCTCAATGACAATGCCCTGATCCCGAATGGCCGGGACTGGATGGGGACGTTCCACAGCACCAATTCCGGGAACCCGAATGGCGGAACGGTCAACACCGTTTTCGTGGATGGCCACGTGCAGGAGGTGAGGTCGGCCTTCGGAGAGGACCCCAAAGACACCAGCAACATGGAGTTCAACAGGTTCGAGAAGCACGGCTGGCCCCACAAGACACCGCCGGCCGGCGCGGCGATAGGTGGATAGCACAAAGGCGAACCGTACAACAACGATACTGCTTCACGAGCACCTACTCTGCCTGACGGGGCGACGTCCGCCTTTCGATATCGGCCACGTGCCGCTGGAATCAGTCGCCCGACCCAGTACGGATGATCCGCACTCGGATCGCGGTCCGGCTGCCACAGGCATCTCGCCCAGTCGTTGCGCGCCGAACTCAAATGGGCACGCGCCAGGGGAGTCGCGGCCCTCGGCCTATTGACGAGAGCCGGAGGCCTGTTATGATGTGCTCATGTCGGAAAGCCACGGAACTGCAGGAGCGCAATCGATGAATCCGCTGTGTTCCTCCACCCGAGGGCAAGAAGGTGGATTGCCCCACGGTCCTTCGTCATGGGGACCGCTGGTACATGGTATACGTCCAGCTCAAAAACGAGCCCCAGGGCTACACCACCCAGTTGGCCACCAGCGATGATCTACTGCACTGGCAAGTCCAGGGCAGGATCAACAACGACCTTTCGGCACCGGGGTATCGACTGAAGTAGGTGTGCGATGAAGCACAGTGCCTTCGCAACGGTTCTAGGGAAGAAACGGCTGGTTCTGGTGATGCTGGCGATTGCCTTTGCCTGGTCCGAATTGGCCGATCTCCGCGCGGGCTGGGACCCGCGCACGAAACGACCCGTGTCACAGGGTCCCGACCGCCGCCTGGCCTATACGACGGACGAGAAGGGCAATCGCATGCCGGACTTCTCCTATTGTGGATACATGGCGGCCGAGCGTCCGATCCCCGACGTCCCGATCCGGATCGTTGTCCCTGTGATCGAGGGCGACGCCACGCAACGCATCCAGGCGGCGCTGGATTACGTCGCCTCCCTGCAGGCGGATTCCAACGGCCTGCGAGGCGCGGTGCTGCTTGAAAAGGGTGTGCATCTTGTGTCCGGGAGCCTGCGAATCGCCGCCTCCGGCCTTGTCCTCCGCGGCAGTGGCATGGGCCCGGACGGCACGGTGCTGCTGGCGACAGGACAGCAGCGAGACACGCTCATCTGCGTGAAGGGAAGAAACGACCTCAGAGCCGGGCCTTGGGCGGCAATCGCGGATGCCTTCGTGCCGGTCAACGCCAGCGTCCTCCGCGTGGATGCGTCCCATTCTTTTCGTCCGGGGGATCAAGTCATGGTGCACCGGCCCTGCACAGGCGAATGGATCAAGACGCTGGGCACGGACCACTTCGGCGGCGGGATCACGAGCCTTGGCTGGAAGCCAACGAGCCGCGATCTCTATTGGGATCGGACTGTTGTCTCCGTCGAGGGTGACCGGATCACGCTGGACGCTCCACTGACCACCGCCTTGGACGCGGCCTACGGCGGCGGCCGCGTCGCGACGTACCAGTGGCCCGGGCGCATCACGAATGTGGGCATCGAGAATCTCTGTTGCCGATCCACATACGACGAGGACAATCCCAAGGACGAAGCTCATCGCTGGATGGCGGTGACCCTGGAAAATGTGAGCGACGCCTGGGTGCGGCAGGTCCGGTTCGAGCACTTCGCCGGTTCCGCGGTCGCCGTCTGGGAGACTGCCAGGCGCGTCACCGTAGAGGACTGCAAATCGCTGACGCCGATCTCGGAAATCGGCGGCCGGCGGCGCAACACCTTCTGGACCGTCGGCCAACAGACCCTCTTCCAGCGTCTGTACGCCCAGGGCGGCTGTCATGACTTCGCCGTGGGCTTCTGTGCCGCCGGGCCGAACGCCTTCGTGCAGTGCGAGTCGAGCCGGCCCTTCAGTTTCAGCGGTGGAATCGACAGTTGGGCGTCGGGCGTGCTGTTCGACGTCGTTACAATCGACGGCCATGCACTGAGTCTGTTCAGCCGTTCACAGGATGCCCAAGGCGCCGGCTGGAACGCGGCCAACAGCGTCTTATGGAACTGCTCGGCTTCGCGAATCGACTGTTATGCGCCGCCCACCGCCTGCAACTGGGCGTTTGGCTCGTGGGCCGAGTTTGCCGGCGACGGGTACTGGGAAGAATCCAACAGCCACGTGCAGCCGCGGAGTCTGTACTACGCCCAGCTTCAGGATCGTCTGGGCGAGCGGGTTGGGTCGCGAATGCACCTGCTGCCCGTGAGCACGGAAGCGACGAGCAGTCCGAGCGCGGAGTTGGCAGCGGCTCTGACGACGCAATCGCGGAATCCGCCCGTGCCGCTCTCTGACTGGATCGACCAGGCGCCGCAGCGACAGGCAATCTCCACCTCTTACGCAGGCGTCAGAACGATTGATGAGATCGGATACAGGGAGCCGCCCGTCTCCGAGCAGGCTGGTTCTCACATGCGAGTCGAGAATGGCTGGCTCGTCTACGGCGATGCGGTCATGACGGGCGTACGTCAGGAAGTCCGCTGGTGGAGCGGGGGCGTCCGCCCGCTCGACGTCGCGAAGGCCACGCCGCACATCACCCGTTTCGTGCCCGGTCGGATCGGTCCCGGACTGACGGACGATCTGGACGAAATGACCGACGGAATGCGGAATCACGGAGTCGTTGCCCTCGACCACAACTACGGCCTGTGGTACGAGCGGCGGCGCGACGATCACGAGCGGGTGCGGCGTATCGATGGCGATGTGTGGCCGCCGTTCTATGAGCAGCCCTTTGCCAGGAGCGGACAGGGAACCGCCTTCGACGGCTTGAGTCGCTACGATCTGACGAAGTACAATCCCTGGTACTGGACACGACTCAGGCAATTCGCCGACCTGGCGGATCGCAAGGGCCTGGTGCTCATCCACCAGAACTACTTCCAGCACAACATCATCGAGGCCGGCGCCCACTGGACCGATTTCCCCTGGCGTCCGGCGAACAACATCAACGACACGGGGTTTCCAGAGCCCCCGCCTTATGCCGGCGACAAGCGGATCTTCCTGGCCGAGCAGTTCTATGACGTGAACCACCCGGTCCGACGGCCGCTGCATCGAGCCTACATACGCCAATGCCTCGACAACTTCGCGGGCAACGGCAGCGTCATCCAATTCATCGGGGCCGAATACACCGGCCCGCTGCACTTTGTGCAGTTCTGGATCGATACGATCCTGGAATGGGAGCGTCAGACCGGCATGCACGCCATCATCGGTTTGAGCGTCACGAAAGACGTGCAGGACGCGATCTTGGCCGACCCGGTCCGCGGCGCCGCGGTGGATGTGATCGATATCCGCTATTGGCACTGTCGCAGCGATGGGAGCCTGTACAGCCCCGCGGGCGGGCAGAGCCTGGCGCCCCGTCAGCACGCCCGGCTCGTCTCCCCCGGCAGGACTTCGTTCGAGCAGGTGTACCGGGCGGTTCGCGAGTATCGGCAACGGTATCCAGACAAGGCGATCCTGTACTCCGCGGATTTGAGCGGCGACTTCGCCTGGGCGGTGTTTATGGCGGGTGGCTCCCTGGCCGGCATCCCCAGGGTGTCGGAACGCGGAATGCTGGTTTGCGCCGCATCGATGCACCCGGTGGATGTGCCCGGCGCGCCCGCCGGACAGTGGATGCTGGGCAATGGCCGGGGAGAGTTCATCGTGTACTGCCGTGCCTCGGGCGATCTGAAGCTCGACCTGAATTCGGCAGCCGGTCCCCTGACAGCGTACTGGATCAACCCCAGAGATGGCTCGCTCCTGGGCAAACAGATGCTCGCCAAAGATGCACAGAGTACGGAGCTGAAATGTCCCACATCGGGCCCGGCGGTCCTGTGGGTGGCCCGTACAGATTGAGGGAAGACGAAATGATCGACGATCCGTCCATGAGTCGTCGCCGCTTCATGGGTGCCGCGGTGGCAGTTGGTTTGCTCTCATCGCGGACCCGGAGTTGGGCTGATGAAGGCGCCGCGTCCCGACCGCTCCCCAGGCACCGACCAGGACGGCGTATGGCTTCAGGACAATCCTAGCATCGACATGCCCAAGGTCAGGCAGACGTTCGACGAGATGGGCTGGAGCGGGTGGCTCGTGATCGAGCGGTCCCGCAGCGCCCAGAACAGTCGGGATGTGGTGTGGAATTTCGGCGCCAACGCGCGGTATCTCAAGTCCGTATTCCAGGTGAGAAGGGAAGGTACGACATGACACAACGGATAGCGACGCCGGTGGTATTATTCCTCAGTTTGTGCCTGTCCGGCTTCGGGAACTGGCAGCTCTGTGGCGCGAGTCTCTCCGCGGGCGCTGTCCTGGCTCCGGCTGATCTTCGCTGTGAGTATGCGGCGGAGCCGCTGGCAGTGGACGCGACGCAACCGCGCCTCGCGTGGGAGCTGCGGAGCACGGCGCGCGACCAGCGACAGACGGCCCATCAGGTTCTCGTCGCATCCTCCGAGGACATCCTGGCCCGCGATGAAGGGGATCTGTGGGACAGCGGGACTGTGGCCGGCGGGCAAACGATTCAGGTTCCCTATGAGGGCCGCCCTCTGGAATCGCTGCAAAAGGTATTCTGGAAGGTGCGCGTCTGGGATCGCGACGGTCGCGTGTCGCCCTGGAGCAAACCGGCGTCGTGGACGATGGGTCTTCTCCACCCGCAGGATTGGCAGGCGAAGTGGATCACCGCGAATCGCACCGATAAGGACCCTCTGCCCATCTTCCGCAAGGCCATCCGACTCGACAGGCCCATCAGACGGGCGACTGCCCACATCTGCGGCCTGGGCCAGTACGAGCTGAGCGTCAACGGCCGGCGCGTCGGAGATCACGAGATGGACCCGGGCTGGACGAACTACCGCAAGACGTGCCTGTACAGTTCATACGACGTGACGAGCCTGCTGACAACAGGCGAGAACGCCATTGGGGTCATGCTCGGCAACGGGATGTACGACGTGCCCGGCGGGCGGTACACGAAGTTCAAAGGCACGTTCGGACCGCCCAAGCTGATCCTCCAGATGCACGTCGATTTCACCGACGGTTCCAGACAAGTGGTCGCCTCGGACGAAACGTGGAAGTGCTCGCTGGGACCGATCGCGTTCACCTGCATCTACGGCGGCGAGGACTACGATGCCCGCCGGGAGCAGGCGGGGTGGGACCGTCCGGGTTTCGACGACGGAACCTGGTCGCAGGCCGTGGCGTGTGACGGCCCCGGCGGCACACTCGTGGCTCAGTACGCGCCGCCGGTCAAGGTTGCGGATTACCTGCCCGCGGTGACCATGCAGCGTCTCGGAGACGGCGAATACGAGGTCGATTGCGGCGTCAACCTGTCGGCCCGTCCCGTCGTGAAGGTCAAAGGACCCGCCGGAAGCCAGGTCATCATCCGATGTGCGGAAAAGCGACGCGAGCCATGGACGGAGAGCGGCGGCCACGTCTATACCTGCACCCTCCGAGGCGACGGCGAGGAGGTTTTTCGCCCTCGCTTCACGTACTTCAGCTTTCAATACCTGTACGTTTCCGGCGCGGCCCGCCCGCGAGACGTGCGGGGTGAGCATCCCCGACCGGTGCTCCTGGAGGCCGGCAGCGAGTTCCTCACAAGCTCGGCCGAGAAAGTCGGCGAGTTCGAGTGCTCCAACACGCTATTCAACGACATCAGCGCTATGATCGACCGCTCTGTCCGCAGCAATCTGCAGAGCGTGGTGACCGACTGCCCGCATCGGGAGAAGCTCGGCTGGCTGGAGGTGCCGCACCTGATGGGACCCTCGATCTTCTATCACCGCGACGTGTGCCGCCTCTATCGGAAGATCAGTCGTGACACCGCAGAGGCGCAATGGGACAACGGGATGGTCCCCGACATCGCGCCGGAATACACGCGATTCAGCGGGGGATTCCTGGAGTCGCCCGAGTGGGGCAGCGCGTGCGTGCAGGTGCCGGGTCTTCTGCACGACTGGTACGGCGATGGCGTCACTGCAGAGCGACAGTACGAAACCATGGCTCGTTACGTGCGGTACCTCGCTTCGACGCGGAACGAACAAGGGTTGGTCAAGCCCGGCCTGGGCGACTGGTACGACTGGACCCAGGAGAAGGGACATGCCGGCGCGTCTCAGCTCACACCGGCGGAGCTGCCCGCGACCGCGTTCCTGTATGACAACGCCCGCATTCTGGCTCGCGTCGCCGACAGGATCGGCAAAAGGGCCGAAGCAGATGAGTTCACGAAACTCGCCCAACAGGTGCGTCAGGACTTCATTCGCGCCTACTACAGACCCGCCCAGCACTCCGTCGCGACAGGGTCTCAAGCATCGCTGGCTACAGCGCTGCATTTCGGCCTGGTGCCCGAGGAGGATCGCGAGAACGTGCTGGCCACCCTCGTGGCGGAGCTTGAGAAGTCGCAGTACCGCCAGAGCACGGGAGAGGTCTGCTTTCGGATGCTGGTCCAGGCGCTGGCGGACGGGGGGCGTTCCGACGTGGTATATCGAATGATCGACCGCACCGACCCGCCGGGCTACGGCAACATGCTCCGGCTCGGCTTCAAGACCCTGTCCGAGACCTGGGACAGGCCGGGCTCGTCGATGAATCACTGCATGTTCGGGCATATCCAGGAGTGGTTTCAGGAATCCATTGTCGGAATTCGCCAGGCGCCGGGCAGCGTCGCGTTCAGCCGCCTGCTGCTCAGGCCGGAACCTGTCGGCGATCTGACGAGCGCCGCGGGATACTACGACAGCGTCCGAGGCCGAATCGAAAGCCGATGGTGGATCAAAGACGGACAGTTCTTCTGGCGAATCGTCGTACCGCCGAATGTGACCGCGGAGGCGCATGTCCCGACAACCGACGCCGATGCGGTGAGCGAAAACGGGCGGCCTGCGGATGCCGCACAAGGCGTCCGATTCCTGCGCGCCGAGGCGAAGAACGATGCGACGGGCGCCCCCGGGCGAGCCGTCTTCAGCGTCGGCTCGGGCGAATACGAATTCCGGGCTCCTCTGCGGACGCAGGCCCAGAACGCGACCGTCGGGGGCACGCAGAAATGAGGCGATGGCTTGTCTTGTGCATGATCGTCTGTGTTGGCGGCGTGCATGTTCGAGGAGCCGACGCTGGCCTGACCGATACCTCCGCCAGTCCACACGTCAAGCTGCGAAGCGTCGAGATCGATGCGGTGCGATGGACCGACGGGTTCTGGGCCGAGCGATTCGAGTGGTGTCGAGCCGTCGTGATTCCGAACATGTGGAGACTGCTCGAAGACCCGAACGTCAGCCATGCCTATGACAACTTCCTCGTCGCCGCCGGGGAGAAACAAGGCAGGCACCATGGGCCCAAATGGCACGACGGCGATTTCCTCAAGTGGCTCGAAGCCGTTGCGTTTGTCTACGGCACAACGCGCGATCCGGCGCTCGACCGGCAGATGGACGGCATCATCAAGATCATCGGCAAGGCCCAGCGCGAAGACGGATACATCCACACCCCCGCCATTATCGCCCAGCGGCAGCATTCGACGCAAGATGCGGAATTCCGGGACCGGCTGGACTTCGAAACCTACAACATGGGGCACCTGATGACCTGTGCCTGCGTGCACCACCGCGCCACCGGCAAGACCAGCCTGCTGGACATCGCGAAGAAAGCCACGGAATTCCTCTACCGAATGTATAAGGACTCCCCCGACACGCTGGCAAACAACGCCATCTGTCCGTCTCACTACATGGGCGTCGTGGAGATGTACCGCACGACGGGCGACCCTCGGTATCTGGAATTGGCCCGCGGTCTGATCGACATCCGGGATCGCGTCCAGGCGGGCACGGATGACAATCAGGATCGGATCCCCTTCCGTCAGCAGACGCAGGCGGTGGGACACGCGGTCCGCGCGAACTACCTCTGTGCCGGCGCGGCCGACGTGTACGCGGAGACGGGCGACCCCTCCCTGCTCAGCGCCCTGGAGAAGATCTGGCTCGATGTCGCTTCGCGGAAGATCTACGTGACTGGGACCACCGGCGCACTGTACAACGGCGCCTCGCCCGACGGCGCGAAGGCCCAGTCCACGATCCAGCCTGTACATCAGGCCTACGGTCGGGCGTACCAGTTGCCCAATCTCACCGCACACTGCGAATCCTGCGCCACGGTCGGCTTGATCCTGTGGAACTGGCGGATGCTGGGCATCACCGGCCAGGCCCGCTTCGCCGATCAGCTCGAGCTGGCCCTCTACAACGGCCTGCTGGCGAGCATCAGCCTGGACGGCAAGGGGTTCTTTTACACGAACCCCCTGGCGCGCGTCGACGAACTGCCGTTCGAACTCCGCTGGTCGCGCCGGCGCGAGCCGTATATCAGTTGTTTCTGCTGCCCACCCAACGTCGTGCGGACCATTGCCGAGACAGCGGCCTACGCATACAGCGTGTCTGATCACGGGGTGTGGGTCAACCTCTACGGCAGCAACGCGCTGGACACCCGTCTTCCCGGCGGTGCGCCTGTCAAACTCAAACAGCAGACCGATTACCCGTGGGACGGCACGATCCGCATCGCCGTGGATGCCGCACCGACGACGCAATTCTCGCTGTTTCTGCGGATTCCCGCCTGGGCCCACGGCGCTCGCGTCGCGGTCAACGGCAAACCTGTCGGCAAAGACCTTCAGCCAGGACAGTACTTCGAAATCCGGCGATCGTGGTCGGCCGGCGACCGGGTCGAGCTGGTCCTGCCCATGCCTGTGCAACTGCTGGAGGCGCATCCGCTGGTCGAGGAGACGCGAAACCAGGCCGCAGTGCGTCGCGGGCCGATTGTCTATTGCCTGGAGTCGGTCGATCTCCCTGACGGCGTCGAGATCGCCGATGTCACAATCTCTCCCGATATGCACTTCGAGACGCAGCACATCGCTTCGCTTCTGGGCGGGGTCACCGTTCTGGAGGCGAACGCGAGAGCCGTGGAGAATCGCGACTGGAACGACGCCCTCTATCGACCCATCGCGCGTCTCGCGCCGAAGACCATCGGAATCCGTATGATCCCCTACTACGCCTGGGGCAACCGCGGCGATTCCCAGATGACCGTCTGGGCGCCTCTGGCCGCCGAGGCGCCGGGCGATCCGATGTTCATCCTCGACGCCCAGGCGTTCAGGCACCACGTCGAATTCTTCAACGACATGGAGCCCGAGAGCATCGTCAACCACATTCCGAACCGCCAGTCGTGGTCGTGGATGAAGGACAACGTCCCGTTCTTCGAGTGTCCCGACAAGGGCTTCGAGCAGGTCTACTACTATCGCTGGTGGACGTTCCGCAAGCATCTGAAGAAGACGCCGGATGGCTTCGCCTTCACGGAGTTCCTCGACCAGGTCGGTCACAGCGGTAAACATAACACGATAAGCTGCGCCCTGGGACATCACATCAACGAAGGCTCCTGGCTCCGCGACAAGCGGTACATCGACGACTACGCCCGTTTCTGGTACATCGGCCATGACGGGGGCTTGCAGCCGCACTTCCACAAGTACAGCAACTGGGCGACGTCGGCGCTCTATCACAGGTATCTGGTCAACCAGGACCGCGCCTTTCTGGTGGATCTGCTCGATGCGTTCATCGCCGACTACCAGGGTTGGGTACAGGAGCGGGGCGCCGAGAACGGCCTGTTCTGGCAATATGATGTCCGTGACGGCATGGAGGAGTCGATCAGCGGCGGGCGAAAGATCCAGAACATCCGACCGCCCTTGAACTGCTACATGTACGCTAACGCCCTGGCGATCTCGAAGGTGGCCCAAATGGTGGGGCGCGACGATGTCGCGCGGGAATACGCCGAGAAGGCCGCCAGGCTCAAGTCGCTTATCCACGAGTTGCTGTGGGACGACAACGCGGAGTTCTTCAAGGTCCGCCGACCGGATGGAACGTTGGCCGACGTGCGGGAGGAGATCGGGTTCATTCCCTGGTATTTCGGGCTGCCCGAGCCGGGAGACGAGCAGGCGTGGCGGCAACTCCTCGATCCGCAAGGGTTCAAGGCCCCGATGGGCATCACGACGGCGGAGCGCCGACACCCGCAATTCCGCAGTCACGGCGTGGGCACCTGCGAGTGGGATGGAGCCGTCTGGCCCTTCGCGACGAGCCAGACGCTCGGAGCCTTGGCCAATGTGCTCCGCGATTATCCGCAACAGTATGTGAGCAAGGCAGACTACTTCGATGCCCTTGTGACATACGCGCGATCGCATCAATATCGCGGCAAGCCGTACATCGGGGAGTACCTCGACGAGCAGAACGGCGCGTGGCTGAAGCCGGACTCCAATCGCAGTCGCTACTACAATCACTCGACGTTCTGCGACCTCGTCATTACCGGCCTGGCGGGGCTCGTCCCCCGCGACGACGACACGGTCGTGGTCGATCCCTTGATTCCACCGGACACGTGGGACTGGTTCTGCCTCGACAACGTGCCGTACCATGGACGAACGCTGACGATCCTGTGGGATCGAACCGGCGAGAAGTATCGCAGGGGCAGCGGCCTGCAGGTCTTTGCCGACGGTGTGACAATCGCCGGATCAGACAAGTTGACCCGCGTCATCGGCCGGCTTCCGTGACGCACAAGACGAATGGGGAACCACGGTGCTTCTATGGAGCCAACTGTGAAGAGTGTCGTCGGGGGCGAGGGCAAGCCCTTTTCTCAGTCCGTCGGTGTGATCGGACTGGGTCTGATGGGCATGGCCCTGGTCGAGCGATTGCGGTCCGGCGGACTCGAAGTATGGGGATACGACATCGATCCCCGCCGGAACGATCTCCTCGTCCGATTCGGTGGCAGACCCGTTTCGAGGGCGGCGGACATCGTCTCTCCCTGTCGCAGAATTGTTCTGAGCCTGCCGGACAGCGATGTTGTCGAAACTGTGTCTGTCGACGTGGGCCCGTCCCTGGTCGCCGGACAAATCATCATCGATACCTCGACGGGCGATCCCGAACACGCCGCAGCCATGGGCCGCCGGTTGGCCGAACGGGGTATCGACTACCTGGATGCCACGATCTCGGGAAGCAGTCAGCAGGTGCGCGACGCACAGGCGGTGGTTCTCGCGGGCGGTCCGGCTGCCGCGTTCGAGCAATGCCAGGACCTGTTCGGGCTGTTTGCCCTTGTACCTTCCGGAGCTGTTTCCCACGAAGGTCCGCGCCACGGGCAGCGGCATCGCGTATAATGTCGGGCGTTTCGCCACTGCCGGCGGGGTCTTCGCCGCGGGCACATTGGCCGTCTGGTTCGGCGGCGACTTCGCCAAGATGGGTGCCGTGATGGGTCTGATCTACTCGCTCGGCATGGTGGCCGTCTGGTGGGCGCCGGAGACGTCAAACCGGGATCTGCCCGATTGATTGTGGAGGTGACAACCTATGCGGATAAGAGTCGGCCAAGCGATGATGGCTCTGCTCTGTGTCGCGACAACCGCCGGCGCGACGGAGCCTGGGCGCCGCATCGCGTTCCAGCAGCAGGAGGGCCTGCTGTCGATTCGCGTGGACGATGAGCCACTGGCGATGTACGTCTACCGTGACAAGGAAGTTCTCCGTCCCTACTTCAAAGACGTCTATGCGCCGGGAGGCGTCCAGGTGACCCGGTGTCATCCACCGAAGGAGGGCGCCGATCCGGCTGATCATGCGACGATGCACCCGGGCCTCTGGCTGGCGTTCGGCGATCTGAACGGCGCCGATTTCTGGCGGAACAAGGCGACCGTCGAGCACGCGGGATTCATCGAGGAGCCGCGCGCGGAGCGGGACAAGGGCACGTTCACCGTGCGCAACAATTACGTGGCCGGAGGGACCGTGGTCTGCCGGGAAGTCTGCACGTACACGTTCGTTTTGCAGCCGGCGGGCTATCTGATCCTGTGGGACTCGACCTTTCAATCCGAGCAATCCGGCCTGTGCTTCGGCGACCAGGAGGAAATGGGTTTGGGCGTGCGGGTCGCGACGCCGATCATGGTCAAGCCCTATGGGAGCCGCCATCGCCCCGGTCGCATCCTGAACAGTGAAGGCCGGCGGGACGAGAAAGGGACCTGGGGCGAACCAGCCGCATGGTGCGACTATGCTGGCTGGGTGGATGACGTGTTCGTCGGGATCATGGTCATGCCCGATCCACGCAACGTTTCGCTCTGCCGCTGGCATACGCGGGACTACGGCCTGATGGTTGCCAATCCATTCGCCCGGTCGGCCTTCAAGAAGGGGCCGGCCAACAAGACGGAAGTCGCATCCGGCGCCTCATTCCGTCTTTGTTTCGGCATCCTGATCCATGCCGCTCGCAGCGAGGAGGGCTTCGATCCAACGGTTGCCTACCAGGACTATCTGGCGGCGGCGAACGGGCCCGACAGGCAGAATGCGTTGCCCTAGCAGGCGTTCCGGCCTGATTCGCCGACGTATCAGACGTGCTTCAGTTTGGCCCGATTCTCCCAGATTTTCTCGATGGCGTCCGCGATGTCGGCCACTTCCTCCTGCGGCGCCAGCAGCGGACCCGAGGCCCAAAGCATCACCATCTCTTCGCACACCTGGTCGCACCTCGGGCAGTTGCACTCGTCCTTGAACCGGCGCAGACGCTCGGGCGAGTACATCGTCTTGTACACCCTGGAATTGCAGATCTCATCGATCCAGGGCTCTCTGTGCAGTCCCTTTGCGATGTACGGGCTCAGGCCGATCCCCTCGGCGTTGATGGCCTTGAAAAAGGTCGCACGGTCCGCGCCGTCGAAGTGCTCCTTGTGGTACGACATGGTGTAGAGGTAGAACGAACCGCTCTCGGTGCCCGGATAGAGCTTCTGCGGGGTCAGGCCGGGAATGCCCTTCAGTCGGGCGGTCAGATAGGCCGCATTGTCATTGCGTCGTCGCCATCGCTCGATCACCGTGGGGAACTGGCCGAGCAGCACTGCAGCCTCGAACTCGTTCATGCGGTACTTCGGTCCGATCAGTTCCGTCTGGCCCTTGCGGTTCGTGCCGTGGTTGTGCACGGTGTAGCACCTGTCCATGAGGGCTTCGTCGTTGCCGATGATCCCGCCGCCTTCGCCGCAGGCGAGCGTCTTGCTCGACTGGAAGCTGAAGCAGCCGAGATCGCCGATGGTCCCGAGCTTGCGCCCCCGGTGCTCCGCGAGGTGTGCCTGGCAGGCGTCCTCAATCACTCGCAGGTTGTGCTTCTTCGCGATGGCCATGATCGAGTCCATGTCACAGGGCTGGCCCATCATGTGGACCGGCATGATCGCCCGGGTGTTCTCGTTGATCTTCTTCTCCACGTCGGCGGGATCGAGCTGATACGACTCGACGTCCAGGTCCGCCAGGACGGGCAGTGCCCGCGCGGACAGGATGCCCTGGATCGTGCCCGGATCGGTGTAGGGGGACGTAATGACTTCGTCGCCCGGCCCAATGCCCAGCGCCTCCACGCACGTGTGCAATGCCTGGGTTCCGGCGCCGGTGGCGACGCAGGCTTTGGCGCCCATCAGCTTGGCGTATTCCTTCTCGAATGTGGGGACTGTGCCGGAGGCAGCCTGAATCCGACACCAGATGCCGCTCTTGGCGGTCTTGAGAAGCGACTCGGTCAGGTTCTCGTCCCAGCAGCAACTGGGCCAGTCCGGCCAGGGTTTGCCCTTCTTCCGCACCGGTTCGCCCCCGAGGATGGCCAACTGGCTCGCCTTCTTCGTGAGGTTTCCGTACGCGGGAATGCTCCTCGATGCCGCCGCGAGGGAGCCGGCCGAGACCGCAGCCACGAATTGCCGCCGCGTCAAATCACCACTCATCATATCCGCCCCTTTCAAAGAAGCCATACTTGCAGTGTGGAGTTTCAAGTGTGCAGTGTCAAGAGCGAACTGTAGAATGTCCGCGTGGCAAGTACCGCAGGAATACGATGGGAATACCGTGGAGCCGCTTATGACTTTGACCGCCATCGACTGGATCGTCATCGGGTCGTACTTCGTCGTCAGCCTGGCCATTGGAGTGGCCTACTCCCAACGCGCGAGCAGAAGCACGGGGGACTTCTTCCTGAGCGGGCGGGCCTTGCCCTGGTGGCTGGCGGGGACGAGCATGGTCGCGACGACGTTCGCGGCCGATACGCCGCTGGCGGTCACGGAACTGGTCGCCAAGAACGGCATCGCAGGCAACTGGCTCTGGTGGAACATGGTCTTCGGCGGCGTACTGGCCGCTTTCTTCTTTGCCAGGCTCTGGCGACGCGCGGGCATCCTCACGGACTGCGAGTTCGTCTCGATCCGCTACGGCGGTCCGGCCGCTTCCTTCCTCCGGGGTTTCCGCGCCGTCTACATCGGCATCTTCATGAACATCATCGTCATCGGCTGGGTGAACCTGGCGATGGTGAAGATCCTCGCCGTGATCTTCCCGAACCTGACGTTCTTCGAGCGACAATCGATCGATGTGCTCGGTTTTCACTTCTCTTCGCATCTGATTCTGGTGGGCATTCTCATGCTGCTGGTGGCGGGGTATTCGGCGCTCTCCGGCCTGTGGGGCGTCTCCGTCACCGACGCGTTTCAATTCGTCCTGGCGATGACCGGCTGCATTGTCCTGGCAGTGCTGGCCCTTCGAAGTCCCGAGATCGACGGGATCGCAGGCCTGAAGGCCAAGCTGCCCGACTGGGTCTTCCAGTTCACGCCGGAAATCCAGGGCGCCAAATCCGCCGCACAGGAGGCCGGCGGCCTGCTGCAGATGACCGTTCTGGCCTTCATAACGTATCTCGGCGTCCAGTGGTGGGCCAGTTGGTACCCCGGCAGCGAGCCTGGCGGCGGCGGATATGTCGCACAACGGATGATGTCCGCCAAGAACGAGAAGCACGCCCTGCTGGCGACGCTGTGGTTCAACATCGCCCATTATGCGGTCCGGCCGTGGCCGTGGGTGATTGTCGCGTTGTGCTCGCTCGTGATGTTCCCCGAGCTGGAGGAGAGCCAAAAGGGCAAGGGATTCATCATGATGGTCGGCCAGGTGATGCCGGTGGGACTCGTTGGGATGATGATCGCTGCCTTCCTCGCGGCATACATGTCCACCATCGCTACACAGCTCAACTGGGGCTGTTCCTACATCGTCAACGACCTGTACCGGCCGTTCATACGACCCGGCGCCGACGAGAAGTCCTACGTCCGCGTCTCGCGCGTCACAACCCTCGCCCTGATGGCCCTGTCGCTCGTTGTCACTGCCAAGCTGGAGACGATCACCGGCGCCTGGCAGTTCATCCTCGAATGCTCCGCCGGCATTGGGCTGGTGCTCATTCTTCGCTGGTTCTGGTGGCGGATCAACGCCTGGTCGGAGATCGCAGCCCTGATCGCGCCGTTTGCCTTCTATCCCCTCGCGAAATACGTGCTGCAGGTGAAATTCCCCGAGTCGCTCCTGGTCATCGTGACGGGCTCGACAGTCGTCTGGCTGGCGGTGACATTCCTCACACGACCGACGCCGGAAGACGTGCTGCTGGCCTTCTACAGACGGGTACACCCCGGCGGCGCCCTGTGGAAACCGATTTCCGACAAGCTGCCCGACGTCAAGAGCGACACCGGCTATTGGGTCTTGCTCGTGGATTGGCTGGCGGGTGTGGCGTGCGTGATGCTCTGCCTGTTCGGCGCGGGCAAGCTAATCTTCGGTGAAACGACGCTGGGCTTGTCGTTCCTCGGCGCGGCCGCAGCACTCGCCGTCCTCATCTACTGGCACCTGTCTCGCATGAGATGGGAGGAGTGGCCCAGCAGGTGACGGCCGGCGGCCCGAACGGCCGGCCGGTCATCCTGAGCGAAGCGAAGGATCTGAGTTGCGAACTTGGAGAACCTCTCCTTCGAAGACCGGAAGGTTCCCTTCGCTCACCATGACAAATCAGAATGAGCAGCATGCCTTGCTCATTGCTCGTAGCGGTCGCTGAGGTGGATGCGGACGTTCTTCCGGTAGGCGTCCGAGCCGTCTGGGGAGGTCATCCGGTCCAGTCGCCACTGGGTCCAGAGGATCTTGATCGCGACGGTCGCGCAGCCGGCCCCGGCGATGAAGAAGACCGCGGCCGCCAGGAACGCGAACAGCTCGGGCAACGCGAGAATCAGCGTGCCAAAGCCGATCAGCAACAGACCCACGACCAGAATCCCCGACGCCACGCTCCGCGACGCCTGTGACATTATCGTTGTGTAGAAGCGGAAAGGCATTCGGTTGTCTCCTATGGAGGGCGCCTGCGATCTTACGAAAAACAAGCGGGTCCCGTTCGGGACCCGCCTGAGACATCCAGTCAATTGCCAAAGGTCAGTACATCCCGCCGCCCGGAGGCATGGCAGGCTTTTCCTTCTTCTCGGGAATCTCGCTGACGACCGCGTCCGTGGTCAGCAGCAGCGACGCGATGGAGGCACCGTTCTGGAGGGCGGTCCGCTCGACCTTCGTCGGCACGATCACGCCAAACTTGATCATGTCGCCGTACTGCTTGCTGATAACGTCGTAGCCGAAGTTCTTCTCTTTGCTCTCGATCACCTTCTGTGCGACGATCGAGCCGTCGAGTCCGGCGTTGTGCGCGATCTGCTTGACCGGGGCCAGGACCGCTCGTCGGACGATGTCCACGCCGACCTGCTCGTCGCCCTTGGTCTTGACCTTGTCGAGAGCGGCCAGGCATCGGAGCATGGCGACGCCGCCGCCGGGGAGGATGCCCTCTTCGACCGCGGCCCGGCAGGCGTGCAACGCGTCCTCGACGCGGGCCTTCTTCTCTTTCATCTCGGCCTCGGTGGCTGCGCCGACGTTGATCTTGGCGACGCCTCCCGCCAGCTTCGCGAGACGCTCCTGGAGCTTCTCGATGTCGTAATCGCTGGTCGACTTGTCGATCTCGGCCTTGATCTGCTCGATGCGACCCTTGATGGCCTCGGTCTTGCCGGCCCCTTCGATGATCGTGGTGGTGTCCTTGTCGATCGTGACTTCCTTGGCCTGGCCGAGCTGGCGCAGTTCGACGTGTTCGAGGTCCAGTCCGAGGTCCTCGAAAATCGGCTCGGCGCCGGTCAGGACCGCGATGTCGCTGAGCAGCGCCTTGCGACGGTCGCCGAAGCCGGGGGCCTTCACCGCCGCGACTTGGAGCACGCCGCGAAGCTTGTTCACCACCAGCGTCGCCAGGGCCTCGCCCTCGACGTCTTCGGCGATGATCAGCAGCGGCTTGCCCTGCTTGGCCACCTTCTCGAGCAGCGGGACCAGCGACTTGACCGAGCTGATCTTCTTCTCGTGGACCAAGATGTACGGCTTCTCCAGCACGACCGACATGTTCTCGAGCTTGTTCACGAAGTGCGGGCTCAGATACCCCTTGTCGAACTGCATGCCTTCGACCAGCTCGACCTCGGTTTCGAGCGACTGGCCCTCATCGACGGTGATGACGCCGTCTTTGCCGACCTTGTCCATCGCCTCAGCCAGCTTCTTGCCGATCTCGAAGTCCTGGTTGGCCGAGCAGACCGCGACCTGCTCGATCTGCTTGCTCGACTCGACCGGAGTGCTCATCTTGCGGAGCTCCTCGACGATCGTCTCGACCGCCAGGTCGATGCCCTTCTTGACCTGCATTGCGTTGGCGCCTGCGGTGATGTTCTTGAGCCCCTCCTCGAAGATGGCCTCCGCGAGGATGGTGGCCGTCGTGGTGCCGTCGCCGGCGACGGTCGAGGTCTTCGACGCCACTTCTTTGACCATCTGGGCGCCCATGTTCTCATAGGCGTCTTCGAGCTCGATTTCCTTGGCGACGGTGACGCCGTCCTTCGTGACGGTCGGCGAGCCGAAGGACTTCTCCAGGATGACCACCCTGCCTGCGGGTCCGAGCGTCACCTTCACGGCGCTGGCCAGTTTCTTGACGCCGTCGCGGATCGCCGCACGGGCATCGGTTCCGAAAGCTATTTTCTTAGCTGCCATGTTTTCGCTACTCCTTCTTCACACTTAGGATCTACTTCTCGATGACCGCCATGATGTCCGACTCGTCCATGATCAAGAACTCCTTGCCGTCGATCTTGATCTCGGTGCCGGCGTAGCTGGTGAAGAGCACGAGATCGCCCTTCTTCACCTGGACTTCCCTGCGGGTGCCGTCTTCGAGCATCTTGCCCTCGCCCACGCTGACGACCTTGCCTCGTTGCGGTTTTTCTTTCGCCGTATCCGGAAGGACGATGCCGCCGGCCGTTTTCGCCTCCGCCTCCACGCGCTCCACGAGCACCTTGTCTCCCAATGGTCGAATCTTCATGTGTTCTTGCTCCTTTCCAGCAGATTATGGTATCCAATCATTCTTCAGCGGAGTTTTGGAAAATGGAGGATTGGGCCTGCTTTGAGAAGGAAAAATCTCTCAGTTGGATTTTTCCTTCTCAAACTCTTGCCGCGTAATTGGGATTAGACCAGTCGATTCTTCAAGGAAATCGAAGAACGAGATTTCCTTGAAGAATATAGGCCCAATCCTCCATTTTCCAAAACTCCTTCCTTATCTGGCAAACAGATCGCTGTTGTACCTCTTGAGGAACAGTCGGTTGAGCAACTGTTGCAGGATGTCCATGTTCACCGGCTTGGCGACGACGCCGAACGCGTCGAGCTGCAGCGCCTTGCCCAGCGTTTCCTTGTCCGCCCTGTGCGTCAGGACGATGCATGGCACCAGCGGGTAGTCCATCCGGATGATCTTGACCGTGGTCAATCCGCAGGACTGGACCGCATCCACATCCACGATCGCGGTATGGATTCGCCGGGTGGCGATGATGTTCACGAATTCCGCGGCGTTCTCGGCCATCAGGAGGTTGACGCCTCTGGGCTTGAAGATGCTGCGCACCGCGTCCGGCCAAGCCCAGTCCGCCGCACTGGCCAGTACATTCACATCGCCGACTTGTGACCATTGAGCAACCATAGTTACACCAGCTTGAGACAATGTTGCAAATGGCGTGCCAGCGGTCATTACATCACCATCCAAGCCGTAAAGCATTGACAAAGAAAGACTTAGGATGATGTGGCTGACGAGCAGCGTCTGGCAGAATTGCAGGCGGTCCTGCCTGCTCTGCCACGGTGGCAGTCAGTCGGGGGTGCCGGCCCAGCACGCGGTACCCAGACGTGAACCCGGTTAGCGGACAGCAGGAATGCTCAAGAGTCCGCAGAATGGTCGAGTTTTCCTCGCCCAACAAGGTTATACCTTCGTAGACGGCCGCGCAAGGTACAGAGGCACGCTTCTCTATGGGTATCCACACAGACGAAGAATTGATGGGCTTGGCGCAGAAGCAGGACGTTTCTGCCTTCGAGGAGCTGTTTGGACGCTATGAACAGCGGGTCTTCGGGTTTCTCTGGCGGCTCTCCGGCAACCGCCAGGAGGCGGAAGACGGGACCCAGGAGACGTTCCTGAGGCTGTGGCGGGCCCGGGTTGGCTACGAGCCGACCGGCAAGTTCTCCACGTACCTGTTTCAGATCGCCAAGAATCATTTCCTCCACGAGCGGCAGAAACGAGACCGGCGGAGAGATTCTCAGCAGCCAACCGGGCAGAATCCGGTCCTTGCGGCCGGCGAGCCGGCTTTCTGGGAGGAGGCGGATGGCCCCGCCCTCGCCGGTGAGGTTCAGGCCGCGGTCAGTCAGGCAATGGCCCGGCTCCCCGACGTCCTGCGGGTGGTCTACGTGCTGACCGAACAGGAAGGAATGTCCTACAGACAGGCGGCAGAGGTCCTCGACTGCCCGGTGGGGACCGTCAGCTCAAGGAAAGTCGAAGCCGTCAGGAGACTCCGCGAGTTGCTGCAACCCTTGAGGGACCAGTTCCTCCATGGTGCAGAACAATGAAAACATGAGTACAGGAATGAGTGCGAGGTGAACGAATGACATCGTGCGACAAATACCAGGCGGGGATTGTGGCCGTCCTCGACAACGAGGCCGGGGACGAGGACCTCCAATCCGCCGCGGGCCATCTGCGCGACTGCCCGCAATGCCGAGCGTTCTGTCTGGAGATCGTCGGTATCCGGCGGACTACAGCGTCCGCTTCCCTGCCGAGCCTGTCGCTTGCTGCAAGACAGGCGGTTCTCGCTGAAGTCAGGGACGATCAGTCTGGTCATGGCAAGTCGCGTGCGAAGGACGGGGCACGGTCTCTCCAGGTGGGAACCCTGATGCGCTGGGCGGCCATGCTGGCGATCGGCTTTCTCTTGATAGCGTGCTTCTCCCTGGGCCGGACAGCGAAGGACCTTCGGACCAGGCTCGGGGCAGCCGAACGACAGGTGGCGGCCATCCACGAGCAGGAAAGGCTTGCCGAAGCGGAGGAGCGACAACAGAAGGCGATTTCCGCGCTCTATTTCCGCATGGCGGAGTTGGAAGACCGGGTGGATCGGTCGTCGCGGCCGGAACGGGCCTCTCTTCCGGCACAAGTTCGCGACGGCCCTGAGAGGCAAAACGACCTTTGAACACTGTGGGCTTCAACAATGAATAGGAGATCAGAAAATGCGTACGCTGAGACTACTGTTCGTGATGATGACGCTCGTGATGTTCTCGAGCGACCTCCAGGCAGAGGAAACGTACCACCTCGTCGGAGTCTGGCCCGAAGCGCCACAAGGGTGGCACTTCTATCAACTGTTCGGCATCGCCATGGACAAGTCGGGGAATGTCTATGTCGGTGACAGTGGCAACTACCGCATCAAGAAGTTCGACTCCGAAGGCCGATTCATCACGCAATGGGGAAGCCCCGGCCAGGGAGACGGGCAGTTCAGTGAAATACACGGTGTAAGGGTGGGCAGCTCAGGGACCGTGTATGTCGTGGACGAAGATCACAAGGATGGCCAAACGGATACCAGTCGGATCCATAAGTTCACTCCGTACGGGCAGTTCATCGGGCTATTCAAAAGGACCGCTCCCGACGTCAACAGAGCAGAGTTGTCGATAGACGTGACTGAGGACGACAGAGGTAACATCTACATCCTTGCTGTTGATTACGTGAAGAAGGAGGGTCGAATCCGGCGCGCCGCGGTCGAGAAGTATTCTCGGGACGGGAAGTTCATCGCCCAATGGGGAATGGACGCCGGTAGCGGAGACGGACAGCTACAAATCCCGACGGCAATAGATGTTGATGGGAAAGGCAACTTCTATATCGTCGAGTTAGTCAATAGCCGTGTCCAGAAATTCGATCCTTCCGGCAAGTTCCTCATGAAGTGGGAAACGCTGGGCGAAAAGGAGGATCGGTTCCGTGGTCCTTACAGCATAGCCATCGACAAATCCGGAGACGTCTACATCCGTGACCGCAATGGCGTTCACCGGTTTACACCGGAAGGAGTGTTCCTTACCACATGGGAGATGAAGGGCGACCCACGGGGATTGGCCTTGGATTCCAACTCGAATGCCTACGTCACCAACAGGCGATCACACAGCATCTTGAAACTCGATAATACTGGCAAAGTGATAGCGCAGTGGGGAAGCGCGGGTACGGAAGTCAGTCGATTCCTGCAGCCAAGCGGCATAGTAGCCGACCCCTCCGGCCAAATCCTCGTCGCCAATGTCGGTAGCCTCGATATTCAGAGATTCACCAGCGAAGGCCGGTTTGTTTCCAAGTGGGGAGGCTGGACTGATTCAGAAGCGTGGAAGCTGGCGACAGATGCGTCCGGGAACGTCTACGCCGCTTGCGGGGACGCCAACGAGGTGCAGAAATTCGATCCCGACGGACGACTCATTTGCCGGTGGGGAAGCAGCGGCGGTGGCGACGGTCAGTTTCGGTGCATCTCGGCCGTCGCTCTCAGTCCCTCGGACGAGGTGTATGCGACAGATACTTTCAACAACCGCGTACAGAAATTCACCAGCAATGGAGAATTCCTGGCGAAATGGGGAACCAAGGGCGGGGGGGACGGGCAGTTTGATGGGCCGTTCTTCATAGCGACAGATAGTTCCGCCAACGTGTGGGTTGCGGACCAGCTTGGCAACGGCACGCACCGAATGCAGAAATTCGATGCCAATGGCAAGTTCCTGGCAAAGTGGATGAGGCCAATCATGAGACCTCACGGGACCAACTATCTGGGGGCGGTGGCGGTTGATTCCGCCGGGAGCAGCTACTATGCGTTTGAGAGTCGAATCGAGAAGTATGACGCCGAGGGCAACCCAGTCGGCAACTACGGTCAAAAGGAGTTCCCAAAGGACCAGCTTGGCCAGGTCTCAACCATGTGTGTTGACCAGGCGAGCTGTCTGTACGTCGCAGGTCCTGCCGACCCGAACGCCATTTCTCTCAGCGTCAGCGGTTCCATCAGGAAATTCGACGCCGACGGCAAATTCGTCACTAAGTGGACGGCGGAGAACACCGACGAGAAGACATTTCCAAACGGTCCGATCGCAGTGGATCGGGCTGGAAACATGTATACCATGTCCTGGGGCAGCCCCTCGATCCAGAAGCTCTCACCGAACGGAAGGCTGATGGCAGAGGCCCAGCTCGCCGCGCCACGGGAGGGCCGCTTCAGCAACCTCGGGGGCATAGCTGTTGATGACTCCGGCAAGGTCTACGCGGTGAACAGCGTCGACGTCGATTGGGAATGGAGCATCCCTTCGATTCAGGAATTCGACCCGAACGGCCAATTCATCACGATGTGGGAAGTGCCGGCGGCAGCAAAGGACAAACTCAAGTATCCGGTTCAGATCGCGGTGGATGGATTGGGCAATATGTACATTACCGATCAGAACACCCACTGTGTCCACAAGCTCGACGCGCAGGGCAAGTACCTCAAGAGCTGGGGCGAGAAGGGCACGGCGGACGGTCAATTCGACACGCCGGAAGGAATTGCGGTGGACGCGTCGAACCATATCTATGTCTGTGACCGCCAGAACTCGCGGATCCAGAAATTCGACACCGACGGCAACTTCCTGGCCAAGTGGGGCAAAGAGGGCAGCGGCGACGGAGAGTTCCACTTCCCGGCGGCTGTCGCGATCGATGGCAAAGGCAATGTCTTCGTCGCCGACAGCGACAACCACCGCGTCCAGAAGTTCACGGCCGACGGCAGGTTCCTGGTCAAGTGGGGCGAATTTGGAGAAGCGCCAGGCCAATTCAACGTGCCGCTCGGCATCGCCGTGGACAAGGAGGGCAACGTCTACGTCAGCGACAGCCACAACCATCGGATTCAGAAATTCGCCCCCGCTCGCCTGCATTGACACGGTCTCCCGACACGGTACAATCCAAGTCGTACACAATTGCACGAAATCGCCGTTGGAAAGACCGTTCATGAGAATCCAGGCATTGCCCACAGGGTTGGGCGTACTCCTTCTGGCCTCGCGGCCTCAGTATCTTGGAGCCAGCATTGCGCCGGTGCTGGTCGGCTCGACGCTCGGGTACGCCGTGACCGGGAGCTTCAGTGTGGGCCTGTTTCTCCTGGCGGCACTCGCCATCATGGCCCTCCACGCCGGCGCAAACGTCGTCAACGACTACTTCGACCACCTCTCGCGGAACGACTGGGTGAACGACAACCCGACCCCCTTCTCCGGTGGTCGGCGGTTCATCCAGCAGGGCATCCTCTCTCCCAAGGCCACCCTGCTGACCGGGCTAGCCTACCTGGCGGTTGGGTCGGGGATCGGCCTGATCCTCGTGGCCTTGACCCAGAGCCTGTTCATCCTCGGGATCGGCCTTCTCGGCGTGCTCGGCGGTTTCTTCTACACCGCCAAGCCCCTCCAACTGGGCTATCGCGGCGTGGGCGAGGTGATGATCGCCTTTCTGTTCGGCATCCTGCCTGTGTACGGGTCGTACTTCCTCCAGGCCAGGTCGGTCGATCTGCTCCCGGTGATCCCGGCGGGGATCGTCGCGATCCTGATTTTCCTGGTGATCCTGATCAACGAGTTCCCCGACCTGGCCGCCGACAGCCAGGTGCACAAGAGAACCCTGGTCGTTCTGCTGGGCATGGGTCGGTCCGCATGGATCTACCGGGCGGTCCTGGTGGCCAGCTACTTCGCCGCAGCCCTGATGCTGGCGCATCGGGTGACGTTCCTGGCCGGGACGTTCTATCTCCTGACGTTGCCGCTGGCTATCTTCGCGATGCGGGGCGCCAACAGCAGGGATCTGGGCGTCCGCGGTCAGTACGGCGCGAATCGCACGACAATACTGCTCCACACGGTCGGCTCGCTTTCGCTATCCGCCGGGCTGCTGGCGGCGGGCCTGTGGACAACCAACGGATGAGTGGATCGTGATGGACAGACTCGCCTTTGCAGACTCGTCACAAGAGTACCTCGACCGCTGCGGGCTTCGCACCTTCGCCCAGTTCTTCGAGGCCCAGGGCCTCGTCGTGAACAAGAACAACCGGCGCGATGTCACGAAGCTGACGCTGGCGGGCCCCCCTGCCAAGATTGTCTTCATGAAGCGGTTCCATCGCCCGCATCTGAAGGACGCTTTTGCCGCGTTCAGGAGGTTCGGCCGACCGATGTCCCAGGCGGGCGTGGAATGGAGCAACGCCAATCATCTGCTCCAGAATGGCATCGAAACCTACAGACCCCTGTGTTTTGGCGAGCAGGTCATGTGCGGATTCGAGCAGCGGTCCTTCCTGATCACCGAACAGCTCGAATCCACCTGCCTGATGGACCTCATCCTGGACCGGTGGCAGGACCTCGACCGGTCCGCGCAGGAGGGCCTCGTAATCGAGATGGCGAACCTGGCCTGCAGGATTCACGCGTTGAATATCTCGCTGCCCGACCTGGCGGTCTGGCACCTGTTCACCCCCGCCGCGACATTCGGACAACGGTACGAATTCAGCGTGATCGACCTCCACCGAATGATGCGAAACGTCCGCAGCACGTCCTGCAAGATCAGGGACCTGGGCAAGCTCCGATGGAGCATGGCGACGCGTTGCTTTGACGATTCGCTCAAGGATCTGCTCGTTTCCACCTACGCCGCCGGCACAGGGACAAACCCCCACTCGCTCGCCAGGGCAGTGACAGCCCATGTCAGGCGCCTGGACAAGATACACTCAGCCGACAGGTACTACAGGCATTCCGCCTGACAGGTCCCGTGCCCCAGCTTCATCCGCTCATCCCGAGACCAGCGGCACGCTTTACAGGACGTGGCACGGGACTATACTCTAGCCCAATATGGCAAACGACAAAGGGAACTCTGTGGGTCTGGTCGAGACCCGGATCATCCGGCTTGCTCCGCAGGACCAGCCTTTGCCGTTGGAGTGCGGCAAGACGCTCGGCCCGATCGACGTCGCCTATGAAACCTATGGCCAACTGAACGAAGCCAAGGACAACGCGATCCTCATCTGCCACGCGCTGAGCGGCAACGCCCACGTGGCTGGCTACCACGGCGCCGACGACAAAAAGCCCGGCTGGTGGGAGGGGATGGTCGGGCCGGACAAAGGGATCGACACGAACGAGTACTTCGTGATCTGCTCGAACTTCCTCGGCGGCTGCGCCGGGACCACGGGTCCCTCGTCGGTCAACCCCGCCACCGGCCGGCCTTACGGCCTGGACTTCCCTATCATCACCATCGCGGACATGGTCAAGGTCCAGAAGCTCCTGCTCGATGCCTTGGGCATCAGGCACCTGCTGGCTGTGATTGGCGGTTCCATCGGCGGCATGCAAACCCTCCAGTGGGCACTCGCCTATCCCGACATGATGGATGCCGCCATCCCGATCGCGACGACGACGCACCTGGGAGCCCAGTCCATCGCGTTCGACGCGGTGGGTCGAAACGCCATCCTGGCCGACGCGAACTTCGCAGGCGGGCAATACCACCAGGGCGAGGTTCCGGGGCAGGGTCTGGCCATCGCCCGCATGATCGGGCACATCACCTACCTCTCCGAGGAGGGGATGCGACAGAAGTTCGGACGCGAGCTTCGCGGTTCCGAGAAGTACAGCTATGAGTTCGACCCGGAGTTCGCGGTCGAGACCTATCTCGACCACCAGGGTCAGACCTTCGTCGACCGGTTCGACGCGAACAGCTACCTGTATATCACGAAGGCAGCGGACTATTTCGATCTCCCGAGAGACTACGGGTCGCTGAAAGAGGCCTTCGCAGGCGTGCAGGCCCGCTTCCTTGTGGTCAGCTTCAGCAGCGACTGGCTGTTCACGCCGGAGCAATCCGAGGCCATGGTCGACGCCCTCGTCGCCAACGGCAAGGACGTGAGCTACTGCAACATCGCTTCGGGCTACGGGCACGACGCCTTCCTGCTCGAAGACGAGAGATTGGGCGCGTTCCTGTCGAGTTTCCTGAGGGCGGCCCGCCGGCCGGGGGTGAACGCCGGGGCGCTGGGCGACTGCTGTAAAGGGCGATGCCGGGTCGCACGGTCCGAACAGGCCCATCGGACCCGCGTGGATTACGAGCTGATCGAGTCGCTGATCGGGCCGGGCAGCACGGTCCTGGACGTCGGCTGCGGCGACGGAGAGCTGCTGGCTCGACTGACCGCCGACAAGGGCATCCGCGGCAAGGGCATCGAGCTGAACGAATCGCTCGTTCTGGGCGGCGTCTGCCGGGGGATTTCCGTGGTGCAACGCGATATCGATCGCGGCCTCCGCGGCTATGGCGACAAGAGCTTCGACTACGCCCTCCTGTCCCAGACGGTCCAGACGATCAGAGACCCGGAGCGGGTCTTCAGAGAGCTTCTCCGCGTCGGCCGCAGGGTGATCGTCAGCTTTCCGAACTTCGCCCACTGGCGGTGCCGCCTGCAGATGCTCTTCTGGGGCCGCTCGCCGGTGACGCGAGAACTCCCCTTCCGCTGGTACAACTCGCCGAACATCCACTTCTTGTCCCTGAAGGACTTCGACGAGTTCTGTCGCAAGCTGGGCGTCACCATTGAGCAGAGAATCCCCCTCGTGGAAACGAGCGCCAGTCCGATCCGATTTGGCGCGAACTTGTTCGCCGAACAGGCGGTCTATTGTTGCAGGAAAGACTGATGGCAGAGATCGAACGCATCGGGGTGTCGTTGGACAAGGACCTGCTGGCTGATTTCGACAAGCTCATTGCCAAGCAGGGGTATCAGAGCCGCTCAGAGGCGATCCGCGACCTGGTCCGCCAGCAGTTGAGCCAGGAGCGTGTGTCCGACCCGCAGGCCCAGGCCGTCGCGGCGGTCTTCATTGTCTACGACCACCACGCCGCCAATCTCGCGGAGAAGCTGATCGCGATCCAGCACTCGCACCTGCTGCACGCGATCTCGTCGTTGCACGTGCACCTGGACCACCACGACTGCCTGGAGATCATCGTCCTTCGCGGTCAGGTCGGCGAGATCAACCGCGTGGG
>DAOQWL010000069.1:0-31546 GCA_035342095.1 Sedimentisphaerales bacterium | reverse complement strand
TCGCCTTGGCCTCGGTCGCCGCCCAGAGCCGGCGGCTCCGCTCATCCAAGGCACAAACCAACGATTCGAACTTCGCCTTGACAACGCTTGCGTCCACATGTCTTATATCGGACGAAAGCTTAAAATCCTTCAGTTATTGTCTGACAATGCCTAAGCGTAGTACCGCATCTGCCGAGATGGATGACACGCGGATGATACCCGTAACATCGATGACAACTCGGACCAGCCGTTCCGCATGGTCTGTTGTGACGGCTGTCTGCACTTGGTGCGCCGGCGGCGCAGTGATTCTGTACCGAATCACCGCTTCAGCTTCTTGAGATCATCCGCATCGCCAGGAGAGAGTACACTCACTCAGCGAGGATCTCGATGCCGCAGATCTGCGGATTCTCGATGTTGGGCGTAAAGCCGATCACCAACTGACCGCTCTCCACCGACACGCCTTTGTACTCCTTCACCAGCGGCTTGAGCGGACCGACGGTCTTGTACAAGTCCAGGTCCTTCAGCGCCTCCTGGCCCGGCACGCGGACCGAGAAGACTCTCATTCCCGACCCGGTGATGCCCTCGAACGTCTCCGCAAAGTGCAGACGCACCGTGTACCTGCCGTTGGGAACCGTGAACTGGTATGAGCCCATGCTGTATCGCTCGGTCTCGTAGATGGCCGGCATGTCCGTGCCGGTGACTCCCAGGCCCAGGCGGTCTACGGTCATGCCATCGTCCGCGCCCCAGGTCTTCCCTGCGCCCAACTCCTGGTCCGCGGCCCAGACATTGCCCTGCTTGTCCTTGTACGGCTCAAAGCCGCCGCAATCGACGCGTAGAACGAACTTCTTCGCCAGTTCCGGGGTCACAGCAATCGTTGTGGGCGTCTGGAAGATGTGCTGGGCAAAAAGGTACAGATTGTTGGCCCATTCCGTGCCGTCGTGGGCATTGGAGTCAACGTGCCAGACATGCGGCACGTTGTTCTCTTTGAGATACTGGTGGACGTTCTGACTAATGCGGATCAGGCCGTCCTTGTTGCCACAGCCGAGCCAGAGCAGCTTCAGTTTCTCCCTGGCGGCCGCTGGATCAGGCACGAGCTCGGCAGGAGGTTTCGTGTTGGGGGCCGAGGAGAACCCTCCGATCCAGGCGAACACATCGAGGTGAGCGAGGCCGAAATTCAGGGATTGGCCGCCGCCCATGGACAGTCCCGCCAGCGCTCTGCTCTCGCGGTTCGCCTGCACGGAGTACTTGGCTTCGATGGCCGGGATCACGTCCTTTAGCAGGTCGTTCTCGAAATTGGCGAAAGCCGCGGAGGCAGCGAAGACGTTGCCTTCGGCGCGGTCGTTGACCTGGGCCCGGCCGTTGGGCATGACCACGATCATGGGCTGGATTTTGCCGTCGGCGAGCAGGTTGTCGAGAATATTCTCGGGGCTGCACAGACGCTGCCATTCGCGTTCGTCGCCGCCGATGCCGTGCAGCAGGTACAGGACGGGGTACTTGCGGTCGGTGCTATAGCCCGGCGGCGTATAGACGAGCATCTTCCGACGTGTCCCGACCGTCTTGGAGTCATACTCGACCATCGTCAGCTCGCCGTGAGGGATGTTCTCCCGCTTGGCCCTGAATCCTTCGGGCGGATCGGCGAAGGCGGGTTTGTCGTCCGGACCCAGCTCGATCGGTCCGCCGAATCCACCTCGCCCCGGACCTCTGGGGGCTTCCCGCTGGGCCGCAACAGGCGAGGCGGGAGAGGCGGACGGACCTTCCTGGAACAGCAGTTGGGCGAACTCGTGCAGGCTGCGACGCCAGGACTGCCACTCATGGGCGGTGTTCGGGGAGACGTAGAAGGCGCTGTTGATGCCGGCCTGCTGCAACGCTTCCGCATTCGCCTTGGGGTCGCCGCCGAAGCCGCGACCGCCGCCCCCGAGTTCGCGGCTGCCGTAGCTGACGAACACCAGCCGGACCTTGTCCTTGAAACCGGGCGTATTGGCGACATCGTCTGCGGAGATGCTGCCGCCGCTGAAGAGTCCGATGTGGGAGAACTTGTCGAGGTTCTTCAGGGTGATCTGCCTGGTCTCCATTCCGCCCATGGACAGGCCCGCCATGGCGCGATGCGGCTGATCGGCGAGCGTGCGGAAATTGGCATCGACGTAGGGAATCAACTCGTCGACGAGAACCGTCTGGAAGGGATCGATCTTGAAATCTCTCAGGCCGCCGATCCGGGTGTCGTTGGTCATACCGTAGGTCATGACGATGAGGAAGGGTCTCGTCTTGCCCTCGGCGATCAGGTTGTCCATGATCAGATTGGCGCGGCCCTGGGCGCCCCAGCCGGTTTCGTCCTCGCCCCAGCCGTGCTGCAGGTACAGCACGGGATATCGCCGGGTCACATCCTTGTCGTAGTCCGGCGGGGTGTAGACGAAGGCGCGGCGCGAGGTGTTGGTGCTCTTCGAGGGGAAGAGAATCTGACGGAGTTGGCCGTGCGGGACATCCTTGAGGGCATAGAAGTCCTGATCCTTGGCCGGGATCTCGATGCCGCTGCCCCAGCGGCCGCAGCCATAGAAGAACAGGGTGCCGGGATCTGGAACTTGGGCGCCATCGACGGTGATTTGGTAGTAGTGGAAGCCCTCGTCCAACGGACGCGTGGTGCCGACCCAGGCGCCGTCCTCAGCTTTGGTGAGGGAGATTCCTCCGCCCAGGTCGCAGCGGACGTTCTGGGCTTCGGGCGCGACGATGCGGATCAGCGCGCGGCCTTCGGAGTTGACTTGAGGATATTGCCTGCCCGGCTGATTCGAAGACGCGGGATGGAAATCATTGACCGCCGTCGTCGAAGGAGTCTGTGCCAGGCACAACGGTCCCCAGAGGACGGAAATCAACACCACAGCGATAAGAGTCGTTTTCATAGGAATCCTCCGTCACTACTCTGCCAGAATCTCGATGCCGCAGATCTGCGGATTCTCGATGTTGGGCGTAAAGCCGATCACCAACTGACCGCTCTCCACCGACACGCCTTTGTACTCCTTCACCAGCGGCTTGAGCGGACCGACGGTCTTGTACAAGTCCAGGTCCTTCAGCAGCTCCTGGCCCGGCACACGGACCGAGAACACCCTCATTCCAGGCCCGGTGATGCCCTCGAACGTCTCCGCAAAGTGCAGACGCACGGTGTACTTGCCGTTGGGAACCGTGAACTGGTACGAGCCCATGCTGTATCGCTCGGTCTCGTAGATGGCCGGCATATCCGTGCCGGTGACTCCCAGGCCCAGGCGGTCCACGGTCATGCCATCGTCCGCGCCCCAGGTCTTGCCTGCGCCCAACTCCTGGTCCGCGGCCCAGACATTGCCCTGCTTGTCCTTGTACGGCTCAAAGCCGCCGCAATCGACGCGCAGAACGAACTTCCCGCCGGGCTGGGACGCCGTCGCGGCCGCCTGAGGCTGTGCTGCAGGGCCAGTAGGCGAACTGCGAAGGCCCTCCTGGAAGAGAAGCGGAGCGAACTCACGCAGGCTGCGACGCCAGGACTGCCATTCGTGGGCGGTATTCGGAGAGACATAGAAGACGCAGTTGATGCCGGCCTGCTGCAACGCTTCCGCATTCGCCTTGGGGTCGCCGCCGAAGCCGCGACGGCCGCCACCAAGCTCGCGGCTGCCGTAGCTGACGAACACCAGTCGGACCATCTCCTTGAAACCGGGCGTATTGGCGACATCGTCCGGGGAGATGCTGCCGCCGCTGAAGATGCCGATGTGCGAGAACTTGTCGAGGTTCTTCAGGGTGATCTGCCTGGTCTGCATGCCACCCATGGAGAGCCCCGCCATGGCGCGGTGCGGCTGATCGGCGAGCGTGCGGAAGTTGGCATCGATGTAGGGGATCAGTTCCTCGGTCATGACCCGCCCAAACGCGGAGGCAAAGTCGCCAAAGCCGCCTGGGCCGCCCATGCGTCCGCCTCCCGGGCCTGCTGCCGCTCCGCGTGGCTGATTGGACTCGCCTGCGGCCGACGCGCCCGGTCCGCCAGCACCCGGGCCTTGTCCCGCGCGGCGGGGACCGCCGACGCCGCCATTGTCCATGACGATGATGAAGGGTTTGGCCTTGCCCTCGGCAATCAGGTTGTCCATGATCAGATTGGTCTTGCCCTGACCGGGCCAGCCGGTCTCATCCTCGCCGCCGCCGTGCTGCAGGTACAGCACCGGATATCGCTGGGCCGTATCCTTGTCGTAATCGGGTGGCGTATAGACGAAGCAACGCCGTGTGGCACTGGCGCTCTTGGAGTAGTAAAGGACCTGCCGCAGTTGGCCGTGCGGGACGTCCTTGAGAGCGTAGAAGTCCTGATCCTTGGCAGGACATTCCACGCCGCTGCCCCAGCGGCTGGCGCCGAAGAAGTACAGACTGCCAGGATCCGGGACCGCGGCCCCGTCGATCCAGATCTGATAATAGTGGAACCCTTCGTCCTGGGGTTGCGATTCCCCGCCGGTCCAGACGCCGTTCTCGCCCTTGGTCAGGGGGTACTTCTTGGCTCCGATATCGAGTTCGACCTTCTCGGCCTGGGGCGCCGAGATGCTGGTGCGGACCCGCCCGTCGGAAGTGACCTGGGGATACTGCTTGCCAGGCTGATTGAGGGTCGAGGGCTTCCAGTCATTCGCGTCCGCAGGCTGATTCGTCTGCGCCAGACACAGCGAGCCTGACAGGATCAACAACAACACAGGTGCCATCAGCTTCCGTTTCATAGCCATTCTCCTTTGGTCGTTGAATAGAACAGATCGTGCCTCATGACGATCCACCTTTCTCCACTGGCCGGTCGGCGCTCGGCCGGCACCGCCTTCTTAACACCGCTCAGAAATGCCAGGAGTGAGATGAAAAAAGCGAGCCTGGCCACGGTTTCTACGCTTTTTCGCAATTTTCATATCCCTTTCAGTCGTTCCTGCCGGTGATAGGATGATGGCTATGGGTCAGGACAAACGCACTCTGGACTTCCTGGGCCTGTTTGTGAGGCACCAACAGGAGATCTACGCCTACATACTGACCCTGGTGCCCCATGTCAATGATGCCGACGACCTGTTCCAGGACGGGATGACCGTGATGTGGCGGAAGTTCGACCAGTTCAAGCCAGGGACGAACTTCGCGGCCTGGGGCATCCAGATCATGCGGTATCAGATCCTCGAGTACCGTCGGACCCTGGCCCGCAGCAAACGGGTCCTGATCGAGGATTCGCTGTTCGAGGCCTTGCTGGACTACGTGCCCACCCTTCAGGACGAAATGGCCGTGCGGATCGAAGCCCTGCGCAAGTGCCAGGCCCGCCTGGACGACCGGGCCAGGCGGATCCTCAAGATGCGTTACGAGCACAACAGCCCGGTCGAGGAGATCGCCTCCTGCCTGAAGGTGTCGCGTCGTCACGTCTACCACCTTCTGGGCCAGATCAATGGCGTGCTGCTGCGGTGCATGCGCAGGACGCTGGCGGAAGGGAGCCGTCCGATATGAGCACACCTCCCTTCGCGAACATGGACGAACTGTTGCAGCGTCTACTGGACGACCAGATCGAGCCCGACGAGATGCGGCGTCTTGGGAAGGCCATCCGCGAGGACCCTCGGGTACGGGACTACTACCTCGACAGCCTGTTGGTCTCGGCTGTGATCCGTCGTTCCAGCCAGGTGACTGGGGAGCTTTCCAAGTCAGATCTCATCCGAGCGCTCTCCAGCGGCACAGGTCGGGGCGGCTCCAGACGCCTGGGGCGACGCATCCTTTCGATTGCGGCCCTCCTGTTGCTGGGGGCCCTGATTTTGGCGTCTCTCCATTTGCTGCGTCAGAGGGCGCACGGCCCGGCGGTCGGCGTTCTGGCCGGCGAGTATGAGGCAAAGTGGCGAGGATCTCATCCGCGTCCGGGCGAGCCGGTGTGCATCGGTTCCTACAACCTCCGCGAGGGCATGGCCAAAATGGATCTGGACCCGGGGACGAGCCTGGTGCTCGAAGCTCCCTGCCAGATCGAGTTCAAGGGCGTTGGGGAAGTGGCCCTGAGAAGCGGCAGGCTGGCCGCGGTGGTCCCGACGCAGGCCAAGGGTTTCCGCGTGCGAACACATGCCGCGATTATCACGGACCTGGGCACGGAGTTCGGCGTGATCGCCCGTTCCGACGGGAGCACCGAGACCCACGTTCTGAAAGGCAGCGTGATCGTGGCCCTCGATCCGAACCGATCGGGTCGGACCGCATCGCTCGCAGTCGAGGAAGGGCAGGCCGCAGCAGTGGATGCAGGCGGACGGACGATTCGCGACGGGCTGACTGCTCAAGCGGACCTCTTCGTCCTTCAGTTGCCGTCGATCAGGCAGCCCCCCAGTCGGGCAGGACGACTGAACATCGCGGACATCGTGGGCCAAGGCAACGGCCGCGGCGCCGGCACGTTGGATCGGGGTATCGACGTGGGGACCGGCCGGGCCTTCAAGGGGCCCGCCGCCACGATTCGGCTGGCCCGACGAAACGAGTTTCGACCGACACCGGAGTTTCCCTGCATCGACGGCGTGTTCGTGCCCAACGGGGCTTTGGGCCCGGTCGTAATCAGTTCCACGGGATTGACCTTCTCCGAGTGTCCGCGGACAATGGGGAGCTATTACGGCGGCCCGGTAAACAGTGGCAAGTTCTTTGATATTCCCAGTCAGCGGAGTTATGCTGCCCGGCTCGATGGCGTCAGTTTCGGCACATCCGCCCATCCGGCTCTGAACCTCCATCCCAACGCAGGCATCACGTTCGACCTGGACCAGATTCGACGGGAGAATCCCGATATCCGGATCGATCGGTTCACCGCGGTGTGCGGCGTCCCCAAGGATCTGCCTCAACCTCAGTTCAGCGATGCCGATGTCTGGATCCTTCTCGATGGCGTCGTTCGCCTTCGCCTGCAATGTCCTGTGGGTCGGAGCGTTGATGAGAGGGTGGACGTGTCGATCCCCGCCCAGACGCGGTTCCTGACGCTGATTGCCACCTGCTCCGGGCGCGCGGACTATTCGTGGGTCCTCTTTGGCGATCCGTATCTGGAGTAAGTGTTCACTCTTCTGGAGGTTCATATCGTGACTGGCTTGCATCCCACACTCTTTGCATTGATTCTGAGCCTGTCCTGCAGCACCCCCGCCCCCGGGGGTGTCCGGTCTTCCCCAGCCGGGGGCGGCTGGGCTACGCAGCCGCCAGCGGAACCGCTGAGTCTGTGGTATCGCCAGCCGGCCCAACGTTGGGTCGAAGCCCTGGCCGTCGGCAACGGGCGACTCGGGGCCATGGTCTTCGGCGGTGTGGCACAGGAGCGGATCCAATTGAACGAGGACACGCTCTGGGCAGGCGGACCATACGACCCCGCGAATCCCGAGGCACTGGAGGCCTGGCCCAAGGTGCGGGACTTGATCTTCGCAGGCCGATACCGGGAAGCTCACAACCTGATCGGCCAGAAGATGATGGCCAAGCCCCTGACCCAGATGCCCTACCAGTGCGTGGGGGACCTGCTGCTGACGTTCCCCGACGCCAACGGGGTGACGGACTATCGGCGGGATCTCAACCTCGACACCGCCGTGGCCGCCGTCGCCTATACAATCGATGGAGTACGCTACAAACGAGAGGTGTTCTCCAGCCCGGTGGATCAAGTCATCGTGGTTCGCCTGTCAGCGGACAGGCCCGACAAGGTCACGTTCACCGTGAGCATGAAGACACAGCAGAAGGCCTCCGTGACGGTCGAATCATCCAATACTCTGGTGATGCAGGGCGTCAACGGCGGAGCGAGCGGCATTGCCGGCGGATTGAAGTATCAGGCCCGCGTCGCCCTCGCAGCCTCGGGTGGAAGGACCGTGGCCGGCGACGGCCAGATCGCCGTGGAGGGTGCAGATTCCGCGATCCTGCTGATCGCGGCGGCGACCAGCTACAAGAGCTTCAAAGACGTGACCGGCGACCCCGACGCATTGACCAAAGAGACCATCGCCAGGGTGAGTGGCAAGGCATTTGATGCCCTGCTCAAGGATCACGTTGCCGCTCACCAGAAGCTGTTTCGTCGCGTCACGCTGGACCTCGGCACAACGCCTGCCGGCCAACGCCCGACGGATGAGCGAATCCGCGATCTCAACAAGGAAAACGATCCTCAACTGGCGGCGCTCTACTTCCAGTTCGGGCGGTACCTGCTGATTAGCAGCTCGCGGCCGGGCTGCCAGCCGGCGAATCTCCAGGGCATCTGGAACGACAGCATGAATCCGCCCTGGCAGAGCAAATACACGATCAACATCAACACCGAGATGAACTACTGGCCCGCCGAGCCGACGAACCTGGGCGAGTGCGTCGAGCCGCTCGTGGCGATGGTAATGGACCTGACCGAGACCGGCGCTCGCACGGCCAAGACCATGTACAACGCCTCCGGCTGGGTCACCCACCATAACACCGACGTCTGGCGGGCCTCCGCTCCGATCGACGGTCCCCAGTGGGGCATGTGGCCGACGGGCAGCGCGTGGCTTTGCCTGCACCTGTGGGACCGCTACGATTACTCCCGCGACAGGGAGTACCTGGCCCGGGTCTATCCGGCCATGAAGGCAGCGGCGCAGTTCTTCCTCGACACGCTCGTCGAAGAGCCCAAGAGCAAATGGCTCGTGACATGCCCGTCGTTGTCGCCCGAGAACGGGCACCCATTCGGCACGAGCGTTTGCGCGGGACCCACGATGGACATGCAAATCCTTCGCGACCTGTTCACCAACTGCATCCGTGCGGCCCAGATTCTGGGCGTCGATGAGGACTTCCGCAAGCAGGCGGCCGCGACGCGAGAGCGCCTGGCTCCGAACCAGATCGGCAGCGCAGGCCAGCTCCAGGAGTGGCTCGAGGACTGGGACATGAAGGCCCCTGAAATCCACCACCGGCACGTTTCGCACCTCTACGGCCTGTATCCGAGCGATCAGATTCACGTGCGGACCACGCCGGAACTGGCGGCTGCGGTGCGCAAGAGCCTGGAGATCCGCGGCGACGAGGCCACCGGCTGGGGCATCGGCTGGCGACTGAACCTCTGGGCCCGGCTCCACGATGGCGAGCACGCCTACAAGATCCTCACCATGCTCCTGCGCCCCGAGCGGACCTACCCGAACCTGTTCGACGCCCATCCGCCGTTCCAGATCGACGGCAACTTCGGCGGCGCCTCCGGCATCGGCGAGATGCTCCTGCAAAGCTGCGCCGGCGAGATCGAGCTGCTGCCGGCCCTGCCCAAAGCCTGGCCCAACGGCTCCGTCAAAGGTCTTCGCGCCCGCGGCGGCTTCGAGCTGGATATTCAATGGAAGGACAGCAGGCTCGTGAACGTAACCGTGCGTTCGCTCGTCGGCGGGTCCTGCCGGCTTCGCTACGGCGCCGCCACGCGGGACCTGAGCCTGCCTCAAGGCCAGAGCGCTCAATGGAATGGAGTCGAGTGACGGATCGCGAAAGGAATGGTCCTCCTTGAGGAGTATGTCATGCAACATTTTCGATGTCTTTTCACACTCGCGGGTCTGATCGCGCTAACCGCCGGCGTTGTCGCCAGCGTGCCCCGGATTTCTTCTGGGGCCTCCGCCGACCCGGCCAAGCATTGGACCGCCGACAACGGCAACGGCACCTATTCCAACCCTCTTTTCTACGAGGAGTTCGAGGACCCCGATATCATCCGCGTCGGCGACACGTACTACCTCGCCGGCACGACCATGCACATGAACCCGGCGGTTCAGTTAATGACGTCCAAGGACCTGGTGAACTGGGAGCTCGCCGGCTACTGCACGGACAGGCTCGACCTCGGCCCGGCCTTCCGCCTCGAAGACGGCCGAGGCATCTACGGCCAGGGCATCTGGGCGCCCTGCATCCGCTACCACAACGGCACGTTCTACGTCTTCTCCAACGTCAACGGCGCAGGTCTCCAGGTCTTCCGTTCCAAGTCGATCCAGGGCCCCTGGGAACGCAACCAGCTCCCCGGCAGGCATGACATGTCGGTCCTCTTCGACGACAACGGCAAGGTCTACCTCATTTGGGGCGCCAACGCACCTTATCCCATCGAGGAGCTCTCCCCCGACCTCCGCTCCTTCGTCACCGACGCCCCCAAGCGGTCGCTGCCCGAGAGAATGGGAGAAGGCCACCACCTCTACAAGATCGATGGCAAGTACTACGACATCTCCGCCATACCCGGCGCGACGACCGACCAGATGGTCGCCCGCGCCGATTCCATCGACGGGCCCTGGACGGTCGAACGCATGGTCCAGGGCGAATCGCTGGGCGTGACCACCGTGGCGCCCGCCCGCGCCACCGCAAGTGACCGCGGCCTGACCCTGCACCAGGGCGGCATGGTCGATACCCCCTCGGGCCAATGGTGGAGCATCATCATGTCGGACCACGGCAGCGCGGGACGCATGGTCGCCCTCGTTCCGATCACCTGGGACAACGGCTTTCCGATCATCGGATTGCCCGGCAACCTCCGCAAAGCCCCCAACACCTGGATCAAACCCGACCATGTGGCACCCCCGGGAGTGGTCCCTGGGATTCCACAGCCGAGGGCGGCTGTGCCACAGGACCCCAAGCCGGCATTTGTCCACGACGACAACTTCGACAGCGGCAAGCTCAACCCCGAATGGCAGTGGAACCACGTCCCCGACGACACGAAGTGGTCGGTCACCGAGAAGCCCGGCGTGCTCCGGCTCCACTCGCTTCCGTCCGAGAGCTTCTACGCCGCTCGCAACAGCATCTGCCAGCGCCCGCCAGGACCCGAGTCCCTCATGACCGTTGAGCTGGACACGTCGGGTATGGTCGCAGGAGACAACGCGGGTCTGGCGCTCTTGAGTTCGCCCTATGCCTGGATCGGCGTGGTGAAAACCACCGAGGGCACGACGCTGCAGAGGTACACCAGTCCCAATATGGGCCGTGGCCGCCGAGGGGCCGCTGCCGCCCCGCCGGCCAACCCGCCGACGATGGGTCCCGCCAATCCGCCTGCGCGCCTGTGGCTTCGCGTCCACTGTGACTTCGACACCGACCAGGCCCTCTTCAGTTGGAGCGCCGACGGCAGGGAGTTCACGCCTCTGGGCGAGCCCTTCACCATGACCTTCCAGTTGACGACGTTCCAGGGCGTCCGCCCGTCCCTGTTCCACTACAACACGTCGGGCCGGCCCGGCGGTTACGTGGACTTCGACAACTACGCCGTGCAGGAGCCCCGGGCGCGGGGCATCGAACGCCAGATCCCCCTGGGCAAGACCATCGTACTGACCAGCGGCGCCGACGGCAGTTGCCTCGCCGCCGACATGCAGAACAACGTGCTGGCCAATGTGGCGGCTGACCCAGTCGGTGCGGTTCCCCAACATGCGAAGTTCCAGGTCATCGATCTGGGCTTGGGGCGCGTGGCGCTCAAGACCGCCAACGGCGAGGTCCTGTCCGTCGCAGGTCCTGAGAGCGTGGTTCTCAAGGATCTGGCAGGTGCCAAGCCCGGCAACGCGGAATCGTTCCAGTGGGTCAACCTGATGCGAGGCGACACGATGCTCATGTCCCTGACGAATCATCGATACCTCGCCACCACGCCCAACAAGCCTGGCCCGGTCACGGCCACCGCCACCGGCCCGCAGCCCGCCCGCAAGAGCGGCGCGGAGTTCAAATGGAGAGTAGCGGAGTAGAAGCCGTTCGGATCGGTCTTGCGACGATGTCAATTCTGAAGGGAAAGACGGCATGCAAAAAGGACACATAGCATCGACAGTCGTGATCCCGTTGATCCTGGTGCTTGCCGCCACATCCTTGTCGGCGGATCTCAAGCCGCGAATCATCGTGCTGACCGACATATCCCCCATCTCCGTGGAGCCCGATGACATGGAATCCATGATCCGGACGGCGATCGACTGGCATTCTCCTGGTGGGTGCTTCCCGAGGCGGGCACCTGCAACCGGCAAGTTGAGATCTCGGGCCCAGACTCGGCACGCGCTGCGATTGCGGTTCCGTCGGACGCAGCAGGCAACTGAGCCATAGTGAATTGTGGAGTGTCTGATGAACAGCAGCAATTTGCGAATCGTTCGGTTGTTGGTTCGATGGTGTCTGGCCGTGATTGTGTTTCTGACCAGCTCCGCCCTGGCTTCCGACGTCGAGCAGTGGGGTGTGTGGGAGACATCGTTGGACGGGACGCGCGCGGGCAATCCGTATCTCGACGTGGAACTCTCCTTCACCTTTCACCAGGACGGTGAGAATGTTGTTACGGTGCCCGGCTTCCACGACGGCGACGGTGTCTACAAGGTCCGCTTCTCGCCCCCGGCACAAGGCTTGTGGCGGTACGGAACGCGGAGCAACCGGCCAGAGCTGAACGGCAAGAGCGGATCGTTCCGTGTCGCGCCGCCGTCGGGGAACAACCATGGACCGGTGCAACTCTTCCAGACGTTCTATCTGCGTTACGCTGACGGCACACCGTATCACCAGTTCGGCACCACCTGCTACGCGTGGGTGCATCAAACCCACGAGTTGCAGGCACAAACTCTTCAGACGTTGGCCGCGTCGCCGTTCAACAAGATCCGGTTCTGCGTCTTTCCCAAGTCGTATGCGTACAATCAAAACGAGCCGGAATTCTTTGCGTTCAAGAAAGGCGAGGATGGCAAATTCGACTTCAACCGACCCGACCCGGCCTTTTGGCGTCATTTCGAGCAGCGGATCCTCGACCTGCAGAAACTCGGCATCGAGGCGGACCTCATCCTCTGGCACCCCTACGACCGCTGGGGTTTCGCGGACATGAGCGACGAACAGGACGACCGGTATCTGCGCCACTGTATCGCGCGGCTCTCGGCATACCGCAATGTCTGGTGGTCGCTGGCCAATGAGTATGATTTCATGACCAACAGACCTCAAGGCCACCGCGGCAACAAGCAGTGGGAGGATTGGGACCGCTTCTTCTCGATCCTGCACAAGGAAGACCCGCACCAGCGGTTGCGCGGGATTCACAACGGGAGCAAATGGTACGACCACACCAAAGACTGGGTCACGCACGCCAGCCTCCAGACTTCCGACATGGATGGCGGCGTACGCTTCCGCACGCAATACCGCAAACCGGTCATCTATGACGAGTGCAAGTACGAGGGCGACATCCCGCAGGGCTGGGGCAACCTCACTGCGCAGGACATGACCCAGCGCTTCTGGCTGGGCACGTTAAGCGGCTGCTACGTCGGCCACGGCGAAACCTACAAGCATCCGCAGGACATCCTTTGGTGGGCCAAGGGCGGGGTGCTGCACGGCCAAAGCCCCCAACGCATTCAGTGGCTCAAGGACTTCATGACCCAGGCCCCTGCGTTTCACGAACTCCAACCGATCGGCGATGGCAAGGGAACCTTCGTGCTCGCCAAGGAAGGCGAGTACTACCTGGTCTATTGCCTGGACCAGCGGTCACAAAGTGTCCGTCTCGCAGGTTCGCGCCCCTACAAAGTGGATCTCATCGATCCCTGGGAAATGACAGTATCCCCCGTTGGCACGGCTTCGGCCGGCGAATACACCTTCTCTGCACCGAAGGCAAATCAGGTCTATCGGTTCACGCCGTACCAACCCGGCGAAGCGCTGCGGCCGGAAGCGAGAATCATTGCCTCTGTGACCGAAGGGCTGCCGCCGCTGCAGGTGCAGTTCGCCAGCACTGCGGGCGGACGGGTGCAGTGGAATTTCGGCGACGGCACAGCGAGCCAGGATGCCAAGCCCACACACGTCTTCGAGAAGGTCGGTCTTTACTCGGTGAGACTGACCGTCACGGACGAGCATGGCAGCAGTGCGGAGGCCTTCCAATCCATTGCCGTCGACCGGGACGTAACCGCTCCAATTCTGTGCGTCGGCATCCGTGAGGGGAAAGAGACGCCCGGAGCGAAGCTGCACGGCACAGCTCAGCGGGCCGGCAACGATTCGTTTCACCTGCCCGAGGGCGCGCCTTGGGGCTGGGTTCAAGTGGGTGACGGGGTGATCGAGGGGCTGCGCGGCCTGCGTTCCTTCACCATTATGGGCTGGCTGAAGCCCGAAAGCCTCCAGGTCGGCAGCGGCGGCAATCGCATCCTTTTCTGCCTCAAGGAGAGTCGCTCCGGTATCGATCTCGTTTGCCAAAGCGATGGCCGTTTGCGTCTCGCTGTAAATGAATGGCCGGACTCGGTCCGCAATGACAGTTCACCCGGCAGGCTGCAGCTAGGCAAATGGACTTACTTTGGGGTGAGCTACGATGCGACAGCATCGGGTGACAACGTGAGCTGGTATTTCAGTCCGCCTTCGGACACGCCTGGCCAAGCAGTCGTCACGCTCGACCGCAGGACGACTTACCACGCCGGCCCGGTGGATAGCGACATCGGTCCCCTGGCGATCGGGAACTTCAACGAAACCATGCACGCCTACGGCCTGGACCGTCAGTTCCGCGGCGAGATTGGCGCCGTGCAGATGTTCGGCAGCCGGGTGAGCGGGCGAGGAGCCCTGAAAGTCGATGAGATCAACTCACGCCTGCAGTTGCTGCGGTCGCGCGCAAACACCATAGAGGCTGACGCCAACATCCGCGCAGGACATGGGCCCCTGGGTGCCGCGTACCCGCGCAGTGGATTCAATCCAAACAGTCCGGGACAGCAGGAAGGCGACACGCCGTCGTTCCTGTATTTGGCCAGCGCCGTGCGCGGGATGAACGACCCCGAGAAGCCGGACCAGGAGAGCTGCGGCGGTCAATATGTGCGCCGCGACCTTTCCAAGAACCATTGGTATGACGGTCCGGGCGCCGAGAGCGTTTCCAAGTGGCTGCCTGATATGCAACGGGATTTCGCCACCCGCATGGATTGGTGCCAATCCCGGAAAGACTGAGTCCAGGCGAGTCAGAGAGCATCTGACAGGAGGGCCGAAACGACGACCCATGTTTCGAATGAAAGACGCTCGAACGAGATGCAGCGACATCCACCCACGCCGACGTTGTGGTGCGAGCAGGACAAGGCAACCATTGCACGATAGGAGTCTCATGAATCGCATCGCTCACGGACAACTCGTTTGGGTCGGTCTCGTCTGCCTGTTCGCAGGCGTCTCGTCCGACCTGTACGCACAGAGAACCACCATCACGATTCAGACCGCCGAGCCGGGCAAGCAGATCAGCCCCGATCTGTTCGGCGTCTTCTTCGAAGACCTGAACTACGCCGCCGACGGCGGACTGTACGCCGAACTGATCCAGAACCGTTCCTTCGAGTACAGTCCCGTGGAGCAACCGGACTGGCATCCGCTCAAGTTCTGGGACCTCCAGAAGCGCGGCGGTGGCGACGGCTCCGTCGTGGTCAATGAGATGCGGCCCATCCATGAGAACAACCCGCACTATGTTCTGTTGGCGGTCCGCACCCCCGGCGACGGCGTGGGCCTCGCCAACAGCGGCTTCGACGGCATCCCGCTCAAGGCCGGCGAGACCTACGAAGCCTCGTTCTGGGCGTACCAGGCGTTCATGGGACAGATGTGGGGTCGCGGCGACAACAGTAAGCCCATGCCCGTGACCCTCCGGCTGGAGAGCAAGGAAGGCGACGTGCTGGCCGAAGCCAGGATGGACGTCCTGGGTCGCCCATGGCGGAAGGTCAGCGCCAAGCTGACGCCAAACCGGACGGTCAACGATGCTCGCCTGGTCCTGCTGGCTCATGAAGCCGGCGGCGTCGCGCTGGACATGGTCTCGCTGTTCCCCGAAAAGACCTTCCGCAACCGCCCGAACGGGCTCCGCGCCGACCTCGCTCAGGCGGTCGCCGATCTCAAGCCGAAGTTCGTGCGTTTCCCCGGCGGCTGCCTGGTTCACGGCGGCGGCCCCCGCCGATACTATGACTGGAAAGAAACCGTCGGGCCGGTGGAGCAACGCCGGGCCAGGCGGAATTCCTGGGGCTATCACCAGACGATGGGACTCGGCTATTTCGAGTACTTCCAGTTCTGCGAGGACCTCGGCGCCAGGCCGCTGCCGGTCGTGACCGCCGGCGTGTGCTGCCAACATGCGGGCAGTTCCCCAGGCCGGGGGCAGGAGGGCTTGCCCATGGAGGAGATGCCCGCCTACGTCCAGGATGTCCTGGACCTGATCGAATGGGCGAACGGCCCTGCGACCTCGAAATGGGGATCGATACGCGCCGCCGCGGGCCATCCGGGCCCCTTCGGCCTGAAGTACCTCGGCGTCGGCAATGAAGACGCCATCACACCCCTCTTCAAAGAACGCTTCCAGATCATCTATGAGGCGATGAAGGAGAAACACCCCGAGATCACCGTAATCGGAACCGTGGGCCCGTTCGCGGGCGGTGAAGATTACGACAACGGCTGGGCCTTCGCGAGGGAACTCAACCTGCCCATGGTGGACGAACACTACTACGTCCCGCCGCAGTGGTTCTGGGACAACCTCCAGCGATACGACAGGTACGATCGCAACAGCGCCAAGGTCTACGTGGGCGAATACGCGGCCCACGATCGCGACAGACGCCGCAACAGCCTGCGCTCGGCCATCGCGGAGGCCGCCGGGATGACAGCCTTCGAACGCAACGGCGATGTCGTTCACTTCGCGTCCTACGCTCCCTTGTTCGCCCGCAGAAACCACACGCAATGGCATCCCGACATGATCTACTTCAGCGGGACCGAGGTCTTCCTCACACCCAATTACCACGTACAACAACTCTTCGGCCAGAACAGCGGCGATACGTGCCTGCCGACAACGTTCGACGCGACGACCAAGCCGATAACGCTGACCGCTTCGGCCGTCCGCGACTCCACGTCCGGCCACCTTGTCGTCAAGATCGTGAACGGCGCCGGTGTTCCGGCCGCACTGACAGTCGAACTTGCGGGCCTGGCAGCCGGAGAACTGAAGGCGACCAGAACCGTGCTCACCGGGGCGACTCCCGACGCGTTCAACGAAGACGGTCAGCCTCCTGCGGTGAAGCCGGTCGCGAACGAGGTGACGCTCACGCCCACGTTCGATTACGACGCGCCGGCCCATTCTTTGACCGTGTTCCGCATCCGGAGTTAGTCCCGTGCAGAGGGCAAGCCCATGAAGACGTTTCCTGGAGCAACGAATGGATTCAAGAACATGAGCAGATCCCAAACCCTTTGTGCCGGAGACCGCGTCTCCCTCGCGGAATGGTCGTAAGCGAATAGCCTTGGCGCCGGTCCGTCGCAGGTTTCCAGGTCGCATCATTGATATCTAAGGACTATGAAGATGAATCGGGTATCGTTCTCACTGGCCGTATTACTGTTGCTCCATACGAACGCCTTTTCTCAAGATCCGAATTTCTACGTCTTTCTGTGTTTCGGACAGTCCAACATGGAGGGCTTTCCGGGAATTGAGGAGCAAGACAGAACGGGAAACAGGCGTTTTCAGGTCATGGCGGCCGTCGATTTTCCTAATCTGAACAGAACGAAGGGCAACTGGTACGAAGCGGTTCCTCCGTTGTGCCGGGGCAGTACAGGTCTTTGCCCCGCCGATCATTTCGGCAGAACGATGGTCGCCAACCTGCCGGAGAAGATCAGAGTCGGCGTCATCAATGTCTCGGTCGCAGGCTGCAAGATCGAGCTGTTCGACAAAGACCACTACCAGGCATACGCCGATACGGCGGCACCGTGGATGAAGAGCATAATCAACCAGTATGGTGGAAGCCCCTACGCACGTCTTGTCGAGGCGGCAAGACTGGCTCAGAAAGACGGCGTCATCAAGGGAATCCTGCTGCACCAGGGAGAGTCCAACACGAACGACAAGCAATGGCCTGCCAAGGTCAAAGCGATCTACGACAACCTCATGGAGGACTTGAGCCTTGAGCCTGAGTCGGTGCCTCTGCTTGCAGGCGAGATGGTGCATGCCGATCAGCAAGGCGCGTGCGCGAGCATGAACTCCATTATTGCAGAGCTGCCGAAGACAATCCCCAGCTCCTGCGTCATTTCTTCGAAGGGTTGTGCCAGCCGTCCGGACCATCTGCATTTTTCTCCGGCGGGTTACAGGGAGCTGGGAAGGCGATATGCAGAGAAGATGCTCTCAATCCTGGGATATGAGATCGCCGAGCCGCAATGACCCTTTCATCATAAGGTGAGACCATGTGCAGATTTCGCTGTTTCCTGTTCATCTTCGCCCTCGGCTTGGCCCCCTGCGGACTCCGCGCGCAAGAGAATGTGATCGCGACGGTCGATGCCGGCAAGACGGGCGTTCCGATCAATCCCAACGTCTACGGCATGTTCATCGAACACATCGGCGGCCTCGTGTACAGCGGCGTGTGGGCTGAGATGATCGACGATCGCAAGTTCTACGATCCTATTGCTGTCCAGGCCCCGGCCAGTGACGCACGCGGCGCTCGAGGTGCCCGTGGACGCTTTGGCGGCACGCCGCGCCGCTGGATTCCGGTCGGGCCGGCCGAATCGATCACCATGGACACCCGGCACGCCTACGTCGGTGACCATTCACCGGCCATCGCATTGAGTCCCGCAGAAGCCCGGGGCATTCGCCAGTCCGGTATGACGCTCATGCAGGGCAAGGACTACCGAGGCCGCATCGTCTTGGCCGCCGATGCGGACATCCAGGTCTCTGTGAGCCTCGTGTGGGGAACCGGGGAAGAGGACCGTCAGTCCATTGCGATCAAGCAGCTCACTCCCGCCTTTGCGACATTCCCTCTGACCTTCCAATCGCAGGCCGATACCACCGACGGTCGGATCGAAATCACCGCTATCGGTAGCGGGTCATTCCGTGTCGGCGCGGTCTCCCTCATGCCCGCCGACAATCTGCGGGGTTTCCGCCCCGATGCCATCGCGGCCCTCAAGAGCCTTCGCTCCGGCGTCTATCGTTTCCCCGGCGGCAACTTCGTTTCCGCACATGAATGGCGCCATGCGATCGGCGATCCGGACAAGCGTCCTCCGACGTGGGACCCGGTCCGGCGCGGCTTCCAGGTCAACGACATCGGCACCGACGAGTTCATGACCCTGTGCGAACTCATCGACGTCGAGCCGTACATCACCGTCAATGCCGGAACCGGCGACGCCTGGTCCGCTGCTCAGTACGTGGAATACGCCAACGGCGATATCAACACCCCCATGGGCAGGCAGCGCGCCGCCAACGGCCATCCCGAACCGTATCGGGTGAAGTTCTGGGGCATCGGCAATGAGATGTGGGGGCTCACCTATCAGTATGGCGCGATGAAGCTCGACCAGTTTGAGTTCAAGCACAACGAGTTCGCCAGGGCCATGCGGAAGGCGGACCCAACGATCACGCTGCTGGCCAGCGGCGCCATGCCGGACACGATGACCGGTTCCCGGCAATCGTTGCGGTTGGCGGTGGACAACCTCGTGGAGAGTACCTTGAATTCTCGTGATTCGGCTGTCAGGCTGAACGGCTCCTGGGAATCGTTCTCGGGCACGACGTGGGAATCGTTCTTCCGCAGCAAACTGGTTCCGGCGTATCTCTCGCCGGAGGATTGGACCGGCGGTCTGCTCTCCCATTGCTTCGACCACTTCGACGTCATCAGCGAGCACTTCTACAACTACGGCAACACGCACTTCAGCCTAGCCGAAGGCCGCCAGGTGCCGAACGACCCGAACGAACCCGTTACGGATTGGATGCGGCGCGCCGCCAATCATATCCGCATCAAGGTCGAAGCCTACAGAGAATACGAGAAGCTGCTGCCTCGGCTCGCCGCTGAGCCCAAGCCGATGGCCATCAGCGAGTGGGCGTACACCGGTGGCCGATATCCTGTGCAACCGGCGCTGGCCTGGGTCTTCCACGAGATGTTCCGCCACACCGACCTCATCCACATGGCGAATTACACGTTCGCCACGTCCCTGCTCGGCCGGGATGGAGCTAACGTCTCGTTGAATGCCAACGGCCTCGTCTTCAAGATCTATCGCGATCACTTCGGGTCCATCCCGGTCGAGGTCTCAGGCAACTCGCCCCAGCCCAGGCCGACAGACCCTCCCGGCGGCGAACAGCCCATCGTCAACGCCGGCAGCGACACCTTTCCGCTGGACGTGGTTGCCGCCTGGACGGCCGATCGTAAGGCCCTCACCGTAGCCATCATCAACCCGACCGAATCCCCACAGGCCTTGAGCCTCCAGATCCGAGGCACCGAACTGGCCGGCAAAGGCACGTTGAGCCGCATGGTGTCGCCGAGCCTCGCTGCCGCCGGCGGCTTTGGACAAGGGCCGGGCGTGAAGATCGAGGAACAACCCGTCGGCCAGATTCCCACGAATCCGACGTTCGCACCGTTCAGTATCAACATTTATGAATTCGCCGTGAAGTAAGGAGACCTTTCCATGAAGACGTGCATTCTCTCGTTGTCCATCACTGCGGCGCTGCTGTTCGGAAGCGCTCTCTTCGCTTCGGCGGCCGAGCCGGTTGCCCAGTCCGCTGCGCCACCGACGGGCAGCACGGATGCCCCCAAGCCGCCTTTTGCCACGCCGCTGCGGTGGAAATCCACCGGCGCGCTGGTCAAGCCGGTCTCCGATCCCAACCACACCATCGTGTCCGTCAAAGATCCGACGATCGTTCGTTACAACGACCTGTGGCACATCTACGCGACCGTCTACTCGACGTCCGCGAGGACCTGGAACATGGTGTACCTGAACTTCAAGGACTGGTCCGACGCGCCGAACGCCAAGCTGCACTTCCTGGATCAGAATCCGAATCTCAGGGGGTATCACTGCGCACCGAGTCTGTTCTATTTCCGCCCGCACGGGAAATGGTACCTGGTCTTCCAGTCGCAGCAGCCGCAGTATTGCACCACCGACGACATTTCCAGGCCCCAGACCTGGACCCGGCCGGAGAACTTCTTCGAAAGACAGCCTGCAAGCATGCCCAGGCTTCCAATCGACTACCACGTGATCTGCGACGACACGCACGCCTACCTCTTCTTCACCGGCGACAACGGCTGCTTCTATCGCTGCCGGACCCGGATCGAGGACTTCCCCAAGGGCATGAGCGACCCCGAGATCGCCATCCAGGACAACCGAAACAATCTCTTCGAGGCGAGCATCACCTACAGGATCAAGGGCACGAACACCTATCTGACTCTGATCGAGGCTATGAGCCCGGCGCGCTACTACCGCGCCTGGACCTCCGACCGACTCGACGGCGAGTGGACGCCCGTTCCCGAGGCCGACACGTGGCAGAAGCCCTTCGCAGGGATCAACAACGTCGCCTTCGAGGACGGCGTGACGCCCTGGACCCGGGACATCAGCCACGGAGAGATGATCCGCGACGGGTATGACGAAACGATGATCCTCGACCCGAACAACCTTCAACTGCTCTTCCAGGGTCGTGATCCGGCCAGTGGCGGGCGATACGAACTGTTGCCCTATCAACTCGGTCTCTTGAAATTGTCGGCTCCCTGAACAGGGGCCGCAGTGAAAGGAGTGAATCGTGAGCATGAAGAAGACAGTCCCCATTGCAGGCTTGGCGATCCTGTGGATCGGCGCGGCGCAGAGTGTGGCAGGACAGAACGTGCCCTCGCTGAAGGACGTGTTCAAGGCCGACTTCCTGATCGGCGGCGCTCTGAACCGGAACCTCGTGACGGGCCGGGATCCCAATGCCGCCGACCTGGCCGTCAGACACTTCAACACAGCGACCGCGGAGAACGATCTGAAGTGGCAGCGCATTCATCCCCAGCTCAGCGAGTACAACTGGGAGCCCGCCGACAGCTTCGTCGCCTTCTGCGAGCAGAACAGGATGTTCGTCATCGGCCATTGCCTCGTCTGGCACAGTCAGGTCCCACGGTCGGTCTTTCGCGACGACACGGGAAACAACTTGACGCGAGACGCCCTTCTGGCTCGCATGGAGGAGCATATCAGGACCGTCGTCGGTCGATACAAGGGCCGCATCCAGGGTTGGGATGTGGTGAATGAAGCCCTCAACGAGGACGGGACGCTGCGAAACAGTTCCTGGCTGCAGATCATCGGCGAAGGGTCCGAAGACAAGCGGTACGACTATATCGAATGCGCCTTTCGGTGGGCCCACGAAGCCGACCCCAACGCAGAGCTGTACTACAACGACTATGGTCTGGAAACGTCGAGGGCCAAGTGCGACGGCGCCGTCGCCCTCGTGAAACACCTCAAGTCCAAGGGCCTGCGCATCGACGGCGTCGGCATTCAACTGCACGGCGGGCTGACGTACCCCAGCGTCGAGGGTCTCGAATACGCCATCACGTCTCTGGCCGCGACGGGCGTCAAGGTCATGATTACGGAACTGGACATTCGGACACAAACCCGCGGCTATCGCGGCGCCGATGTCAGCCAGGTGAGCCGCGACAGCACGAGCGATCCGACCGCCGTGGCTGCGGAGACACAGAAGAAGCTCGCCGACAAATACGCGGAGATCTTCTCCCTGCTGCTCAAGCACAAGGAAGACATCACCCGCGTCACGTTCTGGGGCGTCTACGACAAGACATCCTGGATCGGCGGCTCGCCCCTGCTGTTCGACCGGAACTGCCAACCCAAGGAGGCGTTCTTCGCAGTCGTGAAGGCCGCCCAGCGACAATGAGCCTGAAAGAGCAATTATTGTGACGCCCAAATCAGAGTCGCAGTAGGGTAGGCGAGAATCCACCAGATATCCTCGCCGTCATCCGCCGGCTCGCCTAATGAGTTTCGACTGACAAGTTCGGTAGCTTGTACCACCGCTTTGGCGTAATGTGGCCCAGCCGCCCCCGGCTGGGATCGCTCGGATCACCCCCGAGGGCGGGGGTGCCACATGGCCACACTGCCGCACGATTCGATTGCCGATTCTGCGCGTCAAGCTCATGAGAGTCAAGTCGGCCTAAGGTACTGTGACTTGGAGCGAGAAGGTCTTCAGCGGCTCCACACCTTCTTCCCACGGCCTGCGATAGACGAGCTTGAGAGTCATCTGCCCTGGATGGACCGCCTTGAAATCGAAGCTTTCCCACCCGCCGGCCCCGACAAGGGGCGGATCGCCGGTCTCGCGAGGCGTGAACTGTGCCTCGCCCATCTGCTCCACGATGGAGTCCTGGTGATCCACCCATTCCCATCGATACCCCGTACTGGGATTCGATTCGAGCGTAACGGTAAATACCTGGCCCAGCACAACCGTGACCCGCCCATCATACGGCTCCCACCAGAGGCGAGGATAATCTAACCCTTCGGCAATCTTCCAGATGTCCTCCGTGCCGTTGGCCGTCTCGCCCACGAAGTCCCAGCCGGCATCCAGGAACGTCCTAGCCATCCGCATCTCAGCTGTGGTCTTGCCTATGACTCCATTCGGATCAGGATCAACTTCCCCAACGCCAGCTAATGTACCGGAGGTCTGGGTGTCCCAGAAACAAGCGATCTCAGAGCCCCACCCTCCTTCCGGTGAATAGTCTGACCCTATTAGCGCCCCAACATCCGAATTGCCGCTGACCGCCCCGACGCTGTAGCACTCGGCCACAACACAGTCATTCTCGCCCGCCAGCCCACCGACCTCCCAGTCGCCATAGACGTCAGCAGTACTGTAGCACTGGGTCAGGGAGCCCCAGTTCGCTCCGACCAGCCCGCCGACAAGCCAATTTCCACAGACCACGCCCGTACTGAACGAGCCGACGATGGAGCAGTAGCAATCCCCGATACCATCGTTCACACCCACCAAGCCGCCAACGCACGAATCGCCAGTCACCGAGACGCTGCTCTGACTGCAGGCGATGTGGCCACCTCGGACGCTGGTACACCCAACAATGCCGCCGACAAAATCATGACCGCCTACCGCGCCGTTGCTGTAGCAGTAGGTCAAGATGCCCTTACTACTTCCCACCAGCCCGCCCACATAGTCACCGCCGCTGACCATACCGGCGCTGCAGCAGTGGGTCACAGTGCCAGTGCCACCGTCAGCGTTCCCCACCAATCCGCCGACGAATCTGCCTGAACCGACTATATCGACATGAGCTAACTCCAGATTCTTGATCTCAACACCGGGTGGACACCACGGCAATCCCCCTGACTGGCCAAACAGTCCCAGATAGGCGTTGCCTCTGATCGTCAGATGCGAGATGGTATGACCGTTACCGTCGAATGCTCCAGTGAACGGTGTGCCATCAAACGGGTTCTGGTCCCAGTCCAACACATCATCGTTCACATCTGGCGCAATGACGGCCCTGTCGAAGACCTTGTTGCCGGGGAGGTTGGGGTCCAGGTCGATATCCGCCACCATGATGAAATGCTTGTCGTAGTCGGCAGGCGTCTCGCCCAGGGCGATCAGATCGGCGACCGTGGCGATCTGGTACGGATCGTTCGGCTCACCCGTCCCGCCGCTGTATTTGGCCGCGGCGGTGGAAACGCCTGTCAGGAGAAGGACAGCCGCGACATACGCCCAGGATGTGCATAGAGTAACCATAACGTACCTCCGATTCAACATAAACGCTGAGTCAGGACCAATCACCTTTGAGACCGCTGATAAACGCAGATCAACGCTGATGATTCCTCGCGCCAAGCCGCCAAGAACGCCAAGGCAACCCTTCCAGGAGCCCTCCTGTATTTCCTTCCTTCCTTCCTTCCTTCCTTCCTTCTTTCTTTGCTTTGCGAGCTTCGCGGTCTTTGCGAGATATCACTATCCTCCATCAGCAGCGTTCATCAGCGTGTATCCGCGGTTTCGAGTCGTCCCGTAGCGGGCGCGGCCTGATCCCGCGCATCACTCGGAATCTGCGTGTGACCTGCATAACTCACCTCCGTTGTCGAGAGCCTCGCATGGACAGCGGCTCGGCATGAAAACAGCCAACGGCAGCATGGGAGCAGGAAGACCCCACTCTCCACCGCCAGCGATGATTCCATTGTACCCACTGGGGCGAGGGAATTCCATCCGTAGAAGCACGTGTTTTCGGACCCGCACATTGAAGACCGCCGTTTCGCGGTCCATTGGCCGGCGGGAGGCGTCATATCTCGCGGAGCAGCCAAACGCTGTTCCTGGCGTGCCCGTGAGGGTATGGAGGGCGTGAGAACGCATAGGAGAACGCCTTGCGGCGTCACTACGAACGGCTCCGCCCGCCCCCTCGCAGGGGGCAATAAATCCTTGACAGGGGGGGGGCGGGCCCACTAGAGTAAGGCCTTCGATTTTGAAGCCCCGCAGGGTAAGGGGTCTGACCATAAGAATGATGCAACAACAGTGGCAGGATTTTAAGGAGAAACGTACATGGCAGTGAAGGTAGGAATTAACGGATTCGGGCGAATCGGGCGTTTGGTGCTCCGCGCACTGGCCGCGAAGGCTGACAAGTTCGAGGTCGTCGCGATCAACGATCTGTTCGACGCCGACATGCTGGCCTACATGCTGAAATATGACTCGACCCAGGGCAGGTTCGCCGGCACGGTCGAGGCCAAGGGCAGTTCCATCATCGTCAATGGCAAAGAGATCCCGATCCTGGGCGAGAAGGACCCAGCCAAGCTGCCGTGGGGCGCCAAAGGCGTGGACGTCGTCCTGGAATCGACCGGCAAGTTCACGTCGCGGGCCGCCGAGGGCAAGGCCGGCTACGATACGCACCTGGTCGCCGGCGCCAAGAGAGTGCTGTTGAGCGCCCCGGCCAAGGACAAGCCGGACGCCACCATCGTTCTGGGCGTCAACGACGGCGAGCTGAAGGCCTCGATGAAGTGCATCTCGAACGCCTCCTGCACGACGAACTCGCTGGCCCCCGCCTGCAAGGTCCTGCACGAGAAGATCGGCATCGTCAAGGGTCTGATGACCACGGTGCATGCCTACACGAACGACCAAGCCATCCTGGACATGCCCTATAAGGACAAGCGACGAGGCCGAGCTGCCGCTCTGAACACTGTGCCCTCGACGACCGGCGCCGCGAAGGCCCTGGGCGAGGTGATCCCGGCGTTGAAGGGCAAGCTGCACGGGTATGCCCTGCGAGTGCCGGTTCCCGACGGCTCGATCACCGATCTGACCTTCCTGGCGGCCAGGAAGACCAGCGTGGAAGAGATCAACGGCGCGATGAAGGAAGCGGCGGCGGGCGCGATGAAGGGGATCATCGAGTACGTGACCGACCCGATCGTCTCCTCGGACATCATCGGCAATCCGCACAGCTCGATCTTCGACTCGACCAACACGATCGTCCTCGACGGTGATATGGTGAAGGTCACGATGTGGTACGACAACGAGTGGGGGTATTCCTGCCGGACCGTGGACCTCATCGAGCGGATCGCGAAGCTGTAGTGATTTACGATTTATGATTGACGATTTACGATTCGGGATTCTGAGGCCGCTGTCGCGGAGGGTCCCCCGAGGCGGCGATAGCAAATCGTAGATCGTAAATAGTAAATTCGAAGGGGATTTTATGGCCAAGAAGACGGTTGCTGATATCGAGGTCAAGGGCAAGAAGGTCCTGATGCGCGTCGATTTCAACGTCCCGCAGGACGATAACGGCAACATCACCAGCGACGACCGCATCGTCAAGGCGCTGCCCACGATCAAGAACGTGCTGGATCGCGGCGGCACCCTGATCCTGATGAGTCACCTGGGCCGGCCTGAGGGTGCGAGGGACGACGCGTATACCCTCAAGCCGGTGGCGGTGCGGCTCTCCGAGTTGCTGGGCAAGAAGGTGATCTTTGCCGACGACAGCGTCGGTCCGGACGCCACGGCCAAGGCCGCGGCCCTCAAGCCCGGCGACGTCCTGCTGCTCGAGAACCTCCGTTTCAATCGGGAAGAGGTCATCAAGGACAAGGCCGCCAAGGAGGACAAACAGCTTCGCGAGGCGAAGGACAACTTCGCCAAGAAGCTGGCTGCCATGGCGGATATCTACGTGGACGACGCCTTCGGCACCGCGCACCGGGACAATGCCTCGATGTACACCGTGCCGCAGGTGATGGAGGGCAAGCCGCGAGTGATCGGGTTCCTGATCGAGAAGGAGCTCAAGTTCCTCGGCGACACCGTCAGCAACCCGGTGCACCCGTTCGTCGCCATCCTCGGCGGCGCCAAGGTCTCCGACAAGATCGGCGTGATCGAGAACCTCATCGGCAAAGTCGATCGCATCGTCATCGGCGGGGCAATGGCCTATACGTTCCTGAAAACTCGCGGCAAGGCCATCGGCGGCAGCCGGGTCGAGGACGACTTCCTGGACAAGGCCCAGGAGCTGCTGGACCGAGCGGCGGACATGAACTGCGAAGTCCTGCTCCCGCCGGACCACGCGGTCGTTCGCAAGCTGGAGGCCGGAGCCGAGCATCGGACCGCGGTCGGCGATATCGATCCCGGCTGGCAGGCGGTGGACATCGGTCCCATGGCCGCCAGGGAGTTCGCGGCCAAGATCGTCGACGCCAAGACCATCGTCTGGAACGGGCCCATGGGAGTCTTCGAGATCCCGCCCTTCGATCAGGGAACCAAGGCCATCGCCCAGGCGGTCGCCAAGGCAACCGAAAACGGCGCCAAGAGCATCGTCGGCGGCGGCGACAGCGCCAGCGCCATCGAGCAGCTCGGTCTCCAGAAGAAGATCAGCCACATCTCGACCGGCGGCGGCGCCTCCCTCGAATTCCTCGAAGGCAAGAAATTCAAGGCCATTGAGATCCTGGATGACAAATAGGTAGACAGGTGAACCCCACAGGGGATCACGACGAGTGAATACGAGAGCGCATGTGATGAGCATGCGCTCTCGTTTGTATATCTGGCTCTCCCGTGTCGCAACAGAACGCAGACGCAAGAGGGGTGATTTCATGAACAGGGCACTGCCCAGTCCCGGCACAGTCGAGATCGCGCCGTCGATACTCAGTGCGGACTTCGCCAAACTGGCGGACGAGATCGCGAGCGTGACCGCGGCCGGTGTGAAGATGCTCCATCTCGACGTCATGGATGGCCATTTCGTGCCGAACCTCACAATAGGCCCGGTCGTGATTGCCAAGCTGCGCAAGCATAGCGGTCTTTTCTTTGACAGTCATCTCATGATCAGCGAGCCCGCCCGGTACATCGAGGCCTTTGCGAAGGCCGGCGTGGACAATATCACGTTTCACATCGAGGTGACGGACGAGCCAGAGCGGATGATCGACAGAATCCACGACCTGGGCTGCACCGCCGGGATCACGCTGAACCCGGAGACCCCGGTGGAATCCATCGCGAAGGTGGCTCCGTTGTGCGACATGGTGCTGGTTATGACGGTCCGGCCGGGCTTTGGAGGCCAGGAGTTCATGGAAGACGCTGCCCGAAAGGTCATCGCGGTTCGCGAGATGGTCGGCCCTGGCGTTCGTGTCGAGGTCGATGGCGGAATCGACGCCCGGACAACCCCGATCGTGGTCTCCTACGGCGCCGACACTCTCGTCGCCGGCAACGCCATCTTCGGCAAGTCCGACCGCTTGGCCGCCATCCGGGCCATTCGAGACGCCTGCGAGCAGCGCCCGTAGCTTTTCCGACAGCAATCTGGTACACTCATGCTCATGACGAAGAAAGCCAAGAACTGGAACGGTTTCTCGCTGCGGCCACGCAAGGAAATGCCCGAAGGGCTCTGGATGAAGTGCCCCAGTTGCGAGCACATGCTCTATCGCAGCGCCGTGGAGAAGAACCAAAATGTCTGTCCGGAGTGCGAGTACCACTTCCGCATCGGGGCGCTGACCCGCATCGAATACCTCGCGGACGAGGGTACGTTCCAGCAGGTACTCGAAGACATGACCACTACGGACCCGCTCGACTTCAAATATCGCGGCACAACCTACAAACAGCGGGTCAAGGACGACGAGAAGAAGTCCGGCATGAAAGAGGCCATCCTTATCGGCAAGGCATTCATCAAAGGTCGCGGCGTCGTCCTCGCCATCATGGAACCGAACTTCCTCATGGGCTCGATGGGCGCCGTCGTGGGCGAGAAGCTCTGCGTCGCAGTGGACAAGGCCATCGAAGAATCGCTGCCCTTGATCGTCGTGAGCTGTTCCGGCGGGGCCCGCATGCACGAGGGCGTCGTCTCGCTCGGCCAAATGGCCAAGACCTCCGCTGCCATGGCCCGGCTCGACGAGGCCAAAGGCCTGTTCATCTCCGTCCTGGCCGACCCCACCACCGGCGGCGTCACCGCCAGTTTCGCCATGCTGGGCGACGTGATCGTCGCCGAGCCGGGGGCCCTGATCGGCTTCGCCGGCCCAAGAACCATCGCGGAAACGATCAAAGTCGAGTTGCCCGATGGTTTCCAGACCGCCGAATTCATGCTCGAGCACGGCTTCGTCGATATGATCGTCCACCGCAAGGACCTGCGAAGCGAGATCGCCCGCATCATCGACTACACCCAGAAGTAGCCCCTCTCTCACCACGGAGACACAGAGCCCACAGAGAAACCCTGTAACCTCTCGTAGAGCAGAGGATTGCGCGCATTAGCGACAGCGGTAGGGTGGGCTATGCCCACCGTCTTTTGAAGGACACCGTACTACTGGATCGCTCAGGATCCTCGTGAACGACCCGGTCGCACATCGCGCGTTGGTGCGCCCTTTCGCCTCGGCCTGCGGCAGCGGGCCGGAACATGAGGGGGAAGGAGGCAGGGTAACAGGCCGGCCGATTAAGACACGGTGCGCTATCTCTCCTGCCCACGAGCATACACGGACGCATGAAGCTGTGCGGGCGTCCTATGGGAAAACGGCAGAGTCGATCTGGCTGCTCCGTTTGTCCCGTTCCTGACACAAGCCGTTTTGGACATCGTACAGCCGGCACACGAAGGTTTCTGAGTTCCCGAGTTGGTCTTGCCCGCCTTTGCCATCACTTGCCTCACGAGAGATACCTATTTGACTGGTCGAACGACTCCCTTGCGTAGCGAATGCCTTCGACCATGTTATTCAACAACAGTCTGACCAAGCGGTCAAGTTCTTTGTTCCCACGGTAATCTGCCTGTGCAATGAAGTCCACCCGCCCGGCTCTGAGCAGTTCCTTGCACGTTCTGAGAGCCTTGGCATTCTCCTCCTCATAGACGGCGATGGCATACCCGCCGTTCTTCCGGATGACCGTCATGCAGGGCACGTCTGTCAATCCGTCGCCGATGTACAGGATGTTCTGAAACGGGACAGGCCGCAGGGCTGGGGGCATGTGGAGGTTGATGCTCTCATGCAGAGCCTCTTTTCCTTTGTTGATTCTGAAGATAAACTGTGTCTTCAGGGTGTCATTCACGATGACCTTGGGGAAGACGGCTTCGTCATATTCGTTGTAGTGATATTCCGATGCGAAGATCTTGTGGAAGTGCCTGGCGATGCTGGCCCCGCATATGATCTCCTTCAAACCAGCGGACAGAACATAGTGACGCAACTCGATGTGGGAATCCAATCGCGTCGTGACGTAGTCGCTGATTCGCCTGAAGAACCCTGCGACTCCCGGATAGTATTGGATGTTCTTCGCAAGCGACCTGAGAACGCGCGGCGTCACCGGATAGTGCTTGGCCTTGGACATCTCGATCATCAGACGCATGTAGGTGACAATTTCTTCCCCTCCGGTACTCAGTGCCTCTGCTCTCACGGCTTCCCAGAACTCTCGCCCCTTTTTGATTCCGAGCTCCGGAAGCACGGTGTATTCTTGCATGGGCTGCGGCGTCAGCGTCCCATCGAAATCATAGACAATCGCAATGACATTGTGTATGAATCTCGGCTTTTCCTGTGACATGGCGAGTACCTCTCACTGAACACTCTCGCACCCTCGACAGTACACCGTTCGACACGTCCTCGTGGCTTCCGAGGCACCCTGGGCACTTCTCAGGTCCCCGGCCCACGGCACTATTGTAGAACCAAACTGGTGAAAATGCAAGAGGCGGTGGTGCTCAGGGCAAGGTTGGCGCGGAGCATGGAGATATCGATACCGGACTCGATCGCCTCGCGGATCGCGTCCGACGGCTCCGCCCGGCCCTGCTCGGTCGGTCTTGCTGGCTCCGGCGATATGCTCATGCCCTGATTGTAATGTGATCTCTCCGCAAGAGCAACCGGCTCACGCAGAGAGGCCGAGCCGCAGAGCATAATGGGGAATTGTCGAGAACCCCTTTGTCGCCTGATGGCCGTTCTCACCTTCTCCCGTTCTTCCCTTCCCATCTGCTCTCGTCTCCGCGTCCCTGCGCCTCCGCGTGAGATACAACTCCTTGTCAGATCCGACATTACGCATACCCAATCAATATTCATCCCTCGTCGATCATCAATGGAATGGCCTGTGGCCGGGGACTGACTGCGTTTACCGCTTTGAAGGATACCAGCGGGGATACCCGCCCCCCTCAGCCCATTGGACACGGGAAATGCCGCAAGCGTTTGCAGAATAGAGGAGTACACGTATCGGCGACAGCGGCAGTACGCCGTCCACGTTAAAATGGTGGATACGACCGCGGCAGTGTGTCGCGGGCATCCTGCCCGCGATTCGAGGGCGGGACGCCCTCGACACAAGCGTGGCCACTCACCAAATTAGACTGGACGGCGTAGCAGGGTGGGCTGCGCCCACCGTCTTCCTGCCCTTTGGCCAGGACCGAAGCGTTTGACGCATTGATCGGAGGACCCTGCGAGGATGTCCGACACGCGCCCCGTTCCCCAAGAGCCGCCGGCGTGCAGCGCTCTGCCGGAAACCCCGGCCATCTATATCCAAAGCCTGACCCCTTCTCCCGCCCCGGACACCTATGTCCAAAGCCTGACCCCTATTGCCCTAACGACGAAGGACCCCGGCGCCGCTGAGGCAGAAGGGCATGTGGAATTCGGCGACAGCGGTAGTGCGCCGTCCACCTTAAAATGGTGGGCATGATGAGCGTGTCGCGGG
>DAOQWL010000068.1:0-31570 GCA_035342095.1 Sedimentisphaerales bacterium | reverse complement strand
GTTGAAGTCGGGAATCCTAACAATTAAAGTGGTACTAAGGAAGGGGTACAGTCAACTTGCCCTCAGACGCGGATCAGTTACAATCCGGTGGACTGAGCCAAACGAGCGAAAGGGGTTGTGACTTGCCCTCAGACGCGGATCAGTTACAATGCCTTGTGCTTTGCGAAGCTGCATCGTCGGGTTGTGACTTGCCCTCAGACGCGGATCAGTTACAATAGGGTGTCCGCGATGTGCATCCAAGCCTCTGTTGTGACTTGCCCTCAGACGCGGATCAGTTACAATACCGAAGGTGATGCTCGTCAGGATGTTACCGTTGTGACTTGCCCTCAGACGCGGATCAGTTACAATTGACCAAAGACAAGCCGGAAGCGTGTACGGTTGTGACTTGCCCTCAGACGCGGATCAGTTACAATGTTCTGCCTCGACGGCGAGAAATCATGCATGTTGTGACTTGCCCTCAGACGCGGATCAGTTACAATGGTCGTGGCGGTGGAGATCGCTCAGCCGGTGTTGTGACTTGCCCTCAGACGCGGATCAGTTACAATTCGCCCCCGTGAGTAGCCCGCGAGGCGCCGGTTGTGACTTGCCCTCAGACGCGGATCAGTTACAATCACGCAGGCCAAGACCTTCCGCCAGGCTTTGTTGTGACTTGCCCTCAGACGCGGATCAGTTACAATATCGATTGTCGTCGTCGCCGTAGCCCCGGAGTTGTGACTTGCCCTCAGACGCGGATCAGTTACAATATCCTGCGGACCGGGGACACCATCCTGAATGTTGTGACTTGCCCTCAGACGCGGATCAGTTACAATCGATTTACGATTTTCCCCTCACCCGCAAGAGTTGTGACTTGCCCTCAGACGCGGATCAGTTACAATTCGACACAACCAGCACAAAACAGACCATGCGTTGTGACTTGCCCTCAGACGCGGATCAGTTACAATAGAGATGAACTGCTCGATGAGGAAGAGGAGTTGTGACTTGCCCTCAGACGCGGATCAGTTACAATCGTCCACTCGCAAACCCTTGGCCTCCAAGGGTTTGCGAGCGGACCCGTCAGAATAATTCGAGCTGTCTGGGTGCCGGCGGGGCTGGTTTTCGCATTTTTCCCCAGTGTGTTTCCATGCGCCCGAACTGCTTGTCGGTGATGGTGATGAGGCGAACCTCGCCGTCATCGGGCAAGAAACTCTTGATGCGGTTGTAGTGGACATCGGCATTTTCCTCGCTCGAACAGTGCCGTACGTACACGGAATATTGTAGCATCGTGAAGCCGTCTTTCAAGAGGTGTTTGCGGAAATCGGTATAGTCTTTGCGTGCTTTTTTCGTGTCGGTCGGCAAGTCGAACATGGCGAAGATCCACACGGCTCGATACCCGCTCAAGATCATTCTCACTCTCGTTTCTTTGCCACAGAGCACCGAGATCACAGAGATTTCCCGACGGTCTCACCTCTGGTCACAGGTCGGGCAATTCAAGTTCCTTCTGTTCGCCTGCGAAGCAGCGGTACAGGGAGGCAGCAGTGCGATGCAGGCCCACCATGAGCGGCCCCTCAGACCCGCCGATGACCACGGGCTGATAGAGGACTTCGAGCAGCCTGGCCTTGATGGGCTGAGTCAGGTCTGCAGGGGGGCCATCGGTCTCGCAGATCTCCTTGACCTTCGATTCGACGTAGCCTCGGAAAGGCTCCATCACGTCATCGGCCAAGGCGAAGGCGTTGTAGCGGTTGTGATGGTGAATTCCGAGACAAGGAAGCAGGCCGGCGGAACACAGGGCACGTGCGACCGCTGCACGGACGACGGTGTAGCCATAGTTCAAGAGGTTATTGGGCGGAGCGCCGTCGGCATCCCGCTTGAACTTGATGCCCTGGAGGAAGGACGGCCAGAACTTCCGGCTGGCCTGGGCTTCGACGTTCTGCGGATCGCCCGAGCGGACCGTCTGTCGCAGGGCCATGAGTGATTCATAGGTCTCGCAGCCCTTGCCGACGACCTTGGCCTGATGTCGGATCTTGGCCTGGACGATCTGCTTCCAGAGCTGTTTCTTGACGGGTTCCCTGGCGTCGATCTGGGTGCGGAACCGCTCGTTCTGCTCGCTGTTGCTTTCGAGGGGTAGGAGCATTCCCGCCGGATGGTGCTTGCCGCCGCAAAGGACGATGGCAGCCCCGCGGTCCAATAACTCCGTGAAGACGCAGTGCGTGTAGGTGGTACCCTGGTGGTCGATGAGCAGGATGCCGATGTCCTCGCAGGGAATCTGTGAGAGCTCGGCGCCGTTGTCCTTGATGACCAACTGCCCGTACTTGACCGATAGAAACGTCCGTGCCGACGATATCTCGACGATACGCTTGATCACGGGTACACCCTTCGCAGGAGAGAACACCTCTTCAACGAGGGTATCGGCAGAATCGAGAGGCGGCTTTGGCTGCGAAGACGGGACCGTCAATCGTTGGCAACAGAGATTCGCCCCAGCGGGTCAACCGTTACCTTACTGCCGCTGAAGAGGGTGGCCTGTCTCCGAACAAGGGTATCCTCCCGGTCGATCCTGGCTGCCGCATGGTGGCGGAAGTAGATTTGTTTTGCGGCACTCATTTTCTGCACACGGTATAGAGCGAGTTCGCCAGTCTTGCCCGTCAACAACACCATATCGTTTATGGCGAGAGAACATATGAAGCGGGTGTTTGCGCCGTGCTCTCTGCAGACCACCGGTTGGTCTTCGCGACTCCGGCGAACCGCCTCGTAGGTTGACACGACTCGTGCATCGCGTTTGCCTTTGTCAGGACCTTGGGTGTATTCGAATATTTCGATGTGGTGATTACTGCCAGATTCCACCGCGCGATATGGCTGGCCGGACCTGTCCTTCAGGAGGATCACGTTGTTCTTCACGTCTCGGATTCTCACCTTTTTGATCTGGATGCGTTTCGTACTGGCGGTCTGTCTCATATAGAGTGGATCCTTCCAGACCTCCTTCGGGATCTTCCTATCCGCCGCGCCGGGGTGGATGCCGTTTTCGGCGAGTCGTTGCGTCACGATGTCACGGACGACCGGATCGACGATCTTGGCAACCATTGGAGCGGTGAGGTCCTCCAATCGCTTGCGGTAGACATAGATGTCCTGGCCACTTTCATCCTTCAGACCGGTAGGGCCATAGTTCGTCTCCTCGTGGAGGGGGCCGGAGACCTTTCGGCAGACACGATGGGATACATTGATCCCATTCACGAAGTCTCTTGCCTCGTTTCGGAAGATGGGCCACGGCGTCTGGAACCGTGCGCCGGTTTGGCCGTATTTGCTGGCCGCCAGAGTGCGCAGGTGTTCGTTGTTTGTCACAGCGACAATGAGGGCGTCGACCGCATGGCGCCGGTGGTCGTCATCGCGACGCACGCCCAGTTCTGAGAAGATCCCATCCAGTCCCCACTGATGGCGCAATTCGGCCGTGATCTTGCCCCTGGTTCCCTGAACGGATATCCCCAGTTGTCTCAGATACCGGACCACTTCTGCACAGATGTACCGGGTGTCATTGAGCTCTCGTTGAATCTGTGTGTCCAAGTCGACTTCCTGCTGCCAGAATCGCCTGCGCTTGGCATAGGGCATCTTGGACTTATTGACGCGTTCGAGGATCTGCTCGAACCGCTGCGGATCGTGGCTGTAGGTCTCGTAGGGCGTCTGGCTCTTTTTGACGTGGATGTTCTCGTGAGCTTCACAGAGCGTGAGGTTCATATAGCTGTCGTCGAGACTGCGGTCGTAGGGCAGAATGTGCTCCACCTGGAAGGTGGGGCATGGCCCAAACAGATCCGTCTTGTCGATAGGTGTGCCTGTGTAAGGACAGATCCAGTTGCACTCTTCCCAGAGCTTGTACTTGATCACGTCATCTCGCGTCGGATCGAGAATGCCAATATCCTCTGTGATTCGCTTTCGGACTTCGCTGTTCCTCTTCTCGTTGTCCAGTTGTCTCCAGTGCAATTCTTCTCTCTGTTGCCTGCTTCCCTGGACATCTCGTGCCATCTCGATCTTGATGCGACGAGGCTTGCCATACTCGCGAATGATGCCGTTCACGACCTTGCGGACTTCATAGAGCGCCTTTTGGACGATGGGGTTCCTGATATCCGGGGGCAAGCCGAGTTTGTCCGTGGCGTGTATCGCATCGGCAGGGGGGCGGTCGCCATAGACCTGTTCTTTCGCTTCCGAGGTGAGCTTTCCTTCTTCCATGACCGGGATCAACTTCGCGATGGCTGCACGAGAGAAACTCATGTACCCTTGCGGGAGCGACACTTTGAGCACCGCCTCTGCTTGCGCATCGTCCAATCCGCACTGAGCCTTCAGCCTGGCGGCAAGTTCATCGTCTTCGAGGTCGGCAAGCCACTCGCTGAGCATGACCTTTTCACTCTCGGGCATTTCATCCCATCGTTTGGGCCCGAACGCTTTCTTGCTTCGCATCCCTGACGTGAAGGGATTGCCTTTGAGTTTCGTCTTCTTGCCGTCCTGTTCGAGATTGAACCGTTGCGTTTCAAGCAGGCCGAACATCTTTCGGATGTCGCTGAAAGCAACCTCTGCCTTGCGATGGAGCTCGTCAAGCAATGCACGTCGCTCGTCAGGGGTCAGCCTGCGTTCGGTTCCATTGGCATTCTGGACTATCAGATTGTTGACGTCCTGGAGAATCCGAAATCGCAGGGCATACCAGTCGCCTCGCGGGCATCGCTTCTGGCCCGGCTCAAGCTCGCAGTCGCCAATCAGATTGTCGGTGGGTTTCAGCGGCCGCTGAAAGAACATGATCTCGTCGCGCACTCGTCGGCGCAGATCCTCCGTCAAGATTTGCGGATAGTATCGAGCCTGCGCCGCCCACAGCAGGTCGAACTCCTCCAGATACATCGATCTGAATGTGTAGTGCTCGCGCACCCGCTGCTCCTGCACACTCAGAACGTCGAAATACTCCCCAAGCGTGCGGCATCCCTGCGCGGTCATTTCCTTCTGTAGAGCGGCAGCACCCTTGATCACCGGCCCGTCTTCCCTCGCCTTTCCACTCTTGCGGTTGCTCTTGAAGCCGCGTCGCTGGGCCAGGTGGTATAGTGCCCGCCCGAAGGCGTATGGGTCGAGCCTCTCATCAAGACCCCTCTTCCTCAACTCATATGGATCGCTCTGAAACAGCGATACGAGTTCGTCGCGACCTTGTGGCAACAGCCCAATGCTGCGTAAGGTTCTGACAAGACGTCTCTTGCGATCTATGCGCCGCTGGCGCGTCCGCCTCGCACTGCGTGCTTCGCGACGAGTCGCGTTCTTCGACTTTTCCATTCCCTGCGTGTCACGATCCACCCCTTCAGGGAACACGCGGACCCCCATGGCGGCGATCCGGTCGCAGTCTCCGTGCTCAACGAGCGTCCAACCGATGCTTTTCGACCCGATGTCCAATCCCAGCGTGTAGTCCGTCATAATTTCCTCTCCAGATGGGAATGAAAGCACTTTCTTCTTGACTTACGAGATTGTTGTTCTGAAGATATGAGCATTGTAACTGATCCGTGTCTGCGGGCTTGCCACAACAAGGACCCTCGCCCTTGCGGCGGGGGATTCCGCAGGCACTGCCCCGATAGGCACTCGAACGAATGCCTATCGGGGCAAACCTCTTCTGAGGTTCCAGTGCTCTGTGGTTTGTCAGTGTGGTTTCCATATTCTCCCGCAAACGGCATTCGCATTCCATTCTCCTTGGTTCTCCGGGCGGTTTGCACTCTCGTGGGTATTGTATCATGGAGGGCGCAGGCGTCCAGGGAAGAGTTGACCGGGTCCCCGGTCGGCGGCAGAATGGGAGGTTGAATTGTCGTCGCGTCTTGTGTCCGCTGGGGGCAGGGGCGATCTTGTCCGGGATATGACGAAGGGACTATGGGCAGCACGGTCGGTCTGAAACTGGGGAGCCTGTCGCTGGATGTGCCGTTCTTCCAGGCGTCGCTGAGCGGGTACAGCGATTACCCGATGCGGATGTTCGCGCGGCGGTTCGGGTGTCCGTTCGCGCTGGCGGACGTCATGCTGGACAAGAGCGTGGCCCGGCCGGAAGTGTTGGCGATGCCGTGCTTTCAGCCGGGAGCGGACGAGCACCCGGTGGGGGCGCAGATCCTGGGCGAGACGCCTGCGATGATGGCGAGGGCCGCGAGGGGGCTCGTCGCCGCGGGATACGACCTGATCGACGTGAACTGCGCGTGCCCGGCGCCGAAAGTCCTCCGTCGCAAACGCGGCGGCGCGATGCTCGACGATCCCGACGTCGCGATCGGCGTCGTGAAGGCGGTGCGCGACGCGGTCGCCTGTCCGATGATGGTCAAGCTCCGCATCGGGACGGACTACTCGATCCGCGCGCAGGACAACTTCTGGGAGATCGTCGCCCGCGCGATCGAGCTGGGCGTCGATGCGCTGGTGATCCACGGGCGGACCGTGTCGGAGCTCTATCGCGGCAAGGCGAACTGGGACATCCTCGCGGCGGTCAAGCGCCGGTTCCCGTCGGCGACGATCATCGGCAGCGGGGACATCTTTGATCCGCAGGCCAGCATCGACCTGCTGAAGAGGACCGGACTCGACGGCTTCGTCGTCGCCCGGGGAGCGATCGGCAATCCGTGGGTTTTCCGCGATCTGCGCTGCATCTGGGAGGGCCGGCCCGTGCCGCCGCCGCCCGGTCTGGCGGAGCAGCGGGACATCCTGCTCGAGCACCTCGGGCGCGTCACGGACGGTTACCCGGAGCATCGCGCGGTCGGGTACTTCCGCAAGTTCCTCGTCTTCTACGCCCGCCGGCATCCCAAGCGGCGGCATGTGCTCGCGACGCTCATGAAAGCCCGGACCCGGGCCGAGGTCGAAGCAGGAATCCACGCATGGTACGCGCCGGGAGAGGGCACGAGCGAGGCGCCACACAGGGGGACGCCTGCGTAGTTCGAAGGCGGATGCGTTCGGCGAGGAGACACTCCCGCCGGCGCATGGGACCACCGGGTTCGCAAGCGGCGATCACAGCCCCTCAGGCGCCGGGCGCCCAAGGGACCTCACAGCATTCGGCGTCTGCGCAGCCAAGGGAGCAAGCCGGCTCCGATGGAACCCAGCAGAATCGCGCCCGGAGCAGGGATGACTACCAGACGTACGTTGTCCACGCCGAGAATCGACTCGAAGACGCCGTCGTAGTCGGTGACTGTGAACAGCAACGTGTAGGTGTCGTCGCCCGGCAGGATGCAGAAGAACGTTGTCCAGCCGACGTTCTCGTCGTCTTCCAGCTCATGGCCCGCCGTGTTGTACTCGAAGAGGGTCATGCTGCCGGTGGACCAGGTCAGGGTGGCCGTGGCGGTGTCGTAGAAGGGAGCGACGTCTCCGAAGTCGAAGAAGTAGTCGAACTGGAGGGTCACTCCCGCTTGGGCTGTGAAACTCTGACTCAGCGTCGATCCGAGATCCACCCCATTGGTGCTCCAGAGAGCGGCGAAGTAGCGGCCCTCGGTGGGCAGCCAGTCATCCGCGACCGGAGCGAGGAAGTCGCGGGACACCTGTCGCGTCACCGCCGCGGGATCGCACAGCAGGCCCGGCCCGGCGCCGCTCGACGTCCAGCCGGTCAGATCGCCCGTCTCGAACGTGCGGTTCGTAAGACCGCCCAAAGCCGCTGAGCCGCAACACAACAGCACGATGGCGATTCGCAGGACATCGCCGTATGTTCGACATCTCATTCTTATCCTCCTCCTTCCGAAAAAGCATCTGAGCCAAAGCAATCGTCTGCCACCGGCGGTTTTCTCGCGTGCGCCGCACGCGCCGCCGGTCAGGGAGCCACCTCGACCGAATCACTGCCTTTAATACGGACACCTGCTGTCGTGGACCCGGTGAGCCAACCTTCTTCGTCCGACAGTTCAAAACCGCAGTCGAAGGTCTGGAATCCGTAGAGCGCATCAGTGAACCTGTCGTTGTTGATGTCGCGAATCACCGGCGCGCGTACGGGACTGGCCTCCGTTCCGGTATGCCCGAACCGCACTGTGGTGAGGTCGAGAGTCGTTACATCGAAATCCTCACTGCCCAGGACGGCGACGTAGATTGTGTAGTTCGTGCTCAGATACACTGGATTCGGCGTGCGGTTCGGATAAATGTCGACCCCTACCTCGACGGCTTGGGACAGGAAGAAATCCACGGTAGTGATCGACAGCGCCACGACTTCGGCGGGCTTGGTCTGCGCATCAGCCACATATCCGTCCGGCACGCGAATGTGCACCTGATACGTTCCTGCGGGACGGTCAGTGAACAGGTAGTACCCGCCATGATCAGTCACTCTGCTTTCGATCAATATCATCTGGTCAGCATCATAAAGATCCATGATGACATCATCGACGCCTCCCAATGCCTCTCTAACCTGTCCTTCAATGGCGCCCCAGGGGTGCCCCAGGTCTCCGACAATGATGGCTCGGGTGGCGGCGTTGTTCAACATGTTCTGCTCGCTGTAGCTGGGATCGACCTCCACCTCGATAATGTAGATCCCCTCCCGATGGTTCTTCCAGGTGGTGAACACATATTCCGAGCCACCATCAGGCCAGCCAACAGTCAATTCATCGATCAGGGTTTCGCCGATCTTGATCTTATCCTCTCCTGGATAGGTGGCGTATATGTTGATCGGCACGTCATGTGCGACAAGACCCGTACTCTGTGCCCAGTAATGGATTTCGGCGAAGATGGTGATTTCCTGTTCTGGATCCGGATGGTTCACGGAGAAGTGTATGTCTTCAGAATACACATACACATCGCTGTCAGGTACACCAGGCGGCCTCTCTGTCCATACCCAAGTCCATTCGGTTGAGCCTCCTCCTCCTGATCCAGGAGGAACCCAGTACCCTGAGCCTCCACCACCTCCACCGCCGCCGCCGGGATAATAGGGTGGCGGTGGGGGCCAACCGGGAATGGAACACTCCTTGACCTCAAAGACCAACTCACATTTGCCAATGAAGGTGTTGTCGCTGACCGTGATCAACAGGCGGTGGATTCCGAGTGTTCCGGGCGCCTGAAGCACCTGGGAGAAGGCGCCATAGATATTGGTGTGATGACCCTCATAAAGCCATTTTTCTCCGCCCGGGCCTGTGACGGTCATCTCGACCCTGCCTCCTTTGACGGCGTAGTCGGTGTAATGGGTGCCACCCACATACAGATCATAGACCGCGGTACCCGTTACCGAGAAAGAACTGCCGCTGCACACGGAAAACGGCACGCGGCCGGTAATCAGGATGTACCCCTCGGTGATATCGCCTGTATTGACGAGCAGGATCCGCGTGGCCTCATTGTTGGTCTCATCCAGCTCTTCAATGGTATCAAGCGGGTCGAGGACAACCTGGATCAGTCGCTCTCCTGGTGCAGGCATGGGGATGGTGATCGACACGCTGTTCATGTCCCCGGCAGGAATCTCTACGACTTCGGCTTCGGCCAGGAGAGTGTTGAATTCGTAGAAACGGACAGCGACGGCAGAGGCCGTTGCCGTGCCGATATTGTGAATCGCCGCGTCAATGGTGATCGTACTGTCGCCAGCATCATACGCGAGCAACTGGATATCCTGGGCGCTGATGGCCAGATCCGGAAGTTTACCGCACGTTTCGCTGGTCACCGGTATTGTGAGCACTACCGGCTGAGTCCCATCCACGTCTGTGACAACGATCGTTATCAGGTTTGCTCCTTCGACCAGGCTGATCTCATGACTGAAGTGGACGGGGTTTTCCGTGGGATCGAATGGAACGTCCTGTCCATTGATCGTTATCGAAGCGATACCAAAATCATCGCTCGCAGTTCCCTCCACAGTGACCTTATTGCCGCAGATGATCTCGTTGTTCGTAGGATTCGTGACTTGCACGGTGGGGCGATCCGTCCCGCCGATCACGACGACATCGCCTTCATCGACGGTGACGTCCACCGTACCGAACTCCGTGTTGGAGCCGTTGACCATGGCAAAGGCTTCGATCGTGTACGTTCCCGGCAACAGCAGGGTCACGATCGCCTGTCCCTCCGTGGTCGGAGAATAGGACCCGTAGCCGCGTCCATACGAAGAGGGAGATCCGTGTCTCGTCGCTTGGATATACGGCCGGCTCAAGATGCCGCCGCCTGCCACGTAGAAGTAGCGTCTGACCGTAATCGTGCCAAAGGTGAGATCCACGCTCGGCGTGGTCTCTCCTGCCGCGACGATCCTTGTATTCGCGGCATCGTCACCGTACCGATAAATATACGAGTACAATGACGGATCTGGATCATCGGGGTAGTCAAAGTGCAAGTACTGATAGTAATCGGCCCGCCAAGCACCGGGCGAGCACACCATGAGGAACTCCCCGGTGTCCGGGGCGACATCGCTATCCGCATATCCGCCGCCAGACTGGTAGGCTCGGACGTACGCACTGTCGAAATTCGTATTGGCCCCCCAGAGATTCAGGACGCCAGGGATGAAGCCAGGGTCCACGATGAAATCCACATCGGTGATCTGATCTCCTGCGTTCACATTTGTCGCAGGCGAGTACGGAAGCTGGAGATACCCTTCCAGGTCGTTGAGAATTCCCGGCAGATAGAAGTAGAAGTACGGGAACAGTCGCCATGCGCCCGCATCGACATCCAAGGTATATAGTCCCGTGGATACATCCGATACCGCTGTAGAACTGGACCGAGACGGCGAGCTTGCAGATCCAGATACGTATGCCCTGTATACATCGATCCCCTGGAGCAAAGCAGTCCCGGAGATGGTGGCAGCGGTTACATCCATCACATAATCACGAGTTGCTGTGGCTCCGGCAGCGGGAGCAGTAACATCGTAGTCGTAGATGTAGTGGCGGATGCCATCCACAGTGATGTACGCTGATATGCCGTAGTACTTGACCCCCGGGGCCAGCAGCAAGGTGTACGTCCTGCCCGTGTCACCGGGGACATTGAGGTAGCTCTTAGAGGTGTAGCCCTGATAGGAAGAGCCGAATTCTGGAACGCTGACGTACGCATAGATCGTGAAGCTCTCTATTGTGTTATCGCTTGATCCGGTGGAGATGGTTCCGGAGATGATCGCCGGCTCCATGGACATATCCCACGGCACGTCCGCCGCGATGGGAACATTCACGGGACCTGTCACCGGAAGATAGACGTAAGTGGTGTCCGTTGTCGATACACCTACGTACGCCATGACATAGTAGTCGCGGTCCCCCTCTACGGTCAGCGTGTAGTCGATGCTGCTTGCGCCGGCGGGGACGCTGGCCGTGACGTTCGCGGAATAGAGCTTGACCGTATCGATCGCGTAAACCGTGACGGACTTGATCGTGTACCCCACGAGGGACACCGAGCCGGACAGGGTGCCCGGATTCAGGATGACGGCTGGATCGTCTGCAAGAACAGACGCGGTCGGAACGAGCATGGCAGCCGAGACAAGGAAACACACGATCCTTTTCATCTTCGCACTCCTCATGAGTTCGGGTGGTGAATCAAACGCACTCCAACCGCATCGGGCTCTGTACAACGGCTCTTCCTCCAACGGGCACGCGCTGCACAAAAACCCTACACATTATAGGACCTATCTACGCCCTGTCAATATGTCAAACATACGTATTTTCGGCCCTTCGGCCAACGCACGACCGGCGGTGTCCCCAGGCTTGGCCTGGCTCCTTCTTGACTTCAACTGCTTATGCCCACACGATTTGCGCGGATTGAGCGTTGTCCCGCCGGGCTGTTGGCGTCGTGCCTGGGGTTGCTCCGGCAGTTCGATTGTGGTAAGATGGAGAATTATGGGAATAATGAAGAAGGCTCTGCTGTCGATCTTGCTCGTGGTTCTTCCAATCGTACCGGCGGGGGCTGGTTCCCCGAGCGACGATCTCGGCGGCACTGCCGAAGCGGGCCGGGTTGTGCTCAACGAACTGCTGGCGTCGAACGTGGACTACTTCCCCGACGCCCAGGGGGAATATGACGACTGGATCGAACTGTACAATCCCGGCGATGTCGCGGTGGACGTCGGGGGGATGCACCTGACGGACAACCTGTCCGATCTCACGAAGTGGCGGATTCCCGTCGCCAAGACCGCACTGACGACGATCGCGCCTCATGGACATCTGCTCATCTGGGCGGACAAGGATGTCGCGCAAGAGGGTCTCCACGCGGGTTTCTCGCTCGACGCGAGCGGCGAGGAGCTGGCCCTCGTCGATGCGGACGGCGTCACGGTCCTGGACAGCATCACGTTCGGCGAGCAACGGGCGGACGTTTCTTACGGCCGGGTCCCGGACGGGACGGACGCCTGGCAGCTCATGGCCTTTCCCACTCCCGGCGGGTCGAACGTCCAGATGTACGCCGGGTTTGTCGACGAGCCGCAGATCACGCCGGGGCATGGCTTCTACAGCAGCCCGGTCCAGGTCGCCATCGCCAGCAGCACGCCCGACGCGGTGATCTACTACACGACGGACGGCAGCGATCCCTACCTGGTCGATTCGACGCGTCCGAGTTCGACCGCGACGGTGTACAGCGGGCCTCTGCAGGTCAGCAAGACGACCTGTCTGCGGGCCGCGGCTGTACGACCCGGCTGGCGGGCCTCGACCATCGAAACGCAAACCTATCTCTTCGTCAGCGACATCATTCGACAGTCTCCGAACGGAGCGTCGCCCGGTTCGCCCTGGCCGTCCGGCAGCGTGAACGGGCAGTTGATCGACTATGGCATGGACCCCGACGTGGTGAATGATCCCAGGTACCGCGATCTCATGGACGACGCGATGGTCTCGATCCCGTCGATCTCGCTGGTGACGAACCTGGCGAATCTGTTCGATCCGTCGAGGGGCATCTACGTCAACGCCGGGCAGGAGGGGCGCGACTGGGAGCGTCCCGTGTCCGTGGAACTGGTGAACCCGGACGGCAGCGAGGGCTTCCAGATCGACGCGGGGATCCGCATCCGCGGCGGCTTCAGCCGGATGAGCGGCAATCCCAAGCACTCGTTCCGCCTGTTCTTCCGGAGTGCGTACGGATCGTCCTCGCTGAAGTACCCGCTGTTCGACTCCGAAGGCGCGGAGGAGTTCGAGCATGTGGACCTGCGAACCGCCCAGAACTACGCCTGGAGCGTGGACACCTTCAACGACGGCGCGAAGAACACGTTCGTCCGCGAGGAGTTCTGTCGGGATCTCCAGCGCGAGACGGGTCAGCCGTACACGCGAACCCGGTATTATCATCTCTACATCAACGGCCAGTACTGGGGCCTCTACGAGACGCAGGAGCGGTCGGAGGCGTCGTACGCAGCCACCTATTTCGGCGGCGAGGAGGAGGAGTACGACGTCATCACGCCGAACTTCGCCACGGACGGCACCATCGACGAATGGTACCTCCTGTGGTCGCTGTGCCAGCAGGGGTTTGCGACCGATCAGCAGTACTACGCCGTGCAGGGCAGGAATCCCGACGGCACGGACAACCCGGCCCTGCCTGTCCGCGTGGATATCGACAATCTGATCGACTACATGCTCGGGATCTTCTTCACGGGCAACGACGACGCCCCGGTGGGCCTGGGCGGCGGCTCGGCCAACAACTTCTTCGCGATCCGAAATCGCACCATCTCGTCGCGCCAGGGCTGGATCTTCTTCGCCTACGACAACGAGCATTCCCTCGGGACGTACCGGGATGTCTTCGACGACCGGACGGCCCCCGTCTCCGCAGGCCAGTCGCGTTCCGCGTTCAATCCGCAATGGCTGCACCAGAAGCTGATGGTCCATCCGGAATACTGCCTGGAGTTCGCGGACCACGTACACAAGCACTTCTTCAACGCGGGCGTGATGACGCCGGAAAAGGCCATCGCCCTGTGTCTGTCCCGCGCGAACCAGATCGACCTGGCCATCATCGCGGAGTCCGCCCGCTGGGGCGACCAGAGACCGAGTCGGGCGAACAACCCGTACACGAAAGAGGACTGGTGGGCCGAGGTGAACGGATACCTGATCGAGACCTACTTTCCCATCCGGACTCAGATCGTCCTGAATCAGCTTCGCAACCGGGGACTGTATCCCAACGTCGATGCGCCGGTGTTCTCCGTGAACGGCTCCTATCGGCATGGGGGTTACGTTTCCTCGATGGCTGCCCTCTCGATGGCCGGCGGCGGCGCCGTCTGGTACACGCTCGACGGCTCCGACCCCCGCATCCCCGGCGTGGCCGCCTCCGCGGGCAACGAGATCGTGCTGGTCCCGGAGAGCGCCCCGAAGCGGGCCTTCGTCCCCGCCGGCGCGATCGACGACGCCTGGCGGAGCAACCCTGCGTTCAACGATTCCGCCTGGGCCGCGGGCGCGGGCGGCGTCGGCTATGAGCGAGGCACCGGCTACGAGTCGTACTTCGCCATCGACGTCGAAGCCGGGATGTACGGGCGGAACACGACGTGCTATGTTCGCATCCCCTTTGCCCTGACCTCCGAGCAGCGTGCCGGCCTTTCCAGCCTGGCGATCCGGACCCGCTGCGACGACGCCTTCGTCGCCTATCTCAACGGGGTCGAAGTGGCCAGGACGCGGTTCACAGGCGAGCCGTCGTGGAACTCCGCTGCGGGCGAGCAGGTCTCGGACGACCAGTCGATCGCCCTTGCGGAAACGAACATCAGTGCCCATCTCGGCGTGCTCCGCACGGGCGTAAACCTCCTGGCTATCCAAGCCATGAATATCAACACGACCAGCACCGATTTCCTGATCTCGGTCGAGCTGGTTTCGGGCGGCGCGACGGGCAAGAGCGCGCCCGCAGGGGTCTCGCCGACGGCCCTGCTCTACACCGAGCCGATCTCGCTGGAACACAGCGCGCGGGTGAAGGCCCGAGCGCTGTCGGGCGCCGCCTGGAGCGCTTTGAACGAAGCGGTCTTCGCGGTGGGCCCGGTCGCGCATTCCCTGCGAATCAGCGAGATCATGTACCACCCCCAGGACACCGGCCAACCGAGCGACTCGAACGCGGAGTACATCGAGCTGACTCACGTCGGCGCGGAGAGCATCCGTCTCGATCTGGTCCGGTTCTCCGACGGTGTGGACTTCACATTCGGCGACGTCGAGCTTTCGCCTGGCGGATGCGTGCTGGTCGTCAAGGATCTGGCTGCCTTCGAGGCCCGATACGGTTCCGACCTTCCCGTCGCCGGCGAGTATTCCGGCTCGCTGAGCAACGCCGGCGAGCGGATCGAACTGCAGGACGCCCTGGGCGTGACGATCCAGGCGGTTTCTTACGAGGACGGCTGGTATCCCGCGACCGACGGGACCGGCTACTCCCTGACCGCACGGAATCCCCAGACCATGGACCCCAGCGACGAGTCCGATGAAACCGCCTGGCGGCCGAGCGCCGAGCCGGGCGGGTCTCCCGGACGGCTCGACTGAGACGGTTGCGCCGATACAGCCCGCTCGTAGTGTGCCCGTAAGGGCATCATCCCGTAGCACGGGCATCTTGCCCGTGATCCGGAATCATGGGCGCTCGCGCCCAAGCCATGGATAACGCGGTTTCCGGATTCCTGCTTGCCCCCCGATCAGGTCGAGGGCAGGTGTGGCAGGAATGACGGAGTCGGGGCAACGTCTCGTTGCTCTGCGGGAGGTCGCAACCAGGGTCCCGCCCCAACCGGGGTCGGCTGCTTGCCTACAGGGGGAGCATCTGATAGAATAGGCAATGGCAGCGTCGCCCGAGCGTGGACAACGGACTCGCGGATGGGTGGCGACACGACCCGGCGGCGACGCCAGAAGGGTGGAGGTGTCAGACATGTCAAAGACACGCGAACACAACGTCGCGATAGGGTGCATGGTCGCTTGTCTGCTGCTGGCGGCATCCATCGCTGCGGCGGCTCAACCTGTCGAGAACAAGACGCGCGGGACCCTGTATGACGATATCGGCTCTGCGATGGCCGAGGCCGTCGACGGCGACGTGATCGAGGTCGCTCCCGGGACCTACAACGAGACGGTGGACTTCGCCGGCAAGGCCATCACGCTCAGGTCGCAGGACCCGACCGATCCCGGGGCGGTCGCCGCGACGATCCTCGACGGGAACGACTGTGCGGTGTCCTTCATCCACGGCGAAGGGCCCGCCTCCGTGCTGGCGGGCTTCACGATCACCGGAGCCGCCCGCGGCGTCCACTGCCGCGGCGCCGCGCCGACGATTCTGAACTGCCGTATGTTGGATAATCGGGATGCTGGAATCAGGATCTCGGAGGGCGGCGATCCCACGATGGTCAACTGCATCATCGCGGGCAACGGCGGGGCGGGCATCGACCTGTCGGCCGACGAGGAAGGGACTGTCAATCTCGCAGCGATCGACCATTGCACCCTCGTCGGCAATCACGGCGGCATCGCAGGCGGCAAGCCGGTCGTCACCAACTGCATCCTCCGCGACAACGATCCCGATGGTGTGACATCTGAGATCGAAGGCGATGCGCCGACCGTGACCTACTGCAACGTCGAGGGCGGATACGACGGCACGGGCAATATCGACGAGGACCCGGAGTTCGTCCTGCCGGGCGTGTGGGCCCGGTCGGCCGATGCGACGCTCACGTGGGTCCGCGGGAATTACCACCTGCTCTCGGATTCGCCGTGCATCGACGCGGGCGATCCCGCCTTCGTGGCGGATCGTGTCGACACGGACATCGACGGCCACGCCCGGATCAGCGGCAATCAGACTGACATCGGCTGCGACGAGGTCCCGCAGATCGTCTACCTCACGTGGTACGGCCGCGCGAGCGTCCGGATCGCGTCGGGGGATACGGTGATTTACGTCGATCCGTACAACCTGAGCGTCGAGCCCCGCGACGGCGACCTGATCCTCGTGACGCACAGCCATAGCGACCATTACTCGCCGTCCGACATCGCCAGGGTCGCCAAGAGCAAGGCGGAATTCGTCGGCGCCGCCGACGTGGTGAAGGCCTATGGCCGCGGGCAGAGCCTCGCGCCGGGCCAGACCGTCGAGGTCGCGGGCGTCCACATCACCGGGGTCGCGATGTACAACCTCACGAAGACGAACCATCCCAAGTCGAACAACTGGGTGGGCTTCATCGTCCAGATCGCCGGCATGCGGATCTACCTCGCAGGCGACACGGACCTGACGCCGGAGGTGAAGGTGGTGACGGATATCGATGTTGCCTTCCTGCCCGTCAGCAGCGCGTACACGATGAGCGCAGCGGAGGCCGCCGAGGCCACGAAGTACATCCAGCCGACGCTGGCGGTCCCCTATCACTGGGGCACGAGCGCCGACGCGGAGCAGTTCTCGCTCCTGGCCGCCTGCAACGTCAAGGTGATGACGGCTGGAGAGAAGATCAATTCCGAGACCTGGTCCGCGGATTTCACTTTCCTCGCCCACTGGAAGCTGGACGAAAGCGAGGGCCTCGTCGCCTCCGACAGCGTCGGCGGCCACGACGGCGCGCTGGTCGGCGGTCCCGTCTGGCAGCCGACGGGCGGGCAGCTCAACGGCGCGATCCGCCTCGACGGCCTGGACGACACGATCACGACGCCATTTGTCCGCAACCCGGCGGAGGGCGTCTTCAGCGTCTTCGCGTGGGTTCAGGGCGGCGCCGCGGGCCAGACGATCCTCTCGCAGTCCGGCGGCGCCAACTGGCTCGTCGCGGATGCCTCGACGGGCGCCCTGGCGACGCAACTGAAGGCGGGCGGCCGGAGCAGTCGCGATCTGGTCTGTGACGTGGGAATCGTCGATGGCGAATGGCATCAGGTCGGCCTGACCTGGGACGGCTCGGCCCGCACCCTCTATGTCGATAGCGTGATGGCCAAGACCGACCCGCAGAGCTCGCAGGCCAGCCAGACGACCGGCCTGCGAATCGGCAGCGGCGCCAACGCGGAGCCGGGAACATTCTGGTCCGGCCTGATCGACGACGTTCGGATCTACAGCCGCGTCATCCAGCCCTGATCCGCGACGGCTGGGACGCTCGACAGTTTTCTTCAGGGATGAATATGGTCCGCACACACTTGGCGATGTGTCTCTTCGCAGCCGGCTTGCTCCCGGCGGCCCGGGCGGCTCTGCCGGCACAAACACAGTTCGAGAAGGCGCGGGGTCGGACGGATTCGCTCCGTCTGGGTTCCTACGCGACGTCGGGCCACGTCGAGCAGCTTGCCGTCGACGAGAGCTTCCGGACTCGAACGTGGGACACGATCCGGCGGATGGGCATCACGAGACTCTACGTCGAGGTCTATCGAAGCGGGCACACCGTCTCGACGGAGCATCTCGTGTTCGTTCGCGACTGGCTCCAGGGCAACGGCATCGAGGTCGTCGGCGGCATCGCTACGGTTCCCGGCGGCGACGTCGGCGTGCCCCAGGAAGGGCCGCTCGACTGGTTCAACTGGCAGAGCGCCAAGACGCAGCGCGATCTGGAGTCGATCATCCGCAAAACGGCGCCGCTCTTCGACACGTTCATCATCGACGACTTCCTGTGTACGGGCGACGTGAGCGCCGAATCGAGACAGGCGAAAGGGGACCGCTCGTGGGGCCAGTACCGCCGGGAGCTGATGACGCAGGTGGCCCGCTCGGTCTTCATCGAACCCGCCAGGCAGGCGAACCCCAACATCACGATGATCGTCAAGTATCCGCAATGGTACGACCGATTCCACTTGTTCGGTTACGACACGCAGACCCTTCCGCGTCTGTTCGACCGGGTGTGGGTGGGGACGGAGACGCGAGGGCGCAACACCCAGCGGTTCGGTTTCGTCCAGCCGTACGAGGGGTTCGTCAACTACCGCTGGCTGGCCGGGATCGCGGGCGACAAGATCGGCGCCGCGTGGTTCGATCACGGCGATTGCGCCGAGCACGACTTCCTCGACCAGGCGTACATGAGCGTCCTGGCCGGGGCGAGAGAGCTGGTCTTCTTCAATCTGGGCGATGTGGTCCAGGGGCACCCGGATCACGCGAAGGTCGTCGAGCAGTTCGACCGGCTGGCCGACCTGGCGGAATTCGTTCGCACGCATCCGGCTGCGGGCGTCCCCGCCTACAAACCGCCCAACAGCGATCCCGCGGGCGACATGTACCTTATGGACTTCCTTGGCATGCTCGGTATCCCGCTGGTCCCGGTACACGAGTTCCCGGAGTCGGCATCGACGATCTTCCTTCCGGCACAGGCGGCCGCTGATCCCAACCTGTTCAATCGTGTGAACGCCGCCTTGGACAGGGGGACGAACGTCATCGTCACGACGAGCCTCTTGCTGACCCTCCCCGAGGGCGGCCGGCTTGCCCGAATGCTCGGCGTGGACCCGAATCTCCGATCCTCTCCGACTCGCGCTGCCTGTGTGGGACAGACGTCGGAGGGAACGACGGTCGATCTCGAGTCGCCCCTCGCGGCGGACCGGTCGGACGACATCGCCTGTACTGCCGGCGGCAGATCGCTACTGCTGTTTCGCACGGTCCCGGCTTCGCGGGGCCGCCTGTCGCTGCTCAACACGCACACGTACAGCCAGGCAGACTTCGACGCGGTCGGCGAGGTCCTGCTCTGTCCCCGTCGGCTCGGGCTGCTGACGCTGGGCGGTCCGGCGCTCGACGGACTTCGCGCCGCCTTTCGAGAGGCAGGCGGACCCTCTCTCGCAGGCCCGGCTTGTGTCACGCTGCACCCGTTCTCTGAGTCGTTGAAGAACGGAAACGACGGGCCTTTCGACGCGCGCGGTTCGGAGTTCCGCCTTCAGGCGGGTCAAGACCGCGTAAACGCGGAACTCCAAACGGGACCCGATCTGCCTTTTTCCGACTCCGCATCGGGCCGCGCAGGCTTCGTCGTCCAGAACTTCAGCGATCAGGACGTGACCGTCACCGTCACGGCGCCCCTCGGGAAACACACCGAGCTTCGCGCTCTGGATCGATTCACCGGCCAACCCTTGCCTGTTCTTCCGTCCGAATCCCCAGGCGAGATCTTGCTCAGAATCCCCTTGCCGGCCCGGGGCCGGGTCTGGATTCAACTCGGGACTTAACACGGAGCCTCCCGGCGTGTAGGATGCACGCCATGCAGGGCAATACGTTCTATGAAACCGCCGCGATCCTGAGCCTGGCCGCGGTGTTGGGTGTGGTTGGGCAAAAGCTCCGCCAGCCTTTGATTATCATGTTCCTGGCGACCGGCATCCTCGCGGGGCCGGCGGTCCTTGGGTTCATCCAGAGCTACGACCAGATCGAGCTGCTGGCCCACATCGGGATCTCCCTGCTGCTGTTCATCGTCGGGTTGCGCCTGGACCTGAGCCTGATTCGCACCACCGGCCCAGTCGCCTTGGCCACCGGGCTGGGGCAGATCGTCTTCACTGCGGGCATTGGGTTCGTCATCGCCCTGGTCCTGGGGATGACCACGGTCAGCGCTGCCTATGTCTCGGTGGCCCTGACGTTCTCCAGCACGATCATCATCGTCAAGCTCCTGTCAGACAAGAAGGAGATCGACGCCCTGCACGGGCGGATCGCGGTCGGTTTTCTGATCGTCCAGGACATCGCGGCCATTCTGGCCCTCGTGGCGCTGACCACCTTCGGCGCGACGCTGTCCAGCGAGCGGTCCGCGTGGACGGTCTGGCTGCTCATGGCGGGCAAAGGGATCGGGCTGCTCCTGGTCGTCGGCCTTCTCATGCGATACGTGCTGCCCGGTCTGATGGCCCGCCTGGCCCACTCGCAGGAGATGCTGATCCTGTTCGCGGTCGCCTGGGCGGTCCTGCTGGCGGCCACCAGCGAATGGCTGGGCTTCAGCAAGGAAGTCGGCGCCTTCCTGGCGGGCGTCTCCCTGGCGCCCACGGAGTACCGCGACTCGATCAGCTCGAAGCTGGCCAGCATTCGCGACTTCCTCCTGCTGTTTTTCTTCATCGACTTGGGCGCCCGCCTGGACTGGTCCGCAGTGGGCTCGGAAGTCCCCAAGGCGGCGATCCTGTCGCTGTTCGTGCTCATCGGCAATCCGCTGATCGTGATCGCGATCATGGGCTTCATGGGCTATCGCTGCCGGACGTCTTTTCTGGCGGGCCTGACGGTCGCCCAGATCAGCGAGTTCTCGCTGATCGTCGGGGCCCTGGGCGTCACACTCGGGCACATCCCGCCGCAGACCATGGGCCTGATCACCCTCGTCGGCGTCGTGACGATCTTCGCCTCCACGTACATGATCCTCTATTCGCACAGTCTCTACCAGTTCCTCGCCCGCCCGCTGCGGGTCTTCGAACGCAAGAACCCCTACCGCGAGGCCAGCAGCGACACCGCGGCGGAAACGACCGCTGCCGACGTCATCCTCGTCGGTCTGGGCAACTACGGCAGCGGCCTGGCCGAGCGGCTGCTCGAACGCAAGATGAAGATCCTCGGCGTGGACTTCGACCCCCAGGCGCTTGCGAAGTGGCGGGCCCGCGGCGTCTCCGTCCTCTACGGCGACATGGCCGACCCCGACCTCTACGAGCAACTGCCCATGAACCGCGTCCGCTGGGTCGTCAGCACGGTCCGGTCGAAGGACGTGAACCTGGCCCTGCTGCACCTGCTGAGGCATCGCGTGGGTCTGACGGAGAAAGGCGAAGCAGGCCCGAAAGAACAGAAGGTGACAAGGTTAGAAGGTGAGAAGGTCGGAGAGTCGTTCGAACGCGCCGGGAGCCCAGGAGAGAACCAGACTGTCCGACCTTCTCACCTTCTCAACTTCTTACCTTCTGGCTCCGATTCGCCTCCTTCCGTCTCAGGGCACGGCGTGAAGGTGGCGTTGACCGCCGCGAGCCCGGAGGAGGCGGCGCTCTATCGCCAGGCAGGCGCCCACGTCGTCCTGTGTCCGTTCACCGACGCCGCGGAGCAGGCGGCCGATGCCCTGACGTACGCGACGGACATCCTGCCCGAGAGCGTCGATTGGCCCGTCGCCTTCCAGGAGATCCGCGTCAAGTCGGATTCCGTCTTCGCAGGCCAGAGCCTTCGCCAGATCCCCCTGCGGTCGGAGGCGGGCGTCTCCGTCCTGGCGGTCAGTCGGGCCGGAAGGGTCCACTACGACCCCGAACCCGATTTCCAGGTCTACCCGGGCGACCACATGGTCCTCATGGGACCCGCCGATGCCCTCAAGAAGGCCGAGACCCTGATCCATCAGGCCCAGGATCGCCAGACGGACGATGGATTGAAACGCTTCGTCATGGCCGAGATCGAGGTCTTCCGCGACTCGAACTGGTCGGGCAAGACCCTGGCGGACCTGCAATTCCGCCAGCGTTGCGGCGTGACCGTCGTCGGCATCCGACGCGGCGACGACCGAATCGCCTCCCCCGGACCGACCGAGTCCCTCGCCCCAGGCGACCATCTCATCGTCATCGGAACCGCCGACAAGATCAGCCAGCTCAAGTGCCGGGGTTGACGTGGCGTCCGCGCGCCGATAGGCTTGGCTGCGATGGCAGGCGCCGCGAATGAGCAGAGGAACGCATCAAGGGGACGACGCGACCGCGCCATGGAATCTCCACGGAACCTCGCGTGAAACTGACGGACGAACAACTCGATACGCTGCGAAAAGCCTTCCGACTCTCGCGCAGAGAAACCCAAGTCGTGGACCTCCTGTTCCAGGGCGTCGGCACGACACGCCCGTACGGATGTCTTGGCCTTTTCTGGATCGGTCGGCGGGAACCCCGGCGAGACCGCTTCGTGCTCGCTTGCACAGGGTATGCCGACTCCGCCTGCAGGGGGTGTCGCCCTCTTGTCCATGCCATGCTATTGGCCAAAGCGACAAACCTCATGAGTCTGGGGACAAGTCCCCAAGAACCACCGAAGTACGCGAAAACCGGATGAGCCAGAAGAATCGATACTTCGAGAAAACCCTTTGTTTCTGCCCAAGCTATCGATGCTATGCGGTCGGATAGGCATATTAGGGCTAGCCTGCCAGCATGTAGGGTTGGCTGTGCCCATCGAGAACAAGGGTGGGCCGGCTAGGTAGTCCCAGGAATCGCCCCCGGGGGCGGGGGTGCCACACGGCACGGCGATGGATCGCGGGATGGGCAAAGGACACGGACGGATGCCCTGGAGAGACCGGAACCTGTAGCCCAGCCGCCCCCGGCTGGGGAATCCTGGCCGTAGCCCTCGACTGGGGAATCTTGGCAGTGGCCCTTGGCTGAGTCGTTCCAGGAATCACCCCCGAGGGCGGGGGTGCCACATGGCACGAGCACGACAGCGACCGAAAGGTTGACGCCACAGAGACGCGGCGCTCAGCCGGGTCACCGTCTTGGATCTCGAAGCAGGCGAGCCGCGATGCGTGCCTGTGCAAGGAGTCCCATGTCTGAGGTACAACAAGCAGTCGTTTCGCGTGGTGGACGCGGTTCGCGTCGGCGCGTGAACTGCTTTGGCGATCTGATTTGCCCGTCGTGCTCGGTGCAGCTCATCAGCCTGCCGAACCGATACCTGTGTTCGGGCCGGCCCGCTGTCCCCTCTGCTCGGGCGCGTTTCGCGTCACGCCGGCGATGGCCCGCGCCGCGAACCGGCGCGCGGAGGCATTGTGTGCCAGAATGGCCGTGGAGGTGCTCAGCGATGCAGGCAGTACGTAGGTCGGTTGATGGGCGCGAAGCGCTGCGGGCCGCATCCGTGCCCTGAGAAACGCCGAGTATCCGTTACGTCGCCAGGTGGGCATCATCCTGGAGGGTTTTGCGTCGGAACGGCGCGCGGAAGGCGCGTTCTACCTGTGGTTCTACGCGCCGGCGCCGATGCAAGTCGAGGCGCTCTCGCGGTTCTGGCGGCTCGATCCGGACGACCCCTGGCGGGCCTTCCGACGCGTCTGCCGGTTCTTCGCGGTGTGAGATGTAGTCGTCTGGTCAGCTCGCCTTTCGGTTGTCTCGGCAGAACTGGGCCATGAGTTCCATGGCCTTGGAGGTCTTTTCCATGGAGCCGTCGAGTTTGGCGTAGGCGTCGACCAGCTCGAGCAGTTCCGGCGGGGCTTCGGTTGTGCCGTACTGGTGGGCGGTGTTGACGATGCCTGCGTCCAGGCCGTACTCCATGGCTTTGGCGACGTAGGCGCGACACACTCCGATGCGTCGGGCGGGCAGGTCCCGCACGCAGTTGCTGATCCCGAGCGAGCAGTGGACGCCTTTCATCCGCGGGTCGTTGCGGATCTTCTTGATGGTCTCGAAGGTGCGATACGTGTAGCCGGGGACTCCCGGCTCCATCGGCATATCGATTGCCAGGGGAAAGACGGTCGAGTCGAAGAAGATCTGGCCGGGCTTGAAGCCGTGGCGCATGGCGGCTTCGAAGAGTCGCTTCGCCAGGGCGTAGAGTTCGTCGACCGAGTGCGACCCGCCGGGACCGGTGGCTTTCTCTTCGCTCACCAGCAGGCCGACGAAGGAGAAGTCGTAATCCTTCTTCAGCGGCATCATCTGGTCCATCGTGTAGACTTTGATGGAGTTCAAGAGAGCCCCATTGACAATGGGGTCAACCCGGTCAACGAGGTCCCCCGATCTGCCTTTTTCCAAGCCGGCATACCATTCCTTCAGCCCCGCGGTCAGGACCGCGTCGCTGCTGCTGTCGATGCAGACGGGCACGCCGCAACCCCATCTCTTCACGAGCCGGACGTATTCGACCATCATATCGACCGCCTGCTGCGGGTTCTGCTCGCCAAAGGCGTCGAGGTTGATCGCGATGTAGTCGGCGCCGTCGTTGGCTTGCGACTCGATCAGAGCCCGGACGTAGTCGAGTTGCGGGCTGGGCGTCGTGTAGGCGCCCGCGCCGAGGGCGTGCAGTTCTCGCATGATCTGGCCGGTCTTGGGGATGGACGCGTGGATCGATTCGCCAATCGAAATCAGTGCGTTCTTCATCGTATGGTCTCTCTCGAACAGGTAGTTGATGATGGACGACGTGTGCTGCAGCGCGGGATTGCGCGGCTTGTTGATGATCGTCCGCAGTCGCGACAAGCCCGCGCTGGAAAAAGGAGCGTTGCGGCAAGAAGGTGGGAAGTTGAGAAGGTCGGAAGGTCGGACAGATTGGTTCCTTCCGGGACTCCCGTCGCACGCCGCCATCTCTCCCACCTTCTTACCTTCTGACCTTCTGAACTTCTCTTGCTCGGATGCCGCGGCCTCGTAGATCCGCTCGCCGATGCAGACGCGGTCGAGGTTGTTTCCGCAGCGGCCGTCGAAGGTGGCGTCGCCGCAGGGGGCGTTGTCCATTCCCTTCTCGCAGCCGCCGATGGTGCACAGGCCAAAGTTCTCGGGCAGGAAGCAGTCGCCGCACTCCTCGCAGTCGAACAGCAGATACTTGAAGCCCTTCTCGCTGCTGTTGAAGAGCTTGTAGATCGCGCCGCAGCCTGCGTCGGCGCCGAGGAGCGACAGGGTCTTCTTGAAGGCGTGGAAGCCGAAGTGCTTCGGGTCGAGGAAGGCCCAGTGTGCGAAGTCGAAGAACCGCTTTGCGAACGTCGGGTACGGCGTGATGAGATCGGCCCTCGCGCCGGACTCGTCGTAGAGATAGAAGGCGTGATCGTGTGTTGTCTGCCGCGCGTCGGAAAAAGGCAGGTCGGGCCTACTTTGAGGGGGAAGAATCTCTCGGTTCGATTCTTCCCCCTCAAACCCCGGTCGCGCGTCGAGAGCTTCGTCACGTCCATTCTTCAACGAAATCGAACTGAGAGATTTCGTTGAAGAATATAGGCCCGACCTGCCTTTTTCCGACGCGTCTCGGGTGGCGTCACCGCCTGGCGGCCAACAGAGATTGTCCTTGAACGGCTCCCAATGCGTGCCGATCTCGGCGGCCCGCTGGAGGATCCTGGTGAACAGCTCGAACGTGGGTACGCCGCCGAGATCGACGCCAGCGGCGCCCATTGCCTTGTACATGGCCACTTGCTGGGCTGCCCGCTCGATGTGGTCGTCCACCCGCTCGGACTGGACTTTGGCGAGCAACTCGTCGCTGACGAAGCAGCCGGGGAGCTTGCCGTCGTGCATCAGTCGCGGTGCGGGCGTCAGCGTGCTCAGCAGGTACACGTTGCCGATCACCGGGATGCCGGCAGCATTGGAAACAGATGAATCGTAGCCAGAAGGTAGGAAGTTGAGAAGGTCAGAAGGTCGGATAGTCTGCTTCTCTCCTGGGCTCGCGGCGCGTTCAACCGACTCTCCGACCTTCTCACCTTCTGACCTTCTTGCCTTCTGTTCTTTCGGGCGCGATCTGATATTATCCGAGCCTTCCGACAAGTCACGAGGCGCGGGGCACGAGTCACTTCCGCCCAGGCCGATCTCTCTGAGATAGGTGAACAGTTCGAGCGACTTTCGCCAGTCCCAGCCGACCTGGGTGATGAGGAACTCGGCGCCGCAGGCGATCTTCTTCTCCATCTTGAAGTACTGCTGCATCTGGGAGGGCTCGGTGTACTTGAAGGGCGAGACCGCGGCCCCTGCGAAGAATCGTCGGACGTCCTTGAGCGATTGCGGCTTGGCCTGGAGCAGTGCATCGTGGTTGATCTTCCGGATCGCACGGAGCAGACCGAGCGACTCGAGCTCGAAGACGCCCGCGGCCTTGACCGGCTTGTCACCTGTCAGCGCCAGGACGCTTTCGATGCCCGCCTTTCGCAGACTCATCAGCGAGCTGACGATGGCGTCGGCGTTCATGTCTTTGCAGGTCACGTGCGGCACGACGTCCAGTCCGTCGAACAGGCCGGCGCCTGCGCAGGCGGCAATCACCGCAGCGGGCTCGATGTTCGCGACGCCGCCGGGGCTCTGGGGCAGCGTGATCGCGGCCAGATCGAATCCCGCCGGGATCGCCGTCGGGTTCTCCTTGTACGCTTTGAGGAACTTCTCGATGGGATCGAAGCTGAACCCCGGCCCGCCCGTCAGTTCCGCCAGAACGACGAAGCCCGACCGCTTCGTCAGCTTGTCTCGAAGACTCGTTCGCGCCATGAGCGACTCCCAAAACCAATCCAATCCGACCGTCCCGAGCCGGGCGGCCGAGAGCAGCAGGATACCAAATCAGCCGTCAGACTGCCACGCCAATCGCAACCGTCGATGAAACAGGCGTCTGTGCGGGGTTTCGGACAGCAGAGACGCCCCCGTGCGGGTCCGGCGCGCTTCCGGCGAGTCGGTTTGTAGTGACGCCGTGAGGCGTTCTCTTTCCGGCCTGTGAAGAGAGGCCCTGACGGGCCCACTACGAACGACTCCCGCATGCGCCGCCCGTCCGACTGCCGATTGTTCTCACAGATACATGAAACGGTTTACCGTCCCGGCGCCCTGGTGTATAGTCGTCCGCATGAGCATGCAAAGGAGCCCACACAGATGACACCGTTCGTTCTTTTCTCGGCGTTGTTGTTCCCGATGATGGCGGAGCCAAGGCAATTGCCGACGAAGCCGCCGGGGGAGTTCTTTCCACTCACTGCCCAGGACCATCGCGACGCGGCCTCCTTCCAACGCGGCCAGGCGATTGTCGGGACCACGTATTTCTACTGGTACGACGCCGCGACCAAGGCCCACATCGTGGACCACGACGGGTCGGACGCCCTGACGACACACCCTGCGGACCTGACTGGGATCAGCTTCAAGAGCCCTGCCTGGCATGAGACCCAGCTCACGGACATGATCGACGCAGGAATAGACTTCCTGATGCCGGTCTTCTGGGGTGTGCCGGGCAAATACGAGGGTTGGAGCTTCGTCGGATTGCCGCCTCTGGTCGAGGCGCACACGGCGTTGGAGAAGGAAGGTCTTAAGCCGCCCGCCATCGGGATGTTCTACGATACCTCGATCCTGGCGTGGAACGGCGCCAACGCCGATGGGAGCAACTATCACGTGGATCTGACGACCGATCGCGGGCGCGAATGGTTCTATCTGGCGATCCGCGACTTCTTCAGTCTGATCCCGCCTGCGAAGTGGGCGAGGGTCGATGGCAGGCCGATCATCTTCCTCTATGACGCGTCGTTCGCCAGGAAGCAGGACGCCGAGCGGCAGTTCGTGCATGCCAAGTCGCGGTTCAAGCAGGATTTCGGCGTGGAGCCGTTTATCGTCAAGTGTGCCGGCTGGGAGGGCGACACCGATGCGATCTACGCCTGGGGCGGGGCCGTGCGAGGGCCAATAATCTTCCGCGAAACAGTGTCCTTGGGACCGGGATACGACCACAGCGCCGTCCCCGGGCGCGAGCCGCTGATCGTCGAACGCCGGGATGGCAGGACCTATATCGACCGCTGGACCAAGACGCTCCAGCTCGACCCGGCGGCCCGGCCGTGGATGGTGCATGTCGAGACCTGGAATGAATGGCACGAAGGCACCGACATCGCGCACTCCCGCGAGTACGATCGCACCTACATCGTCCTGACGCGCCTGTTCAGCGACCTGTGGCACGCCCGCACTCAGCTCCATTTCTCGTGGAGTTACGTGAACGCCGACGCGATCGCGTGGCAGGTCGAGAAGCCAGCCGGCCTGGACGTGCGGCCCAGCGGTGGCGACGGTGTCTGGGCGACCCGTGCCTTCGGAGACCACCAGGCGGTGGTCAGCAGGCCGAATCCACATTCCCAGACGAGCCGATACCTGTACTTCGATGTGGACGACGCCTTCGCCTGCGGGATGGTGGGCAAAGGGGCGATCCTGCGTGTGACGTATCGGGACGCCGGGTGTTCGTCCTTCGCGGTGGAGTACGACAGCACGGTGAACGAAGGCCCGCTGGAAGGTGCATTCCGGCCGGCAGGAAGGATGCAGGTCGCCGGCACGGGCGAATGGAAGACCGCCCAGTTCAGATTGCCCGATTGCCAGTTCATGAATCGCAACAACGGGGTGGATTTCCGTCTGGCTGTCTTCGGCGGCGACTTCGAGCTGGCGGTCAGCCGAGTCGAGCTGCGGAAAGACAAGTGACCGGCGGCACGATAGCTACTGTCCGACGACCTCGATCTCGATCGGGTTACTGACCACTTCGACGCCCTCGAAGGAGAAGGCGAGTTGAATGACGTGCAGGCCGGGCGTCAGGAGGGAACGAGCATCCTGGGGCAGAGTCGCCGGCATATCCGCGATCTCCACGCCTGGGCCGAGGGGTCGGACCTTTCCATCCTGGGGCGGGTGTGCCGGCCAGCGCCGCCAGCGGCTGTCGATGGAATACTGCGACAGAGGCGCCTGGTCGGTGGAGCGGAATGCGAAGATCCGCCCGCCCTGGTTGCGCAGGTCGATCCTGAAGGTCGGATTCTCCCCTGCAGGGTAGATGCGCTTGTCGGACCGCAACCGGCATTGAAGGCCTTCCGCTGGCTGGCCCCAGGTCGGCTCCATGGGCACGGTTCTTTGACGATCATGCGTGCGGACGGTGACTGTGCGCCTCGCACAGCCTGGGCCCGCCGTGCCGACCGCCAATATGACCAAAACGCTGCACTGGAGGATTCTCACGCGACTTTCTCCTTGCCAAAGGCGTTGTCTGGACACCAGCGACTATTATAGCGACGCCGTGCGTCGATGCCATGGATCTTCCCTGTGTCTCTAATTCATGGTAGGGAAAGGGATTATCTGCGAGGATTCGGTTGTGGACGAGGCACTTTTCGCGAGTTGTCAACCGTTTTTCCACCATAGTCGAGAAGTGATGGCATAAAGATGGGCGATTTGGGTGGTTTTTCGCCCTCGGTTTGTATTATTTCATACAGAAAAAGCGTGCAAAGAACAGTCGCATCATAAAACTCGATATAACAAAGACTTACGGATTCATCATTGGGAGGGAGGCTCGAATAGGATTGAATACCATCTGGGCGGGTCTGCGACGCACCACTGGACGTGTTCACATTCTGCGGCCACTCGCGGAAGACCCGCGTGAGTTATCCACAGGTTCTCCACAGCATTCCCGGCGAGCGATCCAAGCCGCATGGCAGGAGCTGCCGCAGGCGAGGCGACCCCCGGATCGAGCCAACCGCCCGCTGACGCCGTGAGTCGGGCCGCTGCGAGTTGGGCTGAAAAATCTCCACGTCGGGCGTCGAGGGAGAAGTGGCATCGGCCGATAATCCGCAGGGTGGCAGCCCAGCCACGGCGACGACCTTCCGGATTCGTCCCCCCTTGGAAGCAGCGACGGCGATTTCATTGACTTTGGGTCGCCAAATGGGTACACTACCTATATCAATCGCCCGACGGGCGCTTGATTCGAAATGGGGGGTGCTCATCAATCTCTTCTCTTGAGCACCATGGGTTTCTAGGTAAGTGGTGGCTTGGTGATTTCTGCTCGCATGGCAGGGGGTCGTTCTGCGCCAAGTCATCGGGGGGTGTGGTAACATGAGAGAACGAACGTCTGGATTTCTTTGGGCCGCAGGGGGCCTCGTGCTTGCGTTGGCAACGACCCACGCGGCGCGGGCCAACACGGTGGACGTGGTGCATGATGGATTCGGCGCCTACGACGTCACGACCTTCTGGGCCGGCGGGTACGATGGATACGACGTCAGCGCCGGCGTCTACATGCTGAACAAGACCGCCGACACCGGCACCGGAAGCACCTGGCACAACGGCTCGATCCCGGGCTTTTGCGTCGAGCTCCACGAGACGGCCCCCACCGCGACGCACACCTACAACGTGATCATGCCCGAAGACATGTACAACAGCTATACCGGCGAGCACCTGGGCACGACGAAGGCGAACTACCTTCGGGAACTGTGGGCCCGCTACTACGATTCCGCATGGACCTCGGGGTCCTACACTGCCCAGGACAACCGGGCGGCCGAGGCGTTCGCCGCCGCGGCTTGGGAGATCGTCTACGAAGACCTGCCCGCCTCCGCTGCGGAATGGGATGTCACCACCGAGGGCACCTCCGGCGTCGGCGGCTTCCGCGCCCAGGACCTCGATTGGGAAACCGCGAACAAATGGCTCCAATCGCTCACGGGCGGCGGCGCCAAGGCGGACCTGCGAGTCCTCGTCTGCGACGGCCAGCAGAACTACCTGGTCGCGGTGCCCGAGCCGGCCACGTTGATCCTCCTCGGTTTTGGCGGGCTGTGCGGCCTGCGTCGGAAAAAGGCAGTGCGGGAACAATAGAGGAGCGAGAGCGATGAAAGCATCCCTGACTCTGACAACGTTGCTGCTGGCGGCCCTGACGAGCCCGATGCTCGCCGACACGGTGACTCCGCAGCAGGTTCTCACCTTCGGCCCGGCCGACGGCTCCGCCGGCGAGTGGTACTACAACGGCGCCGGCGTCATGAGCTTCGATCAGGACATCGTGGTCGATAGCGGCCTGGCCGGCAACTACGACGCCCTGGTCGGCGCCCGCGTGTATCTGCCCACGTTCCAGGTCAGCGGCATCCCGGGCGCGCCCTATACGCTCACGCCGCTGGGCAGTTCCGAAATCACGATCAAGAGCGCCGACAACAGCGTAACCTACATGACAGGCACCCTGACGATCAGCGACCTGACCACCGTCGGCACCATCGCGGGCGCCTACACCCAGTTCCAGGCGGACATCACGAATGTCTTCATCACGCATGAAGGTTCAGCCCTCGGATCCGCCGCCCTGGCGATCCTGGAGAACCTGAGAGTGACCTCGCTCGATTTCGACCTGTCCTTCACCGGCGGCAGCGGATCGGGCTACAAGAGCTTCGCGGACATGCTCGACCGCGGCGGCATCGGCAGCGGCGGTTTCAGCGGCTCGATGTCGATTCCGGAGCCCGCGACGATCGTCCTGCTGGGCCTGAGCGGCCTGACCCTCGTCCGCAGACGACACACCTAATACAGACTTGAAGCCCCCCTTACCTTGGAAGGCTGGCCGCGGATCTCATATCCGCGGCCAGTGCCATGTGTGCCGAGCATGTTCGACAGCTTGAGGGTGCAAGTCCCTTTGATAACCTGAT
>DAOQWL010000067.1:0-31589 GCA_035342095.1 Sedimentisphaerales bacterium | reverse complement strand
ACTGGAAATCCGAGCGAGCGGCCGCCTGAGAGTGCCAGGATTCATCCTCACACACCCCACCGCGGATCGGCCGTGATTTTTGTTGCCTGCCCCGGCCGAAGGATGTATAAATGAGCGTTCTTCGTACGCCGGGCACACCTGTGGGGGATTTGCTCTGGCCCGGATGTATACGCAGGAGGTGCCATAAGGCCAGCGGCGATGGATTGCCATTGAGCTAAGTTCTTTTTGTGTCGGCTTTTACGAAAGATGGAGAAGCTATGAAGCGTAAGATGGTGACGATTGATGGAAACAACGCGGCCGCGCACGTTGCGCACGCAACGAACGAAGTGATTGCGATCTACCCGATCACGCCGAGTTCTCCGATGGGGGAGATCGCGGATGCGAAGACCGCCAAGAACCTGCCGAATATCTGGGGCACCGTTCCATCGGTCACCGAGATGCAGTCGGAAGGGGGAGCGGCCGGCGCGGTTCACGGAGCCCTCGCGGCCGGTGCGCTGACGACGACGTTCACCGCTTCGCAGGGCCTGCTGCTGATGATCCCGAACATGTACAAGATCGCGGGCGAGCTGCTGCCCACCGTCTTCCATATTACCGCTCGCTCGATTGCCTGCCAGGGCCTGTCGATCTTCGGCGACCATTCCGACGTGATGGCCTGCCGAGAGACGGGATTTGGCATGCTGTGCTCCTGCAACGTGCAGGAGGTCATGGATTTCGCACTGATCTCGCAGCAGGCGGCGTTGGCCTCCCGCATTCCGTTCCTGCACTTCTTCGACGGTTTCCGGACGAGCCACGAGGAGCAGAAGGTCGAGGAGTTGACCTACGATGATATGCGGGCGATGATCGATGATGCCCTGGTGGCCCAGCACAAGGCCCGTGCTCTGACGCCGGACCGGCCCGTCATAGGCGGAACCGCTCAGAACCCCGACGTTTACTTCCAGGGCCGCGAGACGGTGAACAAGTTCTATCTGGCCGTGCCGAAGATCATGCAGGACGCGATGGACAAGTTCGCCAAGATCGTCGGTCGCCAGTACAAGCTGTTCGACTACGTCGGCGCCCCCGATGCGGAGAAGGTGATCATCATCATGGGCAGCGGCGCTGACACCGTTCACGAGACCGTCGAGTACCTCAACTCGCAGGGCCAGAAGGTCGGCGTCGTGAAGGTCCGCCTGTACCGGCCGTTCAGCACGAAGCACTTCATGGCGGTGCTGCCCAAGACCGTCAAGAAGATCGCGGTGCTGGACCGGACGAAAGACCCCAGCGCGTTGGGCGAGCCGATGTACCTGGACGTTCGCACCTCGATCGGCGAGGCGATGGCCGACGGGCTCGCTCCATTCGACAAGTACCCGGTCGTGGTAGGCGGCCGCTACGGCCTGGGCTCGAAGGAATTCACGCCTGCGATGGTCAAGGCGGTCTTCGACAACCTCGATGCCGCCAAGCCCAAGAGGGGTTTCACGGTCGGCATCATCGACGATGTAACGAATACGAGCCTGCCGGTGGACGATTCATTCGAGGTCCCGGCGCCGGGCCAGTACGCCGCGATGTTCTACGGTCTCGGCTCCGACGGCACCGTCGGCGCCAACCGCAACTCGATCAAGATCATCGGCGACCAGCTTCAGGACAACTATGCCCAGGCGTACTTCGTCTACGACTCGAAGAAGGCCGGTGCGATGACGGTCTCGCACCTTCGGTTCGGCAAGAAACCGATTCGCCAGCCGTACCTGATCAGCCGTGCGGACTTCATCGCCTGCCACAATCCGAGTTTCCTCGAGAAGTACGATATGCTCTCCTCGGCCCGCAAGGGCGGGACGTTCCTGCTGACGACCTCGCACCCGGCCGACCAGGTGTGGGACACCCTGCCCCAGGAAGTGCAGAAGCAGATTGTGGACAAGCAGTTGAAGTTCTACGTGATCGACGCGATCTCGCTGGCCCAGGAACTCGGACTCGGCGCCCGCATCAACGTGATCATGCAGACCGCGTTCTTCAAGATCAGCAACATCATCCCGATCGAGGCTGCGGTTGCCGCCATCAAGGCCGCGATCAAGACGTCCTACGGCAAGAAGGGTGAGAAGGTCGTCCAGTTGAACTACGCCGCCGTGGACGGCGCCCTGGATCGGATGCACGAGGTGAAGGTGCCGGCCAAGGTCACGAGCAAGGTCAAGATGCCGCCCGCCGTGCCCGCCGAGGCGCCCGAGTTCGTGCAGACGGTCACCGCCGAGATCATGGCGATGCGCGGCGATTCGCTGCCGGTCAGCAAGATGCCGGTGGACGGCCGGTTCCCGACGGGCACGACGCAGTTCGAGAAGCGGAACATCGCGGTGAATATCCCGGTCTGGCAGCCGGAACTGTGCCTCCAGTGCGGCATGTGCTCGTTCGTCTGCCCGCACGCGGCGATTCGCATCAAGGCCTACGATGCCAAGAATCTCGCCGGCGCGCCCGAGTCGTTCAAGAGCATCGACGCCAAGGGCAAGGAATTCAAGGGTCTCAAGTTCACCGTGCAGGTGGCCCCGGAGGATTGCACCGGCTGCGGCGCCTGCGTGACGACCTGTCCCGGCGCCGAGCGCGACGCGAACAAGCAGCCCACCGGGCGCAAGGCGATCAATATGGAGCTGCAGGAGCCGCTGCGGGACCGCGAGCGGAAGAACTACAGCTTCTTCCTGTCGCTGCCGAACACGGACCCCTCGCTGTTCAAAGCCAACTCGGTCAAGGGCAGCCAGTTGGTTCAGCCGCTCTTCGAGTACTCCGGCGCCTGTGCCGGGTGCGGCGAGACGCCGTACGTCAAGCTGCTCACACAGTTGTTCGGCGACCGGGCCTACATCGGCAATGCCACCGGCTGCTCGTCGATCTATGGCGGCAACCTGCCGACGACGCCGTACACCAAGCGGGCCGACGGTCGCGGCCCGACCTGGGCCAACAGCCTCTTCGAGGACAACGCGGAATTCGCGATGGGCATGAGACTGACCGTCGATCAGTTCCGCCTGATCGCGTTGAATCTGCTGGACAGGGCCAAGGATTGCCTCGACAAGGACCTGGTCGCTGCGATCCGTTCCGCGGCGCTCGCCAACGATCCGGAGCAACATGCGATCGAGGAGCAGCGAGCCCGCGTGGCGCAGCTCAAGACCCAGTGCGCCAAGTGTGATTGCCCCGAGTGCAAGCAACTGCTCACGGTGGCTGACTACCTGGTTCGCAAGAGCGTCTGGGCGCTGGGCGGCGACGGGTGGGCGTACGACATCGGTTACGGCGGTCTCGACCACGTCCTCGCCAGCGGCAAGGACATCAACATCCTGGTCCTGGACACCGAAGTCTACTCCAATACCGGCGGCCAGATGTCGAAGTCGACGCCTCGCGCCGCAGTGGCGAAATTCGCCGCCGGCGGCAAGCCCGCGCCCAAGAAGGACATGGGCCTGCTGGCGATGACCTACGGCAACATCTACGTCGCCAAGGTATCGATCGGCGCCAACGCCCCGCAGACGGTGAAGGCGTTCACCGAGGCCGAAGCGTATCCGGGTCCCTCGCTGATCATCGCCTACTCCCACTGCATCGCTCACGGCGTCAACTTGACGAACGGGTACGAGGAGCAGAAGAAGGCGGTGGCCTGCGGGCACTGGCCGCTCTATCGGTTCGACCCGAGACTCAAAGAGCAGGGGCAGAATCCGCTCCAGCTCGACTCGAAGCCGCCGACCATGGCGTTCGAGGACTACGCTTACGGCGAGGACCGGTATCGCGTGCTGAAGCAGTCGAAGCCGGAAGTGGCCGCGGAGCTGATGAAGCTGGCCAACAAGGACGCCGTGGATCGATATGCGTTGATGGAGCAGCTCGCGAAGATCAAGTGCGAGAAGAATGGGCAGGGAGCCGCCGAGTCCGAATCGAAAGCTTGAAGACAGACGATAGGAAACTGACATGGCCGCGAGGGTGATTCGCAATGTCGTTCTGATCGCGTGCATGGGTTTGATTCTCACCGGCTGTGGCCGGCAGGTTTCTCAGGATCCCTCCCAGGATCCGGACCTGCTGGCCACAGGTCCGTCTCACGGTGATACGCCGATTCCGCGGCCCTTCGTAGCGGCTTCCATCGAAGCTACAGGCGGCCTGCCGGTGTGGACACGGTGTCGCAAGATCCAGTTCGGCGCGATTGTGACCGCGAATTACCCTGATGGCGGCCTGTACCTCACCGAGCACGAGTTCACTGTCTATCCCTGGTCGAGTGCGATTCGAGCGGAGGCCGGCGAGCCCTTCGCCCGGTTCACCTGGCAGGTGGTCCAGGGACGCTATTCGTTCGAGGGCGACGAGCAAGTGGATGTCTCCCCGCTGCGAGGCTCCTATCCCGACTACAGCGAAGCGGTGCTCCAGATCGTGACCGCCCCGATCCGCGTGCTGGCCGAGGGGGCGTCGCTCAGCCGCAGGGCTCAGTCCGTGCAGCTCGCAGGCCAGTGGTACCAGCCGATCGACGCCAGGTACGAACGCCGCCAGATTGTCTCCGAGGAGAGGGGGCGCAAGAAGAAACGAGTTACTCTGGTCGAGCCGTCCTGGACCCAGGGCACGTACTTCCAGAATCAGGACACGCTCTTCATGGACATGATCTGGCTGGCCAATCCCGTCGCAGGGAAGTTCGTTCTCGTTCGCGGCTACGACTACTCCCGGCTGCCCGACAGCGAGGTCCTGATCCCCACCAAGATCGAGGTCTTCCGGTCCGGTCCCCAAGCCGAGTGCGGTCCGCGGATCGCGCTGATCGACCTGAAACCGTGACGTTGCATCACACCTGTCTGTGAACTATCATGCGGCTGGTACCGTAAGGTGCGTAACCGTATGGTTTTGTGCAGATGAGTGGCTGCAATGGTCGTCGGGGTTCGATGCGGTCGATCCGGGCTACAATCTGGGTGTTCTTGAGTACTGTCCTTGTGATGGCTCTCATTGCTTTCTTCGTGCGCCGAGGCGGGTTCGGGCGGGCGCCGGCAGCAAACCTGCGGACGCCCGTTTCCGATGCGAACCAGACCGTCGCAGCGCCTCAGTTCGACGGGACATGGCCCATGTTCCATGGCGGCCAGGGCCTCCTGGGCCGGGCACAAGGGACGCTGGCTGATTCGCTGACCCTCCTGTGGAAGTTCAAGACCGGCGCCGAGGTCAAGTCGTCCGCCGCCATCGAAGGGGGACGCGTGTTCATCGGTTCGTGCGATAACCACCTCTACGCCCTCGACCTGCGAACGGGTGAGAAGCTCTGGTCCTATGAAGCCGGCGATGCGGTCGAATCGTCCCCTTGTGTGCTGGAGGGCCGCGTGTTCGTGGGGTCTTCGGACGACTTCCTCCACTCACTGGACGCCGGGACGGGGGAACTGAAGTGGAGGTACGAGACGGACGGCCAGATCCTGGGCTCTCCGAACTGGACCCGCTCGCCCGATGGGCACAAGACCTGGATCGTGGTCGGCAGCTACGACAATCGCCTGCACTGCGTGGACGCCGAGAGCGGCAAGGCGGTCTGGACCTACGAGACGGGTAACTACGTCAACGGTTCGCCCGCGGTGGACCAGGGCAAGTGCGCCTTCGGAGGCTGCGATGCGATGATCCACGTCGTGTCGCTGGCCGATGGGAGGAAGGTCGCCGAGATCGACAGCGGGTCCTATATCGCTGGTTCTGGGGCACTTCTCGACGGGCAGGTGTTCGTCGGCAACCACGCGAACATCTTCCTGTGTGCCGATCTGAACGAGGGTCGGATTCGCTGGCGTTACGAGCAGAGCGATGCGGCGTTCTTCTCCTCGCCGGCTGTGGGCGAGGATGTGGTTGTCTTCGGAGGCCGGGATGAGTACGTCCACTGCGTCCGTCGCGACAGGGGCCAGCGGATCTGGGCATTCAAGACGCTGGGAGAGGTGAACAGCTCGCCCGTGATCTGCGGGGACAAGATCGTCGTCGGCAGCGACGACGGCCGGCTGTACCTGCTCCGCCTGGCGGACGGCGCGCGGGTGTGGTCGTACGAGATGGGTCAGCCTGTGACCTCGTCGCCTGCGGTTGTCGGCGGTCTGGTGGTTACAGGGTGCGACGATGGCTACGTCTATGCCTTCGGTCCCAAGCAGGCCGATGGGGGGCCAGCACAATGAAGATCATCCAGATCTGTCCCGGTTCGGGCGACAATTTCTACTGTGAGAACTGCCTGCGCGATGCGGCGCTGGTGAAGGCCCTTCGCGGGCTTGGGCATGACGTCCTGATGGTGCCCCTGTACCTGCCGTTGCAGGCGGACAAAGTCGAGCCGGTCAGCAATGCGCCGCTGTTCTTCGGCGGCGTGAACGTCTACCTCCAGCAGAAGCTGTCGCTGTTCCGCAAGACGCCGCGATGGATCGACCGATGGTTCGACTCCCGCGGACTCCTCGAATGGGCCGGACGAAAGGCCGGGATGACCAGCGCCCGCGACCTGGGCGAGACGACGATTTCCATGCTGCAGGGCGAGCATGGCCGGCAGGTGAAGGAACTGGACCGTTTCGTAGATTGGCTCGTGACCGAGCCCGAGAAGCCCGACGTCGTCTGCCTGTCCAACGTGCTGCTGGCGGGCATGGCCCGACGGATCAAGGAACGGCTCGCTGTGCCGGTCGTGTGCCTCCTGCAGGACGAAGACGGCTTCCTCGACGGCCTGACCTCCCCCTACGCCGAGCGGGCGTGGGCGGTCGTCCGCGAGCGGGCGCGTGACATCGACGCCTTTCTGGCCGTCAGTCAGTATTACGCCGACGCCATGCAGGAGCGTCTCCAGGCGGATTCCTCGCGGATGCACGTGGTCCACATGGGCGTGGAGATGGGCATGTACACGCCCGGCGATAGCGGTCCCGTGACGCCGACGATTGGCTTCCTCTCGCGGATGTGTCCCCAGCGCGGGCTCGAGACACTAATCGATGCCTTCCTCCTCCTGAAGAGGAACAGCGAGCTGGGATCAGCGAAGCTCCGGATCTCCGGCGGCAGGAGCGCCGCGGACGAGCCGTTTATCTCCCGTCTGCGCGACAAGCTTGCGGCGGCAGGCGTCCTCGACGACGTCGAGTTTCTGGCGGCCTTTGACCGCGACGCCAGATTGGAGTTTCTGCGTGGTCTCTCCGTATTGTCGGTGCCGGAGGCGTCCCCGGTGGCGTATGGACTGTACGTACTCGAGGCCCTGGCGATGGGCGTTCCCGTCGTCGAGCCGGCGATCGGGTGTTTTCCGGAGGTCATCGCCTTGACGGGCGGCGGCATTCTGTATGAGCCTAACACACCCGAACGCCTGGCCGAGGTCCTCGAACCGCTGCTGCTGGATTCTCAGGCCGCTCGCAAGCTTGGCGCCGAGGGCCGCGCCGGAATGCTCAGGGCGTTCGATATCGCGAGGACGGCGAAGGAACTGGTCGGCGTCTATGAACGGGTCGTGCGACGGTGATTGAGGCGAGGGCAGGGATGATCGAGCTTTGTGATGTGACGAAGACCTACGGCGCCCCGGACGATCCGGCGTCTGTGAGCGTTCTCAAGGGGGTCTCCCTGAAGATCGAGCAGGGCCAATCCATCGTGATCGTCGGCCCCTCAGGTTGTGGCAAGAGCACGCTGCTGAACATCATCGGCGGGCTGGATCACGCGACGAGCGGGCGGGTCCTGTTCGACGGTCGGGACCTTGCTTCGCTCCGTGACGACGACCTGGCGAGGATTCGTAGTCGCGAGATCGGTTTCGTGTTTCAGTTGCACCATCTGCTGCCCCAGTGCACGGTGCTGGAAAACGTGCTGGTGCCCACGCTGGCGGGACGGGGCGTTGCATCGGGACCCGCCGTGCGAGACCGGGCAAGAACACTGCTCGCCCGTGTCGGACTGGCGGATCGGATGTCCCACCGGCCGGGCGAACTGTCGGGTGGGCAGCGCCAGCGGGTCGCGGTGGCGAGGGCGCTCATCAACAGGCCCAAGCTGCTGCTTGCCGATGAGCCGACCGGCTCGCTCGATGAAGAATCGGCCCGAAGCATCGCCGGATTGCTCGCGGAATTGAATCGCGACGAGGGCGTGACGCTGGTCGTCGTGACCCATTCGCGGGACCTGGCCTCGCGGATCGGGCACGTGCTGGAACTCCACGGTGGCGTCCTGAGCGAGAGGGGCCGGCCATGAGTCTCTGGCGGCTGGTCGCGCGAAGCCTCCGATTCTACTGGAGGACGAACGCCGCTGTCTTTCTGGCGGTGATCGTCGCCACCGGCGTGCTCACCGGCGCCCTGGCGGTCGGCGACTGCGTCCACTACACACTTGCCCGGATCTTGCAAGCCCGCTTGGGCGACGTCGAGTTCGCAGCCTCGGCGTCCGGGCGGTTCTTCCGGGCGGCCCTTGCCGATGACCTCCAGCGCGATGTGGGGGGTGACATCGCCGCTGTCCTGCAGATCCCCGGCATGATTGCCAACGACGAAGGCTCGCGCCGCGTCAACCAGGTCCGAGTCCTCGGCGTGGACGAGAGGTTCTTCACCCTTGGCTCGGGACGCGATCCCTTTCCGCCAACGGCGGGCGAGGGAGTCGTCCTGAGCGAAGCGGTCGCCAAGCGGCTCGACACCGCCGTCGGAGGGGAGGTCCTCCTGCGGATCGAGAAGGTCGGGACGATGCCTCGCGACGTCCCCCTGGTCTCGGATGCGGACCGAACCATCGCTTTTCGCTTGAAAGTGCTGGCGGTGGCTGACGAATCGGCCTTCGCCCGGTTCGACCTGGCAGCGAATCAGGCGGCGCCGTTGAACGTGTTCGTCTTGCAGAGTTGGCTGGCGGAGAAGATCGGGCAGCCCGGACGGGGCAACATGCTCCTGGCGGCCGGTCGGAAGCCTGGGGGCATCGCCGACGAGCTGAATGCGGCGGTGAAGAAGGTCTGGGAGCCGGCGGATGCCGGCATTGAACTGGCGTGCCTGGCCGAGCCGAACGCGATGGAGCTTCGCAGCCGCCGGATCTTCATCGAGGAGTCGCTGGGCCGGGAAGCGATGAAAGCCGATCCCTCCGCCGCGGGTATCTTGACGTACTTCGTCAACGAGATTCGACTGGGAGGCAGGGCGACGCCGTACTCGATGGTTGCGGCTCTCGATGCAGATTATGGCGACCTGCTCCCCCCAGGGATGCGGGGCGACGAGATCGTCGTCAATCAGTGGCTTGCCGACGATCTGGGCGCCCGCGTCGGCGACACGATCGACCTTGCGTACTACGTCATGGGAGTCGGGCGGGCGCTGCGCGAAGAGCGGGGACAGTTCAGAGTCGTCAGGATCGTCCCGCTGGAAGGGGCTGCCCGCGATCCTTCGCTGATGCCCGCGTTCCCCGGCCTGGCGGATGTGGACAACTGCCGGGATTGGGAGCCGGGAATCCCGATCGATCTGGACACGATCCGCCCCAAGGACGAGCAGTACTGGGATGAATATCGCGGCACGCCCAAGGCATTCATCACCCTGGAGGCCGGCCGGTCGCGATGGGGCAATCGATATGGCGACCTGACGGCGGTCCGCTACCCCTGGCGGGACGGACTCGATGGACAGGTGGCTCGATACCTCACCAGTCACGTCGATCCCGCGTCGGTGGGTTTGTCCTTCCAGGCGGTGCGGGAGTCGGGCCTGCGTGCGGGTCGCGAGGGCACCGATTTCGGCCAGCTCTTCCTGGGCCTGAGCATGTTCCTGATCGGCTCGGCGGTCGTCTTGATCGGACTGCTCTTCGTCTTCGGGGTCGAGAGTCGCAGTCCGCAGATCGGTCTGCTGCTGGCGGTGGGCTGGCCCGCCAGACGGGTCCGAAGGTTGTTGCTGGCCGAGGGCGGGATCGTCTTGCTGATCGGGACCGTCGTCGGCGTTGCGGCCGGACTGCTGTACGCCCGCCTGATGGTCCTGGGTTTGTCCACGTTCTGGGGCGGGGCCGTTGCGGGTGTCCAGATCCGCTTTCACGCGACGAGTCCGACGCTCTTCGCGGGCGGTTTCGGCGGCTTCGTCGCGGCGTTGTTCGCCATCTGGATCACGCTGCGAAAGCAGGGGGGGCTTCCCGCTCGCGAACTGCTGGCCGGCGGCGAGGAGCATCTGCCGGGAGCCGCGTCCCGCGTCCGGGGACGACTCGGTGTCTTTGCGGCGGTTTCCGCATTCGTCGGTGCGGCGGTCCTTCTGTCGGTGGCCTCCGGCGGCGACAGTCAGGCTATGGCGGGCCTGTTCTTCGGAGCCGCGGCGCTTCTGCTGCTCGGGACGCTGGGTTTGAGCCACGCGGTGCTCTTCATCGCGGCGGGCGGTTGGGATCGGCCGCTGGTTTCGTTGCAGGGACTGGGCCTGCGGAATGCGGCGCGCCGACGAGGCCGGAGTCTGGGGATCATCGGCTTGCTGGCCAGCGGCGTCTTTTTGGTCGTCGCCGTCGGCGCCAATCGGCGAGAACTGCTCCGAGGGCCGCAGAGCAGAGATTCCGGCACAGGAGGTTTCGCCTTCTACGGCGAGTCATCAATCGGTATCCTGTACGATCTGAACAGCGAATCCGGTCGCAAGAGCCTCGGTCTGACGGACCCCGAGCTTGACGGACTGAACGCTGTGCAATTCCGCCTTCACGAGGGCGACGACGCGAGCTGCCTGAACCTCAACCGTGCCCAGCGTCCGCGATTGTTGGCGGTGCAGCCGCAGGCCTTGGGAAGCCGGGGGGCATTCAGATTCACAGGCCAAACCGCGACGAGCGACGAAGAGGCCGGGTGGGACTTGCTCACGATGGACCTGGAGGATGGAGTCGTGCCTGCGATTGGCGACTATCCGACCGTCTTCTGGGCTCTGGGCAAGAACCTCGGCGATGAAGTGGAGTATGGTGACGAGATGGGTCGGCCCTTCCGTGTTCGGATCGTCGGGATGCTCGCCAGTTCGATCCTTCAGGGCAGTCTTATCATCGCCGAGAAGGAGTTTGTCACGAGGTTTCCCTCGGTCGATGGATATCGGGTTTTGCTAATCGATGCTCCATCGGATAAGATGGAAGCCGTGTCGCAGAAGCTGTCGTCCGGCCTGACGGATTCGGGGCTGGTGCTCACGCCGACGTGGGAACGATTGGCCGCGTTCGGTGCTGTGGAGAGCACGTACCTGTCGATCTTCACGGCTCTCGGCGGGCTGGGACTCGTTCTGGGCAGTGTCGGGCTGGGTCTCGTGGTGCTCCGCAATATGCTCCAGCGACGGGGCGAGTTGGCCATGCTCCGTGCTGTGGGGTTCGAGAGGGCCAGGATCCGACGTATGGTCTTCTATGAACACTGGGGTCTGCTGCTTGCGGGTCTGGTCTGCGGGGGTGTCTCCGCTGTCGTGGCGGTGCTTCCCGCCCTGCAATCGCCGGGGGCCGAGGTGCCTTATGGCTCCCTGCTGGCGACGGTCGTAACGATCGCGGCCAGCGGCGCCGCCTGGGTCTGGCTGGCGGCGATGCTGGCACTGCGTGGGCGCCTGCTCGATGCGCTCAGACAAGAATAGGGAAGAAAGCACGAAATCCGAAGATGAAGAAACTCCTTGCCAACATGATCCCCATGGCGTTTGCCGTCGCGGGCGTGCTCGTGCTGATCCAACTCTGGCTCGGCGCGGATGCGGCGGTGAGTCTCCAGGAGCGTCTGCCCGGCGCGGACGGCAAGCCCGCAAACGCTGGCAAGGTGGACGAACCCGCGAAGATCGCAGGGACGCTGACGACGTCGGACGGGACGCCGGCGGATTTGCCCGGCGCCTGGCCGCGATTTCGAGGCGCCAACTTCGACGCGATCAGTCCCGAGAAGGTGCCCCTGAGTCGGACGTGGCCGGCCGAGGGGCCTCGCGTGCTGTGGTCCGTGGACGTGGGGGAGGGCTATGCCGGCGCCGCCGTGCTCCAGGGACGGGTTTACCTCCTCGACTACGACCAGGCCAATCAGGCGGATGTCGTCCGTTGCCTCTCGCTCAACGACGGCAGGGAGATCTGGCGGTATTCCTACCCGGTCAGGATCAAGCGATTCCACGGCATGAGCCGCACCGTGCCGGCCGTGACAGACGAGCACGTCGTTACCATGGGACCGAAAGGCCATGTCACCTGCCTCGACTCCAAAACGGGTGAATTCCGCTGGATGCTGAACTTGGTCAAGGAGTATGGGACCGAGATCCCCCAGTGGTACACGGCCCAGTGTCCGCTGATCGACGACGGCAGAGCGATCCTCGCTCCCGCGGGGAGCGTCTTGATGCTGGCGGTCGATTGTGCGACGGGCGAGATCGTCTGGCAGACGCCCAACCCGGACGGGTGGGTGATGACGCATTCGTCCATCGTCCCGATGGAGTTCGCCGGCAAGCGGTTCTACGTCTACTGCGGCGGCTCGACCAAGGCCGGCGGTGTCGTCGGCGTCGCCGTGCAGGACGGGCAGGTCCTGTGGAAGACTGAGGAATGGAAGGTCCGCACCAATGTGCCGATGCCGGTGATCGTGGGCCAGGACAGGATCTTCCTGTCCGCCGGCTACGGCCAATACGACTACGGCTGCACGATGCTGTGTCTGACCGAGTCCGAGGGTAAGATCGCGGTGGCCCGCGAGTTTCTGCACCCGACCAGCGTCTTCGGCACGATGCAGCAGACGCCGATCTTCTATGACGGACACATCTTTGGCATCGGCATGGACGGGCAATTGGTGTGTCTGGATTTGCAGGGCAACGTCGTCTGGACCAGCACGAGTGTCCACACGTTCGGCAGCGGTCCCTACGTGATCGCCGATGGGCTGCTCTATGTGCTCGACGATTCCGGCGTGCTGACTGTCGTCGAGCCGAGCGTCTCCGGGTACAACCCATTGGCTCGGGCTAAAGTCATGGATGGATTCGAATGCTGGGGTCCGATGGCGATTGCCTCCGGGAGGCTCATCGTCAGGGACCTCAAGCGGATGGTGTGTCTCGATATCGCTCAACCGTAGCACGGGCATCCTGCCCGTGGAACTTGCGGTGCTCGCAGGTTCTCGTCGTGTAGAGGTGTAGGGTTCGATCATGCAGGGAATGTCAGGGAGAATCGGCAGTGACTGGCTTGTCGTCGTGCTGGTCATAGCGGCCATCGTCGCGGCGGTGGTGGCCGTTCTCCAGCTTGACACGACCGGCAAGACGGGCAGCGGGCTGAGCGAGGCATATGCCTACGACCTGAGTCGGCTGGCCAAGATCGACCCGAACCTGATTCTCTATGCGCAATCGGGTCCGACTATCCGGACGGGCCTGAACCAGTCCCGCGCGATCACGGTCGACGCGAAGGGCTGGATCTACGTCGCCGGCGACAAGGCGATTCGCGTGCTCGGCGACGACGGGAAGGTCGAGAGCGAGATTGGCCTGGCGGGCGAGCCGCAATGCCTGGCGATCTCGGACGACGGCGCCATTTACGTCGGCATGAAGGACCACGTCGAGGTCCTCGATGCCCAGGGCAAGGTGGTCGCCTCATGGGAAACCCTGGGCGATGAAGCGGTTCTGACGAGCATCGCGCTGCACAAGGACGCGGTCTTTGTGGCCGACGCGGGGCATCGGATCGTGCTGCGCTACGACGCCGCAGGCACGCTCATCGATCACATCGGAGAGAAGGACCCCGACCGCAACATCCCGGGGTTCCTGGTGCCCAGTCCACACTTCGATCTGGCGGTGGGCCGAGACGGCATGCTCCGAGTGGTCGATCCCGGCCGAAACCGAATCGACACGTTCACCATCGACGGCGACCTCGAGTTCTCGTGGGGCGAGCGTTCGGTCGGCATCGAGGGTTTCTGCGGGTGCTGCAACCCCGCGAGCTTCGCCCTGCTGCCAAACGGGGGCTTCCTCACGGCGGAAAAGGGCCTGGTCCGCGTGAAAGTCTACAACAGCGACGGCGGCTTCGTCGGCGTCGTCGCGGGTCCCGATCCGTTCGCGGGCGGCAAGCAGATAAAGGTCTACGAGACGCCGGAAGAGGCCCAGGGCAGCGGGCTCGATGTCGCTGCCGGACCGGACGGCCGGATCTATGTCCTCGATCCGGAGGACAGCACGGTCAAGGTATTCCAAAGAAAGGAGATGGCCCTGTGAGTGGATTCCTGAGCAGACTGCACGCACGGCGGCAGTTCATCACGCGGGTCCTGCGCGGCGCGAGCCTGGCCCTGCTGGGGATTGGCGGGGGCGCTGTGGTCCTCAAACGGCGCAGGCTCCTGCGGGAGGGCAAGTGCCTCCACAGCGGAGTGTGCCGCGACTGCGAGGTATTCGCCGATTGCGGCCTGCCTCGCGCGCTCTCGACCCGCGAAGCATTGACGAGGGTTCGCCATGGCGGATAAGCAGGAAAACGTAACGCGGCGCAAGTTCCTTCGGGACGGTCTGTGGGGAGGTTGTTTGGCCGGCGCGGGGGCCGTCGCCGGGTTGAGCGTCGCACGGAACAACCGGGACAACCTCGTCTGGCAGATCGATCCGTACAAGTGCATCGCGTGCGGCAATTGTGCGACGTACTGCGTGCTGGAGGATTCCGCGGTCAAGTGCGTCCAGGCCTATGCGATGTGCGGATACTGCGATCTGTGCACGGGATATCTTGTGCCGGAGCCCAAGGCCCTGGACACCGCTGCGGAGAACGCACTGTGCCCGACCGGCGCGATCAAACGGACCTACATCGAAGACCCGTACTACGAGTACACGATCGATGAGGCGCTGTGCAACGGCTGCGCCAAGTGCGTCAAAGGGTGCATGGTGTTCGGCAACGGATCGCTCTATCTCCAGGTCCGCCACGACCGGTGCAAGAACTGCAACGAGTGCGCCATCGCGGCGGCTTGTCCTTCGCAGGCGTTCAAGCGGGTCCCTGCGGACCAGCCGTACTTGCTGAAAGGGATGGATCGCAAGGAATGAACCCCTTCGTTCATATCGCAGCCTTTCTGACGGTTCTGCTGGCCGCCGGCGCGGAGACGCAGGGCGAAATCCGCTTTCCCCCGCCGGAGTTCGAAACCGGCTACCAGTTTCCCGAGACGACCACCCCGGCGCCGCAAGCCGTCTGGCGTGAGTACCTCGATGCAGGTGTGCTGGTGTTTGCGCTGCTGCTCGCCTCACACCTGGTCTTTGTGCGACGCAGTCGTCGGGCGGCGTTCGTCCTGATGATCGCGGCTCTACTGTACTTCGGTTTCGTGCGGGATGGGTGCATCTGCCCGATTGGCGCGATCCAGAACGTGACCTTGACCGTCTTCGACAGCAGCTATGCCATCCCGATTGCCGCCGCGGTCTTCTTCGTGGTTCCGCTGGTGTTCACCTTGTTCTGCGGTCGGGTGTTCTGCGGCGCCGTCTGTCCCCTCGGGGCGATCCAGGATGCGGTCCTGATTCACCCTGTGACCGTGCCTCGCTGGTTGGAGAGCGGCCTGCGACTGCTGGCCTACGCTTATCTCGGCGCAGCAGTCCTCTTTGCGGCCACAGGCAGTGCGTTCATCATCTGCCGATACGACCCGTTCGTGGGTTTCTTCCGCATGGGCGGCAACTGGAACATCCTGCTGGTCGGCGTGTGCCTGCTGTTGATCGGGCTGTTCATTGGGCGGCCTTACTGCCGATTTCTGTGTCCCTACGGCGTGATTCTCCGCAATCTGTCGCGTCTGTCCAAGCGACGGGTCACGATCACGCCCAGCGAGTGCATCCAGTGTCGCCTGTGCGAGAATGCCTGTCCGTTCGGTGCGATTCGCGAGCCGACCGGCGACTGGCCCGAGGGGGAGTACAAGATCGCCAAACGAAGGCTGGCTCTGTTTCTCGTGCTGCTGCCGATCCTCCCAGCCGGGGGCGCCTGGGGGGGCTACGCGTCGAGAGGGCAACTGGCTCGTGTGAACCCGCGGGTCCGCACCGCGGAGCGAGTCTATTTGGAGGAGACAGGCCAGGTCGAAGGGACGACCGACGTGAGCGATGCGTTCCGAGCCACAGGGCAGACCACCCAGGTGCTCTATGCGGATGCGACGGAGATCCGCGACCGGTTCGGCGTGGGCGGAGCACTGCTGGGCGGGTTCGTCGGTCTCATTGCCGGCGGCAAACTGGTCGTCCTGTCCGTCCGTCGCAGGCGGACCGAGTACGAAGCGGACCCTGCGAGCTGTCTCGCCTGTGCGCGATGCTATCGGGCCTGTCCGAAAGAGCACGAGCGAATCAAGAAGAACAAGGAGGCAGCCGCAAGGCATCGATGACACAAGAAACGAAACAACTGAATATCTGGTATCAATCGGCCAGGACGACGGCTGTTGTGGGCGCGGTCTTCGCAGGCCTCTTCACCGTGTTGCTGGTCGTCAACCTCTTCGGCAGCGCCGTGCTTGGACCTTCGCGCGAGACCAGGCTGGCGGCCATGCAGCACCAGGCGCAGAAGGACCCGACGAATGAGACGCTCCTGTCCGAGGTCCGCCGACTGGATCTCAAGATTCGACAGGACCGGCTCTGGCGGCTGGATTTTGCCGAGCGAACCGCCTTTGCCTTGCTCGGCAGTGTGATTGTCCTGCTGATCGCGGGCAAGATCGCATACGATCTGGGCAAAGAGCCGCCAAGGCCGCAACATGGGACGACAGACCGAGGAGAGATGCAGGTGAGAGAAGGCAGGCAGGCCCGCTGGGCCGTCGCAGGGGGATTGGCTGTCCTGGCGGTGGGTATGACGCTCCTCGGGATGATGGGGCACGTCCGATTCGCGCAGGCGCAGGACGCAGAACCTCCTTTTGCGTCGATGCAGGACAAGCAGGGACAATGGCCTCGATTCCGAGGCCCCGGCGGAGCGGGCGTTAGCGCCTACGCCAACATCGCCACCTCCTGGAACGGCAAGACAGGCGAGGGCATCCTCTGGAAGACCGCGGTGCCGATGCCCGGTCGGAATTCGCCGGTGGTATGGAAAGACCGCGTCTTCCTCGTCGGCGCGGACCCCAATGCACGGAAGGTGTACTGTTTCGACGCGAGGTCCGGCCGACTGCAATGGACAGGCGACGTCCCGACGGTGCCGGTCGAGGAACCGTTGGAACTCATGGAGGACACCGGCTACGCCGCCTGCACGGCCGCGACGGACGGCCGGCGGATCTATGCGATCTTCCCGACGGGCGACGTGGCGGCGTTCGACTTCAACGGCCGTCGCCTGTGGCACAAGAACCTGGGTATGCCGGACAGCGCCTACGGGTACGCCGCGTCGCTGGAAACGTATGAGAAGCTGGTCATCATCCAATACGATCAGGGGGACGGCAGCGAGGGCAAATCGAAGGTCATCGCATTGGACGGGACGAACGGCCGGGTCGCCTGGGAGACCAAACGGGATCTGCCGAACTCCTGGTCTTCGCCCGTCGTGGTGGAAGTGGAGGGGAAACCTCAGTTGATTACGGTGGCCGATCCGAATGTCGTCGCCTACAACCCTGCGGACGGCAAGGAGATCTGGCGGGCCGAGTGTCTCGGCGGCGATGTCGCGCCCTCCCCGATCTATGCCGGCGGGCTGATCCTGGCGATCGAGCCCTATGCGCAGTTGGTCGGCATCAAGCCGACCGGGCAGGGCGACGTCAGCAAGACGCACGTCGTCTGGAAGATGGAGGAAGGTGGGCCGGACATCTGCTCCCCTGTCAGCGACGGGACCTATGTGTACCTGCTGGAGAGCGCCGATCTGCTGATCTGCTGCAGGATTGAGGATGGGCACAAACTGTACGAGCAGAAGATCAAAGGTGATTTCCGGGCGTCCCCGAGCATCGTGGGGGACAAGCTCTACATCCTGGATATGAAAGGCGTGATGCGCATTGCCCAGGTCGGGCCCGAGTACAAGGAACTGGGCAAATGCGAACTGGGCGAGGAGTGCTTTGCGTCGCCTGCGTTTGCGGACGGGCGGATGTACATTCGAGGAGTCGAGCACCTCTACTGTATCGGAAAGGCCCAGTAGGATCGGATCGTTCGATATGTCGAATCAAGAACCAACAGAACCACTGGACCTGACGTTCGTCGAGGAGACCGTCCAGCGGGTCGGCGCCGGCAAAGAGAAGGTGCTGGAACTGCTGCAGGCGATCCAGGGACACTATGGCTATCTGCCCGAGGAGGCGCTGCGTCGGGTGTGCGAGCTGACGGAGATCACGCCGGCTTCGATTGCCGGGGTCTCGACGTTCTACGATCAGTTCCGCCATCGTCCCGCGGGCAAGCATATCATCCACGTGTGCATCGGCACCGCCTGCCACGTCAAGGGCGCCGAATCGGTCTATGAGGCGTTCCGCACCCACCTGGCGATTCCCGAGGGCGAGGATACCGACGCCCAGAAGCTGTTCACCGTCGAACGGATCGCATGTCTGGGCTGTTGCACGTTGGCGCCGGCCGTCCAGATCGACGGGGTGACCTACGGCCATCTGACACGCGAGACCGTGCCCCACGTGCTGAGCGATTTCCTCCGACAGGAGCAGGCCAGAACTGCCTCGTTGGGCAAGTCGCGCAGATTGCGTCCCGCAAAGGCGGGCATCCATGGCGAGGTCCGAGTCGGACTCGGCTCCTGCTGCGTCGCCCGCGGAAGCGGCAGGTTGCACAGTGCCCTGCAGGAGGCCCTCGCCCAGACGGGCGTTCAGGTCCCCGTCAAGCGGGTGGGTTGCGTGGGGATGTGCCATCAGACGCCTCTGCTCGAGATCGTGCAGCCGGACCAATCGTCGTATCTCTATGCGAGGGTGCAGCCCGAGGATGCCAAGCCGATCATTCAACGGCACTTCGGCGTCGCGGGTCCCCATCGAAGGCTCACCAACGCGGTCTCCACCGCCCTCGACCGCCTGCTGACGGATGAGAAGTGGGAGCCTGTCACCCGCTACTCGATCCACGTACGGGACCAGGCGGTCTCCGACTTCCTCGGTCGGCAGATCCACATCGCCACGGAGCATTGCGGGCACATCGACCCCACCGACATTGACGAGTACATCCGCAGCGGCGGCTTCCTGGGCTTGGAGAAGGCGATCAAGGGGCTGACCCCGGAGGCGGTGATCCGACAGATCGAGATCAGCGGTCTTCGCGGCCGGGGCGGCGCGGGCTTCCCGACGCACCTGAAGTGGTCCGCCGTCCGTGCAGCAGAGTCCATGAAGAAGCACATCGTCTGCAACGGCGACGAGGGCGATCCCGGCGCGTTCATGGACCGCATGCTGATGGAGTCCTATCCGTATCGGATCATCGAGGGCATGGTGATCGCGGCCCGCTGCGTCGGGGCTCATGAGGGATTCCTCTACATTCGCGCGGAGTATCCGCTCGCGATCCAGCGGGTCACCGAGGCATTGGAGAAGTGCCGCGAGCACGGGTTCCTGGGGAAGAACGTCCTGGACACGGATTTCTCCCTGCAGTTGAAGATCGTCGCGGGCGCCGGCGCGTTCGTCTGCGGCGAGGAGACCGCCCTGATGGCCAGCATCGAGGGCCGTCGCGGAATGCCGAGGCTCCGCCCGCCGTTCCCGGCGCAGAAAGGTCTGTGGGGGTTGCCCACGCTGATCAACAACGTCGAGACCTACGCATGCGTCCCCTGGATCATTCGCAATGGAGCCGAGGCCTTTGCAGACATCGGAGTAGGCAGGAGCAAGGGCACGAAGGTCTTCGCTCTGGCGGGCAAGATCGCACGCGGCGGGCTGATCGAGGTCCCGATGGGTATCTCGATCCGCCAGATTATCGACGAGATCGGCGGCGGCATCGCGGGCGGCCTGAAGTTCAAGGCGGTCCAGGTCGGCGGGCCCTCCGGCGGATGCATCCCGGTCGCACGGGACAACCTCTCCGTGGACTATGAGTCCCTTATCGAAGCGGGAGCCATGATGGGTTCGGGCGGTCTGGTCGTGCTGGACGAGACCGACTGCATGGTGGATATCGCCCGGTACTTCCTGCAATTCACACAGAATCAGTCGTGCGGCAAGTGCACGTTCTGTCGGATCGGAACCCGGCGGATGCTCGACATCCTCGACCGGCTCTGCGCCGGGCAGGGCGAGCGGGCCGACCTCGACGAGCTGGAGCACCTCGCGAAGATGATCAAGCAAGGCAGCCTGTGCGGACTGGGCAAGACCGCTCCGAACCCCGTCCTCTCGACGATGCGGTACTTCCGCGAAGAATACGAGGCGCACGTGCAGGGGCGCTGTCCGGCGGGCAAGTGCAAGGCCCTCATCCGCTACTCCATCACGGACGATTGCATCGGCTGCACGATCTGCGCCCAGCACTGTCCGACCGATGCGATCGCGATGAGGCCCTATGAGAAACACGAGATCGATCCTGAGAAATGCGTCCGGTGCGGGACGTGCAAGAGCGTCTGTCCCGCCAACGCCGTTCGGGTTGAATGAACATGCCGAAGATTACGATAGACGGTCGCGAAGTGCAGGTGGAGGCGGGCGCAACGATCCTTGACGCTGCGGGCAAGCTGGGGATCTCCATCCCCACGATGTGTCACCTGCAGGGCCATGAAGCGACGACGAGCTGCATGGTGTGCATGGTGAAGGTCGCGGGCATGAACGGCCTGGTCCCCGCCTGCGGCACGATTGTCGGCGACGGGATGCAGGTCGAGAGCGACAGTAAGGAGGTCTTCGACGCCCGCAAGGCGGCTCTGGAACTTCTCCTGAGCGACCACGTCGGCGATTGCATGGGGCCGTGCCAGATGGGCTGTCCCGCCCGGATGAACATCCCACTGATGATCCGTCAGATCGCGGCGGGGCGGTTGAAGGACGCCATCGAGACGGTCAAGCGGGACATTCCGCTCCCTGCGGTGCTCGGGCGAATCTGCCCGGCGCCCTGCGAGAAGGTGTGCCGGCGCAAGCAGCACGACGAAGCGGTGTCGATCTGCCTGCTCAAGCGTCACGTTGCCGACGCGGATCTGCAATCGGATCAGCCTTTCAGTCCGACGCCGGCCCCCAGACGGGATAAGCGGGTCGCGATCGTCGGCGCCGGTCCGGCGGGCCTGTCGGCGGCCTACTACCTTCAGCTCGATGGGTTCGATTGTACGATCTTCGATGAGCGTGCCGAACCCGGAGGCATGTTGCGGTACGGCGTGACGGAGAGGAGCCTTCCTCGGGATGTGCTGAACAGGGAGATCGATCAGATTGCCAGGCTCGGCGTGACATTCCAGCTCCGCACTCGCGTGGGAGTCGCCGTCCTGCTGGAGGAGATTCGCAAGCAGTTCGACGCCGTGTTCCTCGCCACCGGCGAGCTGAAGGCGGGCGATGCGGACGCCCTCGGTCTCGATGCATCCTCCGAAGGCATCAAGGTCGATCCTCGGACGGGGGCCACGAGCGTTCCCGGTGTCTTCGCCGGCGGCGACGCAGTTCGAAAGCGCCGACTCGCAGTTCGCGCCGTTGCCGACGGAAAGGAGACGGCCGGGTCGATCCGCCAGCTCCTGGCAGGCGAGCCGGTCGTCGGGCCCGCCAGGCTGTTCAACAGTCGAATGGGCAAGCTCGACGAGGCAGAGATGTCGCTGTTCCTCCGCGGCGTCAATCCTCAGCCTCGCTCTCCGCTGACGCACCCTGTCGAGGGGCTCAATCCCGACGAGGCACGCACGGAGTCGGCACGCTGCCTGCGCTGCGATTGTCGCAAGGGAGATAGCTGTCTCCTGCGCCGCCATGCACAGGCGTACGACGCCAGACAGACCCGCTACAAGGCCGAGCGGGGGCCGTTCGTCCAGCAGACGCAGCATCCGGACGTCGTGTACGAGCCCGGCAAGTGCATCGATTGCGGCATCTGCATTCAGACGGCTTCATCGCTCGGCGAGACGCTCGGATTGACCTTCGTCGGGCGGGGCTTTGACGTGCGCGTGACTGTGCCGTTCGGTGAATCGCTGGCCGAAGGTCTGAGAATGGCGGCGGCAGAATGCGTCAAAGCCTGTCCCACCGGGGCACTGGCGTTCAAAGACAGCACCCGAAGAGACTGACGGGCGGAGTTTCCGCGAACCCCGTTGCCACCGCGAGTATATTAGACTACGATGGTTCCGAATAGGGTTCAGGGTTTCTGTGCACACAGGTGAACGGTATGAAAGGGAAGTTCTGATGTCAGGAGCGATCAAGGTCGTTGCGGTTTTCACCCTTGCTTTGGCGGTCTTCCCGAGCGTTCTTCAGGGCGCGGATTGGCCGCAGTGGCAGGGACCCAACCGCGATAACGTCTGCACGGAAACAGGTTTGCTGAAAGAGTGGCCCAAGAGCGGTCCGACTCTGCTGTGGGAAATCTCCGGCCTGGGACCCGGCTACTCGACGGTTGCCATCAAGGACGGGAAGCTCTACACCATGGGCGACCGGCGGGTCGGCAGCGAGAAGTCGCAATATGTCTACGCCTACGATCTGAGCACGCGGAAGGAACTCTGGGCGGCCAAGGTGGGCAAACCCCACGACGACGGTCCTCGCTGCACGCCGACGGTGGATGGCGCCTTCGTATACGCGATTGGCACGAGCGGCGACGTGGTCTGCATCGCCGCCGACAGCGGCAAGGTCCTCTGGACCCGGAATCTGCTCACGGACTTGGGCGGGGCGGCGAATCCCGGCTGGAGATTCAGCGAGTCGCCTCTCGTTGACGGCGACAGACTGCTGTGTACGCCCGGCGGGCATAAGGCGGTCATCGCAGCCTTGAACAAGAAGACCGGGGAGACGATCTGGACCTGCCCCATGCCGGACATCGGCGACAATGGCAAGGACGAGGCCGGCTATTCCTCCATCCGGATCAGTCACGGTGCCGGTGTGAAGCAGTACGTACAACTGACGAACGAGGGCCTGGTCGGCGTCTCCGCGGACGGCAAGTTCCTGTGGGGCTACAATCGCGTCGCCAATGGCGTTGCGAATATCTCGACCCCTGTGATCGACGGGGATTACGTCTTCACCTCCACTGCCTATGGGACGGGGTCGGCATTGCTGAAGCTCGTGCGCGACGGCGCCGGGGTGAAGGCCGAAGAGGTATACTGGCTCGATGCCGGGAAGTTCCAGAACCATCACGGCGGATTCGTCAAGGTCGGCGACTGCATTTACGGCGGCCACAATCACAACAAAGGCGAACCCACCTGCATCGAGATGAAGACCGGCAAGATTCTCTGGAATGCAGATCAGCCCGGCAAAGGCTCCGGCTGTGTCTTGTATGCCGATGGATGTCTGTACTTCCTCTACGAGAACGGCGTCGTCGCGCTCGTGGAAGCTGCTCCCGAGAAGTACAACCTCAAGGGCACGTTCAAGCTGCCCGCTGGTCGTCCCGGCGCCGAGGGGACCGCCTGGGCGCATCCGGTGATCTGCGACGGCAAGCTCTACCTGCGATGGGCGAATGTGCTCTTCTGCTACGACGTGAAGGCGAAGTGATAAGGGATTCCGTCATGAAAGCAGCAGCGATCTCAGGGTTCGGCGGTTCGGACGTCCTGCACGTGATGGACGTGAAGGAGCCGGCGACTGCTCCCGGCGAGGTCGTGCTCCGGATTCTCTGCGCGGGCCTGAACCACCTGGATATCTGGGTCCGCAAGGGCCGGCCCGGCTCGCAGTTGGCAATGCCTCACGTGCTCGGGTCCGATGCGGTCGGCGTGGTTGCTGCGGTCGGCGAGGGGGTGACCGAGCCAGAGATCGGGGACGTGGTGATTCTCTATCCCGGCCTGATCTGCGGGCGGTGCGAATTCTGCCGACGGGGGGAGCAGAGTCTGTGCGTCGATTTCGGAATCGTCGGGCTCGTGCGTCCCGGCACCTTTGCCGAGCGAGTGGCGGTGCCGGCGGGGAATTGCTATCCCAAGCCGGCTCACCTGGGCGACGAGGAGGCGGGTGTCCTGTCGCTGGCCCATGTGACTGCCTGGCGGATGCTCATGACGCGGGCGCAGATCAAGCCGGGAGAGACCCTTCTGATCCATGGCATCGGCGGCGGCGTCGCCATTGCTGCTCTACAATTCGCGAAGATGACCGGCGCGGAGGTTCTGGTAACCTCGTCGTCCGACGAGAAGCTCTCGCGAGCGAGGCAGTTGGGCGCCGATCACACGATTCACTATGGCCGCCAGAATGTTGCCGAGCAGGTCTCTGAAATCACAAGTGGACGCGGCGTCGACGTGGTGCTCGATACCGTCGGCGCGGCCACGTGGCCGCTGGATAGTGCCTGCGTCCGCAAAGGCGGGCGAATCGTCCTGTGCGGCGTGACGACCGGAGCGAAGGCCGAGACGGACTTGCGCTGCTTCTACTGGAACCAGCTCAACGCCATGGGCTCGACGCTGGGTTCGGCCGAGGATTTCCGGCAGATGCTCCGCGCGGTCACAGTCAACAAGCTCAGGCCGGTCGTCGATACGGTCTTGCCCCTGGACAACGCCTGCGAGGCCATGGACAGAATGGAAACCGCTGGCCAGTTCGGAAAGATCGCACTGAGGGTGTCGAAGTGAGGTTATGAGTCCGGCTGCCACGCTCAAGGGAGACTACGGATGGTCAGGTCGTCGGTGCTCACAGCCGTTGTTGTCATCGTGACATGTGTGGCGGTTCCCTTGTTCGGGCAGGCTGGGCCCGCCGCGGATGCCAATGCGCCGCGAACGCTGTCGCAGTACTTGCAGTACGCGGCGATCCACAATCCCGGCCTGAAAGCGGCATTCGAGGAGTGGAAGGCGGCGCTGGAGCAGATCCCCCAGGCCAGGGCGCTGCCTGACCCCCAGTTCACCTACGGCTATTTCATCGAGAAGATCGACACTCGCCAGCGCGCCGGGATCATGCAGGAATTCCCCTGGTTCGGCAAGATCGAGGCTCGTACGGACGCCGCGACCGCCGCCGTGAAAGCCGCCCAGAGACGCTATGAAGCCACGAGGCTCGAGCTGTTCTCCCAGGTCAAGGTCGTCTTCTACGAGTACGCTTACCTGGCCGCCGCGATCCGCATCGCGGGAGAGAGCGTCGAACTGATGCGGCATTTCGAGGAAGTGGCAAGGACCAAGTACATCACGTCGACTGCGACGCACCCCGACATCATCCGGGCGCAGATCCAGCTCGCCGAATTGCAGGACCAGTTCGTGGCCTTGGAGCGGCGGAGAGATCCGACCGTGGGACGGATCGATGCCGTGCTCAACCGTCGGACGCCGGCGCCGCTGCCGTGGCCTGAGGCCGGGCCGGTGCAGGAGACGCACGTGGATCGAGCCAGGCTGGTTGCCGCGCTGCGAGAGTCCAATCCGCAGCTCCAGGCGGCCGCATTCGACGTGGAGCGGCTCGGTAGAGAAGTGGATCTCGCGAAGCGGGACTTCTATCCGAGTATTGGCGTCGGCGTCGAGTGGATGGACATGGATGACGACGCAATGGCCGACACCGTGAAGAACGACGAGGTCGTAGTGGGCGTCGGACTCAATCTGCCCATCTGGCGTCGCAGCTATCGGGCTGGTGAACAGCAGGCACGCGCCGCGGCCCGTCGGGCGCGGTACGAGCGAGCGCAGTTGGAGAACGACTTGGTCGCACGTGCCGAACGAACGCTGTACGAGTTCGACGACAGCGGCCGCAAGCTCCGTTTGTGCGAGACCGTGCTGGTACCCAAAGCCCAGGAATTGATGAGGGCCTCCGAGACCGCCTATACCGCAGGGACAGTCGATTTCTTGAGCCTGATTGATGCGCAACAGACGCTGTTGCAGTATCAGCTTCAACGAGAGCGAGCCCGTGCGGATCGTCAGCAACGATTGGCGGAACTGGAGGTGCTGGCTGGAACGGAGTTCCCCAGGGCCGCTGTGCCGGGGGGATTGAACTGACGCGGATCGGGTGGGGCTCCCAAATGATGCCGAAGTTCTGCGAACACAAATCCTATTGCGCTAGTATAGATGCCACAGACTGAAGGACTCGTGGAGGTCCACATGAGTGTGGTTGGCGTTTTGCGGCGTGTGGCCGCAGTCATCTTGTTGGTCGCAGTTGGGGTGCTGGCGGGATACCTGGTTGGTGTCTCCGCGTCGGCCGGCAATACTGATGTTGTGCATTCCCAGGCGGACGCAGGCTCACGGCGGTGGTACTGTTCGATGCACCCCCAGATCATTCGGGATCGGCCGGGATTGTGCCCGATCTGCGAGATGGAGCTGGTCCCGATGCCGGAGAACGTCGCGGCGGAGGACCACCCGCGGGAGCTGACAGTCTCGGACGCGTCTGCGAAGCTGATGAACGTCCAGACCTCCCCGGTCGAACGGAAGTCCGTCGCGACCGAGATTCGCATGGTCGGCAAGGTGCAGTATGACGAGAGCCGGGTGAAGTACATTGCCGCCTGGGTCTCAGGCCGGCTGGATCGCCTGTTCGTCGATTTCACCGGGACCACCGTTCGCCAGGGCGACCACCTTGTGTCCCTGTACAGTCCCGACCTGATCAGCGCACAGGCGGAGTTGCTCCAAGCCGCGAGAACGGCCCGGAAGGCAGGGGATGCGGCGCCTGAGTATCTGGCGGACTCCGCGGTTTCGACCCTCGATGCCGCCCGCGAGAAGCTCCGCCTGTTGGGATTGACCGCAGGGCAGATCGAGGAGATCGATCGCTCGGGAGAACCCCTGACGCATCTGACGATCTACTCTCCGATCGGGGGAGTGGTGATTCAGAAGATGGCCAGCGAGGGCATGTACGTCCAGACCGGCACGCAGATCTACACGGTGGCCGATCTCTCGCAGGTCTGGATCAAGCTGGATGCCTACGAGTCGGATCTGGCGTGGATTCGCTACGGCCAACACGTGCAGTTCACCACGGAATCGTACCCCGGCGAGACCTTTCGCGGGTGGATCAGCTTCCTCGATCCGGTGCTGGACCCGGTGACGCGGACGGTCAAGGTCCGCGTGGAGGCCCCCAATCCCGACGGGAGGCTCAAGCCGGAGATGTTCGTCCGGGCCGTGGTGGCATCGCAAATCGCCCAGGGCGGCAGGGTGATGGAACCCGAGATGGCGGGCAAGTGGATCTGCCCGATGCATCCCTCGATTGTGAAATCTGAAGAAGGCGTCTGCGATATCTGCGGCATGGACCTGGTGACGACGGAGTCGCTGGGTTACGTGGCGGCGTCGACCCCTGAGGCGCCGCCCCTGGTGATTCCGGACACGGCGCCTTTGATCACGGGCAAACGGGCGGTCGTGTACGTGCGGAAGCCCGATGCGCAGATGCCGACGTTCGAGGGACGCGAGATCGAGCTCGGTCCCAGGGCGGGGCGTTACTATCTTGTCGTCTCCGGGCTGCAGGCAGGCGAGCAGGTCGTGACCAGCGGCAATTTCAAGATCGATTCGGCCCTGCAGATTCAAGCCAGGCCGAGCATGATGAATCCGCAGGACGTTGCCAAGTCGTCTTCTGTTCCACTGGCGGGGATCGAGCAGAAGACGTGCCCGGTCATGGAGGGCAACCCCATCGATCCGAGTATCTTTGTCGAGTACAAGGGCAAGCGGGTGTATTTCTGCTGTCGGGGCTGCGACAAGAAGTTCCTGGCGGATCCGGAGAAATACATCGTTAAGCTGCCGCAGTTTCAGAAACAAGGAGATCCCAATGAATGAACGAAAGAGATTCTTCGCACGGGCTGCGGTGTGCATCCTCGTAGCGATGGCGGCGATAGTGATCTTTGGCGGTTGCTCCAAGAAGCAGCCGTTGCAGGAGAAGCCCGTCACAGCAGGGCAGGCCTCTTCGGCCCAGCCGGCCGCCGAGACGGTGGCGATCGAGCAGAAGACCTGTCCGGTCATGGAGGGCAATCCGATCGATCCGAACCTCTTTGTCGAGTACAAGGGAAAGAAAGTCTACTTCTGCTGCAAAGGGTGTCCGGAGAAGTTCCTGGCGAACCCGGAGAAATACCTGGCCAAGCTGCCGCAGTTCCAGCAGTGACGTGAGCCGGCATGACGCCCGAACGCATGAACGAGAACCGGTATGAGCCGATCCCCGAGCAGAAGTCCCTGGTCGGCAGGGTGCTGGGCTTCTGCATCTACAACAAGCTCATCGTGGGCCTGGTAGCCCTCTTTCTGGTTGTCTGGGGGATTCACGTGGCCCCGTTCGACTGGGAACTCGGAGGACTTCCACGCAATCCGGTGGCGGTCGATGCGATTCCGGATCTCGGGGAGAACCAGCAGATCGTCTTCACGGAATGGCCCGGCCGATCCCCAGGCGACGTCGAGGACCAGGTTACATACCCGCTGACGACGGCTCTGCTGGGCATTCCCGACATCAAGACGATTCGCAGCACGTCGATGTTCGGGTTCTCGTCCATCTACATCATCTTCGACGAATTCTCGTTCTTCGAGCGTCTGGTGCAGGGCAAGGATTTCTACTGGACCCGCAGCCGGGTGATCGAGAAGCTCAGCAGCCTGCCTGCGGGCACGCTCCCCGAGGGCGTGCAGCCGACCTTGGGTCCCGACGCCACCGCGTTGGGCCAGATCTTCTGGTACACCCTGGAAGGGCGAGATCCGAACGGCAATGTCACCGGCGGCTGGGACCTCGAAGAGTTGCGTACCGTCCAGGACTGGCAAGTGCGGCTGGCCCTGCGGTCCGCCCAGGGGGTCAGCGAGGCGGCTTCGGTGGGCGGCTTCGTCCGCGAGTACCAGGTGGATGTGGACCCCGACGCCATGCGGGCGTACAACGTCGGGATTGGCGAGGTCTTCGAAGCCGTGAGGCGATCCAACATCGATGTGGGCGCCCAGACCATCGAGCTGAACCGGGTGGAGTATCTGATTCGCGGACTCGGTTTCGTCAAGAGCATCGAGGACATCGAAAACAGCGTGATTGCGACGAACGAGAATGTCCCGGTTCTTATCAGGCATGTGGCAAAGGTGTCGCTGGGACCGGAACCGCGTCGCGGTGCCCTGGACAAGGGGGGCGCGGAGGCGGTGGGCGGGGTCGTGGTCGCCCGCTATGGAGCGAATCCCCTGGCCGTCATCAAGGACGTCAAGCACAAGATCGCGGAGCTTGCGCCGGCCCTGCCCGTCAAGGCGGTCATCACTGATCCACGTGTCACGCCGCAGCAGGTTCGCGAGTTTGCCCAGCAACACGGTTTCGAGGCCGACGCGGACGTTGGGTTGAATCAGCCGGCGTGGCTGGAGTACCTGCGCGCGACGCCACAGAGACAATGGCCCGCCTGGCTGACGCGAAGTCAGGTCGCCGTCGTGCCGTTCTACGATCGCACGGGCCTGATCCATGAGACGTTGGGGACTCTGAACGCGGACATCGTCCAGGAAGTGCTGGTGACCGTTCTGGTCATTATCCTCATGGTCAGGCACCTTCGCAGCAGCATTCTGATCAGCTCCGTGATGCCGCTGGCCGTCCTGGGCTGCTTCGCCATCATGAAGGTGTTCTCCGTCGACGCCAACGTCGTGTCCCTGGCGGGCATCGCCATCGCGGTGGGGGCGATCACCGACATGGGCATCGTGATGTGCGACAATATCCTCCGCCATCTGGAGGAGGACCCGCCGGACATGCCCCGCGCCGAGGTGATCCACCGCGCCGCCAGCGAGGTCGGCAGTGCGATCGTGTCCGCTATGGCCTCGACGATCATCAGCTTCATTCCGGTCTTCTTCATGACGGGTCCGGAGGGCAAGCTGTTCAAGCCTCTGGCGTTCACGAAGACGTTCGCGCTCTTTGCATCTATCGTTCTGGCTCTGACGGTCATTCCGCCCGCGGCCCATCTGTTGTTCTTCGCCCGCAAAGGGGGCGGCAGGGGGTTCCGGCTCGTCCTCTACGGATCAGCGACTGCGGCGGCTCTGGTCGTGGGGTGGGTGTTCAGTTGGCTGGTCGCCGCCGTGATTCTCGCCTTCATCGCATACCAGATGGTCCGACCAATGCTCCCTGGACGAATTGCGGAGCTGACTCCCTACGTCGCCAATGGAGCCGTCTTGGTGCTGGTGGGGTGGTTGCTGACGACTCAGTGGGAGCCGCTGGGCCCGGAGAAGGGCCTCGGGCGCAACCTCGTGTTCGTGGGCGGGCTGATCGGCATCTTCATGGCGTTCATCCTGGTGTTCGAGCGGTTCTATCCTCGCATTCTCCGATGGTGTCTCAACCACAAGATCGCCTTCATGTCCATCCCGGCGGCGCTGCTGCTGCTGGGGGCGACGATCTGGCTTGGGTTCGAGCGGGTCTTTGGGTTTGTGCCGCAGGAGCTTCACGCCGGCCCGGTGTGGTCCGCCGCCCGGCACAGCTTCCCGGGGTTGGGCAGGGAGTTCATGCCGCCGCTCGACGAAGGGTCATTTCTCTACATGCCCACGACGATGCCTCACGCGTCGCTGGGCGAGGCTCTGGATATCCTGCAGAAGCAGGACATGGCGATTGGCTCGATCCCGGAGGTCGAGTCCGTCGTGGGCAAGATCGGACGTGTGGAGTCGGCCCTGGACCCGGCGCCGATCGGGATGATCGAGACCGTCATCAACTACAAGAGTGAATACGCGACCGATGCGGCCGGCCGGCGGATGACCTTCCGCTACAACGACGCGGTCGGCGAATTCATCCGGGACTCAGCAGGCCGGCTGGTCCCTGATCCTCATGGGAAACCCTACCGCCAGTGGCGAAGCCACATCGAATCGGCCGATGACATCTGGAGGGAGATTGTCGAAGCGGCGGATATCCCCGGGACGACGTCGGCTCCGAAGCTGCAACCCATCGCTGCCCGGCTCGTGATGCTCCAGAGCGGGATGCGGGCGAACCTGGGCGTCAAGATCAAGGGACCCGACCTGGCGACCATCGAGAGAATAGGCCTGGACCTCGAACGAATGCTCAGAGAGGTCCCCGGCGTCGATCCGGGCACGGTGATCGCCGACCGCATCGTGGGCAAGCCCTATCTGGAGATCGTTCCCGACCGCCAGGCTCTGGCCCGCTATGGGGTGCCCATCCGACAATTCCAGGATGTCCTGGAGGTGGCCGTCGGCGGCATCCGGGCGACGACGACCGTCCAGGGACGCCAGCGGTTCCCCGTCCGCGTCCGCTACCAGCGAGAACTGCGAGACAGCATCGAGGCCCTGGAGCGTGTGTTGGTCCCGTCTTCGGGCGGCGCCCAGATTCCTCTGGTCCAACTGGCCGAGGTCCAGTACGTCCGCGGGCCGGAAATGGTCAAGAGCGAGGACACCTCTCTCGTCAGCTACGTGCTGTTCGACAAGATCTCAGGCGTCGCGGACGTCGATGTGGTCGAAGCGGCGGGGCGGCTGCTTCGGGAGAAGGAGACACGTGGGGAATTCGTGCGTCCAGCGGGGGTGACCTTCTCCTTTGCCGGCTCCTATGAGAACCAGCTCCGCGCCAGCAGAACGCTCCGACTGCTGGTCCCGCTGTCCCTGTTCACCATCTTTCTCGTGTTGTACATGCAGTTCCGGAGTGTCTCGACGACGCTGCTGGTATTCCTGGGCGTGATGGTGGCCTGGTCGGGTGCGTTCTTGTTCCTCTGGCTGTACGCGCAAGACTGGTTTCTGGACTTCTGCGTCTTCGGCGTGAACATGCGAGAGTTGTTCCAGGTACACCCGATCCATCTGAGCGTGGCGGTCTGGGTCGGGTTCCTTGCCTTGTTTGGCATCTCCGACGACGACGGCGTGGTCATGGGGACCTTCCTGAACCAGACGTTCGACCGGCGCAGGCCGCGGACCGTGGCGGAGATCCGCGACGCAACGGTCGAAGCGGGAAACCGCCGCATCCGGGCGTGTCTGATGACCGGGTCCACGACGATCCTCGCACTGCTGCCGGTGTTGACTTCCACCGGTCGGGGCTCGGACATCATGGTCCCGATGGCCATCCCCTCTTTCGGCGGCATGGCGATCGAGATCCTCACGATGCTCATCGTGCCGGTCCTGTACTGCTGGATTCGGGAGATCCGAGCTGACTGTACCCCTTCCTTAGTACCACTTTAATTGTTAGGATTCCCGACTTCAAC
>DAOQWL010000066.1:0-31847 GCA_035342095.1 Sedimentisphaerales bacterium | reverse complement strand
CGTCGGTCAGGATCTCCGTGGCCGCGATGATCGTCTCCCGCAGCAGCATCTTCTCCCGGACGATATCCGCGTAGTACTGGACGCTCGCGGACGACGGCACCGACTCGATGACCCGCTGGAGGTACTCGGCGCCCCCGATGGCGTCCAACTGGTTGCGGCGTTCCAGCTCGTTTCGCACCAGCAGGCCGTCGATCCCTTCGCCGCGGTTCTTCTCGTAGAGACTGATGACCGCATCGAACAGGATCTGGTGCTCGCTGTGGTAGAAGGCGTTGCGACTGAGCGTCTCGATCACCTCGCCGACGCACCGGGGATCGATGATCATGGAGCCCAGGACGGCCGCCTCGGCCCCGAGGTCCTGGGGCATGCTGCGCATGGGGATCGCCGCGTCCCGAGCCGGCCGGGACGATCTGCCTGCCGAGGTCGCAGGCGAGGCAGACGGACCCTCTCCCACGACGGCCGATGCCGCCGACTTCGGCGCTTTCTTGCCTTGTTTTTCCGCCACTACTGGCCTCTGATTCAACAACCCCTGTTTTGCGTGCTGCATCGCAGGAGGGTCCCGATTCGCCGCACCGCGCTGCGACGGCGCAGGATGTATCCGCCACAACGCAATTGAAACAGGGGGGCATTGTACCTGTCCGAGGGCACCGCGTCAAAGAAGATGTTGGGCCCCTGTGCCCGGGCACCCGCGCATCAGTACTGAAAACCTATGGCTTGAGCCACTGGTCGAGCCAGGCGAGGACCGTCTCGTGCCACTGGATCGAGTTGCAGGGCTTGAGGATCCAGTGGTTTTCGTTAGGGAAGTATAGCAGCTTGCTGGGGATTCCCCGGCGTTGCAGCGCATTGAACGTCGCCAGACCCTGGCTGGCCGGGATGCGGAAATCTTGCTCTCCGTGAATGACCAGCATGGGGGTCTTCCAGTTGCCAACGAAACGCAGCGGATTCTGGTCTTCATAGCCGGCCGGGTTCTCCCAGGGGGTGCCCATGTGGTCCCACTCGGGGAACCATAGCTCATCCGTGTCGAAGTAAGCTACCCGTTCGTCGAGGTTGCCGTCGTGGTTCACGAGGCAGCGGAACCGGTCCGACCATTGCCCGGCGATCCAGTTGACCATGTAGCCGCCGTAGGAGGCGCCCAAGGCGCCGACGCGGTCGCCGTCCATCCAGGGATATCGCTCCAGTGCAGCAGCCAGGCCCTTCTGCAGGTCCACGAGGGGTTTGCCGCCCCAGTCGCCTCGGATGGCGTCGCAGAAGGCTTGGCCGTAGCCGGTCGAGCCGTGGAAGTCCACCATGACTGCCGCGTAGCCCGCGCCGGCGTATGCCTGTGGGTTCCAGCGGTAGTGGAAGACGTTCCCGAACGACCCCTGAGGGCCGCCGTGGATCAGAAATGCCACCGGGTACTTCCTCGCGGGGTCGAAATCCGCCGGCTTGACGACATAGGCGAACACTGTCTCGTCGTTCCAGCCGAGAAAGCTGAATTGCTCGTACCGGCCCATGCGGACCGCTGCGACCTTGTTCGCGTTGATGCTCGTGAGCTGGGCGACGCCTTTGCTGTCCATCGAGATGCGGTACAGTTCCGCCGGGCAATGGAGGGTGCTCAAAGCATAGACGACCCGGTCGTTCGCTACAGCGAAAGCGTGGACTGTGCCTTCCTTGACGAGGGTCCGCGTCTTGCCGTCCTTCACGTCGATGACGAAGAGGGAATCCTGCCCTGTGTTCTCGGCGACCGCGAGGATCTGCGTGCCGTCGGGCGACCAGGCGATTGTCGAAGGGCTGCGATCCCAGCCCTCGGCGAGGACACGCTTCTTCCCGGCGGGCCAGTCGTACAGGACGATACGGAGTTGGTCGGCCTCGTACCCAGGCCGGCTCATCGCCAGGTAGGCAAGCGTCCTGCCGTCCGGAGAGAAGACCGGATAATTGTCCAGGGCCTCGTTGTCCTCGGTCAGACAGCGGGGGGCCGACGAGCCGTCAAGAGAGGCGACGTAGAGATCGAAGTCCGTGGACCAGGCCTCCTCGCGTCCTACGTCCCGGGCGGCGAAGACGATCCCCTTGCTGTCGGGCGTGAAGGCGATCTCCTCCGGCCCGCCCCATGGCTTCGAGGGGGTATCGGCGTCCATCTTGCCCATCACATCGATCGCGGTAAGACCCCAAGGCTGGGCGACAGCGGCAGGGTGGGCTGTGCCCACCGATTCATTGGGATTGCGGATTCTCGCGACGAACAGGTGCGACCGTCGGCCGTCCTTCCAGGTGTCCCAGTGTCGGACGAAGACCCGGTCGAAGATCCGTCCGCTGGCCTTGTTCGTGGCATGTTCGTCGAGTCGTTTTTTCGTCTCGGAGGCACTGCAACCGGGAAAGACCTCCATCGTGTAGGCGAGGAACGTGCCGTCGGGCGAGACGAGCAGGTTGCCCACGTCGAGCGGTTCATCGGTCACCTGCTGGGCCTCGCCGCCGTCGGGGGCGATCCTCCAGACCTGGCTGGGCGCGCAGCGGCCCTCCGGGCCGGGGCCCGACCGGCTTGACAGGAACCACACAGTCCGCCCGTCGGGTGACCACCGCGGATTGGAGTCCGCATCGGGGTGCGAGGTGAGCCGCCGCAGGCCCGTGCCGTCGATGGAGACGAGCCAGAGGTCCGTCCGCCCGCGGTTGGCCTCCAGATCGGTTTCGCGAACCACGAAGACGACGTGTTTGCCGTCCGGCGAGACCTGAGGATCGGAAACCCGGTCCATTGCCAGCATGTCGTGAACCGTGAACGGGTGCGTCTGGTCCGCGGCCGCGACAACGCCCAGGCCGTACAGCGCCAGAATACAGACGACGTTGCGCGCACGCGATATCCCTGCCGACCGAAACTGCATAAGCTTCTCCTTATTCCGCTTGTACTTGCATTAGATTGTCACCGCGCTCGGGCCTTTCGCCGCCGACTTTTTCTCCGTGCCCAGGTGGATCGGAACATCGAGCCAGAAGGTCGAGCCCATGCCGACCTCGCTCTCGAACCCGACCGTGCCGGCCAACATGCCCGCCAGCTCTTTGCTGATGGACAGGCCCAGCCCGGTGCCCGACGTCTCCCGCGTTAGAGAACCGTCGCCCTGGCGGAACTTGTCGAAGATCTTGTCCTTATCGGCCTCCGCAATTCCGCACCCGGTATCGCGGACCGCGAACCGCACGATTCGCTCGTCCAGCATGGAGGCGCGGACCTCGATCGACCCTCGGGCAGGCGTGAATTTCACCGCATTGCTCAGGAAGTTGTACAGAATCTGTTGCACCTTCCCGGCGTCCGTCACGATCAGCGGCACATCCGGACCGACCTCCATGCTGACGCGAATTCTCTTCTTCCTCGCCAGCAGGGAGAATGAGGAGACCAGCGACTCGCATATCTGCGAGACCGACGCCTGCTCGATGTGCATCTCCATCTTGCCCGCTTGCGCTTTGGCCAGGTCCAACAGGTCATTGATCATCGTGAGCAGGCGGTTGCCGCTGGTGATGATGTTCTCGGCGTAGCGCTGACCCTTCTCCTTCTTGAGCAAGGTGGGCTTTTCCCGCAGCACCTGGGCGAACCCGAGGATCGCATTGAGCGGCGTGCGGAACTCGTGCGACATGTTCGCCAGGAACTCGCTCTTGAGCTTGTTGGCCTTGAACAGCTCGACGTTCCGCTCGGACAGCTCGGTGATCTTGGCGTCGAGCTGGCGGTTGGCCTCGCGCAGCTCGTCCTGGGCCGCCTGGAGGGTGTCCAGCATGTGGTCGAAGGCGTCGGCGAGTCGCTCGTATTCGTCCCCGGTGGCGATGGAGCTTCGAATGTCCAGGTTGCCCTCCGCGACGTTGTTGGCCAGGGCCCGCAACTGGCGGATGGGCCGCAGGATGATTCGCTGCGTGATCCAGTAGAAGGCGATCATGGCGCCCGTGGCGCCCAGCACCGCGGCTACGACCGTCCAGATCCGGTTCATGAAGACCATCTTGCGCAGCTCACTGCCCACGCCGCGGGTCTGAAGGATTGCGGCGCCGATGTTCTCGTTGAGCGAGAAGGCCCCGCCTGAACCCTGCGGATTGTGGCAGCTCACACAGCCCTCCGTCGCGCGAAACACGCGGACATAGGTGCTCTGGGTCGTTCCCTCGACCTTGGTCAGTGCGATGGTCTCATCCCGACCGTCGTCGTCCTTGATGCTGTCGAGGAGCTTCTTCTGCAGGTCGGTCAACGGCGGTACCGGGCCGCTTTCCGGCTCTTTGGGGAAACGAACCCAAATCATCCCCGGTTCGTTCGGGTCTCTGGCCGTGCCGCGGCTGTTCAGCGCCGGCGTCTTCATCCCGCCCGGGCTTTCCAGTTGGAAGTGCGACCGCAGCAGCACGGACTCCACCTGGGCCGCGTTGCTGTCCAGGAGCACCTTGCGAGTGAGCTGGCGCATCCATGCGTAGGGGATCAGCAGGGCAATCACCAGGCTCAGCAGTACCGCTGAGCCGAACAGAATTCGGCACTTCTCCGCCAACGACAGCGGGCTCAGGTGCAGCACCCGAAGAGTCCGTTGAAACATGTTGCCCAGATTGATTCGCATGACCTGGAATTGGCTATTGACGATTCATCGTTGACTATCGGGCATTGCTCTCGTGACCCGTCCCATGTTCTTCATTCGCCCCGTCGAGGGCCGGCCCGTCCCCCAGGACTGCCCCGGCCCTCCGCGGCAACCTCCCATTCTGACATGATCCCGCGACTTTTGCAACGCGCCAGTCGGGTCACGGCGGAGGCTGGCCGGTCCCGCCTGCCCAGATGGCGGCCGGCGAAAACGAACGGGCTCCCCGAGACATCGCCTCGGAGAGCCCGGCAGGTTCGCGACAGGGTCCGCCTACGTCTGCTTGGGCGGGTTCTCGACCTCATGCGAGTGCTTCTGGACGCGCAGATTCAACTCGTCGAGCTGTTTCTGGTCCACCTCGCTGGGGGCATCGGTCAACAGGCACTGGCCTCGCTGGGTCTTGGGGAACGCGATCACGTCGCGGATGTTGTCCGTGCCGGTCAGGAGCATGGTGAGCCGGTCCAGACCCAGTGCGATGCCGCCGTGCGGGGGGGCGCCGTAGTCGAGCGCCTTGAGGAACCACCCGAACCGCGATTGGGCCTGCTGGCGGGTGATGTTCAGCAGGTCGAAGATCTTCTGCTGAACTTCCGGGCGGTGGATACGGATACTGCCGCCGCCGATCTCGCTGCCGTTCAGGACGATATCGTAGGCCTGGGAACGAATGTGCATCGGATCGGTCTCGAGCTTGGGCAGGTCCTCGGGCACCGGCGCCGTGAACGGATGGTGTACGGAATCGTACCGCTTCTCGTCCGCATTCCACTCGAACAGCGGGAAGTCCACGACCCAGACGAACTCGAACACGCCGGGGTCATAGAGCTTCAGGTCCCGCCCGACTCGGCAGCGAAGCGGCGCCAGGGCCTTGTTCACGACGGCCTCCTTGTCCGCGACCAGCAGGAGCAGATCGCCGTCCTTGGCGTCGAACCGCTCGACCAATTGCCTCAGTTGCTCGGGACTGAAGAATTTGCCGATTCCACCGCCGATGAACGTGGGAGTCGGGCCATCCATCTTGACCTTGCTCCAGGACAGGCCTTTGGCTCCGAAGTCCATGACGAGATTCGTGAGCGTCTTCTCGATATCCGCACGGGAATACGCATCGCCCGCAGGGGCGCACAGCCCCTTGACGATGCCGCCGTTCTGGATGGTGGACGTGAAGACCTTGAATGTGCTGTCCTTCGCGATGTCGGAGACGTCCTTGAGCTTCAGGCCGAATCGCAGGTCCGGGCGGTCGATTCCGTAGTCGGCGATTGCCTCGCTGTAGGGCATCCGGCGTATCGGCAGCTTCACCTCGACGCCAAGAACCTCTTTCCAGATCTTCGCCACCAGCTTCTCGTGAACGCCGATGACGTCGTCGACCGTGACAAAGCTCATCTCGACGTCGATCTGGGTGAACTCCGCCTGGCGGTCGGCCCGCGGGTCCTCGTCGCGGAAGCAGCGGACGATCTGGAAATACCGCTCGACGCCGCTGACCATCAGCATCTGCTTGAAGAGCTGAGGTGACTGCGGCAGCGCATAAAATGCGCTTCGGACGAGCCGGCTGGGCACGAGGAAGTCCCTGGCCCCTTCCGGCGTGCTCTTGGCCAGCATGGGGGTTTCGATCTCCCAGAACCCCTGCTCGTCGTAGTACTTGCGGGCGAGCGTGGTGACCTGATGTCGCGTCTTGAGCCGTCGCTGCATCTCCGGCCGGCGCAGATCGATGTACCGGTAGATCAGTCGGGTCTCTTCGTTGGTCTTGGTCGCCCCGTCCAGCTCGAACGGCGGCGTCTTGGCCATGTTCAGCACTTCGAACTCGTCCACGATCACTTCGATCTGACCCGTGGGAAGTTTCGGATTCTCGAGCCCCTCGCCCCGCGGTCGCACCTTGCCCGCGGCGGCCACGACCCATTCGCAGCGGACCGTCCGCGCCACGCGATGCGCCTCGGCCTGGACCTCGGGATCGAAGACCAGTTGGGTGAGGCCCTCCCGATCCCGCAGATCGAAGAACACCAGATTGCCGTGGTCGCGATAGGACTGGACCCAGCCGGCCAGCACCACTCTCTTGCCGGCGTCTGCCAGGCGAAGCTCGCCGCAGTTATTCGTCTTCTTCAACATATTGAAGTCTTTCGACATCGGTGGATTGCCCGCGCCCGCGAGAACGCACCCCAAGCGCCAGACAAAAACATCAATGATAGCAGTCACTGCCCCATCGGTCAAGACTGGTGTTACGCAGTGTTACTCTGCTCGGGGGGGGGATGCGTGACTGTTCTTGTACGCGCAACAGGGGTTCATGGAGACGCCGGAATGTCATTCCCGCGGGCGCGGGAATCCACATTACTCCCGAACCGTGGGCGGCTGCTGGGGCGCCGTCGCGACGACGGTCGCGGAGTTCTGGGAGCAGGTCTCCCGTGCGATGTCTTGGGCGGCTGCCTGGCGCGCCGCCTGTTGCCGCCAGATCTCCTTGGCTACAGCGACGGCCGCCATGTTGGCGTTTATCTGCGGCTTCTTCGGCGAACTGGTCCGCTTCCGGGGCTGCCGCCTGGCGCGTGCGGTGGGCACGGGCCTGTCGGGCGCCGGTTTCGTTTCTGTTGGTGGCGTCTGCGACGACAAGGCCGGCGCCGAGGGAGCGGGGACCTCTTCTTGCGTCTGTGCCGAAGGGATTGGCGTCGCGGTCGAGGGTACCTCTTCTTCGCGGGTGTCGCACGGTACTGCCTCCTGCGTCTGTCCCGTCTCTGCAACGGGTTGCCGGGCGCCGGGCGGCAACTGGTCAGCCGCGCGATCCGGAAGATCCCTGGTGGACGCCGAGTTCGTCCGATCGGTCGTTGGAGCCGGGAGGGCCCAGACTGCCGCGATGGCCCTCTCTACCGCATCGTCTCCCCCTGCGACCTTCGCCTCGCGGCAGATGAATCTCAGCTTGCCGACCAGTTGATCCAGGTCGTGCACGTAGGTCCACGGCAGATCCATCGCCTTCCATCGTGTCTGGCCGTTTCTGGATATCGTCCTGACCTCCGCGGCCAGACGCTCGTATGGCCGGACGAGGCTCCCCCCTTCGAACAGGGCATCGATCCGCCTGGCGACGGTCTCGAGTCGTTCCGCTTCCTGGCTCTGCAGGGTCCAATGCGCCTTGACGTCCGTCGGATGACCGGGATCGTCACGGCATTCGCCGGTTTCATAGGACCACGTGGCAAACAACTCCTGTTCGTAGGTTCCCGCAAGGGAGGACGCCGGCCGCATCCAGGATCGTCTGCGACTCTTCGGCTGGGACGGCAGATCATAGGCACACACGATGTCGCCGCCTTCACGCTTCGGCACAACCGTCAGGATGCCCTGCATCCTGCCCCAGAACAAACGGCCCAACGGCGACGGGGCTCTCCATCGTGTCGCGCCCAGCGGTGTATAGGGGCCCCTGGCGGGGGTCTGGCAAACCACGGTCCGACGCATCTCGTTCAGCAGCGCGGTCAACACGGTGATACGCTCGAGTGCCCATGTCCTTGGATCGAGCTCTGCCAGGCATTGAATGAGCCCTCGCATCACCTCATCCAGGATTGACAACGTGCGAAGCATCACGGAACCCGCCGCATCCGTCTTCAGGAACTGGCTGGAGCCCGCCGGATTCTTGTGTGCCGGCGCCTTCTCCAGAACCTCGCTCCGGCTCGCCCACGCGAGGATCTGTTGAGAGAACTCCTGGTAGAAAGCTGTGCCCGAGGGGTCCCAGTGCTCCAGGACCTGAGTCCAGAACTCGAACCACTGCGTCTCATTGCGCCAATGGTCCTCGATGGAATCCGCATGGAGCACGCGTCTCTTGTAGTCCTGATAGCGAAGGGCATTGAAGTCCAGACCGGTCAGAAAAGCGGTCGCGCCGGGCCGATCGTGGAACAGGGTTCCGCGTTCCTCCTCCTCGAATCGCCACAAGGTGAACAGGACATGGGCGCAATGGGACAAGAGAAAGTACGGCTTCTCGGAGAAGACCTCCTCGTGTCGTCCGAATTTGTAGTAGAGGAACACCGCTTCAGAGGCTGAGCTGACCGCAGAGAAGCTCTCGGCCATGCGGTGTACGGCCTCTGTCGTCTTCACACCAACCATATTCATTCCCCGGTATGACTTGTGCCATATGCGGTTTCAACTCCAGAATTCTGCCAACCGTTCATCGGCACTATAGGACGCCCGCACGACCAGAAACATCATGCCGGGGGCTTGTAGGCAGCGAAATACGTAGCAATACGGAGGCCGGCGGTGGATTCCGCCGCCAGCGGAGATGATTATTGGTCACATGAGAAACACAAGCACACGCGTGGGGATTCGCCCGAAATCGGCGCCTGGCCAAATCCCGGATGAAACAACGATGCCGGTGAGGCCCAGTCAGAAGGACCTCACCGGCAATGAATCATCTCTCCACAAACTGCCGTTCAACCGCGGAGCGTTCTTCACGTCCGCCTTCGGCGAGGCCTCGAATCGTCTGGCGGAGCAGACCCGCCGGCGGTAGAATCGCAGCCAGCGTTCGGTGGGTTGCGTAGACGCGGGGCCGTGCGTCTTCCGGCGCCCATCGGAGCGGGTGGATGCCACGGATCTTCAGTAGAGAAGAAACAGGAGACAACCATGATTGAGAGAAGTGCCGGACGACGGGATTTCCTGAAAGCCACGGCCGTGATTGCGGCCGGCGCAGTCTGGGGACAGGTGGGTGGCTCGACGCGCGGCCAATCACAGCCGGGCCGACCGCTCAAGGCCTGCCAGTTCGGCATGTTGCCGAAGGAACTGGCAGATTCGGAGAAGTTTATACTGGCCAGGAAGTGCGGTTTCGAGGGGGTCGAGCACTCGCCCATGGCGGATGCAGCGGCCGCCAGGGAACTCGGCGCCTTGTCGCGACAGGCGGGCGTTCCGATCCATTCCCTCTGTTACGGCGGCTGGGGCGCCCCGCTGTCGGACCCCCGCCCGGAGGTCGTCGACAAGGGTCTTGCCGGCGTGGAGGCCGCACTGCGAAGCGCCAGGGACCAGGGCGCCGACGTCATCCTGCTCGTGCCTGCGGTCGTGAACGAGGAGGTGGGCTACGCGGAAGCCTACTCTCGTTCTCAGGCGAATATCCGCAAGCTGCTGCCGCTGGCGGCGGAACTGAGGGTGACGATCGCGGTGGAGAACGTGTGGAACAAGTTCCTCCTGAGCCCGGTGGAGTTCTCGCGGTACGTCGATGAGTTCGACAATCCCTGGCTGCGGGCCTATATCGACGTGGGCAACATGATCCTGTTCGGATACGCACAGGACTGGGTCCGCACGGTCGGCAAGCGGATCGTCCGGATCCATCTGAAGGACTTCAAGCGAGAGGGCTACCAGTGGACGAACCTCCTCGACGGCGATGTGAACTGGCCGCAGGTTCGCAAAGCCCTCGCTGAGATCGGCTACAACAGCTTCATGACGACCGAGCTTGGCGGCGGCGACGAGGCCTACCTCACCGACCTGGCCAAGCGGATCGACAAGATCATTGCGATGAGCTAAACGGTGTGTCCCTCGGCCGATTCGTGCCTGCCGGCCGGGGGCTTCTTGCATGAACTGGGCGGGCCATCAGGAGGTGAGCATATGAGAATGGATCGATTGACTCGGCGCGGATTCCTCACGGCTGTGGGCGGCTGTGGAGCAGGGGTCGTCCTGGCCGGCGCGACCAGGGGCCTGTCCGCGCAGAGCGCGAAGGTCAAGCTGAGCACGCCCCACGCGGAGAAGATCGGCTGGCGATTGTCGTGCCAGCTCTACACGTTTCGGGATCGGACTTTCTACGAGTCGCTCGATGCGCTCGCGGGCCTGGGCATCCGCTGCGTCGAGCCGGCTTTCTTTCTGCCGTTGAGCAAGGAGCAGCCGGACCTCAAGACGAGCGAGTCGCTGTCGCCTGCGTCGCGCAAGGAGATGAAACAGCGGATGGACGATCGCGGCATGCTGATGGCGAGCTATTATGCGCCGCTCGAAGCCGACACGAGCACGTTCCGCAAGGTGTTCGATTTCGCCAAGGAGATGGGGGTCGAGACGCTCGTCGCCGAGCCGCCGGCCCAGGTGTTCGAGGTGCTGGACGGCCTGTGCCAGGAGTACAAGATCAATCTCGCGATCCACAACCACTCGGAAGCGGCGGGCTCGAAATACTGGCGGCCGGAGAATGTCCTGAAGGTCTGCGAGGGGCGCAGCAAGCTCATCGGCGGCTGTCCCGACACCGGTCACTATGTCCGCACCGGCCTGGACCCCTCCGAGTGCCTCAAGAAACTCGAGGGACGCATCATCTCGGTACACTTGAAGGACGTTGCCGAGATGGGCAACCCTCAATCGCGGGATGTGCCGCTGGGCGAGGGCAAGGCGAACTACACGAAGGTCCTGCAGACGCTGCGTGCCCTGAAGTTCCGCGGCCTGGCGACGATCGAGTACGAGCACCTGTCGCCCCAGTTGGTCGAGGACGTGGCCAAGTGCGTCAAGTTCGTCGAGGATTTCGCCGCGACGGTGGATGTATGATGTCACAGTCCCGGCGCAGGGCGTGCCGGATCGCAATGGGGAGTGCTGCACAATGAGAAGCTTCGTTCGTCACTCGGCTGCAATGAGATTTATGCACTTTGTGGGCCTGTCCTGGGTCGCGTTTGCCCTGTGTGGATGTGCGACGCAGTCCGCGCCCGCCGCGACAGGCTCGTGGCAGGTCGGCGAGCCCATTGTCACGTACTGGGCGGGTCCCTCGCTCACCGACGCGGTGGCGCAGCAGATGGTCGAGGGCGGCTTCAACCTCGTCTGGTGCGGCAGCGAACAGGAGCTCGACGTCGCGCAACGTCACGGCTTGCGAGGCCAGCTCACCAGCGGCCTGTTCACGCCTGCGTCGCTGGACGATCCGAAACGCTGCGAAGAACTCGATGCGTTCGTGGCTCGGGTCAGCAAGCACCCGGCGCTGTACTCGTACCACCTGATCGACGAGCCCGCTGCGTCGCAGTTCCCGGCGCTGGGCAAGCTGGTTGCGCACCTCCGCGAACTCGACCCGTCGCACCTGGCCTACATCAACCTGTTTCCGACCTACGCCAACAACGAGCAGCTCGGCACGAAGGGCGACGTCGTGACCGCCTACCGCGAGCACCTGCGACTCTACGTCGAGCAGGTGCAGCCTGCGCTCATCAGCTACGACCACTATCAATTCCAGCTCAAGGGCGACGGCAACCAGTACTTCCTGAACCTGGCGATGATCCGTCGGGCGGCACAGGACGCGGGCGTGCCCTTCCTGAACATCGTGCAGGCCTGCACCTGGGCGCCCGACGCGATGCGCATCCCGAATCCCGACGAGTTGCGCTACCTGGTCTACACGACGCTGGCCTACGGCGCTCAGGGCATCAGCTACTATGTGTATGCCCATCCAAACCACTACGGGAGCCTCGTCAGTCTGGACGGGACGCCCGGACCGCTCTATATCGCGTTGAAGTCCTACAACCGCGAGTTCGCCGCGATGGCGAAGGAGCTCCAGCCGCTGCGGTCGCTGGGCGTGTATCACACCTCGATGCGCGAGATGGGCTGCGAGCCACTGCCGGCCGATGCGGCCTTCCGCGTCGATTCCGCCCGGTCGTCCGCCCCGGCGCGAGGCTTCCTGCTCGGCCTCTTCGGGACGACGGAGAAACCGACCCATGTCGTCGTGGTGAACCTGGATTACTCCGCCGGAGTCAGTACGTCGCTCGTCGGACCGGGCCGGCTCGAACTCTTCGACGCCACAGCCACTCGATGGACCGGCACGAAGAAGAATGGTGCGCTTGACCTGACGCTCCCGCCCGGCGGCGGAGCGCTCGCTCGAATTGCCCGCTGATGAAGTCCAGGAGAATCGCCGCATGCCAACGACACGGATCGATCGCTGCCTTCGAAAACTCGCTCTCTCCTTGGTGACGGGTCTATGGTTCCAGGCTGCGTCCCTGGCTGGGACCGATCCCGCTGGGGTCGTCAAGGAGATCGATATCGTGCATTTCTCGCACACGGACGTGGGTTTCACGGATAGCCCGTCGGTCTGCCGGGAGTTGTACTGTCGTTACCTCGACATCGCGGTGGACACGATCCTGGACTCGATGAAAGGCCCGGCGGACAGGCGGTTCTTCTGGACTGCGGAGGCGACGATGCCGGTCAACGACTGGTGGCAGTCGGCGACGCCTGCGCGGCGCAAGCAGTTCCTCAAGGCGGTCCGCGCCGGCCAGTTGGAGGTCAGTGCGCTGGCCTGCAACAACACGCCGTTTATGAATGCCGCCCAGTGGCGAACCATGCTCCATTGGTTGCCTGAGAACCTCTGGCAGAAGGTGAATCCCCAGGTTGCGATCCAGAACGACGTCAACGGGATGCCCCGCGCCGGCGCCCTGGCGCTGCTCGATCGCGGCGTGCGATACCTGTTCACCGGGATCAACGAGGACAGCGGGGGGGTGCCGTTTCCGCGACCGTCCGCGTTCTGGTGGAAGATGCCCGACGGCCGGCGGATGTTCGTCTGGCTCAATATCGGCTATGGCTCGGGCTTCGACTTCTTCGAGCCCGGTGAATGGCGTCGCGGCCCGGTGCCTCGGGCGGCCGACACGCGGTACCGCCCGCCTCGTGCGGGGGACATGCTCAACAGCGATGAGGAATCGGTCCGCAGGGCGCATCGCCAGTGTGTTGAGCGGGTCCGGAGCCTGGAGAGATCGGGCTATCGACACGAGGTGCTGACGATCTCGATCACGAGCCAGTGGCGTTTCGACAACGACCCGCCATTTGCGCCGCTGGCGGATTTCGTCGCGACCTGGAACCGCCTGGGACTCGAGCCGCGATTGCGGCTGACTACCGCGGCCGACGCGATGCAGCGAATGGAGAAGGTCATGGGTGCGACCGCGCCGGAGTACGCGGGCGAATGGACCGACTGGTGGGCGAACGGGACCGGGTCGGCTCCTCGCGAGGTGGCGGCCAGCCGGGCGGCAAAGCGGTTCCTCGCCGCGGTCGAGTCGCCTTTGTGGGGGCCGGTCGATGAAAGCACCCGCCGGACGATGGACGACCTGTACCGCGACCTGTGCCTGTTCGACGAGCACACCTGGGGCTCGAGCCTGAGCGTGGCGAAACCCTACAGTCTCGACACGCAGGGGCAGTTCGTCGAGAAGAGCATCCTGGCCTACCGTCCGATGGCGAAGGCCGAGTGGCTCCTGTCGCAGCGGGCCCGCACGAAGTTCGTGGGCGAGGGGGAGGGTTTGTTCCTCGCGAACCCGACGCCTGCGCCGTTCAGCGGGTGGGTGCCGATGATCGCGACATGCCTGCGGGACGACTACCAGACGGTCGAGAATCCGCAAACGGGCGAGAAGATGAAGCTCTACTTCGAGCCGGGAATCGAGCCCTGGGGTCGGCCTCGCAAGCCCGAGGACCTCAGTCGCGAGGACATCTCCGCGACGTTCTCCGACAATGTGCCGAACAAGATCGCCCGGTTCTGGGTGGAGCAGCTTGAAGGCAACACGGTACAGCGTCTGCGATTGAGCACGGAGCGAATCGAGGCCGACCGTGTCCCCAGTGACATCGCACCCGAAGTCAAAACCGACGCGACAGGCTGGCCCACTGCGGCGGTCTGGCAGGGCATGAAGCAGCCGCTGTTCCTCGAAGGCTGTGGCGGTCTTCTTGCGGTGAAGGTCCACGGCTTCGCGCCGCGTCACGTCCTGGCCGACATCCGGGGCTGTCGGGGCGAGGCCCGCGAGCAGATGCGCCGGGAATCGCTCGAAGAGGTGACCGCCGTGCCCGAGGGGCGTGCGACAGTCCGCGAGACTCCTCACACGCTGACCTATACACAGGCTTTGCAGCACCCGCGTCTGGCATGGGGGACGCGCGTCGTCGAGGTGTGGAAACGCCGGCCGCAGGCCCGGTTCACGATGCGGATCAATCGTCTTTCGTCCGCGGCGCCGGAGATCTTCTACGTTGCGTTTCCGTTGCCCGTGGGTGATGTCCTGCCGCGACTGAGCAGCGGAGGCGAGCCGTTCACCCCGTTTACCGACCAACTGGCCGGCACGTGCCGGGACTATTTTGCCTTCGACGGCTGGGCCGACTACGTGACGGCCGAGGGCCGGTGGCTGTGGGTCAGCCGGGATGCGCCCCTGATGACCTTGGGCTCCTCGCCCACGCTGGCCCTCCGCCAGGAGCCGCCGGAGGATGCACACCGCCTGCTGGCCATGGTCTTCAACAACTTCTGGTACACGAACTTCGTCGCGGACGAGCACGGGATCATGGAGTTCCAGTTCGACCTCGTCTGGCGGCCCGACGCCGCAGGTTCGGCTCAGGACCTGGCCGAAGCTCTCGTCGCCGACCCGGTCCTGTTCCTGAACCCGAGCGCACAGGAAGACCCCCGCGTCGTCGAGAACCTCTACCGGCCGTGAGGTGGGGGCAGGCGTCCGACTTGGCGACCTGGTGTCGGTTGCCTGGACGCCGGGCTCCGTTTGGCTCGGCGTCTCCGCTGTGATGCTCAAGGGAGAATTCCTGAAGGCCGATAGAGTATGAGTCTAGCGACGGCGCGTGGATTCTGCTTGATTCCGCACAATGGTATATCGTAAAATGCACAGTGTGCTTTGGAATGAGCGATATTGTCGGACCTTTGAGCGCCGCGCTCAGTTCTCGGGAGGAGTTGGTACAACCGTAAACACAGTCACCCAGTAGAGCATCTTTCTCCCCATTGCCGTCGTAGCAGCAGGGCAACGGGTGTTCTTCGCATTCAGACGTAGCGTCGCAACGTAGTGGTGTGGATGTACGGCATGTTATGAAGGAGGACGATCATGGGCAAGAGACTGGTTGCATGGACACTGTGTGTTTTCGTGGCGAGCCTGATCGCCAGTCCCCTGGCGCACGCCGGGGACCCGGCACTGATCGGATGGTGGAAACTGGACGACGGCTCCGGGGACGTCGCTACCGACTCCTCCGGCAATGGCAATCACGGGACCATCGTGGGACCGACCGCCGGCCTGGGTCCGGGAGGATCAGTCTGGCTGAACGATTCCCAACGGGGCACCGTCATCAGTTTCAACGGCACGGCCAGCGGCGCCTACGTGCGCGCCGGGCAGATTCCACAGATGACCTTAACAAACGACTTCACCTGGGTCTTCTGGGCCAAACAACAGGCGGGAAATGGGGAGAACGACATTATTGTCGGCAATCGAATGAACGCGAATGCGGCCGACTTCTCTCCCCGGCAGTTCATCAAATTCACCCCGACCAAACTCGAGTGGCACCAGAACGCCGTGGGCACCGACAACCTGGACTATGACGACATCCCCAATGACGTGTGGCTTCACCACGTTGTCGTGAAGACCGGCGCCCAACTTACGTATTTCCGCAACGGTGTTGAAGCTGCCTCTCGCGTGATCACACAGGCCCTGAATTATCCTATGCCTCTGTTCTTCGGCGGTGACAACGAGAACAACGCAGGCGAGAATTGGGCAGGAATGTTGAGCGACGTGCGGATCTACACACGAGCGCTGACCGTGGCTGAGGTCCTGCGCGCCATGGCCGGCAAGGGACCCGATGCGGAGCTGGCCGGCGAACCCGTTCCCGCAGACGGGGCAACCGATGTGTTGTTTGACATCGAGTTGAGTTGGGCCGCAGGGGAGTTTGCCGCCAAGCACGATGTGTATCTGGGGACGAACTTCGCAGACGTGGACGGCGCCAGTCGCGACAACCCGATGGGCGTCCTGGTTGGCAAAGACCTGACGACCGCCCAGTACCAGGTGGAGGCGGCGCTCGAATATGGCCAAGTCTACTACTGGAGAGTTGATGAGGTTAACGGCGCCCCCGATTACACCCTCTTCAAAGGGAATGTCTGGAGCTTCACCGTCGAGCCATACGCCTATCCGGTGAAGCCGATAGCGGCTACCGCATCGAGTGCCGCGACGGGCGCGGGACCGGTGAACACGATCAACGAATCCGGACTCGTGGGTGACCAGCATTCCACCGATCTGACTCAGATGTGGCTGACTCCCAAGGATTCCCTGCCGGCCTGGATCCAGTACACGTTCGACCGGGAATACACGCTGTATGAGCTGTGGGTGTGGAACTCCAACTACGTGATGGAATATGCGTTGGGGTACGGGGCCAAGGACGTCGCCATCGAGTACGCGACCGATGGGCAGACGTGGGTGCAGTTGGACGGGGTTCCGCAGTTCAACCAGGCCACCAGCGCGGACACCTACACGGCGAACACCCTCGTCGATCTCGGTGGCGTCGTCGCCAAGTACGTCAAGCTGACCATCAGCACCAACTGGGGCGGCTTCATGCCCCAGACGGGTCTGAGCGAGGTCCGGTTCTTCCATGTCCCGGTGCAGGCCCGCGAGCCGGCGCCCGCGGATGGCGAGACGGGCGTCAGCGTGAATGCCTCTCTCGAATGGCGTCCCGGGCGGAAGGCTGCTTCCCACGCGATCTACTTCGGCACGGACAGCAGCACGGTGGCCGAGGGAAGTATCTCCGCCGTGACAAAGACTGACCACAGCTATACGCCTGATTCCCTGCTGACTCTGGCGACGACGTATTACTGGAGGGTGGACGAAGTCGGCGACGACGGGACCTATGCCGGCGACGTCTGGAGTTTCACCACCGAGCAGTACGTTACCGTCGATGACTTCGAGAGCTACAACGACGACATGGACGCCGGCACCGCCATCTTCCAGATCTGGCTCGACGGGTTCGAGGAAGCCGCGAACGGCTCGGTGGTCGGCTATACCGACGCCCCGTTCGCCCAGAAGACGATCGTCCTCGGGGGAAGTCAGTCCATGCCGTTCAGCTACGACAACACCGGCGCCAGCTACTCCGAGGCCGAGATGGCATTCGACGCCCAGAATTGGACGGAGCATGGCGTCAGGACGCTCGCGCTGTACTTCTTCGGCAACGCAGCCAACACCGGCGCGGGCCAGCTCTATGTCAAGATCAACGGCACGAAGGTGCCGTACGGCGGCGCGCCGGCCAACCTGATGATCGGAGTCTGGCAGCCCTGGACGATCGATCTGGCCTCCACAGGCGTGAACCTGAAGAAAGTCACGAAGCTGGCGATTGGCGTCGAAGGCTCGGGCTCCAAGGGCAACCTGCTCTTCGATGAGATTGGCCTGTACCCGACGGTCAGTGCGACAGTCACGCCGGCCGATCCGGGCACGACGGGCCTGGTTGCCTGGTACAAGTTCGACGGCGACGCCAAGGACTCCGCCGGCAGCCATCACGGCACCGCTGTCGGTTCGCCGGGCTTCGTAGCCGGCAAAGTCGGGCAGGCCCTCAACATGACCGCCGATGGGCAGTATGTCACGGTGGCCTACGCGGCCGATCTGGCGATGAACAGCTTCACGGCGGCCGCCTGGGTCAATGTCGCCGACACGTCGGCGCTTCGCGGGATTCTCGGAACCCGCTTCAACAGCGACAACACGTTCGACATGAAAGTCGAAGCCACCCGGATCCATGGGGACATCGGCGACGGTTCCATCTGGTTGAACACCTCGGTGGATATCAGTCAGGCCCGGGGCGGCGTGATCGAAACAGGCGTCTGGCACCACATCGCCTATGTGATCGACAACGCCACTCAAAGCGCCTCGGTGTACCTGAACGGCGCGCTGGGTGCGACCGCGACCTTCACGGGAACGCCGCTGTTCATGAAGTCCGGTCAGGAACTCCGTCTCGGCAATTGTTCCGGCACGGAGTACATGCACGGCCAGATCGACGATGTCCGTCTCTACAACCGCGCCCTGTCCGAGGCGGAAGTGGCGGGTCTCGTCGGTCGGACGGGAACGATCTACGTCGCGCCGTGAATGGAGTGACCGCAGCACCGACGGCAGGGCCGACCGGCTCGGCCGTCCCCATCTGTGACGGTAGATGAACAACGCAACGTTGCGTTCGGGGGATGCCCGGCGTCGTCGAGACGCACCGGCATCCCCCAATCCTCTTCTGCGAGTCGCGAAGAGCCTGCCTGCTTCGACCGGCCTTTGCCCGCGCCCGGATTGCCTGTTGAAGGAATAGCGAGCTGCGCCTGTGTGGCACAAACCCTTCGTCGAGGGAAATGCAGTCCGATAATATAACGACTGCCAGATGCTCTCTCCTTGCTCGCCATCCTGCCCATTCTCTCGTCGCGACGGGGCGGGGACTTTTTCCAGTATCCTGGCGGGCGGAATTCTGTATAATCTCCGGGCCGCCGTGAGCGGGTTTTGTGCCGATAAGCCGGGTGGTTTTTCTACCTTGTAGGTCTTTTTATGGGGCCGTCCCATAAAAGGGTAAAGTTTTCCGGACGGGTGTGCCGAAAAAGCTCATGGTAGGTATTTAGCGGACTGTCAGTGCTGAAAAGCAGGTTTTTCCAGTCCGGCGGGGGCTCCCTGACGCGATGGATCGCGTCGAGGACCCGTGACAAAGAGATCCGGCCCAGGAACCGGTGCAATGGAAGGCTCGTTCGCGGAGAGTACTATGAGAACAGTGGCAATCGTCAACCAAAAGGGGGGATGTGGGAAAACGACCGTATCGATCAACCTGGCCAGCGCCCTGGCCGAACTCGGCAAGAAGGTCCTGCTGGTGGACATGGATCCCCAGTCCCACTGCGCCGTCGGGCTGGCCGTGCCGGAAGAGCAGATCGAACAGAGCATCTACGACGTTCTCATCAGCCGCAGTCGCAACGAGCCGATTCGCCTGACCGAAATCCTCTGGCAGATCGGCGAGAACCTGGAACTGGCGCCCGCCAGCATCGATCTGTCGGCGTTCGAGCAGCAGATGGCGGGAATCGCCGAGCGCGAGACCTGCTTGAAGACCGTGCTGGACGAGGTCAAGAACGAGTACGACTTCGCGGTGGTGGATTGCCCGCCGGCGGTGAGCCTGCTGACGTTCAACGCCCTGCGTGCGGCCACCGACGTGCTGGTGCCGGTGGAGACGGGCTACTTCGCGCTGCACGGCCTGAGCAAGCAGTTGGAGACGCTGGGCATTCTGTGCAAGCGATGCCAGCAGCACGTTTCCGTCCGCGTTCTCGCGAGCATGTACGACATTCGCACGAAGATGGCGAGGGAGATCCTCGCGGAACTGCGGTCCCACTTCGGCGACCGCATGTTCAAGACGGTCGTGAACTTCAACACGCGAATCAAGGAGGCTTCCAGCTTCGGACAGCCGATCAACGAGTATGATCCCGCGAGCAAAGGGCAGCAGGATTTCCGGATGCTGGCCCAGGAGGTCGTCGGGAGCGAGGAGCGGCCGCAGGTCAAGAGCAAGCGGCTCGTGGATTCGCTGGCCGATCAGCTCGAAGCGATCGGCGCCAGCGCCAACGATCTGTTGAAATCCGCGAAGCCCTCGGTCATGGCGACGCCGGCCAGGCAGCCGGAGCCGGTGGCCGCTACGCAGGTCATCGTGGATCCCGAGCCGATCCCGGCTCCGCAGCCGGCGTCCGCGACCGTCAGCGTCGTCGCCGCGGAGCCCAAGGTCGAACCTGCCGCAAAGATCGACACGAAGCTCGCCAACTACTACGGCGTCAGCCAGATTCAGGACGCAGTGGTCTTCGTGACGCTCTACCCCCGCGCCCAGAACGTGCAAATCGCGGGCGACTTCAACAACTGGCAACCGGCCGGCACGCCCATGCAGCGAGTCGGCGACAGCGGCGTCTGGCAGGCCAAAGTGAAACTGCCCAACGGCATCTACCGCTATCGCCTGGTCGTGGACGGCCAGTGGCAGCAGGACCCGTACAATGAGCGTTCCGAGATGAACCCCTACGGCGACTACAATTCCGTGCTCGAGGTGAAGTAGTCCCCGCCGTGCGCCGGGTGGTGATGATTCAGACCCGGCGAGGGTCTCCTCCCAGCATCGCTTTGCAGCGCATCTGCCAAGGGCGAAACGAAGCCGGTCAATGCTTCGGCAACGAGGAGGGCACCACCTGGTGTCAAGATGGTGAAGTTGGGATGTCTGGGTGATTCTCTGTCTGGAAAAATGTTGGCGTACACGGCATTTTTGTGGTTAGAAAGGAGTCCGAAAGGGGCACTATAGGGTTGACATGGTCGTCCTATAACGATAGGGTGACACAGGAATCTCGGTTTGCCACTGGTAGTTCATATGCGATGCGGGGTGGCAAGGTGACCGGGCAAGGATGCTATGTGCGTGATAGTGACGCAGTCTGTCGCTTCCGCTTCGCAACAGGGGGCGGGTGTTCTGCCGACTGGAGGAGTCGGGGGAGTGGGGTGCATTCCGAAATTGGCTCTCACTTGGGTCGAGCCGGCGCGATCGCGTGGGCCGGCTCCAGCACTTCGACACAGCGTCATCTCTTTGCGCCCTGGGCGCCGGGTCGTGGCGTTTGAAGGGGACCGCGTGTTCCCACACATGACGTTGCACCCACCGGGAGGAGGACTGCTTTCTCGGTCCGACCACGGGCATCCAGCACAGGAATGAACGGGGACTCTGCTCTCGGCGCCCACGCCCGGATGGCGTGGCGGAGGAGGGGCCCGAAAGAAAACGGAGTTTCAGAAGGAGAAAGAGATGAAAAAGGTATGGATCGTGCTGATTCCCATGTTGGCGCTGACCACGGCGCTGCAGGGGGAGGGCGGCAGTCCCTCAGGGACGACGGTGGACGTGGTCAATCAGATCGGCACCAGTCAGAGTCAGAACCTCTCGAATACGACGATCGCGGAAGGAGGATCGAGCTGGAACGACAACGCGTCCACGTCGAACTCGCAGGTCGATATCGACAGCACGTCGATCTCGAACTACGAGAGCCGGACGTCGCCGCTGACCTCGTTCCCGCCGTATCTGCCCTACTGGAACCACGGCGGCTGGGGCACCGTCAAGGCCTATTTCCCCAACAGCCCGTCGGCCAACGACGCGGTCTACGAGACGACGTTCGATCCCGAGAGCGCCGAGGACATGCGCGAGCTGCGCGGCGTTCTGAAGGCCCTTCCCTACAAGGGCCTGGTCGAGGTCGTCGGCGGCGTGCTCAACTGCGCCGCAGTTGCTCTCTTCGACGCGCCGAACCGGTATCACCACGGTCGCGGCTTGGAGATCGCCAACTCGATCACGCGGGACCGCCGGCCTGAGGGCAAGCCGCTGTTGGTCTTCATCGACTCCAACGTCGATGTCTCGCTCCTGCAGGAGGAAGGGTACGCCTACGTGGGGAAGGTGAGCGTCGATGCGGATGTGGAGCGAAACTGGGATCATGCGTACAAGGCCGCGGTCGCCGAGGCGCTGCTCTGGGACGCGGACATCCTGTTGATCTCCGGCGGCATGAAAGGCGTCACGATCGGCTCGAATTACACGTTCCCCTCGGCTGCTGCCGGCTACAGCCAGGCGAACTACTCCCTCTCGCTGCTGGGGGCCAAGGCCACCGGCATCACGGAAGGCAAGGGCAAGGCCGTCCTCAGCGGCGACGCCTACCGCTTCTCGCCCGGCAAGGTGGATCGCCGACGGATTCCCGAGTCGCTCTACGAACGCATCCGGGCCAGGCCGCAGGTGGTATCGCAGGAAGTCGGGATGGCGCCGACGGTTCGTCCGCCTGCGCCTCTCTCGCGTGCCGCGTCGTCGCCCATGTCGATCCCTGTCGAGCGTTCGTCCGTGCAAACGCCGCGGGCCGTCGAGGCGCCGTTGGCGCCTCAGCCCGAGCCACAGCGGGTGACTCCCGAGGGGCAGGTGTTGCCGCCTCCCCAGTCGCAGGGAGCGGAGCGGTACGACCAGGCGCCGCCGGCCATTACGCCGCAGGCGCCGGTCCAGGCGGAGCCTGCGTCTGTGTGCTCTGTCGAGCCGCCGGCCCAGGTCGCGCAGGACCTGCCTGGGACCGTGACAGCGACCTCCCGCAGTGAGAACCAAAGACCCGGAATCAAGGTCCGTCGCGAATTGCTCGCCAAGGCCGGACTCCAGGACGGACGAAACGTGATGTTCGTGACCTTGCGATAGGCCTCGCCAAGGGCGGTGACCGTCGCAGGGCAGGCGCAGGTCGTCTCCGGCGCGGGGAGAAAGGGGGTGTTGCGCCGCCAACCAGGAGAATTGTCGAGAGCGGATCGGCGTCCGGCGTGTCGGTCTCCGACCCTCTCCACTGCAACGAGGGATCAGTCCAGACAAGGAGGTGCTCATGCACAGACAAGGGATACCCGTGGTATCGATCGTGTTGGCGCTGGCCTGCTGCGCGACGGCGTTCGTCGGCCAGGAACAAGGATTCAGTATCGGCGCCGCCAATTTCCTCACCTGGCCCGGCGGCGTCGGCAGCGTCGAAGGCGGCCATCAGGCGTCGTTCGGCCACCAGCAGACTGTCCACACCGGCTGGGGATGGAACACCGCCTGGGGTGTGCAAAGGGAAGGCGGCCTCTTCACGCAGAACGCCACCATCAGCGGCGGCGCCCCCACCTGCGTCGGGCAGAACGCCGATATCGCCGGCGGCCAGCAGCAGAGCGCCGGCTCGTGGGGACCGGTCGGCACGTCCCAGGGCCAGCAGATGGGCGTCGGTTTCTCGACGAGCATCGTCACGCCCTGGGGGTCCGGCGCGACCACCGCGTCGCAGACCTTCTCCGGCGGCCAGATGCAGACCCTGGCCTCGCCCACCGCGACGGGCACGCAGTCCCAGTTCGTCGGCGTCAGCGAGTACGCCAGCATCGTGGGCGGAGTCGTCGAGGACCCGACGGTGACCAACTCGATCTCGGTCGGCCTCACGCAGAATCAGCAGGCGGCCACGCCGGCTCCCCCGACCTGCTGGCGGTAGAGAAAGTCCCGCCACGCGACCTGCCGGCCCGCACGGCATGTGTACGCAATGACCCGCCCGACCTCGGGCGGAACAAACGCCCTCCCATCCCGAGGGACCATGGCGCGCGCCCTGGCCCCTCGGGCCGGAGGGCGTCTCCCTTCCAGGACCCCGCTGACGAAGAATCCCCCCTTTTCCTCTTGACATTCCAGATTGCCATCCGTTACTATTCCCGGATCGAGACAATGTTCGTGGGGGCCGTTGGACCGTGAGGATTGGAGGAGTGAGGGTGAAAACGTACGTGGGTCTTCCTGTCGTCGTGGCGGCCGTTCTGTCGATCCTGTCTCGCGCTGCCCTGGGAGGCGGCACGAGCGTCGTGTACGTCTACGGCGGGAGCTTCTGCCAGCCGATTCCCGCCGACCCCGGCGCCACGAAGGGATGGATGCAGGACGCGGTCGTCATCGTCCCCGATCACATCCTTATCTGCGACCTCGATCTCTTCGTCAGCATCCGACACACCTCCGTCTTCGATCTGCACTTGCTCCTCCGTGGGCCCGATGGGACCTGTCTGACCCTCGCGGTCAGCGACCCCCTCGCAGGCTACTACGAGGGCCAAGACTACATCGCCACCACGTTCGATGATGAAGCCGACGCCGCAATCGAGGAGGGGAAACCGCCCTTTGCTGGCTCCTACCGACCCATCGAAACCCTCGCGGCCTTCGACGGCCTCGATGCCTTCGGCCCATGGAGTCTCCGGGTGTACGACGCATACTACAACGACATCGGCTGCCTGGATTGCTTCAAGGTCATCATCACGGCGACCCTGCCTGAGTCCCCCGTTGAGGTTCCCGCGCCGGCGGCGGGAGGACTGGTCCTTCTGGGCTTGGTATTGGCGTTGCGTCCGGCCGGGAATTCCGGCTGGTTGTCGGAACGAGCCCGGTGGCGTCCAAGGTCGTAGTTGCCTGTCGGTTCAGGGGAGTGCGTTGTCCTTTTCGCGGACTTTTTGCTCCTGGGTTTTCTTGAACAGGTGGAGTTTTTCGCGAAGGGCAGGATCAGCGATTGCGAGGATCTGGATTGCGAGGATGGCGGCGTTCCTGGCTCCGGCCTTTCCGATGGCGACGGTGGCGACGGGCACGCCGGGAGGCATCTGGACCGTGCTGAGCAGGGCATCGAGTCCCGCAGGTCCCCCCTCGGCGGCCAGGGGCACGCCGATGACGGGCAAGACGGTCCAGGCGGCCATGGCGCCCGCGAGGTGGGCGGCCATGCCCGCGGCGGCGATGATGACCTGGATTCCGCCGGCCTGGGCGTTCTGGGCGAATTCGGCGGCCGCTTGCGGCGTGCGATGCGCCGAGAGGATCCGCACCGTTGTCTGCACCCCGAATTCCCGAAGCTGGTCCACGCAGATCTGCATGACGCCCAGATCGCTGTCCGAGCCCATGACCACTGCGACCGACGCACTCTTGTGCGATGCCATCGTGTCTCCCATTTCCTATTTGCTATTTGCGGTTTACGATTTACGATTGACGAGTCAAGACCGGGTATCGTGAGTTGACCCTGCGATTCACAACTCGCACGCGCCATCATAGAAGATCGGTCGCGAATAGTAAATCCCGAAGGGGGCCGTCATGGAGCTTCGCAAACCCGTTGTGGCCGGTCAGTTCTACCCGTCCGACCGGCAGGAGTGTCTGGACGAGATCGCCGAGTGCCTGGCGTCGTGTGCGTGGAGCGATTCGTTGCCCGACCCGCTGGTGGCGGGCATCGTCCCCCACGCGGGCTGGACGTTCAGCGGGTCGCTGGCGGCCATGGTCCTGGGTGCGGTGAAGAGGCAGCGGGCGACGGTCCGCACGTTCGTGATCTTCGGCGCCGCCCACGGGTACTTCGGCGCCGGTCCCGTCGTCGATGCGAGCGACGCGTGGGAAACGCCCCTGGGCCAGGTGCGGATCGACGATTCGCTCCGCAGTTCCCTGGTCCGGAGTGGAACGGCCGTTGCCGGCGCTTCCGCCCACCGGCGCGAGCACAGCATCGAAGTGCAGGTTCCCTTCATCCAGCACCTGTTTCCGGAGGCGGCCATTCTCCCGATCATCGTGCCGGCGAACGAGTCGTCGTTGGCGCTGGGCGACGCCGCGGCCGACCTGGCGGCGGACCCGACAGCCGGGATCGTCTGTATTGCCTCGACGGATCTGACGCACTACGGCCCGCGGTACGGCTTCACCCCGATGGGGATCGGCGCCGACGCCCTGGGCTGGGCCAGCGGCGTCAACGACCGGCAGTTCATCGAGTTGGCTACCGCTCTGGAGCCCGAGCAGCTGCTCGCGGACGCCATCGAGAACGGGAACGCCTGTGGCCCGGGCGCCGCCGCCGCGGTCGTCGTCGCCGCCAGGAAACTCGGCGCCGCCCAGGGCGTCCTGCTCGCCCACACGAACAGCAACGAGGTCCTGCTCCGCCAGACGGGGTCCGCCCACCACGACAGCGTGGGCTACGCGGCTATCGTGTTCTGAACTGTCGCGAACTGCGGGATGTGACGCGCTCCAGGGCTTTGTGCGCACAATCCCATTCGTGCTGCATGTAACGCATCACTTGTCTGCGCAATTCCATTCGCGGAACAACAAGGCAGCGTGACACGCCTGCTCGTTCCGGTCGGGGAGCTCCTAATGAATTGTGACGAACAAGATCGGCAATCGAACCGTGTGGCCGTGCGGCACCCCCGCCCTCGGGGGTGATCCCAGCCGGGGGCGGCTGGGCCACATTCCTGTCGGCTGAAGGAACTCCGAACCAGGCGCACGAAGTCTGCCAAAGCAGTGGTACACGCTACCGAACTTGTCCGTCAAAACTCATCAGAGATTGTGCGGACAGAGTCCGTCTTGGGAAAGGGCGCGGGTACCTCTGCGCCCGGAAGGAGCATGCCATGATCGCGAACGGGGATCGGATGAGGCTGGGTCGGCGGGGGTTTCTCAAATCGGCGGCGGGGGCGGGTGCATCGATCGCGTTTCCCTCGGTCGGATTCGGTGCCGCCGGAGGAGGCGAGCCGGTCGAGCCGATCAACGTGGCGCTGATCGGTGCAGGGGAGCAGGGCAGCGTCCTGTTGGCCGCCTGTCTGAAGATCCCCGGCGTGAGATTCCAGGCGGTCTGCGACATTTGGGAAGCGTACAACCTGCCGCGTGCGTCCCGCCTGCTGCAGCGATATGGCCATCCGGGCACGCCGTACATTGACTGTGGGGACATGCTGGCCAGGGAGAAGGGCCTTCACGCCGCGATCGTCGCCACGCCGGACTTCTGGCACGACAGGCACACGGTCGCCTGTCTCGACGCGGGTCTGCACGTCTACTGCGAGAAATCCATGTCCAACACGCTGGCGGGAGCCCGTCGGATGGTCGAGGCCGCTCGCAGGACGGGAAAACTCCTCCAGATCGGTCACCAGCGACGGAGCAATCCGCGGTATCTCCTGTGTCGCGAGAGACTCCTGCGCGGGGCGGATCTGTTCGGGCGGATCACTGCGGTCAACGGCCAGTGGAATCGCGCGGTCCAGGTTCCGTTCGGCTGCCCGAAAGGCAAGGAGATCGACATCGCGACTCTGAATCGCTATGGCTATGCGTCCATGCACGAGTTGCGAAACTGGCGGTGGCGCAGAGGCCTGGGCGGGGGTCCCATCGTCGATCTCGGCGCCCATCAGATCGACGTTTTCAACTGGTATCTCGATGCCCGGCCGAAGTCCGTGCTCGCCAGCGGCCGGCTCAACTACTACGACAAGGGCACCCACGAGTGGTACGACACGGTCATGGCGGTCTACGAGTACGACACGTCCCAGGGCCCTGTCACTGCCTTTTATCAGACGCTCAGCGCCAACGGCAATCAGGGGTACTTCGAGAAGTTCATGGGCGACCGTGGCACGCTCGTCCTCTCGGAGCGGGTGGACCGCACGCGACTGTATCCGGAGCCGTCGGACATGCCAGCGACCGCGTGGGCCCAGTGCATCCGGAACGGCGACTTGACCGCCCAGCCGGAATGGATGAAGCTCGTCGAGCGAATGAGCGTCGAAGAGCTGGCGAAGACCCTCACGGTGTCGGACAGTCTCAATGCGGCGGGCAATACGCCGACCCTTGAGCTTGCGGTCGAACTGCACAAGCCGATTCACCAGCCGCATCTGGAGAACTTCTTCGACGCCATCCGGGGCAAGGCCAAGCTCAACTGCCCGGCCGAGGTCGGCTACGCAGCCGCGGTGACCGTGCTCAAAGTCAACGAGGCCATCGAGGCGGGTCGCCGACTGGACTTCCAGCCTGACGAGTTCACCGCATAGCTGCCGTGCGGGTCCCGTGTCTTCTCATCCGAAGTTGTAGTGCTTGCGGACGGACTTCTCGACGCTCCAGACGCAGTCCAGGTCCTGGGGGAAGATCACCAGGTCCCCCGGCCCGAAGCTGACGGAATCCTTGCCGTCCGAGACAGTGACCGCTCCTTCCAGGATCAAACAGGTTTCCTTCTCCGTGTAGGACCAGTCGAACGTGCTCGGTTCACACGCCCAGATTGGCCAGTTCTTGCACCGCTTGAGCTCCTCCGGGGTTGGCTTGCGAACAACGATGTCCTTCGCCGTGGGCATATCCTCATACTCCTTGCAACCAGACCACGAGACGTGACTCCCATACGAACACTGGATTATACCGGGCTTTTCCCGGGATGGAAGCGGCTGAGCGATTTTTCCGCGATTCGCTGGCGGGACGTGCGTGGAGGTGGTATGATGATCGGCCCCTTCGGGAAAAAGGCAGGTCGGGCCTGTATTCTTCAACGAAATCTTGCGGTTCGATTTCGTTGAAGAATGGAAGCGACGAAGCGCTCGACGCGCGGCCGGGGTTTGAGGGGAAAAATCGAGCCAAGAGATTTTTCCCCTCAAAGTAGGCCCGACCTGCCTTTTTCCCTTTGCGGCCGATGGGTCGTGTGGAGATGCAGGACGTATGGAGCCTTGCCGGTTGGCCGAGCTCGAACGCTGGTTTGACGAATACGCGGACCGCTTTTTCGGCGGGGACGAATACGTGAACAGGCACCTGCGACTCAAGCAGGAACACACCCGGCGGGTGCGCGAGGAGATCGTCTACCTGGCCGGGCGGCTAGCCCTCGACGACGATCAGACGCGGATTGCCGAAACGGTTGCCTTGCTCCATGATGTCGGTCGATTCCCCCAGTTCGTCAGGTATCGCACGTACAGCGATCTGCGAAGCGTCAGTCATGCCCGCCTTGCGATCGAGGTCCTGCACCAGGAGGGTGTTCTGGATGCCCTGGCGTCCGAGGAGCGTCTCTGGATCGAGACGGCGGTCGCCCTTCACAGTTCCAGGATGATCCCCGCCGGCCTCGACGGTCCGACACTGTTGTTCCTGAAGCTGATCCGCGATGCCGACAAGCTCGACATCTACCGGATCATGACCGATATCTACCGGCGCTACAGGGAGAACGCCCCCGGACTCTCGTTCGAGGTCGAGTTGCCCGATGAGCCGCGGGTCACGCCGGAAGTGGTGGACGCGGTCCTCGCCGGCCGACTCGTCGAACATGCGAGCCTCCGCACGCTCAACGACATGAGACTCTGTCAGATCGGCTGGGTCTACGACATAAACTTCACCGCCGGCCTGGAGAGACTCCAGGCCGGCGGTTGGCTTGAACAGCTTTTCGGCGATCTGCCGGACAGCGACGAGATGCAACGCGTCCGACGGAAGATTCTCGACTACGTCGCGTCCCGTCTGGCGGCTGTCTCAGGCCCCGGCGGCCAGGGCTCCTAGAACAGCCACTTGAATCGCATCCAGACGTCGTGTCGCTGCACGTCCGACGAGTATTCGCCGTCGTAGGCGAGCGTCAGCGTGCTTCGCGATCTGCGGAGGACGAGGGAACCCGCCAAGGCCACCGCGGTCTCATCCTGGTCGGATTCGACCCGGACGCGGTCGGCGCCCACGACGGATTGCCAGATCTCTGTTTCGCCGTCCGTGAGGAGTTGGCGAATGCCGATGGACGCGGACGGCGTGATGCGGATCTTGCGGTACATGAAACGGCTCTGCCAAAACAGCGACGCTTCGCCCACGAGGTCGTGATCGTTCATGGCGGAGTACGTCGTGTCCCAGCTCGCATCGGTTGCATCCGTCGTGTATCGCTCGCGGTGTGTCCAGAGGTAGGTGGCGCCGATTTCCGGGTAGAACACGTGCATGCCCCGTCGGAAGGTGCGTCCGAGTGCAACCGCGGCGTTGCCGCCGTAGCTGTTGTAGGAGGCGGTCTCTCGCTCGTCGAGGTTCAGTCCGGTCAGACCCTCGTAGTCGTGCCAGCCGTAGAAGGTGGTGAAGCCGTACCGCAGGGCCCACGGCCTCCAGCGGGTCAGGCCGCTGAACCCGGTGGTGACGATGCCCTGGTCTTCGCTGTTGGTGCTGTAGCCGGTCCCGGTGTAGTCGATGTCGGACGATCCGTAGCCGACGTGCAGTCCGAGCAGGCTGTCGCCCACGCACTGCGTGTAGCCAGTGGAGGTTCCCCATTGCCCTGCGTTGTAGCCCAACGGCCTGGCGTCCTTGCTGATATGGGAGTAATACGGCTCGATGAACATGCCGGAGGCCCTCTGGCACGCCGACCCGCCCAGGGCCGCTTCGCCGGTCGAATCGTCGTCGTCCTCCCACACGTCCGGCTCCAGCATGCTCTCCAGCAGGATCGAGGTCATGTGACGATTCATCGCATCGGCGGCATGGGAGACCAGTTGCTTTTCCACGGCCGACGAGGCCAGCGCTTCCGATGCCTCGGGGGCGTAGGACAACGACACCGTGTCGTCCTCGGCGCCCTCGGTTCCCTGGGTGTAGTACGTGGCAGTGACGTCGGGATTCACCGCTTGTACCTGGCCGAAACTCCCGGACACCAGGCCGCTCGCCTCGAACAGGCGGTACTCGGTGTTCCACAGGGTCTCCCCGTCCACCGCGGTGACCGTGAGCGTTGCGTCGTTCAGGACCAGCATCGCCTCGCCGCCGACGTAGATCGACGCGGTGTTCGGGTCCCCGTCGAGAGTGACGTTGTAGGTGTCGAGGAGGGTCGTCACGCTGCTGTCGATAAACAGCTCATAGGCGCTGTCGCCGATGGCGCGGATGATTCCTGTGTTGGTCAGATAGCCCTCGTTGTACATGCGGATGCCGTAGGCCCGGGCCGGCGTGCTGCCGTCCGGGACATTCGATGTGACGGTGATGTTGCCGCTGTTGGTGACGTTGCCGTACGCTTCGATACCGTACGCGATCGAGGTGGTGTCGGCGCTGCCGCCGTTGGTTTCAGCGGTCCCGCTCTGCGAGATGACGGAGATATCGCCTTCGTTGTGGACGTCGCCGAAACTGTGGATGCCGTAGGCCCGTCCCGTGGCCTGGGCGGGACTTCCCAGAGTGGCGGCCTGGTTCGTGGTGGCGATCACGGTGAGATCGCCCGTATTGTTCACGTCGCCCTCGCTGTAGATGCCGTAGGCGGTACTGCCGGCGTAGGCGCTGGCGTAGGGGCTGCCGTCGCCGCCACTTTCGGCGAACCCGCCTATCGCGCGGACCGTGAGATCGGCGGTATTGTCCGTGCCGCCATACGTGTAGATGCCGTAGACGTTGGTGCTGGCATTGGAGGTGTTGTCGGCGCTGTCGGTTCCGGCGCCGCCGCCGTAGGCGGTGATGGAGATCTCGCCACTGTTGGATGCGTCTGTCATGGCGAAGATGCCATAGACGTCCACGTAGGCGGCGGCCCCGCCGTAGTCGCTTCGAGCGTCACCGCCCCTTTCCTCGATGGTGATCGCGCCGCTGTTGGTGACGCTGCCGCCGGCGCTGATGCCATAGACCTGGGTCGTTGCAAACGCATTGTAGTGACTGGCAGTCGCCGCCCCTCCCGTCGCGTCCACTCCGATCGCGGCGGAGTTGCTCACGTCGCTGACGCCGTAGAGACCATAGACGCCGATGTTGGCGTAGGCGGAGCCCTCGATGCCGTAGGCGTTGCCTCCGGTGCCCGTGACGGCAATCGGGCCGGTGTTGGTCAGCGCGGTGTTCGAATCGATGCCGTAGGCATAGAAGCCGGCATTGTCATAATACAGATTCGGATCGGTTTCACCCCAGGCGAAGAGAGTGATGGACTGACTGTTGGTCCAGGGGGCCGTATAGGCCGAGCCGTCGATGCCGTACACCGAGTTGGCGTCGTGCAGCCCGGTCTCATTGACGTCGACCTGCCCGAGGGCCGCGCCGGACAGACACGCGATTGCCAGTCCGATTGCCCAGGTGAATTGCCGGCTTCTACCGATTCCTGTGGAACGTTCCGCCTTGGTGAAAATCTGCATTGCATCGATCCTTTCTATGTGACACGCGGTGTGACGGGTTGCTTCGGCAAGTGGCACCCCCGCCCTCGGGGGTGGTCGATTCCCAGCCGGGGGCGGCTGGGCCACTTGCCACCCAATGGGCCAACATCATAACCGTCGGCGCAAGACTGTCAATCCTCACAAGAGCATCCGCCGATCCGTTTTTCAGAACAGCCAACTGAACCGCAGCCAGATGTTGTGGCCCGTGTGGCACCCCCGCCCTCGGGGGTGATCCCTGGAGAGGCGCTTGACATCCCCGCCCCGCGCGGGTAGAGTTCCCCCCGACGGGGGGGCGCCGCGAATCAGCGGAGGAGTGCCTCAGGGGGACGTCCCGCCCTCGCCAGGGAATCTCCACGGGATCTTCGCGTGAAACTGACCGACGAAC
>DAOQWL010000065.1:0-32225 GCA_035342095.1 Sedimentisphaerales bacterium | reverse complement strand
AAAAATGCTTGCTAAAAAAACAAGATGTTGCGCCTTTGCAGTGCAGGAATGACAGAGTCGGGTCCGTGTCTCGTCACTCTCCGGGAGGCCCAGGAACGGCCATGCACCCCTGGATCTGTTTTCGACCGGCAGGAGCTTGACGCCCCCCTGGCCGGCGGATAGCATCAATTGTTTGTTGTCTCTTGGATCACGAACTGGAACTCTTGGAGGTATCGATCATGACCGTTGGCAATCGGTTTCGCATGTTGTGGGTGTTCGTCGTTTTGGCCGTGACAGTCTCCGCGGGGCAGGTCCGTGCCGCCGCGGAGCCGAATGAGTTCAAGACGGACGCGGACAAGATCAGCTACATCATCGGCACGCAGATTGCCGGACAGGTCATGCGCAGCCTGACGGCCCAGGAAATTCAGGTGAACATGGCGATGTTCATTCGGGGCCTGCAAGACGCCCTGGCCGGAAAACCGTCGGCGTTCAGCGCGGACGAGCAGAAGAAGATCATGGATCCCTGGCAAAAGGAACAAGAAGCCAAGATGAAGGCCAAACAGGAGCAGATGCGGGCCCAGCGTGAGGAACAGGCCAAGCTCCAGGCCAAACAACAGGAAGAAGCCATCGCCAAGCTCGGCAAGGAAAACGAGTGGAAGATCAAGCTGACCAAGCCCGGGCAGAGGCAGTTCGACGCGACCAAGGACTACTTCTGGGTCCTGGAGACGAACAAAGGCAACATCAAGATCAAGTTCATGCCCGACGTGGCGCCGATGCACGTCACCAGCACGATGTTCCTGACGGAGAAGGGGTTCTACGACGGCTTGCTGTTTCACCGCGTGATCCCGGGCTTCATGGCGCAGGGCGGTGACCCGCTCGGCACCGGCAGCGGTGGTCCCGGCTACACTTACGGCAGCGAGATCAGTCCGAACGTCAAGCACGATCGCCCGTACCTGCTGAGCATGGCGAACACGCAGCGCCCGAATTCGGACGGAAGTCAGTTCTTCATCACGTTTGTGCCGACGCCGCACCTCGACGGCAAACACACCATCTTCGGCGAGGTCGTCGAGGGCCAGGAGACGGTCAAGAAGCTCGAGGCCGCAGGCACACCCGCCGGCAAGACAACAGAAGAGTTGAAGATCATCAAGGCCTCCATTGAGGAGAAGGCCAAGGGATGACACGAGGTCCCGGATGTGGACCCTGACAATGAAAGTCAGAACAACAATTCATGTCTCAATCGTTAGTCTGCTGATCTGCATGCTGCTGCCCGTTCTGGCAATGGGGTGTAAGAGCAGAGGAAATGAGTCCCGAGTGAAACTGACCAAACCGCAGCAGAGACAGTTCGACGCGACCAGGGAGTACTTTTGGGTCCTCGAAACGAACAAAGGCAACATCAAGATCCGCCTGATGCCCGACGTCGCGCCGATGCACGTTACGAGCACGATGTTCCTGACGGAACAGGGCTTCTACAACGGCACGACGTTCCACCGGGTGATCCCGGACTTCATGGCCCAGGGCGGCTGCCCGCTCGGCACCGGCACCGGCGGTCCCGGCTACCAATACGCAGGCGAGTTCAGCCCGAAGGTCAAGCATGACCGCCCGTTCCTGTTGAGCATGGCCAACGCGGGTCCAAACACCGACGGCAGCCAGTTCTTCATCACCTTCGCGGCCACCCCCTGGCTCGACGGCAAGCACACCATCTTCGGCGAAGTCGTCGAAGGCCAGGACACGGTCAAGAAGCTTGAGGCCGTCGGCAGCCCGCAGGGCAGGCCCAAAGAGGAACTCAAGATCATCAAGGCCGGCATCGAAGAGAAGGCCAAGGGCTGAACGGCCCCAATCTGCATCCTTCGAGTGAAGGGTATCCGTCCCCGCTGTCTGGCGCCCGTCAGACAGCGGGGATTTGTCATTTCGCGACGGATGAGCCTTGCCTGGCACGACGGCGAAGGAAGACGAGACTCTGGATCATCCGCGTGACCACCGCGTAAACAACGGTGGCGGCCACGACCCAGACCGCGACGCGGGTCTGGCGGGACAACCCGCCTGCGACGAGAAGGATGATCCGCAGGAACCGAAGGGAGAGCCGCTCCTGGAACTTGGCCTCGCCCTGGGTCAGGCTCTCGACCGCTGCGTTGATGTAGGTGGCCAGCGGGATGCCGACCATAGCCGTGACAGCAGGCACCGGGTGGGCGAGTCCGCCCAGCAGCATTCCCAGCAGGAAGATCAGATCCGCGTACTTGTCGATGATCTTGTCGACGAACGAGCCGAACGGCCCGACGGTGCCGCGTGCCCTGGCGACGCAGCCGTCCAGCATATCGAGGAAGCCGTTGGCCAGAATCAGGACGGCCCCGAGGACCGGCATGCCCAGCCAGAACGCGGCGCCAGCGCCCGCCGCCGCCAGCAGGGACAGGACCGAGACGACATTGGCGGAGACATAAGGGGCCAGCCTGACCGCAATGGGAGTAACCAGCTTGTGTTCGAGTCTGCGCAGCTCATCCATCATCATATGTCGGAGCACCTTTCCCTGGCGGTATTGTCACATCGCTCGCAGATACAGCCGGGACCGAAGGTCCCGGTGAGCATCTCCAGCCGAAGCTGCCGGAACTCGCCGCCGGCCCAGATCTCGCGGAATCGACTGGTTTCGACATTCCCCATGGGCATCCGCCCGTTGACGTCGAGACAGCAGGGAACGACGGTCCCGTCGGCCAGGATGCAACCGTAGGAGAAGGGAGCCGCACAGGGCTTGTACCCCGGCGAGACGCCCCGCTTGACGGTACCACGGTCGTCCACCAGACCGTGCCATGTGGTGTGTTCCGCGACATGCACCTCGTCCACTCCTTTGTCCCGCCATTCGCTCTCGAAGCCGTCGAGCAGATCGCCAGTCTCCTCCATGCGGATGATCTCGACCGTGGTGCGGGGTCCGACGCCACCCCGGTCCCGGCGCAAAGCCATGTACCGCTCGATATTCGACTTGACGTGCTCAAACCGGGCAGGCGGGCGCAGACGCTCATAGACCTCAGCCGAGCACCCGTCGAACGAGAAGCAGAGAAAGGTCAGGGAGGACGCGAGAATCCGCTCGGCGACCTCCTGCGTGAGGGCCGTCGCATTGGTATGAACCATCGTCCGGCATCCCTTGCCCCCGGCGTATTCGATCATCTCGAAGAGTCCCTCATGGAACAGTGGCTCGCCCGACAAGTACAGCTTGACCAGGGGCTGGTTGCCGCAGATATCGTCGATCACGCCGCGGAATAGATCGACGGGCATCCTCTCCCGCAGGGGCTTGAGTCCCTTCGACTGGGGACACATAACGCATTTGAGATTGCACACGCGAATGATGTCAAACCAGTAGACCGTGGGCGGTGGAGGGATGTAGTAGTCCATCAGTTCCGCAATGTTGTTCCACAGAGGCATTGGGAGCCTTTCCAGTCGGGCCGCCGCATAGCCTACCGTCTCCTTGGCGGTTCCGTCAAGCGAGACAAACGGAGAATGCGAGACATTTCCGCCGGGAAGATTGGCATTTACTACTTGCGATCTGCGATATACTATGTTGCGCAATGACAAAGCGTCAATAACAGATCGTAAATGGCAGACGGGTCCTATGGCAAAAGAGCACATCGATTTGGCAGCGTACGTCCGTGCGATTCCGGATTGGCCGAAGAAGGGGATTCTGTTCCGAGACATCACGCCGTTGCTGGCGGACCCGAAGGCCTTCCCCACCGCGGTGGACGCCTTGTGCGCCCCCTTCTTCGGGACCGGCGTCCAGTATGTGGCGGCCGTCGAGGCCCGTGGCTTCATCTTCGGGTCGGCGGTTGCCGAGCGGCTCGGAGCAGGATTCATCCCGGTCCGCAAGAAAGGCAAACTCCCCGGCGCGACGGAGAGCGCCACATACGAGCTGGAGTACGGCGTGGACACCCTGGAAATGCACCGCGACGCGATCCCCCGCGGGACAAGAGTCCTGATGGTCGACGATCTGCTCGCCACCGGCGGCACTATGCACGCGGCCTGCGAACTCGTCGAGAAGGTCGGCGCCCACATCGTAGGCATTGCTTTTGTGATCGAGCTGGCCGACCTCAAGGGACGGGAGAAGCTCGCGCGACACAGAATCCATGCACTGATCAGCTACTGACGATGCCTTCGCCAAGCGTAGTGGACGGCTGAGACCCGCCGATTACTCGTCGTTGACCTCCACCGGCAGGCCGACCGGCTCAGAGGCCTTTCCCTCGTACAGGACGTAGTACATGACGGTATAGGAGCCGACGGCCAGCGGCGTCCAGGTGTGCCGCACGCCCATCTCTTCACCCGGCGCCAGACCGACGACCTCGTCGGCAAACCTCGCCACCTCCAAACCGTTGGCATCAACAACGCGGAGGATGCCGGCGCCGGACAGAGTCAGCGTGCCCGAACTTCGCACGGTGATGTCCATCGTGACCGCCCGTCCCGCCTGAACGGACTGCGGGGTCGCGATCAGATCGGAGACCTCGCAATCGCAGAGCCCCAGCTCGACAGTCCGCTCGCTGGAATCGAGCAGCGTCCCCTCCAGCGACCGCAGTTCTGCACGCAGGACGTAGAAACCCGCGGGAACGCCCGCCGTGTCCCACAGGGCGGTGTACGACGCCCGGCCCTGCAGGGCGTGCAGGCAGCGCAGGGGCAGGCCGGCCATGACCTCGTTGGTCCTCGGATCCAGCACGCCGGCCTGCACAACCGTGTCGGCCGCGGGTCCATCGCGGGCCAACGAGAAATCCACGTTCACACTGTCGCCGGGCCGGGCGATGATGTCGTCCGTCACCATGTCCGCGATCTGCACGTCGCTGGTCATCATCTCCACCGTGAAGCTGAACGACCTGTGGAAGTGGACCTCCCGCGCCTGCGCATTATACCGGACCGGATAGACGGACAAGGCCAGCACCATTTCCGTCGGCGTCTCGTGGACATCCCACTCGAAAAGCCTCTCCGGCCACCACGTGGGCTCGGCCCCAGCCATCGGAGCATCCACGCCGCCGCCCGGCAAGGCACCGGTCGCTAGCGCCAGCTCGACGCCCGTGGTCACCACTGGGTCCGCCAGTTCCGTCAGCAGCACCTGTTGGATCTGCGCATCGCGGGGGTAGCTCCGGCGGACCGTCACGTAGGGCACGAGCGGCATGCCTGGAATCGAGAGGACCGGTCCGCCCGGCAGTGTCAGATAGGTCAGGCCGTCCGCCTCGCGGGCCTCGCAGTCGTTGATTTCGACCTCGATCGACGTCCCTTCGTTCCCATCGGCGCCGCATAGAGCAACAGCAGGCGTGTTGCCCCCCGGTGTCAAGGAGGCCCCGACGGCTCCGAATTTGGGATCGCCGAATACGTGGTACGTCTGGGACCAGAGCTCGTCCTCGATCTCGTCGCCGATGTTCTGTTTGGTCTCTTTGACGGCCTGGCCGACGGATTTGCCGAGATCCCAGCGTTGGAAGAATGAATCGGAATATCCTTGCCATCCAGCAGAGTCCGTGGCCCCTAGGTATACTGCCGCACCCGCGTCCAGGAAGGCCTCAGCAAGGCAATACGTCCCGGCGTACCGTCCGGTCTTGCACGAATGGGCAAACACGAACGGGCTGGTCGTCCCGAAGAGGTTGGCCGTGCCCTGGATATCCGTGGTCGAGATACAGTCCCAGCTCCCGACATTGCCGTGGCCGGCCAGGAAGATCACGTCCTGATCCGCCATCTCGGCAAGCAGCTTGGCGGTCGGCGGTTGGTCCAGTACCGTCTGCGCCGTTAGCGGGGCCACATACTGCTTCTCCAGAACCGACAACGCGCCGTTGACCCAACTCACGAAATCGATGGCGTTGTCGCCCGTACCGGGGTGCCCACTGGCCAGCAGGGAATGCGACCGATCGAACGTTCTACCGCCTAGAGCAGTCTGGATGGCGGTCCTTAGCGCAGTGGCGGAGTTGCCGATGATTCGTCCGATGCTTAGTTCCGGCCACTGTTCGTCGCCCGACGTGCTCGCGTAGCGGTAGTCGGAAACAAAGTCCCAGACCTGCGTGCCTCCCGTGTATTTGCAGCTGATCTTCTTTGCCTGGGCAGGGACGATCTCGTTCTCTCCCACGATCAACAAGTAACCGTTCCCCGTCCAGCCGCTCGCGAGCCGGCTGCTCCAGGCGCCGCCGACGTGGACGAGCTGGACCAGACTGGCGACGTCGTACTGATCGTTGTAGCCCAACGTGCCCTGTTTGGCGAAAGCCAGTTCCGCCATGCGGGACAGGACGCTGTCCACGTCGGTCGTGGCCTGCGTCGGACCCTGGTAGAAACCCGGATTGAACACCACGTAGAGCCGATACGGATTGGTCACGATGAGGTAGTCGCAGACGCCGACGGCTGACTCATGGGACTCCTGAAGGCCCTCGGTTCCCTTGGGCGACGTCACCTGCATCACGGGCCACGGATCGGATCGGGAGTAGTCCTGGCCGGGCGAGCCGGGACCACGGTAATCCAGATAGATGAAGTGGCCGATCCTCGGTATGGGCGGGGTCGGGTGTTGCAAGACCGGCACGACGTGGTATGTGAAGGTTCTCTGCGCCGAGGCAGGAATGTCGTCGCTGCCGATCTCACAGTAGCCGAACCGGCCGGCCGGGTTGTAACGGCCCGTCCACTGTGCGCCGGCGCTGCCGCCGGAGATAGCCTGGAAGCCTGTCAGACCCGACTGAATGACGACATCGCAGGCCGTCGCCGTACCCTGGTTCTCGACCACCAGCGAGATTTCCAAATGGTTGCCGGTCCTTTCGACCGTATGCCCTATGACCTTCAGCCAGGGGTATTGCGGTATTGGCGTAATGTTGCTGATGAGCAGGCGGACGACGGTTGCCCCGTCCTGCATCGCGGTGTCCCACGCCTGGACTGCGATGTCGTGCGGGTCATCCGCAATCTCCTGGGACACCTGGCGCGTGTCCAGAGTAAAGTCAACCGTCCTTTTCGTTGGTGGGGTCAGACCGCCGAACACCTCCTGCTGCAGGAGCTTCCCATCCACGTAGAACTCCGCCTTCCAGAGACCCTTGTCGTCATTGATCTCTGCCACAACCACGATCTTGCCCGAGACGGAGTCCCCGGTCTTGTGCGATAGGATGCGGACACTCGGGCCTCGGGTCTCCAGCGGATTGCTGATGTCCATGTTCTGCGAAATTACAGTCTCCTGACCCGTCAGGTCGTAGGCCTTCGCTGTGACGGTGTGGGGACCGTTGTCGATCTGGGTGGTGTCCAGCGGCGCCTCATAGGGGGGCGAGTAGTCGATCAGGATCTGGTGGTCGTCCAGGAAGAAGGCGACGCGATCCACGCCGGTGTCGTCCTCGGCCTGGGCAGAGACGATCACCACCCCCGCCGGCCACCCAGGCGCTTCGATTGTCAGGCTCGGAGGGTTGTCGTCCGGTTCGGACAGGGTCTCAAACAGCAGATCCCGACTCGTCAACCGCCTTCCGACATCGTCCGCGCAGACGACCCTGTAATGGTACACCGTGGACGGACTCAGATCGGTCAGCGTCACGCGATGGCTGACGCCCGAGGTCGCATCCGCAACCTCATGAGGGTACAGCCTCGCGTCTCGACCGTAGCTGACGACGCCCGTGCTCTCCACATTGGTCTGCCATATGATCGCCACCTCGCGCGGCGACACGTGCTCAACACCCGGCCCGGAAACGAATCGCAGGCCGTCCCTTTCGTCGGGAGTGTCGCCCGTCTGGAGGTTGCCGAAGTCCGCCCACGCAACTTGCCCCGCCTCGACGACCACCACCCACGCCACAGGCTCGCCGCGGTCGTCCACCGGCCAGACCTGCAGCCAACCTTCCTCCAGGACCTGGTCCACGCGATAGACGCCCGGATCGAGATCCCAGAAGACGAACCGGCCCTGCGCGTCGGTCCACTCCTGCATCTCAAAGTCATCGGGTTCCCCATCTCCATCGGTGTCCAGGAAGACCTTCCGGCCCGCCACGCCGCGCTCGCCCGGCTCCATCCTGCCGTCGGCGTCGAGGTCGTGGAAGACCGTGCCGCGGATCTCGCCCTCAGGCGGGGTCCCCGCCAAGACCGTCACCGTAACCGTCGCGGTGTCCGTGCCGCCTCGGCCGTCGCTGACGGTGTAGGTGAATGAATCCGGGCCGACATAGCCATTGTCGGGCGTATAGGTGACCGCTTGCCGGCTGTGGACCGCGGCGCCGTGCGGCGGATCGCTCACGCCGGCGATGGAGAGCGCGTCGCCATCCGGGTCTGTGTCGTTGGCCAGCACCGCGATGTCCACTGGCGTATCCGTCACAGTGGTCGCGCTGTCGTCGCGGGCGATCGGCGGGCGGTTGTCGCTTCGATCATAGAAATTGTTGTCCGCGGTTAGCCCCGTCATCAACTGGCCGAGATCGTATCGGATCCAGTCCGCCGAAATCGATGTGCCGCCAACGGTGGTCGACGCGACAGACGTATAGCCCGACAGGTTCGTCTGCACGATGTGGAAGTACTCGGACGCGCCGGAATCGCGGAGGTGCAGATGGTAGTATCCTCGCTCATCGGTTGTCGAACTGAGGGCCCGTTCCCCCAGGATCATGGCATCGTTGGAGACGTACAAATTCACGGTCACGCCGGCCAGCGGGCCGATCACCTCGCGGACCTCGCCCTCATAGACGTGCCCTGAAAGATCGACCGAATCCGCCAAGGCGCCGCAAGCCAGCGCCATGCAGATTCCCGCAACAGCCGCAACCCGACGTGCATCGCTCATCTTCGTCGCCTCCTGTCTCGATGAAGGCTGACTGTGGAGACATGCGGTCGCCGATTCGACGAGGTCCCGCGTCTGTCATGAAACCACGACGCGCCGCAGGTCTTCGAGGTCAAGCCTGTTACTCAGCGTCTCGGATCTGATGCGTGCAGTATACACCCGCCGCGAGGCCGCGGCAAGCTATTTCCGGCCATCTTCCGGCAGGAATTCCCTCCTGGCGACGACGACCCGGTCGTGTTTCTGGAGGTCCTTCTCGATACGGATTTCAGCGAATGCACCGGTTCGTTCCAGCAGTTCCCGGACCGCCGGACCCTGCTGATAGCCAATTTCGAGCAGGAGAATTCCGTCGGGCTTGAGGAACTGGCCCACCTTCTCGGCCAGCCGGCGGTATACGTCGAGCCCCCCTTCTCCTGCGTACAGCGCGATTCGCGGCTCGTAATCCTTCACGTTCTTGTCGAGCGTCTCGTACTCCGCGGCGCTCACGTACGGCGGATTGCTCGCGATCAGGTCGAACGGCGACACGTCGAGCTGTGGAATCACCGGCTCGAAGAGGTCCCCTTCCAGCAGTTCGACCCGATCCTGCAGTTGGTGCTTCTCGACATTCCGGGCGGCCACACGAAGCGCCGGCTCGGAGATGTCCGTCGCAACAACCTTCGCATCGGGGGCGTTTTTCGCGACGGCCACCGCGATGACGCCGCACCCGGTGCACAGGTCGCACACGTGCTGGGGGCCGCTTCGCTTGCGGAGGAACTCGATCGCGCGTTGCACAAGCAGCTCCGTCTCGGGCCTGGGGATCAAACAGTCGCACGTAACCTCGAACTCGATGGAGTAGAACTCGGTCCGCCCGACGAGATACACGACGGGCTCGTGCAAACCGGCTCGCTTGACCAAGCCGTGCAACCGATCCAACTCCTCTTTCCCGACCGCCTTGCCGTACTGCGTGTACAGCTCGATCCGCCGGAGGCCCAGCACGTGGGAGAGCAACAGTTCCGCGCTCAGACGCGGCGAATCGACGTCTTTCTCCGTCAAGTACCCAGTGATCCACGTCAGCAGCTTCTGGATCGTCCAGTCGCTCATCCTTGTCGCCTCGCCACGAGGAACTCCCCTTCCTGGAAGATGCGAATCGCGAAGTCGTATCGGTCGATGTCCAAGGCAATCTGGAGATCCTCCGGATGAAAATGCGGCTGGGCCGGATCGTGGAACTTGGCGACCTCGCCACTGGCCAGGACAAGCCTGCGAACGGCCTGTGGGTCCGGCCGGCGGCCCTGCAACCGATTCCGCAGGTAGAGAGCACACTGCTCATCCTCATCGGTCCGCACGGCCGCATTCCACCCCATCGCGACGAGGGTCACTTCCGCCCGCTTGTCCCGCTGAATTGCCTGGGCAGTCGCATCGGCGACGACGAACGAGCCCGCGTAGATCTCCTCGGCCCCCTCGGCGGCTGCGACGCCCACGGTGCCTGCCCGCGTGGAGAGAATCACCACCTGATCCGTCAGTTCCGCCTGCATCAACTCGTGGGGCGAATTGCCGAAGTCGAAGCCCTCCGGCCGGATCCCGTTGACCTCGCCGACACAGACCGCGCCGATGCCCCGGTCCCGCAATCGCAGCGCCTCGCCTGGTTCCGGGACGATCACAATGCCAGAGGCGCCCCGCGCAAACGCCACCGCTGCGGTGGTGAACGCTCGAAAGACGTCCACGATCACCACGGTCCCGCGGGCCCGCCTGGCGCCCTCGATCAGACTCTCGATCTTGACGCTCATGGAGTACTGTTCTGCCATCCCAGCAGAGGATACACAGGCTTGGCTAACAGGCAAGAAGAATTCCCGGCTGCCGTGACGCCACCTCTCGCCGACAAATCGACGAAATACAGGTCTGCCTTCAGGCGACAGTAATGTAGCCCGGCCGCCCTCGGCTGGGACCATGATGTAGCCCAGCCGCCCCCGCCTGGGATCGCTGAGATCACCCCCGAGGGCGGGGGTGCCACACTACCACACTGCCACACGGTTCGATTGCCGATCTTGCTCGTCAGAACACACCAGAAAGTCCTTGTCCCATACGGCTTAGCGGCGATAATGGCGCCATCGGGCCCAGGCGAACCGCCGGACCAGGAGCAGATGGTGACTCAAAGTCAAATGTCGCATCTAGAACCAACCTTCACAGTAGGAGGTAATCCCCCCATGAGCGAACAGATCCACCTAGGTACAACCCGTCGTGAATTCCTCCAGACCACCAGTGCCCTGGCCGCCACATCGATGCTGGCCGCAGCGGTAACGCCGCGAGCCCACGCCGGCGAGAACAACACGATCCAGGTGGCCCTGATCGGGTGCGGTGGACGAGGCAGCGGCGCCGCCGAGAACGCCCTGAACACCAAGAGCGGCCCGATGAAGCTCGTCGCCATGGCCGACGTCTTCGAAGACAGGATCAAGAGCAGCTACGAGAACCTGGCGAAGGGGTACGCCAGCCAGGTGGATGTGCCCGAGGGCCGCAAATTCGTCGGCTTCGACGGCTACAAGAAGGCGATGGATTGTCTCAAGCCGGGCGATGTGGCGATCTTCGCAACCCCTCCCGCCTTCCGCTGGGTCCATTTCCAGTACGCGATCAGCAAGGGCATCAACGTGTTCATGGAGAAGCCTATCACCGTGGACGGTCCCACAACCAGGAAGGTGATCCAACTCGCCGGCGAGGCGGACAAGAAGAACCTCAAAGTCGGCGTCGGTCTGATGGTTCGTCACTGCCGGGGTCGGCAGGAACTGCTCAAGCGAATCCAGGACGGCGAGATTGGCGACTTGCTCCTGTTGCGAGGCTATCGCATGGGTGGGCGTGCTGCGGCGGTCGGTCCCAAGCGGCCCGGCGCAGACGAGTTGATGTGGCAGGTCCGCACCTTCCATAGCTGGATCTGGGCCAGCGGCGGCATCTACAGCGATTTCTACATTCACCAGATCGACGAATTGTCTTGGATGAAGGGTGCCTGGCCTGTCTCGGCCCACGCTTTGGGCGGTCGGCAGTACCGCGGCAACGCGGTCGACCAGAACTTCGACAACTACGCGATCGAGTACACATACCCCGACGGCGCGAAGCTGTTCTACCAGGGTCGGAACATGCAGGGGTGCCAGAGCGGCTTCTGCAGCTTCGTGCACGGCACGAAGGGCTCGGCGGTTGTCTCCACCAGCGGCCACACGCCGGGCAAGGTCCGCACCTACAGCAGCCAGCTCATGGAGGGCGTCGAGCCGATCTGGCGGTATCCGCAGCCCGAGAAGAGCCCCTATCAGCTCGAATGGGACGACCTGATCGACGCGATCCGCAACGACAGGCCCTATAACGAGGCCAAGCGGGGCGCCGAGGCGAGTCTGGTCAGTTCTATGGGACGGATGGCCGCCCACACCGGCAACACGGTCACATTCGAGCAGATCCTCAACTGCCCGCACGAGATGGCGCCGGACGTGGACAAGTTCGCGCCGGGTCACGCAGCCCCCTTGCAGCCGAACGCGGAGGGTCAGTACCCCCAGCCGCAGCCCGGCATCGTCACCGACCGCGAGTACAAGGACTTTGCGTAAGATCTTGTCAAATCGATGGTTGCGTCGCCGACCCGAGTCGTTCGGAGCGGCGACGCTTTTCCTTTTTTGCAGGAAATCCCACAGGGAATCAGCCGATGATGTGTTAGAATGAACCTATGGGATGTATCAACTGAAACAGGAGGAGAATCCTGATGAGAGTACTGTCTCGCTGTCGATGGCGTTTGTTTGGGTTCATTTTCATGATGATCCTGGGGTCGGCCGGATCGGGATCTGCTCTGGTCATCAGCGAGATCATGTACCATCCGGCTGAGGACGCCGTCACCGCCGACGAACCTCTCGAGTTCATCGAGATCTACAACAATCGGGCGGTGTCGGAGGACCTCAGCAACTGGGCCTTCACGAACGGCATCGAGTACACATTCGATCCCAATACGACTTTGGGTCCCAAGTCCTACATGGTGATCGCAAGAGATCCCAATGCCTTGTCGACCGCCTATGGCATCACGGGTGTCCTCGGCCCGTACGCGGGCAAGCTGAACAACGACGGCGAGCGGATCGAGTTGTCCAACGCCGCTGGCATGATCGTCTTGTCGGTACGGTACAATGACGCCCATCCATGGCCCGTCTCGCCGGACGGAACCGGACACTCGCTGGTCCTGGCCAAGCTCGGCGGCGATCCGGATCAGGCGAGTTCCTGGTCACCCAGCACCTATCTCGGCGGCACCCCCGGCCAGCCGGACAAAATGCAGGCCGTGCAGGAGGACCCGACGATGGTCACTCTTGTGCAGATCGGAACGAACGGCCGGTACTTCAAGGGCACCCAAGAACCCTCGCCCAGCGCCAGCGGACAAGCCACCACCGCTTGGACACAGATCGGCTTCAACGATGCCGCGACCGGCTGGCTGCAGGGCGCCAACGGTTATGGCTACAGCAACAGTGCCGCGGAGCTGGCCTATATCAACACCGTGCTGGCCGACATGTCGGGCAACTACATCTCGATCTACGCCCGCCTGCCCTTCACGCTGACCGCGTCGCAGCTCGCCTCCTTCACGCAACTGCTGGCCGAGGTCCACTATGACGACGGCTACGTGCTCTATCTCAACGGCACTCGCGTCGCGGACTCCGGCACGATGTCGGGCAATCCGCCGGCATACAACGCCAGCGGAGGCACCGCCACCGAGCCGGAGGTTGCCACGGTCGACCTGACGGCCTACCGCAATCTGCTGGTCGAAGGAACCAACATCCTGGCCATCCAGGCCCACAATGCGACGCTTTCAGGCAGTTCGGACGCCTTTGGATGCCCCATCCTGCGAGGCGTCATCGTGCAGTCCGAGGCCGACGAGAACGTAAGCGCCCGCCTGTTGATCAACGAGCTGCAGGCCAATAGCGATGCAGCCCCCGGCGTCGATTGGATCGAGCTGTACAACCCGGGTCCCATCGCCGTGAGCCTGAACCACATCTATCTGAGCGACAACCGTCTGAACCTGCTGCAGTACAAGATTCCCAACGGCGTCATGCTGCGACCGGGGCAGTTCTGGACGGTGCAGCAGGGCGCGGAGTCGTCAGGCTTTCCTTTCGGCCTCGCCTCCTCCGGCGAGACGGTCTACCTCACCGCGGCGACGAGCGATGCCCAGCCGACGCCTGTCCGCGTCCTCGACGCGATGCGGTATGGGAACCTGGAGCCCGACGTGACGTTCGGCCGATGCCCGGACGGCGCCGACTCGCTCGACTGCCTCGCGTCGGCCACGTTCGGCACATCGAACTCGGACAGGCTCATCCGCGATATCGTGATCAATGAGATCATGTACCACCATGCGTCGCGCGAGGAGCAGTACGAGTACGTCGAACTGTACAACCGAGGCGAGAACCAGGTCTCGCTCGGCGGCTGGGCGTTCACCGACGGGATCGAGTACACGTTCCCCGACGGCGCCACGATCGCGCCGGACGGCTATCTCGTCGTGGCGAAAGATCCGAACTTTCTCGCGGTGGTCTATGACAACCTGGTCGTCGGAGAGAATCTGCTGGGGCCGTATGAAGGCGGACTCGACGATCGCAGCGAGCGAATCCGCCTTTCGTACCCGCTCAAGCAGGCCGGCGAATCCGTCGAGGAGCACTATGTCACCGTCGATGAGGTGACCTACCATGACGGCGGCCGGTGGCCCTCCTGGGCGGACGGCATGGGCGCCAGCCTGGAGCTGCGCGACCCGCGCAGCAACAACGACACCCCCGACGCCTGGGCCGACAGCGACGAGAGCGGCAAGACCCAGTGGCAGCAGTTCTCTTTCACGATTCCGTCCACGGACAATCGCTACACGCACAGCACCGTCTCGATCTTCGACTTCATGCTGCTCAATGCCGGCGAAGTGCTCCTCGACGATCTGCAATGCGTCGTCGGCGGGACTAACCGCATCAGCAACAACGGCTTCGAGAGCGGCGAGACCTCCTGGCGGATTCTCGGCAACCACACGCGGTCGTTCGTCACGACGGAGGACCGGGTTTCCGGGTCCTGCGCCCTGCACCTGATCGCCACCGGCCACGGAGATCCTGGCGCCAACCGGATCAACCAGTCGATCACGAGCGTCAACGCGACCAGCGTCACCTTCAGCGGCTGGGCCCGCTGGCTGCGGGGCAGTCGGTTCCTGCTCCTGCGGACGAGCCGACCGCAATCGCCTGTCATGCCGCCTTGGCCGTCTCACGCCTTCGAGCTGAGCATGCCGCTCGATCTGGGCACACCCGGCCGGCAGAACACCGCGTTCGTCCACAACCGCGGGCCGGACATTCTCGACGTGCAGCATTCGCCCACCCTGCCCACCGCGGGCGAATCGATTGTCGTCACTGCCCGCGTCGTCGACAATGATGGCGTCGCGTCAGTCACCCTTCGTTACCGGGTCGAGGGCGTCACCACGACGTTCTTCACCGCGCCCATGGTGGACGACGGCTCCGGCCTGGACGAGGTCGCTGGCGACCACGTCTACACGTACGCAATCACCGGCGCCACGGCCGGCAGAATCTACGCCTTCTACATCGAGGCCACCGACGGCGCCGCATCGACGCGGTTCCCCACGAAGCTGGCGTCCTCCGCCGAAGTGCCGGAACGGACCTGTCTGGTCCGCGTTGGCGATACGAAGAGCACCAGTCGGCTCGCCAACTACCGCATTTGGATGTCCAACGACGTGATGAGCGCGTTCCAGGCCCGCGCAAACCTCTCGAACGAGCTGCTGGATTGCACCTTCGTCTACAACGACACGGACGTGTTCTATAACTGCGGGATTCGTCTGCGCGGCAGCCCGTTCCTCCGCAGTGGTTCGGGCTGGACCCCACAGGTCGGGCGGGGTCTCCGCATCGAGTTCCCTGCCGACCGCACGTTCCGAGGCCGCGAGGAGATCAACCTCGACTGGACCGAGGGCAACGACCGAGGCCCCCTCCAGGAACGCGCCTCCTACTGGTTCTACGCCCAACTGGGCTTGCAGCACTCCCGACAGGAGTGGGTGCGTCTGTTCGTCAACGGCAACAGGTTGAACAACTTCGAGGATGTCCAGAAAATCGACGGCGACTACATCGACGCCTGGTTCCCCGAGAACAACGAAGGCTATATTCACAAGATCGACGACTACTTCGAGTACAGCGCCGACGGCACGCAATACTCCAACATCGACGAAGGTCTCCTGTACAACTCTTCGCACCCGCTGATTCCGGAAACCTACCGGTGGCACTTCGAGAAGCGATCTCACCCGCAGAACGACACGTGGCAGCACCTGTACGGGCTGGCCATGGCACTGAACACCTCCTCGACCAGCCCCCTGTACGAGAAGCTCGTCGAGGCCCAGATGGACCCGGCGCATTTCGCCAAGATGCTGGCGCTGCGCCATGCGGTCGGCGATTGGGACAGCTATGGATATACACGAGGCAAGAACAACGCGTTGTACTACGCCTTGCCGGAAGGCAAGTGGTACCTGCTGCCCTGGGACATCGACTTCACGCTCGGATCGGGCAACGGCAGCAGCACGAGCCTGTTCAGCGTCGGAGGCCAGTTCCCGGAGGTCAGTCAGTTCCTGAATTACGCCAAGTACAAGCAGATGTACTACGATGCCTTCCGCGAGTTGGTAAACGGCCCGTGGAAGACGTCCTATGGGACGAACAACCCGCCGACGCCCTTCGACATCTTCCTCGACGAAGGGGCCGACCTGCTGACCTCCGAGGGGCTCGGCGACGGACGGCGCAACGGCATCAAGCAGTTCGTTCGCGACCGTCGGACCTTCATTCTGTCGCAGATCCCGGACAAGGACGATACGCCGAGACGATAGCGGGTCTCCAAACGGAAGGCCCCGGATTGTCGAAAGGACCTACGACAGGTCGTAGACGCCGAGGCCCTTGGCGACGCCGCGAACGTAGTCGGCGGCCTGTCGGTATTCCTCGGCGCTCGACAGATGCTCCAGCATCAGCGGCGTGCTCGGGAACCGGCTCAGTTCCTTCAGGAACACGGCGTAGTCGATTCCCCCTGTACCCGGGCGGACCTCGTCCAGATGCGTGGTCAGCTTCTTCTGCAGGAGAATGTCTTTGGCGTGGCAACTGCGAATGTGCGGCCCGAGCTTCTCGAAGCACTCCCGAATCAGCTCGGCGTTGCCGTAGTATCGTTGCGGGCTGCACACCAGATTCACCGGGTCCAGGTGTACGGCAAATCCCGGACGGTCGATGGCCTTGAGCAGCCGCAGATAGCTGTCCGCGGAATCCGGGTACGCCCAGGGCATCGTCTCCAGTGCGAAGTGCGTGCGCGTCGGCTTGACGCCGTCGATGATGGCGCGGGTCGTCTCGACAATCAGGTCGAAAGCATCCTGCGTGAAGTTCTTCGCATCCGGTCCATCCCATGTGTCCCCGAGAGAACCTGCGATGTTGACGCAGCAGCGTGCGCCGATCCGGTCGGCCAGGTGCAGGTGTGTTCGGCACTTCTCGATGGCCGCCTTGCGGGTCGGCTCATCCGGGCTGATCGGATTGCTCCAGGCGCCGACCTCCGCGATGATGATGTTCGCCCTGGCTGCGGCCTGTTTGTAGGCCCGGATTTCCTCGTCGCCGGCGTCGGCGCCGATCGGGCAGTAGGCAGCCCAGTAGCCAAGCCGCCGGAGGGCATCGATCCAGCCCTGCGGGTCGTTGTACTTCTCGAAGACCGGCCCGCCCAGTCGCAGGAGCCCAGCCGGCCGGGATTGGCCCGGCGCCGCGATTGTGCCGCTGGCTATCGCTGCAAACCCGGCAAGGGATCCCCTCAGAACGCTTCGTCTCGACAGATCACGCGTGTTGCCCATGGTTCTGGTCTCCTTAACATGGGAGACACTCTAACCGCAGACCATCCACGGCACAAGGGGAAGAGGCATGGCGTGCTGGGGTCAAAACGCTCCGTAAGACAACAGGCTGGAGACTGGGGCATCCGTGCAGGTCCCCAATCTCCAGCCTGTGGAAGAACAACGTGCTCGCGCGTAGCGCAGGCAATGCCCGGACTATAGTTTGTAGGCGTAGAACGCGATGCACTCGTAGGTGTAGACTTTGGAGTACTCCTTGATGAGCAACGTATACTCCGCCTCGCTGATCGTGTAGAAGTAGCTGCCGTCGCTGTTCTTCATGAAACGATAGACGGGCATGGCATCCGCAGGTTGAGCCCCTTCGGGATAGGCATAGAACACAATCCCCTCGTAGGTCCAGACATCGGACGCCTTCGCGACGAGCGAATCCTTCTCCTGCTCGTCGATGGTGTAGAAGTGAATCTGGCCCTTCTCAGACCAGAAGCGATACACCGGCGCCAGGCCGGATCTGAAAGCCGTGGTGGCCGCCATGAAGACCGGTCCTTCGTATGCCCACGCGTCCGGATACTGCCTGACGAGATAGTCCCGCTCCGCGGAGTCGATCGTGTAGAAGTGTCTCTCCAGGGCCGCCGACCAGAAGCGATAGACCTCGCTGAAGGAACCGACCACAGACCTGCGCAGGGCGCCTGCATCGACAACGAAGTTGTCGAACCAAGCGTCGCCCGACGCCACGGCAAAGCCGCTGGCCGCGCCGGCAAAGAAGACAGCGACCGGCACGCCTTCCCAGGAGTCCTGGAGCACATCCGAGACAGTCGCCCAGGCATTCTCGCTGCCGTAGCCCTTGTCGCTGATATACAGCTTGTCCCGCGCCGCATCATAGGACAAGTAGAACGTGCCGCCATCCTGCCCACGACTCATGCTGCGGAACTGGCTGAGCTTGCCATCGCTCGTCTCGTGCCAGATGTACGGCGTCTGCTCGCTGCACCCGACTCCCACGCGGACATAGCGCACATCCAGGTTATTGACATCGGGCGCGATCCCGAAGGAGATCCATCCGGGCTCCTCGGTGACCAGGTCATAATGGAAGTCCACGCGGAACGAGAAGTCCCCGCTGGGATCGATCTGCCAGTCGTCAGCGGCACAGTATGCGGCGAATCCTCTCGACTTCCACGTCGTCAGCAACTCCAGACGCTGATTCCTCTCTGTGAGCAGGCAGTTCGTCAGGTCATCGCCGGAAATCGCCCAGGAGTCCGACAGAGCATTGTCGTCGAAATCATCGGAGAAAGCCGTCGCATCGTCCGCTGCTTGTTTCGCCGTCTCGGCGGCCAGTGCCAGGCTGAAGTAGAGCCCGCCGGCAATGGCCTCGAAGTCGTTGCCGTCCGGCGGCACCGCCTGTCCCCAGTCGGGGTGATCGCCGACCTCGGCGCCGGCGCCCCAGCCCACGAGCGTCCCGTCCCGCCTCAAAGCCAGACCGTGGAGGTAGCCTGCGGAAGCCGCGACGAAGTCCTCGCCTCTCGGCACGAGGTCGAGGCCATAACCGTGGGAATCCAGTCCCCACCAGACGAGCGAACCGTCGTCCCGGATCGCGACGGAGAATGCCCCACCCGCGGCGATGGCGGTGAAGACGCCCGTCGTCGGCATCCCATCGAGCGCAGCCCAGTAGCCCCAAGCCGCAAGTGATCCGTCGGACCGCAGGGCGACAGCGTGATCGTCGCCGGCCGCCACGGCGGTAAAACCCGTGCCCGAGGGAACATCGCAGACCTGTCCCCAGCGGTCATTGCCCCAGGCGACGAGCGAACCGTCGGACCTCAACGCGACGGCGAAGAACTCCCCGCCGTCCACTGCGACGAAATCCGTGCCTTGCGGGACCCCGGAAACCTGTCCGCCGCCGTCATAACCCCAGGCGGCAATCGAGCCGTCGGAGCGCACCGCCAGGCTGAAATCGGCGCCGGCTCCTATGGCCCGGTAGACCCCGGTGGGAACATCGCACTGGCCATCGTCGTTGCGACCCCACGCTACGACGATTCCGTCGGACCGCAGGGCCAGCCCGTGGGCGTCGCCCGCAGCAATCGCTGCGTAGTCCCCTCCCGCCGGGATGCCTGTCACCTGCCCGTCCCTGTCCAGACCCCAAGCCCGCAACTCGCCGGCCTGCGATAGACCGGTTGCGCAGACAGTCAGAAAAACCACCGCCACCCATGCACGATGAATTGTCGGCCGCTTCATGATTGATCCTCCTCACTCCCTTCCTTCGATGAACTCCTCCTCGGTAGCTGGGCGCACACCGAGCGCGCGCCAGCAGCGGTGACGGTCCGTCGCCGGGAGTTCAAGCCATCCCGGCTCGGGCGCAAGACTCACTCGCGTGACTATCCTTCAACAGACCTGGGTTCCATCCCCCAACACGGCTGCGCCGCCGGCGACCCGGCCGCGCGAAACCGGTTTGACAGGAGCTGCGCTCACGCGCAATTCCAGTTATCTATTATAACGATTTGATCCTGCCGATGCAAGTCGATTTCACCCGCCGCGATGGTCACGGGTGGGGACCCGATCGGAACAGGGAAGCGAGTTCCATGCACGTGGCCGCTTCGTCCTTCCTGCCGGCTTGGTCGTGGATGGCCGCCAGGAGCAGATGGGCCTCGACGAAATCGGGTTTGAGCGCGACCGTCCTGGTCAGATGCTCGGCTGCCTTCTCCATCTGCTTGAGCCGGACGGACTGGATCCCCAGCCCGATATGAGCGAAGGGACTCTGCGGGTCCAGTTCTACAGCCCGAGCGAACCACCTCTGCGCCTCCGCGGGCTGGCCCTGCCTGGCGTAGTAGTTGCCCATGTTGGTCACCGCCAGAACCGAATCGGGCGCCAGGTCGAGCGCCCTGTCCAGGTGGTGCTTCATCACAGGCAGGTCGCCCCTCTGCAAGGCGGCCGCCGCCTGGTTCACCAGGACGTCGAGGTTCTTGCCGTCCATCTTGGCCAATTCATCGTAGATCGCGGTAGCCTGGGCGATATTGCCCGTCTGGGCACAGGAAGCGCCGAGCGACAGCAAGGCCTCTTTTCGCGTGTAGCGGTCGGGCGTTTGTTTCGAGGTGAGCACTTCGATCGCGTCGTCCCTCAGGCTGCCCTGGATGAGGACCTGGGCCAAGGCAACTCGAATCCGCATATCGAAGGGCTTCGCATCGAGGGCTTTGCGGTACAGGTCCGTCGCATCACGCGGCCGGCCGACGCCCATCAGGAACTGGCCGTGACGGAGGATCAGATGCGTATCCAGCGGCCGCCGACGAACCGCTTCGACATAGACCATCTCGGACTTGGTCGCGCCCCGTTCAACGCGACGCAGACGAACCAGTTCCTCGCGAAGGCCGGCCAGTTCGACGTCGTGGTCGAGCTGCCCCGAGAACGGCGGGATCGTCTTGCGCCGGTACATGACCATCGACAGCCGGTAGGCCTCGTGCTCGTCGTACAACAAACGCTGGCGGCACACGCCGAGCAACTCGTCCTCGGACCGCTTGGGCTCGACCAGACCTGCCTTGGGCAGCATCTCGCGAATCTGACGCATCGCGCCCAGGGCTGCCAGGAAGTTGCCTCGGAAATCCAGGTGGACGTGATCGACCAGGAAATCGTCGCCCAAGAGATGATCCGCCGTCCGGGCCTCCAGGTCCGCATCCAGGTCGAGCAGGCGAACACCTTTCTCCGACCACCGCTGCGCCGTCTCGCGAATCGCCTTCAGGATCATGCTGTCGGCCCGGAATCGCAGCACATCGAGGTCTCTGGCAGCGAGGAAAGCTCGCCGGGCTTCATCCGTCCTGCCGAGGGCCGCGAGACACCGGCCCGTGCAGAACACCAGGTCCGCAAACCAGCCGTCGATTTGCTTTGCTTTCTCGTAGGCTGCCAGCGCCCCAGCGAAGTCCTCTGCCTGTTCCAGCGCCCTGCCCTCCTGGAAGAGCCGGTCCCACTGGGCCAGTGCGTCCGCAGACAGGCCCATCCTGTGCTGCGATCCGAACGGGGCGCATGACTGGGTATTGATCGGGACAGTACACAGGAGCACTCCCGCGCCGCAGCTCTGCGCAGTCCGGAGGATGTCGTCGAGGTTGGACCGGAAGTGGCGATAGCAGTCATGGAGCTTCGGGTCGTCGAGCGCAATCCGACCAGTCAGGAAGCTCTCCATGCCCTGCCATTCGTTTTCCTCGTGGCCCTTCCCTGTCCCCGCTTGGCTGATGTTCTTCAGGAGTAGCCCGATTCGGGTCTCCTTCTTGGCGGTAATACAGGCGTTGATGAACCGCCGGCTGCGGTAGAGCGACGCCGGCAGCGTAGGCGGGCCGTAGGGACCGACCACTTCGTTGTTGCCCATGAACACGATGAACAGGTCGGGCTTCTGCGAGGCGCAGTCTCTCGCGATTCGCCTGGCGACGTGCGAGTTCATCGCGGTCACCGCCGCATTGACCACTTCGAACGACTTGCCGCTCGCGTGCTCGTTGAGCAGCACCTCCAGTTGCCGGCAGAACCCATAGGCCGGCTCCGGATCGCCATAGGCGGCGGAGCTTCCCAGCACGAAGATCCGGATTGTCGAGTCGCCCTTGGGACCCAGCGCACAGGGCTCTGGCGTCCGGGACAGCGACTTGGGGACGAAGTGCTCGCAGTAGTGCTGGTTGACCAGGTGCAGCGTCTCGCCGGCGACCTTCCAGCGGATGAAGAAACCCTTCGGGTGCCCATAGCCCGCCAGCGACAGAACCGCCTCCACGAGCGCCAGGAACAGCACCGGGCTGACGATCATCGCCAGCAGGCGCTTCCACAACGCCGGTTTCCTCGTCGGCGTCCCTTGCTCCTTCTTGTCGCGTGACCTGTGCTTCGTTCCCATGTCGATGGCTGCATCCAATCAGGCCTCGGATTCCTCGGGACCGGGTAGCGCCTTGCCCCCGGCTTCGAGCGACTCCAGACTCATCCCCTCGATCTGCGGGAGCGTGCTGCCGATGATGCCCTGGAGATCACCGTAGAGGCCGGAGGTGCTTAGAAGGACGCGTTCGAGCTGCTTCTCCCGCTTCTTCCAGCACGTGTTCAGGGCCCGCTTCTCCGCTTCCAGCTCCTGTCTCATGGTCATGAATGCCTCGACAACGCCCGAGACGCGATTGTAGAACTCCTGGCCGATCAAGTAATTGTAGACAAGTTCCATCTTCGTGTGCTGGCCGTCCAGGGCCCGTCGGCTCTTCGCGACGCCGACCAGGCCCTCGCGGAGCATGATCGCCACCGGGTGGACGCAGGACCAGCTCGCGACCCAGACGCCGTCCACCTGGCCGAAGTGGCGGATGTGCTCAGGCAGTTGTTCGCTCACAATGATGGATTTGGAGGCCCCCACCATCCGCAGGTCGTCCCGCAGCTTGGGGAGCCACTCCTTGGACCAGTGCCGGGTGCGTTTGGACTCCCACAGGATCAAGCCGCAATCCGTCCCGCTGTCGTCGAAGACCCGCTGGATCACGTCGGCACCGCGAACGCCCTTGGGCACAGGCTCGATGGAATCCATCGGGAACAGGCCCCTGAGCAGTTCCTCCAGGGCGACCTCCAGGACCTCGCCCTGTGCCTGTTGCGAGCCCTGTTCGGCCTTGCGCTTGAGTTCGTCGATTTGGCGTCGAAGGCCCTCGACCTGCTGCTCCTTCTCCATAAGTCGGAGCCTGTGCTGCTCGTCGAGTTCCTTGAGGGCCTGCTCGCGGACTTTCTCCAACTGCTCGTGGGTCCGGCGGGTCACCTCCAGCTCGACGGCCTCAACTCTCGCCTGGAGTTCCCGTTCCTTCTTGAGGAAGCCGAGCTCCTTCTCGTTGGCCTGCTGGACTTTGGCCTTCAATTCCGCGATGGCCGCGGCCTGGTCCTTCAACTCCACGTCCCGCTCTTGCGACACGCGTTCTCGGATCATCCGTTCGAGCGTGGGACGCTCCTGGGCCAGTTTCGACTTGACCTGTTCCTCGACCGCCTCGGCCTTTTGCTGGAGCTGTTCTTCCTGTCGGGCCAATTCGTCCTGTTGCTGCTTGAGCCGCTGGCGGACCGGACCCAACTGAGCCTCCGCCTCGGCCAGAGCGCTCGCCTTGAGTTGGCTCGCAATCGCCTCGGTGATCTCGATCTCGGTCCGGCAATTCGGGCACGTAATCCGGCTATTCACAGGTTCCTCCTTGGTCCTTCCTGTCACGCGGAACGAGGTGAAGCGTCCGGGCCGCAGCTCATTCGTACAATGTGGGCTTCACCCGCCAGTCCTCGGTCGGGACATGGTTGTACTCGACGACGCGAGGACGGCGCTCCCGCAGCCGAACGGACTCGATGCCCAGGTAGTACCCCTCGGAAACGGGGGCCTTGCCCACGCACTCCAGACGCAGCGTGTACTTGCCCGGCTCCGGCCAGAAGTCCAGCAGGTGGTGCTCCCAACTCTTCACCTCGGGACTGTACAGGTCCACCACGCCGCCGAGCTTCACACCGTTGAGCGACACCTCGTACCTGCCGTAGTCCGGGGCACGCGTCGTGACGAGCAGAAGCCTCAGCGGCTCCTTCTTCTGGACCTCGAACGGGATCTCCAGCCAGGCGTTCTCCTGCCGCTCGGGCTTGTACAACAGATGTCCCTCGGGATAGAAGTCCAGGTTCTGCGCGACGGCCTCGCCCTGCCCGTGGTGCTGCTCGGCGGCGAAGTCCTTGGCAAGTACCGTTTTACGCTCGATGCTCGGCAGCGCCCGTTCACGGGCGTGCGGCGCACTGGCTGCAAAGGTAGGCGTGCCCGTCTGGTACCAGAACGCGACGCTCGAATAGTCATCCTCCCGCTCGTTCCAACTGTCGGTCTTGGCCTGGGGGTTCTCGTCGGGCGAGATCCAGCCGTAATGCTCGAACGTCACCTTGATGCTCTTCTCGAACACGAACGGATCGTTGATGTGCCAGCGATAGGCGGAGGTATGGCCACCCACGATTCCCCACTGATCGAAGTACGGGACGCCGAAGTACGGCGTGCTCGTCGTCTTGAGGCCCCAGGCTGAGAGGAAATAGTCCTCGGTGCCGGTGCCCCAGATGGAGGCCTTCTCCTCGCCGTTGATGTAGACCTTCTCGTCGCCCTCGCCAAACCAGGAGGGACTGCGGGTCCGCACGCTCAGGACGGTGCCGACGTAGTGGCCCTTGCCCTTCGTGTCGAGAATGACGTAGTCCTTGCCCTTCTCGGCGGGGTACTCCTGGCGGTACTGGGCATAGAAGTACGGCGTGTCCTTCGGGAGCTTGTCCTTCTTGATCCAGTCGATGTTGTAGTACAGCAGGCTGACCTGCTTTTCGCTCTGGTTGACGATCTCGACCCTCGCCGACTTGCGGAACGGCATCTGCCAGAAGCAGTTGTACGAGTCCGCATCCTCCACGATCACAGGCAGGCTGACGACCGGACTGCGCTTGCCGAAGCTGTTGGCGAAGAAATCGCCCACAGGGGCCTCCACGCCCGGGCGCTCGGCGCCGTCCCAGTAGATCCGCAGGAGCATCTCCTGGTGGTTGGCGGACCCCTTCTTGGCCCAGCCCTGCGGCTCAGGCCCAAGGAACGTGATCCACATGTGCGTAATGACGCCGGGACCTTTCACATCCATGAGGATCTTGCGTTGTCCCGGCGGGACGTTGCTGTTGTCATAATTGCTGTTCGGATCGGGCACGCCATTCGGGTCGGGTTTCCCGTCCGCCCCGATCTTGCGAGTCGAGGTCGCCCTCATGCTCCGCCCCTCATGGGGCTTCGCCAAATCCCCCAGCAAATCCCCCCAACAGGCAGACCCGCCCAGCAACGCCAGACCGACCAACATCCAAAAACGCAAGACCCAGCCGCCCAAATGATTCCAAGATCCCATCGCATCAACTCCGCTACAGCACAGTTCTTCAGTAAGTCCGTCGAACACGCATCAACACGCGAAGTGTACCCGCCGGCCTAGTGCTCTGCAATCCCCTCGTCGATTCCCTCTCGCTCGCTGCTTGATCGTATTCTGCGAAGCCCTCTCCCTACCCTCGGGCGTACGCGGCCCGGTGGACTTCTGCGCGTTCAAACGATTGGCCTGGATCTGATCCCGAGTCTACCCCTAGTCACCACTCCCTCTTCCCGTCAAACGGTCGAGTTGGTCAGCTCTGTAGAAGAGGAGGATTCGGGGATTATCGGCGAGGATGCGCGGGATATAGACCTCGTAAGCTTCGGCATTCAGGGGGTTGCTTCGTAGATCAAGCTCCTGGAGGTTGGTCAAGCCAGACAACGGCAAAATGTCGATGATCTGATTGGATCGCAGGTTCAGCGAGATCAGGTTCGTTAGGCCCGCCATCGCCGAAATGTCGCTGATGTGATTGCCGTGCAGGCGCAGGTGGCGGAGTTTGGTCAGGCCCGACAGGGCGGACAGGCAGCGGACCTGATTCTGGTGCAGGAGCAGCCACTTCAGGTTGCGCAGGCCCGCCAGTGGCGTCAGGTCGCGGATAGGCAGTGTCCGACAATAAGTGAATGACTCAGCCTGCCTGGCTGTGCTTTCCACCCCGGCAGAAACAGCATGATTCGGCTGGGACAGAAGCACCAATGCATTCAGTTATTTCCTGACACTGCCATATTGTTGTCCTGGAGCCCCAGAAACGTCAGATTGGTCAGGTCCGACAATGGCGACAGATCGCGAATCTGATTGTTGTGCAATTGCAGTTCCGTCAGGTTGGTCAGCACCGACAGAGATGATAGGTCGTGAATCTGATTGTTGTACAATTGCAGCTCCGTCAGCTTGGTCAGACCCGACAACGGGGACAGGTCGCGGATCTGATTCTGGTGCAGGAGCAGGCACGTCAGGTTGCGCAGGCCCGCCAGGGGCGTCAGGTCGCTGATCTCGTTGTCCTGGAGCCCCAACGACGTCAGCCTGGCCAGGCCCACCAGCGGGGACAGGTCCTTGATTTGGTTCAAGCCCAATTCCAGCCCCGTCAGGTTGGTCAAACCGGCCAGGGGTAAAATGTCGCTGATCTCATTGGAACGCAAGTTCAGCAAGGTCAGATGCGTCAGGCCCGCCAGCGGCGACAGGTTGCTGATCTGATTGTACTGCAAGCATAGCTTCGTCAGGTGGGTCAGACCCGACAACGGGGACACGTTGGTGATCTGATTGTCGTGCAAGGACAGTTCAGCGAGTTTGGTGAGGCCGGCCAGGGGCGACAGGTCGCTGAGGTGGTTATCCCTGAGCTGCAGGAACCACAAGTTCGTCGCATATTCAAGCCCCGTCAGGTTGGATATCCTCTTCAATTCGGCGGACAGTTCCGTCAAGCGGAGCATATCCGTCGCATTCGGATCGGTCACACCCAACTGCTGTTCTACGGCTGCTTTCAGATTGGCGCCGGCGAAACGGACTGGGTCTTGTGCAGAGGCGAGCGCGGGCCGGCCGGCAAGCAGAACAATGACACACGCGGTGAATCGCAATCTGCCATGAGGTTGCCCGTTTCGCATCTTGCCGCCTCCATTTCCAATCGGCGTCTGCATCTGCCCTCGGCGTCAGATCTCATCTCTCGGCCTGCAAAGCCGTCGCGCTCGATTCTGGTTCGGATTGTAGCCTGGGGCGGGCGGGGAGGCAAGGGAAGAAGCGGCGGGACGCCGCGTGGAAGCGTAGAAGCGCAAGAGCGGGGAAGCGTTGCAGGGAATCGCGGGGTCGGTTCTTCGACGGCTCTCCCCTGTGAGGCGTTCTTCGACAGCGGAAGGCAGGACGGAATCCGCCGCCTGAAGGCGGTGCTCCAGACGTCAACCACCTCCCCGCCGGTATCCGCAAAGCGTCAAACGCTCTTGGTTGTCGCCCGAAGGCCGGGCTGCGTTCATCTGACAGGAATCCTGTATGGATGACCCCCATGTCACCCTTTCTGCTGGCTGACCCCAGTCCTCACGAGCCTGGCCAGCAGCACGATGGCAACGCCAGGCACAAGCAGAACCATCCGCCCCGCAACAAAGCCCACGAAGAACAGCGGCAGCGCGGCGACAACGGCTACAGCGCATATTCTCATCGCGCGCCGCGACGGGGAGCGACGCAACATGCACAACCACACGTAGGCCGGGAAGAGCAGGCCGAAGAATCCCATGAAACAACGGTAGATCACCTCGCCGGCGTCAAGGCCATACAAGAGCGTCCCCCGGTTGCACACGAATCCCAAGGCGGCGGCGCCGCCGGCGAGGACGAGGGCGATGAGCGTCGAATACCTGCCGCCGAGGGCCTTGGCCTCGCGGATCACCTCGACGATGTGGAGCGCCACGGTGTAGGCAATCTGCATCGCCATATAGAGGCCGAGCGGCAGGGCAAAAGCCTTGACCAGTCCGCGGGGGGCCTCGCCGTCGACAGCGACGGCCAAAGGTCGAGCATAACCGTACGAAAACAGAATCACCGCCAGAAAGAGCACGCCAAAGCCGACGCCGAAGGCGACTCGACCGGCTGCTGGCGACGTGCGCTGGCGAACGCGGTGAAACGTCAGATCGAGATATGGGCAGAGCAAGAAGCCAAACGCGCAGACGGGAGCCAACGCGGCGACGGCGATGGGGTCCGGCGATGGCGCCCACGAGAAATCGAGCCCGTTCCGCAGGGCGAACAGAGCGATGCCGGCCGTGACGGCGAGGACGACCGCGGCGGCGACCAGATCGCTGCGGTCGCGACGGCGCAAGGCGATGCATGTGAACACGGCGACGAGGGCCAGAACGATCCATGGGCCCATAGGGCCGATCAGGCGCGGCACCATCCATGCGGCGAAGAAGAGGTGAAAGGCCACGGTGACGGCAGAGAACGCAACGAGCGCAGGGCGATGACGCTGCACAACCTGCGAGCTGACGAACGCCGAGGGCAGAATCGTTCCCATCATCGCCGCACCGACGACATTGGGCACGGCGAAGATGACAAAGCCCAGAGTGCCCAGCTCGCGCACCAGCAACACGGGCAAGAACAGGCCGATGCACCAGGTCCACGAGCAGGCGAGATAAGCGGCCCACCCGAGCACCGCAGCCGTCGGCGTTTCTCTACGGGTCTCTCCCGGCATTTCTCTCTTATCGGCCTTTGGCCCTGACGTGGCTCTTGGGCGTCACATGAAACGTCGCGACGCACCTGCCGACGCGCCGGTTGTGCTCACCCTGCTGCACGACTTCCATGTCGAGGGTGAGATTGAATTCCTTGCCGTGCGCGAGTTGCTCCTTGATGTCCTCGCGAGGCTTCATGTGGTAGATGGCCGTGTCGAGGCACGGCCGCAAGAAGCGGTAGTCGAGGTGCTTGCACACCACGGTGTAGCCGGCTCCGCAGGCACGGAATAGACACGAACCACCCGCCACCTCGGCGTTGGCCAGAAGCGCCGCGCCGCCCATGGCGCTGTACCAATTCCTGTTGAATCGCCGAAAAGGCAAGACGGCGATGTAGTTGTCGTCGTCGACTCGCCTGAAGGTAATGCCGCTCGCATAGGAGAGGGGCAAGAAGAAGAACGAGCAGACGCGGTGCCAGAAATTGCTGCGCACCGAAAGACGACTGATGTGCACATCGAGCCAATCATAGATGCGGTGATAGAGCGAAAGCTCGCCCCCCGGGCGACGAAGCCTTTCCCCCAGGAGCGACCCGGCGATCGGCGCCAACGACTCGGCCGCGAGATCTCCCGACGCTTCTTTGGTGACCTCAGTGACATCGGTTGTTTCGAATGCTATGGCGTCGGCGGATGTCCTACTCATGGCCTCAACTATCAATCAAGATTTCGACCGGTGTTCGCGGTTGTCCACCTTGCCGCAGGTGCACGCAAGGTATGGTGCCCGAAACCCGTCGAATTGTCAAGACAGAGCAACTGGCTCACCAGGGAAGATGGGGGAGAATCGCGGGGTCGTGTCTTGACACGTGGCATGATTCTGTTGCTGGCGGGAAGTCAGAGGCGGGTCGCTGTCAGGCCAAGATGCCCCCGACGATTGCCCCGAGCAACAGTGGACCGATCACAACTCCGGCGATCGTGATGAAGGCGGCGACGCCAGAAACCACGCCGATGAAAGGAAGACCAACGGCCATCCCGAAGACCATGACGAAGACCGCAACCACCAGGGCGGGCAGGAAGGCCGCCAGAATCCCCGGTCCGACGCCGCCCGCCCGTTTACCGCCGACGATTCCCGCCACCAGCAGCCCAATCGCAGGCAACCAGAACAGAAGCAGCGAGATCACGAACATCCAGACAGCCCCTGCAACCACGCTGCCCCGGTCACGAATCTCCATGTAGGCGACCATATGTGAACTCCTGTACCACCGATTCCATCGATCACATCACCCTTCTACCGATGTAGTCGCGACTCCGTGCCGAGTATATCAGGCATTCCAGGCCGAAGGGACTGTATTGCACCTTGTCGGGGGAAAGAGCCCCACGAGAACGGCTGCCGGTTCGGCGCCGCAACAGATTGACAGGCCTCGTGCGATGCGATTAGACTTCCGGCAGATCGCACGGCCGGGTAGCCGGCATCAGCAGGAGAACCAACACGTGGGAGCAGTCGATATGAAACGCCTCTGGGTCAACGTGGTTCCGTACAGGAAGGAAATCGCCATCGCCGCACTGGAGAGCGGGGCTGAGGCCCTCGTGCTGCCGGATGGCGCCAGCGGCGAAGTCGGCCAGTTCGGCAAGATCAAGACGGTCGAGGCCCAGGGCGACCTCAAGCCCGGCGTGGACGTCGAGTTCATCGATGTCGCGAGCAAAGGCGATGAGGATCGGGCCGCGGCGGTGCCTGCCAACAAGCTCGTCGTGCTCAAGATGCTCGACTGGACGATCATCCCGATCGAGAACCTGCTGGCCCGCCGGGGTGGGAACCTCCTGGTCCAGGTGGCCAACAGCGAACAGGCGAAGCTCATGGTCGAGATCCTGGAGAAAGGCGTCGACGGGGTCCTGCTCGACACGACCGACGTCAATGAGATCAAGAAGACCGCCGAGGTCATTCACGGCGTGGGCGAGCGGATTGCCCTCGTCGAAGCCACGGTCAAAGCCGCCAAGCAGCTCGGCATGGGCGACCGATCCTGCCTGGACACCTGCACCCAGATGGCAGTGGGCGAAGGCATGCTCGTCGGCAACACCGCGTCGGGCTTCTTCCTGGTCCACTCGGAGTCCATCGACAATCCGTACGTCGCGTCGCGTCCCTTCCGCGTCAATGCGGGCGCGGTGCACGCCTACATCCTCACTCCCGACGGCAAGACGAAGTACCTCGCGGACCTCAAGGCCGGCGACGAAGTCATGCTCGTGGACTTCCAGGGCCGGACACAGATCGCCTATCTCGGCCGCAACAAGATCGAGCGGCGTCCCATGATGCTGGTGGAAGCAGAGGCCCAGGGCCAGCCGATCAGCCTGGTCCTGCAAAACGCCGAGACGATCCGCCTGATGGACCCGCAGGGCAAGGCCATCTCGATCACGAGCCTAAAGCCCGGCGACAAGGTCCTCGCCCACGTCGAAAAGTCCGGTCGCCACTTCGGCATGAAGGTCGAAGAGAGCCTGATCGAACGATAATTGCCGGCAAGATGCGCCTCGGCGGCCTGAGTGGTTCTACCGCCGATCAACGCCCGAAGTACTCGGCCAGTTCATTCCGGGCCGAATCCTCGGCGCGCCGCTCCTGTGGAGTGAGATTCCCGTCATACGGCCTGGGATTGCCGCAACAACTCGGCAATGAGCAAACCGCCAGGTTGTCATGGTAGCAGTGGGCATATTCGTCACGCAAAGCAAATACGTCGTCCCAGGCGACCGGTCCCAGTCGCCACTGCCCCTTGATATCCCGCCAAGGGCACCAGCGACCAACTACCGAGATACCTTCCGGATGTGGATACCGTTCCTTGGCGAATCGCCACGCCCTGGCGATCATCCGCACACGCTGCCGACGCCGCCAAGCCCTCGTTCGCCCGTACGCACCTCTCGATTCCAGCATATGACACCTCCATCGCTGTGACGCCCACGAGGACACGACATCCTCGCGGGCCATCGTATGATGGAGGTGAAGTAGTCGGAATAGTCCATCGCGTCAGTCTCCAATCCTCCCTATTTCGGGCGTGCTCGCCTTCTTCGGCTATCGCGGAATCTCAAGAGAGACGTCCTGTCTCGCTTCTGCGGGTCTTGCGCGATCTCGTCGAGTTCTTCTTCACCGGCTTCTCGCTCCGGTCCACAAGTCTGTTGGAAGACCGACCCTCCATTTGGCGCAACTCTTCCACCATTGAATCCAGGTTGTAGTGGTGGCGTTTGGCAAATGCATCCCGGTTCCGCCAGACCTCTCTCAGAATCTCATCTTCTACCATGACCTATCTCCACAATCTCAAGCGGAGTGCAAATCTCCGGACAGGTGATTCCCGCGGACTCACAGATCCTTCGGACCGCTGGCTTGATCTCAGGGTTGTTGATATGCCGGCAGTTCCAGGTCAGCAGGTAGTCCATACGATGCACGGCTGCGGTAGCCACATGCAGCGCATCTGCCTGCGCTTTGGCGGGGATCGCCTTCCGAGCAACAAGCATCCGAGCCAATTCCTTCGCCCGATCAGTCAAGACCAGTTCGGCAATGCCTCTGAGAATACACGGTAATCTGCTGCCGTGCCGCCGCAAGCAGCCCCGGACTCGGCCGAGCCGTCAGATAACTGATGATGGACGTCTCAATGTACACGCTCGGCTTGTTCATACGTTAATCTTACCATATCTCGTATCCGCTCACAAGCCCGACGAGAATCCAGGCTCTAGTACGACAGCGCTATTTTAGCTCAAGATTTTGTGAGGTGTGATCCGATGATT
>DAOQWL010000064.1:0-32396 GCA_035342095.1 Sedimentisphaerales bacterium | reverse complement strand
ACGACCGCTTCGGGCGTGCCCGGATCACGAAAGTACGCAAGAACCGGATGAGCCACATAGTAGTAGATCACCCGGATTCCGGCGCTCTTGCCACGACCTTCCACGGCCCAGCGGAGTTTGCGTAAACCAGCACCGCCACGTATGACCGCCCCGGCCAACGGGCTTACGACCAGCCTTTCCTGAAGTTCCCGGTACTCATCGTCCTTCAGGAGAGCCCTGATCTGCTTCGTGAAGACGCTGGTTTCGATGATCTCCATACACACATATTATACGTCATTGGCGTATAGGTGCTACAGTAAACCTGCGAAAAGACGTAGAAGGGCTGAGAATTACGTTTCACGCAGAGTCGCAGGGACGCTGGGTTTGACTCGCAGAGACGCGGAGATCGCCAAGGGAAGACGGGGGTCTGACTTGTTCTCCTTGGCGTTCTTGGCGTCTTGGCGAGAGGCCATCTTGGTTCCGGCCGAAGGCCGGGCTGGGTGCATCTGTGTTCATCTGTGGCTCGCGGGCCATGGCGATCAGGCGGTGACGCCGGACAGGCGGATCGGGAGGTGTTTGGCGTAACGGAGGAAATCGGAGTCGGTCGTCAGGATTTGAAGCCCTTCGACGGCGGCTACGGCGCAGATCAGGAAATCGATCGTCGAGCCCTGGACGCCCTTGCTGCGGCATTGGTTGCTGAACTGGGCGGCTCGAATGAAATGCTCCGTTCGCAGGGAGATGTCCTCGAAGGCATCGAGCGTCTTGCGGAGAATGTCGAACTGTGACGGGTTGGGCACGCCGGACAGAAGCTCCTGTCGGATCGGCCCGATCAGGACGATACGTCCGTCGCGAATCAGGTCCTCAATCACGCCGGCGAGGTCCTTGTCCGGCGCTTTGCGCCGCAGGACCTTCGACCAGACACAGGTGTCGACGAGGACTTTCATCGCCTGCGGGCGTCCTTATAGCGATAGGCGGGATCGAACTCGATCTTGCCGATGAGCTTCAGCACGCCACGCTGCCGGCGCCGGGCAACATACTCCATCAGGGCCGCGGTGACCGCTTCCTTCTTGGTCTTGTGCCCGCCCGCGGCCCGGGCCGTCTCGATCAGGTGATCGTCCAATGCCAGATTCGTGGCCATCTTCAGCTCCTTTCTACACAAAGTATAACACATAGATATGTGTGGATCAAGAGCCCATTCCGAGGACGCCAGGGCAAACGTCCGGTCCCCCGCGTGGATCACGTCGAGCCGGTCCAGACGCAGAAGCGTCTGCAGGCAGGCAGCCTCTTTGTGACGTTCGATCGTGCCGGAAAGGTTACCTTGAAAATCCGGTCGCGGGAGCCGAGTTTTCAAGGTGGATGGCGGATTTGAGGAACCACAGGGGAATTGCATGCGAATCGGACCGTGCGGCTCGTAGTGTGCCCGTAAGGGCATATCCTCCAAAGCCCAGAAGATAACGCCTTACGGCGTCACTACGAACTGGGCCGGTCTTGTCCGAGGGATGTGCCGCACTGGGGAACATGCGATTGCCGTGTCAGCATTCGGGTCTTGCGGGATTCTGCGAGGGCCGGTAGGCTGTCCGGCGGTCGGAAACACGGCTGCGGTGTGGGAACCGGCCGGACAGGGTGCGTGTGGTTCCGCGGATTCGGGAGGCAGAAGATATGATGCTCGTGGAAGTGGCGATTGCGGGAGTGTGTATGCTGGCGGGCGCCGGCGGGATGTCGCAGGGGATGGCGGTCAAGAGCCCGGATGGGAGACTGACGATGTGGGTGGGCGTCGATGGCGAGGGTCAGCTCACATACTGGCTGGATCGCGAGGAGCGGACGGTGATCGCGCCGTCGCCGCTGGGGATCACTATCGACGGGGTTGCGCTCGGGCGTGGCGTCGCGCCGGGTCGGCCGGAGCGGTGGGCGTTGGACGAGACCTATTTGTGCCGGGGCGTCCACTCCAAGGCGAGGAACCACTTCAACGGCGTCAAGCTCCCGGTCGCCCACAAGCCCAGCGGGAGGACGTACACGCTGGAGGTCCGCGTTTTCGAGGATGGCGCGGGCCTGCGGTACGTCGTGCCGGGCGAGGGCAAGCGCATCGTGGCAGGGGAGGACACCGGGTTCGTCCTGCCTGCGAAGTGTGGCGTCTGGTTCCAGACGAATACGAAGAACTACGAAGGCATCCACGAGCGGGCTGCGGTCGAAGATCTCAAGCAGGATACGTTTATGGGACCGCCCGTCGTCGCGGAGCTGGCGGAGGGCGCCGGCTACGTCGCGATCACGGAGGCGGCGCTATTCAACTATTCCGGCATGACGCTTCGCGCGGTCGGGCAGTCGTCGCGGCGACTGGTCGCGGCCTTCGAGGACGACCGGGAGTGGGTGCTGGAGGGGGCGGTGGTCAGTCCGTGGCGGGTGGTCATTGTGACGGCAGACTTGAACGGGCTGGTGAACACGGACATCATCGGGAACCTGAACGAGCCGCCTGCGATGGAGCTGGAGCACGCGGACTGGATCCGGCCGGGACGCGGGTTCTGGCACTGGTGGTCCGGGACGATGGGCAATTGGGACAGCGTTGCCTACGACTGCCAGGCGGGCTGGGTGGACCATGCGTCGGACTTCGGATTCGAGTACTACCTGATCGACGCGGGCTGGGAGGAGACGTGGGTCAAGCCGGGCATGGACAAGTGGGCGATGCTTCGCGAGCTGACGAAGTACGCCGCGAAGAAGAAGGTGGGCATCTGGGTGTGGAAGCGGTGGAAGACCGGGAAAACCGAGGGCATCGAGATGGAGGGACTCGACGACCCTGCGAGTCGGCGCGAGTTCTTCCGGCGGTGCAAGGATGTCGGCGTGGCGGGCGTCAAGATCGACTACATGGACAGTGAGGCGAAGGCGATGATCGATTTTTATGCGGACGTCCTGGAGGATGCGGCGGCCGCTCAGCTCATGATCGACTTCCACGGGGCGAACAAACCGACGGGCGAGCCGCGACGGTATCCGCACGAAATGACGCGGGAGGGCGTGCGGGGCCTGGAGTACAACAAGTGGTCGGCGCTGCCGGCGGGGCACTATGCGTCGCTGCCGTTCACGCGGTTCGTCGCGGGGCACGGAGATTTCACGCCGTGCACGCTGAATGCGGAGATGCTCAAGGGCACGACGTTCGCGTTGCAGGTGGCGACTGCGGTCTGCTACACGTCGCCCGTGATGTTCTATGCGGACAAGCCGGAGGTCTATCTCAAGACGCAGGCGGTGGACGTGCTCAAGGCGATCCCGTCCGTCTGGGACGAGACGGTGGTCCTGCCGGGCAGCAAGATCGGCGACCTCGCGGCGATCGCTCGACGCAGCGGCGGGAAGTGGTTTGTCGGGATCATCAACGGCGGGGCGGCGCGGTCCTACAGTCTGGATCTGGCCTTCCTGGGCCGCACGGAGTACGCGAGCGTGCAGTTGGCCGACAATCCGCAACGCCCGGATGGCTTCGTGAGGCAGGATTCTGTTGTGCGAGGCGGCACAATTGTGCCTGTGACCCTCAGTGCCGGCGGCGGATTCGTCGCGGCGTTTGAGCCGAAGACGCGATAACGGGACCAGCGGTTCCCGTCCGGCGCTATTCGACCGCGAACTCTTTCTTGCGCGTGTTCATCTGCGCCTTGAGTCGCGCCACGATGGACGAGTGCATCTGGGAGACGCGCGACTCGGACAAATCCAGCGTCGCACCGATCTCCTTCATCGTCATTTCCTCGTAGTAGTAAAGCACTATGATGAGCCGTTCGGCGCGGGTCAGGCCCTTGGTGAGGAGGTTCTTGAGGTCTCTTTTCTGGGCTTCGAGCAGGGGGTCCTCGCTGCGGTGATCGCGGATGACGTCGATCTCGTAGACGTCCTTCTCGCCGTCGGCGTCTCCACACTTGTTGTTGAGCGACACGAGGCTCGCGGCGTTGGCGTCTCGCTGGAGGCGGGTGAACTCCTCGATGTCCATGTTCAGCTCGCCGGCCAGTTCCTGCTCGTCCGGCTTGCGACCGAGATGCATCTCCAAAGTGTGCGTGGCCTTGGCGAGCTGGTGCGCCCTGGCACGAACGAGGCGGGGGACCCAGTCCATGCTGCGAAGCTCGTCGAGGATCGAGCCCTTGATCCGCGGGGCACAGTACGTCTCGAACTTCACTCCCCGGGCGGGATCGTAGGCGTCGATGGCGTCCATGAGGCCGAACATGCCGGCGCTGATGAGATCGTCCAGCTCCACCTTGTCGGGCAGCTTGGCATGGAGTCGCTCGGCAGCGTACCGCACCAGATCGCGATAGTGCTCCATCAGGAGATTGCGGTGCTGGTCGTCGTGCGTTTGATGGAAGAATCCCCAGATCTGTTCGATGGTCAGCTTACTGTCCGTCTTCGCTGCTTGTGTCTTCACAGATCGCCTCCGTTGCGTTTGATGCGCGAATCCGCGGGTGTGTAGCTTGACACGTTGTTCACCGTTCATCCGTCCTTGTTCTTGGGGCCGCCCGCAGAGTGGGCGTACAGTCCTATATGTTCCATTATCGGCCGGATTCGGGCCGACTTTAGTTCCACCATCGCGCGACCCTGCGGAAAAAACCGTCTTCGGTGTCTTCCTGGGGCTTGGCGCCTCCGACTCGTGCCGCCAGCGCCGCGAACGACGAGCTGACCGGCGACTTGGGATAGGCGAGCACGACCGGCTTGCGCGCCCGCACGGCCATGCACAGCCGTTCGTCCTTGAGCAAGGTCCCTGCGTAGTAGAGGTTCGTCTGCAGGAATCTGCGAGCGACGTTGGCCAGACGCTGGTAGACGTCTTTGCCCTCCGCCGGACTCCTCGCCATGTTCACGACGAGACTCATGGCTCGCCCGTATCTTTTTCGGACCAGCACCTTGATGACGCCGTACGCGTCGGCCATGGCGGCCGCCTCGGGCGTCGTGACTACGAGCACCTGGTCCGCGGCCAGACAGAAGCCGATGACGGAGCTGGAGATGCCCGCGGCGGTGTCGATCAGGATCGTGTCGGTCTGCTGCTGCAGTCGCGACAGATGGTCGATCAGGCGTCGCTGCTCGCCCTCGCCGAGGTCGGCGAGACGGTCCAGGCCGGACGCCCCGCAGATGACCCGCAGTCCCTTGGGACCCTGCTGGACGACTTCTTCCATCCGCTTGTGTCCGCTGATCACGTGCGAGATGTTGTACTTGCTGCGGAGGTCCAGCACGAGGTCGAGATTGCCCAGAGACAGATCGGCGTCGAGCAGGAGCACCCGACGGTTCTGACTGGCCAGGCAGATGGCGAGGTTGGCCGCGATATTGGTCTTGCCGACGCCGCCCTTGCCGCTGGTGATGGCCAGGACCGTCGCGCCGGTCTGACGCGGGCTCGCCAAATGCTGCAGGTTGAGTGCGTGATTCTCCATACTCGCCGTGGGGTGCCGGTAGGTTATTCTGCGGTATCGCAGTGAGTGGACGAACTTTCGAATGGGCCGCCGTCGGTGAGCGTCATGTCGCCGTCCGCGTCGCCGACCTCGGGGCACACGCCGCACTTGCATCGCAGGAGTTCCATGGCCACCTTGCGATTCAGCGCGTTCTCCAGGAGCTTCTCCACCTGGAGTTCCAGGTACTCGTCGCGGTTCTGGTGAAGCAGTGCGTGTGCGTGATCGTCCACGACCGGCCGGATTCGTGTGGAGCCGTTCGGGCCGAACGCAATGTTCCGCGTGTCCCGGTAGAGGAGCCTGCGGTTCCGCAGATGCTCGGCCACCGCGTTGTTGAGCACCTCGGCGAACTCCTGGACGGGCATGTCCTGGGGGAGAAAGCCGGGGGTGTCGACGCAGCGGATGTTGTCGTGCAGGATCCGGCGGCGCAATCCGGTGAATCGGAGGATTTCCAGGAGCACCGCGGCGACGTTGTCCGGGATGAGTGACAAGGAATCCATTTGCATTCCCTCAACTGGGGTTCAAGGTTGTCACGAGATGCACGGGCAGGGGAGCCCTACGACCGGAAACCGGTCGGGGCGGGTAGCCGTGCGTCGCGACTGCAAAAGGAGAACCACCGAAAGGGGACGCTGTCCGGGGGAAGGTGGACACAGAACTCTCTGGAGAAACGAAGCCTCATGCATCATCCTTGATCCTTTCGGTCTTCCGTATCGACACGAGCCGCTCGTTGCGTGCTCTCCTCGTCCTTGAGGAGGCGACGGATCTGGGTCAGGCTCTTGGTCTTTCTCAATTCCACGATGCGTGCCAACTGCTCGAACACGGATTCGTCGTAGAGCCGATGTCCGCCCTCGGTCCACTCCGCCTCGCGGATCAGACCCATGACCGTGTAGTTGTGGATCGTCTGGCGGGAAAAGGGGCTGTGACGAACGAGTTCGCCGACGCGATATCGCTTCGCGGGAGCCCTCAACGCTTTGCTGTGTGTCTGCCAGTCCATGCAGTCGTCGTCAACTCACAGATCCCCTCGGATCGATCCACCCGTCCATCACGCCAAAGAGCCACCACGCCGCAGCAAATGACAACGCAGATCTGCTGTCGGAATTCCTTCGGTCACAGACGACCGAAGGTCACATCGTCGCCATGGGACAGGCCGAAGCCAGGAAGGTCGCCGCAGGTATTGAGACGCGAAGATCCCATATCTTCTCCCACTTCCAATGCTCGCATCGTGTTTGCGAGAGTAAACTACTGCGACTATCGGGACCGTCGGATGGGTGAGAATGCCCGTCCAGACAGTTGTTCTTGGCACCAGAGAGATCACTCACAGATTCGACGCCCATATGCATTTTACGTTTTGCAAAATGTAAAATGACCTGGCGGCGATGTCAACCCCTTTCGCGCGCATTTTGTGAAAAAAAAGGTGCGTTTTTCTCGGAGCACGAGGGCACGCGAAGCCGGACATGAACAGCGAGGGACAGGTCGGTCGTGTCGAAAGGACCCATAAGTCGCAGTGGCTGCTCGTGTTATCGGCGGTCAGGACGATGGCGATCGAGACCTGCCGTTCTTGCGCAGGTCCGAATCGCCATCCGCTCGGTTCTGGTTCTGACGCAGCGATTCGGGTCGATCCCGCTGCTGCGCACGGCTCGGCGGCCGTGCTTGTGACCTGGAAAGGGTCTGACGCCATGACGCCGGGGCAAACCCGCCGGGACGAAACGTCGCCCGCTCGGGCACATTTCCAAGAACCCCTCACCTCGAATGGTCGATAGAGTCCTTATTGGAACCACGAAACCAGACCGCCTGGATTACCGGACGGATATCCTTGTGCGACCATGACTCGAAACAAGAAGATCGATCAGAATGCTCCCGACCGCGCGTGCAAGGCCTCGCTCCTGCAGCAGGTGACTCCGCTGGCCAGGGAGATCAACTGCCTGGATATGGACCGCATCGGCGACGTGTGTGTCTCCAGGATCCCCGCCGTGGTCGGGTTCCGTTTCGCCTCGCTGTACGTCCTCGACGAGTCCAATGGCATCCTGCACCTCGTCCAGCACAACCACCCGTTCCCCATCAACAAGATCGTCTCTTTGAACCAGAGGCCGCCGTCGCCCATGGTGATGGCAGTCAAGAGCAAAGCGGTGATCCTGACGGACAACATCGACACGCACACCAAGCCGGTGATCCGGCGCTCCCAGCGGACCTATGCGCAGAACTACCAGACGCGGAACTGTGCGATCGTTCCGCTGATCTGCCAGCAGCGCGTCGTCGGGGCGCTGAATCTGGCGGACAAGAAGGGCGAGGAGAACTTCGACGGCGAGGACATCGCGCTGATCGAGCTGTTCGGGCAGCTCATCGGCGCCTCGATCGGCAACATTCGTCTCTTCGAGAAGATGCAGCGGCAGGCGACCACCGACGGTCTGACCGGCCTGATGAACCACCGGACGTTCTACGAGGCGCTGGAACGCGAGCTCTGGCGGGCCCGACGCCACGGGGGCACCGTCTCGCTGGTCATGGCCGACGTCGACAACCTCAAGCAGATCAACGACGTCTATGGCCACCGTGCCGGCGACAGGGCCATCATCGAGATCAGCCATCGGATTCGCGAATGCGTCCGACAGATCGACCTGGCCGCCCGGTACGGAGGCGATGAGTTCGCGGTCATTCTGCCCAGCACCGGGCTCAGTGCCGCGTTGATCGTGTGCGAGCGACTTGTGGAAGCGGTGGCCCGTTCGCCCGTGCTCTGGCAGCGAGAGCAGATCCCGCTGTCCATCAGCGTCGGCGTGGGCGAGTACGGGGCCGACGCCAATCCCGAGGACGTCACTAGTCGATCCGACCAGGCCCTCTACCTGGCCAAGCATTCGGGCAAGAACACCGTCCGGGCCTTTGCCCCGGTATCGCAGTCGTAGCGATCGGCAAGGCGAACGCATGTAGAAAAGGCTGAGCGGTTTGTAGTGTGCCCGTGAGGGCATATCCTCCGTGCGTTTGGAGGATAACGCCTTACGGCGTCACTACGAACTACGCGGTCCCATCGTCTTCACCCCGCATCAGCGCAGCAGAAGGGAACATGCGTTCGCCCTGTAGCGACTGACGTCCGTTCTTGACAAGCTGATGTCCTCCTGATACAAGCGGTGCCAGTACGCGTGCGCGGGCAGTGTTCGCCCGCTGGCACGACCTGTGGGCTGATATGGATAGGAAGTCCGCGATGATTGCAGCGCTCGGCGCCAAGGCGGTCGAGGATGTGGTCAATGCCGGTCGCTTCGGGCGTTTTGCCTGGCGATCCGTCACTACCTCCGTTCGCGGCTGCACCCGCAAATCCACCTTCCCCCTGGTCTGGACGCAGATGTTCATCATCGGCGTACACAGCGTGCCGGTGATCATGATTACCGGCGCGTTCGTGGGGATGACGCTCGCTGTCCAGGCGTACGACCAGCTTGCGGGCATGGGTCTGGAGGAGCACCTGGGCGTCTTGATCAACATCTCCGTCGTGAAGGAGCTGGGTCCGGTCCTGGCGGCGGTCATGCTGGCCGGACGCATCGGCGGCGCGCTGACCGCAGAGCTGGGGACGATGAACGTGACCGAGCAGATCGATGCGGTCCGCAGCATGGGGACCGATCCGATTCGCTACCTCGTCGCGCCCCGTCTGCTGGCGTGTCTGTTGCTGACGCCGGTCCTGACGATCTTTGCCGACCTGATGGGCGTGGTGGGCGGCGCCCTGGTGAGCTTCCTTCAGTTCGGGATCAACAGCCGGGCCTACTGGACGTTCAGCGCCTCGGCTGTGGCCTTCTGGGACGTGTCCGTCGGCATTACGAAGGCGTTCTTCTTCGGAGGGGCCATCGCCATCATCAGTTGCTTCAAGGGCTTCAGTTGCAAAGAAGGGGCTCACGGCGTCGGGCAGGCCTGTACCGAGGCCTTCGTCGCCAGCTTCATCTCGATCCTGGCGCTGGACTTCGCGCTGGCGGTGATCTTCAAGACCATCTATCATATCTTCTGGCCCATCAAGAGTATTGTGACGTGACGCACGAATCGGCCGGGACCCGCGGGGTCTCGCTCGGGAGTATTCACTTGGAAAAGACGACGGATGGCAACGGTCAAGAGCGACAGAGCGCCCCATCGGAGCCCATCCTCGAAGTCCGCAATCTGACGAAGAAGTTCGGCACCAAGCTGGTGCTCGACAATGTCAGCCTGTCGATCGAGAAGGGCAAGACCACCGTGGTGATCGGCCCGAGCGGGTGCGGCAAGACCGTCCTGATCAAGCACTTCATCGTGCTGCAACGACCCACGCAAGGCCAGGTGTACTTCCAAGGCCAGCGGGTCGACGACCTGCCCGAACGCCAGTTGAACCAGATCCGCACCCACTTCGGATACCTCTTCCAGGAGGGGGCTCTCTTCGACAGCATGACGATCGCCGAGAATATCATGTTCCCGATCCGCCACCATGCGAAGATCCGCGACTGGCGACAGGTCGACGAGGTCGTCAAGATGAAGCTGGCGATGGTCGGCCTGGACGGATTTCAGAACTACTTTCCCGCACGCCTGTCGGGCGGTCAGCGGAAGCGCGCCGCCCTGGCCCGCGCGATCGCGCTGAACCCCGAGGTGATCCTGTACGACGAGCCGACGACGGGCCTGGACCCGATCCGCTCCGACATCATCAGCGAGCTGATCGTCAAGCTGGCCAAGGAGCTGGGAGTCACCAGTGTCGTCGTTACCCATGACATGAAGAGCGCGTACAAAGTCGCGAATCGCATCATCATGTTGCACAATGGCAAGATCGTCGCCGACGGCGACGCCGACTACATCCGCAACCACCCCCACCCGGTGGTGCAGCAATTCATCAACGGCCAGGTCAGCGAGGACGATCTGGCGGTCCTGCGAATGAGCGGGGCCGTCGCTGCAGCACAGTTCTCTCCGAAGGATTTCGAGCTGTGACGAACCGAGAGCCATCCCAGATCGCCGCGGACCTGGCGAAACTCGTTCGGGGCGACGTATTCAGTGACATCATTCACCGGGTTGCGTACAGCACCGATTCCAGCAGCTACCGGATCGTGCCGCAGTGCGTGGTCGCGCCGCGGGATGTCCGCGATATCGTGGACATCGTGCGGTATGCAGGCCAGCAGGGTCTTCCCGTCGCGCCGCGGGGCGCGGGCAGCGGCGTCGCAGGCGAATCGCTCTGCAGCGGCATCGTCCTGGACATGACTCGCTACATGAAGGCGATTGCCCGAATGGACGACCAGACGGTGACCTGCGAGCCGGGCGTCGTGCTCGACGACCTGAACAAGCGGCTCGCCGCCTCCGGACGCAAGATCGGACCCGACCCCTCCAGCGCCAACCGCGCCACCCTCGGCGGAGTCGTCGGGAACAACGCCACCGGCGCGCACTCGCTGCAGTACGGCCATACCTCCGCCTACGTCGAGCGGATCGAAGCGGTGCTGCCCGATGGAAGCGTCGTCGAGTTCCGCAACAACGTCGATCCCGAGCGGATGGGCAGCGGCGCGGGCCAGTCCATCGCCCGCCAGTGCCGGTCGCTCCTTGTCGCCAACCAGGCGATCATCGACCAGGCGCAGCCGCCGACGAAACGCAATCGGACCGGCTACGGCATCGCGGGCGTCTGCCGCGACAGCGAGATCGATCTGGCCCGCCTGCTCGTCGGTTCCGAGGGGACGCTGGCGATTTTCACGAGCATCACGCTGCGGACGGTGCCGCTGCCTGCGGCCAAAGGCCTGCTCCAACTGGAGTTCGATTCGTTCGACAGCATGGCGCGTGCGGTCCCGACCATCGTCGAGACCGGCCCGGTGGCCTGCGAGCTGATGGATCGCTCGCTCATCCACCTGGCGGTCGATCAGCTCCCGCAGTACCGGGACATCCTGCCGACGGAGGCTGCTGCGGTGCTGCTGGTCGAGCACGTCGGGGATTCGCCTGCCGAGGTCCGCGAGAAGATCGACGTGACCGACCGGGCGGTCGGCAAGGGGGCCGCCGGAAGGACGATCATCACCGACCCGAAGGCGCAGGCGCGTGTGTGGAAATCCCGAAAGGACGCGGGACCCTTGCTCTATCGCAAGCGAAGCCGCAAGCATCCCGCGGAGTTCATGGAGGACGTCAGCGTCGATTTCCGCCGCCTGGGCGACTACATCGCCGGCCTGGAGAAGATCCAGAAGAAGCACGGGATCGCGATGTCGTATTTCGGCCACGCCGGCGACGGCGAGCTGCACCAGCGACCGTACATCGACCTGGGCGACCCTGCGGACCGCGAGAAAATGAAGGCCATCGCGGAGGACGTCTTCACGCTCGCCTGGTTGCTCGGCGGCTCCATCAGCGGCGAGCACGCGGTCGGCCTGATCCGCGCCGCCTACGTCCGTCGGCAGTACGGCGACGCGTACTACGAGATTCTCAAGAAGGTCAAGGCGATCTTCGACCCCGCGGGCCTGATGAACCCGGGCAAGATCCTCAACGAGGACCCGGACGTGATGTTCAAGAATCTCCGGCGGGAGCACCGCATCCTGCCCGAGCGGGCGCGATCGGAGATGCTGTTCCACGCGAACGAGCTGGAGCTGGAGTTCGAGCAGTGCTACGGCTGCGGCCTGTGCCTCGGACGCGAGCCGACGCTGCGGATGTGCCCGGTCTTCCGCGCCACCGGCGAAGAGCTCGGCAGCTCCCGCGCCAAGGCCAACCTGCTCCACTACTGGGCGACCGGGCAGCTCGACGAGAAGGACTTCGAGTCGCCCGAATTCCGCAAGTTCCTCGATCTGTGCGTCAACTGCAAGATGTGCGAGCGGCAGTGCCCATCGGGGTCGAATATTTCGATGCTGATGACCGCCGCGAGGGCGGAGTACGTGCGGCGCAAGGGCCTCCGCCGGACCGAGTTCGTCCTGAGCCGCAACCGATACCTGAGCAGAATGGGCAGCCTGTTCGCGCCGCTGTCGAACGTGGCGATGGGATTGCCGATCTCGAAGTGGTTCCTGGAGAAGGTCGCCGGGATCGACAGACGCCGGAACATGCCGCGATTCGAACGGGGCTCGTTCCTGAAGGCGGGCGCCAAGTACCTGGCCGCACGCGGGCCGGTCGTCAATCCTGTGGACAAGGTTGCGTACTTCGTCGATACCTATGCGAACTTCAACGACCACGAGCTGGGTTTCGCGGTCCTGGACGTGCTCCGTCACAATGGGGTCGAGGTCATCCTGCCCGACCAGCGTCCGTCGCCGGTGCCCGCCATCGTCTACGGCGATGTCCGCCTGGCGAGACGCGACCTGGCCTTCAGCGTCAAGCACCTCGCGAGGGCGGTCCGCGAGGGATACAAGATCGTCTGCTCCGAGCCCAGCGCCGCGCTGTGCCTGAGTCAGGAGCTGCGCCACTACGTCGATGGTGAGGACGCCGCTCTGGTTTCTCGCAGCACCGTCGAGCTGATGAACTACCTCGCGATCCTGCGGAGCCAAGGCAAGCTCAAACCCCCGACGACCGCGATCACGGACAAGTTCGCCTACCACCTGCCGTGCCATCTGTCCGCGGTGGGGGATGAAACCGTGACCCTGCGTCTGCTGCACGACCACTTCAAGATCGACATCGCGGACCTGCAGGCGGGCTGTTGCGGCCTATCGGGCACGTTTGGCATGCAGCACAAAAACTACGACCTGTCCGGCCAGATCTCCGAGAGTCTCAAGGCCGCCCTGGCGAAGTCCCCGACGCAGAACATCCTGACGGAATGCGCCGCCTGCAAGATGCAAATCGAGCACCTCGCCCCCGCGAGCACAACCCACCCCATCAAGCTCCTCGCCCGCAGCTACGGCCTCTGACCCTTTGCCGCAGGGATCATGCGATCAGAGTCTGCTCTTGCGATAGCTCCGAATCAGGCTGTTCGTGGAACTGTCATGGCTGAGGTCGGGTTCCTCCGGGTTCTCGATTTCGCCAACGATACGCTGGGCGAGTGCCTTGCCCAATTCGACGCCCCACTGGTCGAACGAGTCGATGCCCCAGAGGATGCCCTGCACGAAGACGCAATGCTCATAGAGGGCAATCAGTTTGCCGAGCGTTTCCGGCGTGAGCCGGTCCATGAGGATCACATTGGACGGGCGGTTGCCCTCGAACACGCGGTGCGGCGCCAGCCATTGCGGCTTGCCTTCCGCTTCGACCTGTGCCTGGGCCTCTTCCAGCGTCTTGCCGAAAGCCAGTGCTTCGGCCTGGGCGAAGACGTTCGCCATGAGCAGGTCGTGATGACGCCTGAGCAGGTCGTCGTGGCGACCCAGCGGATTGAGCGTCTGGCGGAAGGCGATGAAGTCGCACGGGATGAGCCTGGTTCCCTGGTGAATCAGTTGGTAGAAAGAATGCTGACCGTTGGTGCCCGGCTCGCCCCAGTAGATCGGGCTGGTCTGATACTTCACTTCGGTCCCATCGAGCGTCACGCGCTTGCCGTTGCTCTCCATCGTCAACTGCTGGAGGTAGGCGGGGAAGCGTTTGAGGTATTGCTCGTAGGGCAGGACCGCCACTGTCTGGGCGTCGAAGAAGTTGTTGTACCAGATGCCCAGGAGGGCCAGGAGCACCGGCAGGTTGCGCTCGAACGGAGTGGTGCGGAAATGCTCGTCCATCTGGTGCAGGCCGTCCAGCATGGCACGAAAGTTGTCCGGGCCGATGGCCAGCATTGTGGATAGACCGATCGCCGAATCCATGGAGTAACGCCCGCCGACCCATTCCCAGAACTCGAACATGTTCGCGGTGTCGATGCCGAACTCCGACACTTTGGCGCCGTTCGTGGAAACCGCGACAAAATGCCGGGCGACCGCCTTTTCATCACTGCCCAGACCAGCGAGCAGCCACGCGCGGGCCGTATGTGCATTCGTCATCGTCTCGAGCGTCGTGAAGGTCTTGGAGGAGACGATGAAAAGGGTCTGGGCGGGGTCCAGGTCGCGGACCGCTTCCGCGAAGTCGGCGCCGTCGACGTTGGAGACGAACCGAAAGACCCGGCTGCGGTCGCTGTAGTGCCTCAGTGCTTCGTAGGCCATCACCGGCCCGAGATCGGAGCCGCCGATGCCGATGTTGATTATGTTGCGAATAGGTTTGCCGGTATGACCTTTCCAGGCGCCGCTGCGAACACGATCACAGAAGGCGGCCATCTTATCGAGCACCGCGTGCACCCGCGCCACCACGTTCTCGCCATCGACGAGGATGGACGTCCCGGCCGGCGCGCGCAGAGCCACGTGCAGGACCGCCCGGTTCTCCGTGGTGTTGATCCTGTCGCCGCGGAACATGGCATCGATCCGTCCCTGCAGGCCCGACTCCTCGGCCAGTTGCACCAGCAATCGGAGCGTCTCCTCGGTGATGCGATTCTTCGAGTAATCCAGAAAGATGCCCACCGCGTCCGCCGCCAGGCGTTCACCCCGTTGGGGGTCGCTCGCGAAAAGCTCTCGCAAGTGCAGCGAGCGGACTCGTTCGAAATGGGCCTCAAGTGCTTTCCATGCCTTGCGCTGGGTCAGCGGCCGGGTCGGTGTCTGACCGTGGTCAGCGGATGTTGTCATAGGGGCTGCCTTCTCCTTGTATTCTTCTCATGGTGCTTTCTCCTGACCGTGGCGATTCTCTTGGGCCGGTTGTCAGCAGGCGTATCCGAGATTCTCCTTGGCGCGGATTTCAGCCTGCGTATTCTATAAGATTTCGTGCTCATAGCAATGAGTTTTCGGGGCAGTTGCGATGAAGGCTGAGGAGATCTTCAAGGAAGCGGTCCTCTGGGAGCTGGCGGACGGCCGACGGGTGCGGTGCAAGCTGTGCGGCTTCCGCTGCCTGATCGGCGAGGGGAAGCTCGGCCATTGCTGTGTGCGGAAGAACGTCGGCGGCAAGCTCTTCTCGCTGAACTACGGCAAGATCGTCGCGGGCAACCCGGACCCGATCGAGAAGAAGCCCCTGTTCCACTTCCAGCCGGGAAGTCGGAGCTTCTCCATCGCCGCGGTCGGCTGCAACTTCCGCTGCGAGTTCTGTCAGAACTGGCAGATCAGCCAGTCCGCCCTGGAGAGCGGGCAGATCGACGGCCAGACCGCTGCGCCCGAACAGATCGTCGAGGCCGCCCTGCGGACCGGGTGCAAGAGCGTCGCATACACGTACACCGAGCCGACCGTCTTCATGGAATTCGCCGCCGACTGCGCCAAACTGGCCAAGAGCAGGGGGCTCGCGAACGTCTTCGTCAGCAACGGGTACATGACTCGCGAGGCGATCGACTTCGCCGCCGACTGGCTGGACGGCATCAACGTGGACCTCAAGGCCTTCAGCGAGGACTACTACCGGGACCTGTGCCACGCGAAGCTCCAGCCCGTGCTGGATTGCATTGCGCACATCGCCCGGCACACGAAGATCTGGATGGAGATCACGACGCTGCTGCTGCCCGGTCGGAACGACTCCGACGAGGAACTCAAAACGCTGGCGGACTTCCTTGTGCGCGAGGGCGGCGCGGATGTTCCCTGGCATATCAGTCGGTTCTATCCTCAGTATAAATATGATGAGTCGCCGCCGACGTCTGTGGAGTCGATGCAGCGGGCGGAGGAGATCGGCAAGGCTGCGGGCCTTCACTACGTCTACCTCGGCAACGTGCCCGGCGAGAAGTCCGAGAGCACCTACTGCTACAGTTGCGGCCGGGCGCTCATCGAACGGATGGGCTATCGCATCCTTGCCAATCAGGTCAAGGACGGCAAGTGCCCCGATTGCGGGGTCCAGATTGCGGGGTTCGGACTGTGATTTCTGGAAAAGGGTGGATATGGATTCGGGAACGTGGCTCGCCACAGGCAGGCGGCATTCACATTCGTAGCAAGACATTGTCGGGACCCTGTCGTTCCTGCACTGCAAAGGCGCGACATCCTGCTTTCCTGACAAGCATCTCGGACAGGACACGCACATTGCCCGCGGTGTATGGGAATCGGACCGTCCACTCCCGTCGATGGCGGGCACGCCCGAAGCGGTCGTGCGAGGGGAGTTTTTCGCATTGCAGCCTCCGGCGTAGACGCGAGCGAGACGCTCGCTTGCAGGTTTGGCGCATCACGGCGGATGTTGCCGTCCCCTTTACTGCTGACGGAGGATCTGGGGACATCCGAATGCTTCCGACCCTGTACAAGGCTCTGTCTTTGGTATTGTGAGGTTCTATGAAGATCATTGCCGACGGGAACATCCCGTTCATTCGTGAGTGTCTTTCTTCGGTTGGCGACGTGCAGATCGTGGGCGGTCGCGAGATCACGCCGAAGGTGGTGGCGGATGCCGATGCGCTGCTCGTTCGCAGCATCACGGTCGTGAATGAACAACTGCTGCGCGGCAGCTCTGTGCGGTTCGTCGGGACCGCAACCATCGGCTTCGACCACGTGGACGTTGCATACCTGGCGAGCCAGGGCATCGGCTTCGCCTCCGCGCCGGGTTCGAACGCCAACTCCGCGGCCGAGTATGTCATCGCGGCTCTGCTGGAGGTCGCGCGTCGGCGGCACCTGCGTCTGGAGGGCAAGTCCATCGGCGTGATCGGCGTGGGTAACGTCGGCAGTCGGGTGGCGAGCAAGTGCGAGGCGTTGGGCATGGAGGTCCGCAGAAATGACCCGCCTCTCGCTCGTAGTGTGTCCGCGACGGTATATCGTAGCACGGGCATCTTGCCCGTGAGTGGCATGGGCGTCCCGCCCATGAGTCGCAGGGGCATCCTGCCCCTGTATTGTCACGGGCAAGATGCCCGTGATACCCACGGCCGGGACGGCCGTGCTACTCATGGGCGGGACGCCCATGCTACTGAACGCCTTACGGCGTCACTACAAACGGACCCGCAATACGTTCCGCTTGAGGCCCTCTACGACTGCGACTTCGTCACGTTCCACACGCCCTTGACGCGGGAGGGGATCGACAAGACGTTCCACCTGGCGGACGGCGGGTTCTTCTCGCGTCTGAAGCCGGGGGCGATCCTCGTCAACGCCTCGCGGGGCGCGGTTGTCGATTCCCAGGCCCTCCAGGCCGCGATGCAGGCCGGCCGATTGCAGGCGGTTGTGCTCGACGTCTGGGAGGGCGAGCCCAATATCGATGTGGACCTTCTGGAGAAGGTCGATCTCGCGACGCCGCACATCGCAGGGTACTCGTTCGACGGCAAAGTCGCCGGGATGATTATGATCTACCGGTCTCTCTGCGAGCATTTTCACCTGACACCGAAGCACGATGTGACGGACTTCCTGCCCGCGCCGACAGTCCCGCGGCTGGAGATCGAGATGGTCTCGGTTGGATCGGAAAAAGGCAGATCGGGCCTATGTTCCTCAACGAAATTTCCTGGTTCGATTTCGTTGAAGAATGGAAACGACGAGACAAGCGACGCGCGACGTTCGGAGTTCCGCCTTCAGGCGGGTCAAGACCGCGCAAACGCGGAACTCCAAACGAGTCTGCCTTCTTCCGATCCGACGGCAACCGACGAAGAGTTGCTGGCCCGCGTCGTGGAACGGATCTACAGCGTCGCCCAGGACGACCGGAATATGCGGCAGATCGCAGGCCAGCCGGCGGAGGAGCGGGGTCGCTTCTTCGACGCGCTACGCAAGAACTACCCGGTCCGGCGGGAATTCCAGAACACGACCATTGTGCTCGACCGACCTCGGGAGAGCCTGGCGCGGAAGCTCCGAGGCATCGGTTTTGCGGTGGACGGGGATTCGTAGGGTGGGTTCTCAACCCACGCGTTCAATGCTTCGAGTGGGCAGACGCGTGGGTCAAGGACCCACCCTACACGTGGTTCGTTCAATGATCGTTCGTCGTGTTTGTCATCCTGAACGGAGCGTAGCGAAGAGAAGGATCTGGCCCCCGATCGAGAGCCACTCCCCTCGTCCGTGCCAGATCCTTCGGCTGCGACTCAGGCAGTGTCCGACAATAAGTGAATGACTCAGCCTGCCTGGCTGTGCTTTCCACCCCGGCAGAAACAGCATGATTCGGCTGGGACAGAAGCACCAATGCATTCAGTTATTTCCTGACACTGCCTCAGGATGACAGAGTCGGCGTCGTGTGCGGGCTTCTGCGGATCCGTGTTGTACGTTACCTTGGTCATGGCTGGGCAATGGAAGGGCACTATGAATACGATGCTTCAGTGGCCGCGAGGGCGGTTGGATTTCTCCGCGGGATGTCTCGTCATGGGGATTCTCAATGTGACGCCCGACTCCTTTAGCGATGGCGGGCAGTTCCTCGATCCGGGCGCCGCGGTCGAGCACGGGCTGGAGATGGCGGCGCAGGGGGCCGCGATCATCGACGTGGGCGGGGAATCGACCCGGCCGGGCTCCCAGCCGGTGCCGCCCGCCGAGCAGGTCCGGCGTGTGGTCCCGGTGATCGGCGCCTTGGCCGAGCGGATCGACGTCCCGATCAGCATCGACACGACCAGCGCCGAGGTGGCAAGGGCAGCGCTGCTGGCGGGCGCCTCGATCCTCAACGACATCACCGCCCTTGCCGACGAGCGGATGGCCCAACTGGCGGTCGAGCATCAAGTCCCGACGGTCCTGATGCACATGCAGCGTACGCCCACTACGATGCAGATCGAGCCGCACTACGACGACGTGGTGTCGGAAGTCCGCGACTTCCTCCTGGCTCGCTGCGAGAAGGTTCACAGGCTCGGGATGCCGAAAGAGCGGATCTTCATCGACCCCGGCATCGGCTTCGGCAAGACCTTGGAGCACAACCTGTCGCTGCTGCGGAACCTGGATCAGCTTGTGTCAACGGGCTATCGCGTGCTGGTGGGCCCGAGCCGCAAGGCCTTTGTCGGCAAGCTCACCGGCCGGGACCAGCCTGCGGAGCGGGTCTTCGGGACCGCCGCAGCGGTCGCCCACTGCGTCCGGGCGGGAGTCTCCATCGTCCGAGTTCACGATGTGCCCGAGATGCTCGACGTCGTGAAGGTGACTCAAGAATTGATTAAGGATAATGGATGATTGAACGGAGAAATCCGAAACTCGAAATCCGAGACAAATCCAAAGCACAAAACCCGAATGACCGAAACAGTCTTGCCCGTCGGATGCTCCGTTTTGGATTTCCGGTTTCGGTCATTTGTGCTTGTTTCGAATTTCGAGTTTCGGATTTCGTGCTTGTGGAAACGGATCTGCCTTTTTCACCAAGTCCCTCGATCGTTCAGACCTCGCCCAGGGCGATTCGGATCGCCTCGTCCGTGTTCCCGACGAACGCCAGGTCCAGGCCCTTGATGGTCTCGGGCTGGATGTCCGCGATATCCTTCTGGTTCCGCGCGGGCAGGATGACCGTCTTGATTCCCGCTTCCTTGGCGGCCAGGAGCTTCTCCTTGAGCCCGCCGATGGGGAGGACGAGTCCTCGCAGGGTGATCTCGCCGGTCATGGCCACCTCCGGGCGGGTCGGCTTATGCAGCAGCAGGCTCACGAGCGAGGTGAACATGGCGACTCCCGCGCTGGGCCCGTCTTTCGGGACCGCGCCCGCGGGCACGTGGATGTGGTAATCCGACCGGGCGAACTGCTTCTCGTCGATCTGGAGCCGTTTGGCGTTGGCCTTGACGACGGAGAAGGCGGCCTGGGCGCTTTCCTTCATGACGTCGCCGATCTGACCGGTCAGTTGCAGGGCGCCCTTGCCGGGCATGGCGGCTGACTCGATGAACAGCAGCTCGCCGCCGACCGGGGTGTACGCCAGCGCGGTGGCGACGCCGGGGATGCCCGTCCGCAGGGCCAGCTCGGACTCGTGCTGGATGGGACCGAGGATCCTGGCGAGGTCCTTCTTCTCGATCCTGCGTTTTCTTTTGTCCTTGCGAGCGATCTCCGTCGCGACGGATCGGCAGATCGACGCGATGCTTCGTTCCAGGTTGCGAACGCCCGCCTCGCGGGTGTAGCTGGCGATGATCGTGCTGAGGACATCGTCCTGGATGGTCAGTTGGCTTCTGGTCAGGCCGTGCTCTTTCAACTGCCTCGGGACCAGGTACCGCCTGGCAATGCGGAGCTTCTCGCGGGCGGTGTAGCCGGGCAGCTCGATGATCTCCATGCGGTCGTGCAGTGCCGGCGGGATCGGCTCGGCGTAGTTCGCGGTCCCGATGAACATCACGCTCGACAGGTCGAACGGCTGGTCGAGATAGTGGTCGGTGAACGTGCCGTTCTGCTCGGGGTCCAGGACTTCGAGCAGGGCGCTGGCGGGATCGCCTCGGAAATCGGCGCCGATCTTGTCCAGCTCGTCGAGCATGAAGACGGGATTGCGACTGCGGCACTTCCGCAACTCCTGCATGACCCGTCCCGGCAGGGCGCCGATGTAGGTCCTGCGGTGGCCGCGGATGTCGGCCTCGTCGCGGATGCCGCCCAGCGAGACGCGGACGAACTTGCGCCCCATGGCGCGGGCGATGGACTTGCCCAGCGAGGTCTTGCCGACGCCGGGAGGGCCGATGAAGCACAGGATCGGGCTCTTGCCCTTGGGATTGAGCTTGCGGACCGCGAGGAACTCCAGAATCCTCTTCTTGATCTTGGCGAGGTCGTAGTGGTCGTGGTTGAGGATATGCTCGGCCCGCCGGATGTCGAGACTGTCCTGTGTCTGGACGGCCCAGGGCAGCTCGCAGACCCAGTCCAGGTACGTCCGAATCACGCTGTATTCCGGCGAGGCCGCCGGGATCTTGCCGAGCCGGTCCAGCTCGCGGAGCGCCTCGGCTTCGACCCCTTTGGGCATCCTGGCCTTGGCGATGTTCTGGCGAAGCTCCCGCAGCTCCTCCGTCCTGGCGTCCTGCTGGCCCAGCTCCGTCTGGATGGCCTTGAGCTGCTCCTGGAGGAAGTACTCGCGCTGGGTCTTGTCGATGGATTCGCGGACCCGACCCTGGATCTTGTGGCTCAGTTCGAGCACTTCGAGCTGGTGCGCCAGGGCGATGGAGATCATTTCGAGCCGCCGGCCGGGATTGAGTTCCTCCAGCAGCTCCTGCTTCTGGGCGATGTCCATGCTCAGGTTGGCCGCGAGGAAGTCGGCCAGCGAGGAGGGGTCCTCGATGTTCTCCAACAGGACGGAGGCCTCCTCCGGTACGTTCGGACTCAGGGTAATCACGCGATTGGCGCTCCGTCGGACGCTGACCATCATCGCCTGGAGCTGCTTGGTCATCCTCGTCGCGGTCCGCAGGATCTCGACACGGGCCTTCAGATACGGCTCGGTCGCGATCCGCTCGACGATCCGGAAGCGGGCCAGGCCGTGAACCACGATATTGATCGAGCCCTGCGGCATCTTGATTGTCTTGAGGATCGACGCGGTCGTCCCGATCGAGTACAGGTCGCCGAAGTGCGGCCTGTCCGTGTCCGGATTCCGCTGCGTGAGCAGGCCGATGACCGATTGGTTCGGCTCGCTGTCCGCCAGCAGGGCCTTGCTCCGCTCGCGGCCGACCGCCAGGTGGGTGACGGTCCCGGGGTACACCACGGTATTGCGGATCGGCAGGATGCCGATGATCTCCGGTATCTTCATCTCGTTGACGTCCTCCTCGAAGTCCTCCGCGTCGTCATGCACGTAATGCCCGACCGGATCGGTCTCGTCCGCGGTGGGTCCGCCCGGCCGGGAGGAGGAGCGGCTTGGAAAAAGGCGAATCGGGCCTATATTCTTCAACGAAATCTCTTGGTTCGACTTCGCTTGACTCGACAGGTTGTTCAGATCGTTTGCCATGGACCCGATCATACGCGACCTTCTTGGGCAAGTCCATCCCTCAAACCCCGAAGAACCGACGGAGGCGACGGACCAGGTGCCACGGGTCCTCGATTCCCCCCAGCGCTTCGAGGGCCCGTCGCTGCATCGGCGGCAGGCTGTGCAGGCAGATGAAGAGCGTCCCCTCGCTGAGGGGGTCTTGGCTGCAGGCCGCCAGCGCATGCCCGGCCGCACGTTCGCAGGGATCGGCAGAGCCTCGCGGGCGTGCAGCAGGATGGTGGCAAAAGCCTCGACGCTCCACCGCCCGCCCCGGACGCTCTGGGCCAGCCAGTCGGCGACGCGACGGAAGCACGTCCGGTCGGACACGCTCTTGGGCGGCAGCGTCTCGATCAGGGCCTCGAAGAACGCCAGCTTCCGCGTCCCCAGCTCGACGTCATGCACCAGCGTCTCGCTCATGCGACGCTCCTTTGCGCTGTAGCCCAGCCGCCCTCGCCTGGGGAATCCAGGGAGTTGCCCTCGCCTGGGGAATCGTGGCAGTTGCCCCCGGCAGGGTAGTTCCGGGAATCACCCCCGAGGGCGGGGGTGCCACATGCTGGGGAATCTGTAGCCTAGCCGCCCTCGGGGTGTTCTTTCCCCAGCCGGGGGCGGCTGGGCCACTAGCTTTCTCCGATCACTTGATTCCTGCGTGGTAGCTCTGGAGAGACCGGACGGGGGCGACGTTGGTCCTGGCCTCGGCGATTCCCTTAACCGCGGCAATGGCTGCGGCGGTCGTCGTGATGTAGGAGACCTTGTACTTGATCGCGGTCTTGCGGATGTAGGAGTCGTCGGTCTTGCTGAGCTTTCCTGCGGGGGTGTTGATGACGAGCTGGACCTCGCCGTTCTTGATGGCGTCCGCGATGTTGGGTCGGCCCTCATACATCTTGAGGATGGGCTCGGCCTGAACGCCGCCTGCGGCGAGGAACTTGCACGTGCCTTCCGTCGCCTTGATGCGGAAGCCGAGACGCTGGAACTCCCTGGCGGCCTTGAGGGCGTCGTTCTTGTCCGCTTCGGTCACGGTGATCAGCACGGTGCCCTCCAGGGGCAGCTCGGATTTGGCGGCCAACTGGGATTTGTAGAAGGCCAGGCCGAAGGAGCTGGCCATGCCCAGGACCTCGCCGGTCGAGCGCATCTCCGGGCCGAGCAGCGGGTCCACCTCGGGGAACATGTTGAACGGGAAGACCGCTTCCTTGACGCCGAAATGCGGGATCTTGCGATGCTTGAGGCTGAGTTCCGGCTCGGAAAAAGCCAGATCGGGCGCAGCAGAAGGTGAGAAGTTGAGAAGGTCAGAAGGTCGGATCGACTGGTTCTTTCCTGGGCTCCCGTCGCGCGCCACCATCTCTCCGACCTTCTCACCTTCTACCCTTCTGACCTTCTGTTCTTTCGTGATGGATTCCCAGCCGGGGGCGGCTGGGCCACTGGCTTTTTCCGAGCCCCCCGCGATCTTCTTGCCGAGCATGCACTGGACTGCGGCGCGGGCCATCTGGATGTTGCAGACCTTCGAGACCAGCGGGACCGTCCGCGAGGCCCGCGGATTGGCTTCGAGGATGTAGACCACGTCCTTGCAGATCGCGTACTGGATGTTCATCAGGCCGACGACGTTCAGCTCGACCGCGATCCGGCGGGTGTACTCGTTGATCGTGTCGATGTGCTTCTTCGGAATGCTCACGGGCGGGATGACGCAGGCGGAGTCGCCCGAGTGGATGCCCGCCAGCTCGATGTGCTCCATGACCGCCGGGACGAAGGCGCCGGCGCCGTCCGCGATGGCGTCGGCCTCGGTCTCGATGGCGTTTTCGAGGAACTTGTCGATCAGGATGGGACGTTCCGGCGAGACCTCGACCGCCTTGGCGACGTACAGGCGGAGCATCTCCTCGTCGTGGACGACCTCCATGGCCCGACCGCCCAGGACGAACGAGGGACGGACCATCAGCGGATAGCCGATCTCGGCGGCGATCTTGACCGCCTCTTCCGGGCTGCCCGCCATGCCCGACTCGGGCTGCGGAATCTCCATCTTGCGGATGGCGACGCGGAATCGGTCGCGGTCCTCCGCCAGGTCGATGGCCTCCGGCGAGGTGCCGATGATCTTGACGCCGGCCTGGGCCAGCTCGGTCGCGAGGTTCAGCGGGGTCTGGCCGCCGAACTGGACGATGACGCCCTCGGGCTTCTCCTTCTCGTAGATGCTCAGGACGTCCTCGACGGTCAGCGGCTCGAAGTACAGCTTATCCGAGGTGTCGTAGTCGGTGGACACGGTCTCGGGGTTGCAGTTGACCATGATGGACTCGAAGCCCTCGTCGCGGAGCGTGAAGGCGGCGTGGACGCAGCAGTAGTCGAACTCGATGCCCTGTCCGATGCGGTTGGGCCCGCCGCCGAGGACCATGATCTTACGCCGATTGCTGACGGGGACCTTGTCGGGTCCGTTGTAGGTGGAGTAGTAATAGGCCGCGTTCTCGACGCCGCTGACCGGGACCGCATCCCAGGCCTCGACGACGCCCAGCGCGGTCCGTCGGGCGCGGATCTCGGCCTCGGTGACGCCTGGATCGGAAGAAGGCAGATCGGTTTGGAGTTCCGCGTTTACGCGGTCTTCACCCGCCTGAAGGCGGAACTCCGAACATCGCGTGGCGCCCCCGCCCTCGGGGGTGATCGATTCGGCGCCGGGGGCGGCTGGGCCACTGCCTTTTTCCGAGAGCAGTTTCGCGAGGTACTTGTCGGAGAACCCATCCTTCTTGGCCTGGATCAGCAGCGCGTCGGGCAGCTTCTTGCCCTTGTACTTGAGAATCTCCTCCTCCAGGGCGACCAGCTCCGCCATCTGCTGGATGAACCAGTGCTTGATCCGGGTCTTCTCGTAGATCGCCTGGATGCTCGCGCCTTTGCGCAAGGCCTCGTACATGATGAACTGCCGTTCGCTCGTCGGATAGGTCAGCAAAGCCATCAGCTCGTCCAAAGACAGCTTGTTGAAGTTCTTTGCAAACCCCAGCCCGTAGCGTCCGATTTCGAGCGAGCGGATGGCCTTCTGGAAGGCCTCCTTGTAGTTCTTGCCGATGCTCATCGCCTCGCCGACAGCACGCATCTGGGTGCCGAGACGGTCCTCGACGCCCTTGAACTTCTCGAAGGCCCAGCGAGCGAACTTGACGACGACGTAGTCGCCCCAGGGGGTGTACTTGTCGAGCGTGCCGTCGCGCCAGTAGGGAATCTCGTCCAGGGTCATCCCGGCGGCCAGCATGGAGGAGACCATTGCGATGGGGAAGCCGGTGGCCTTCGAGGCCAGCGCCGAGGACCGGCTCGTACGCGGGTTGATCTCGATAACGACGACCCGACCGGTCGCGGGATCGTGGGCGAACTGGACATTGGTTCCGCCGATGACCTCGATGGCGTCCACGATGTCGTAGGAGTACTTCTGGAGTTGCTCCTGGAGGGCGGTGTCGATGGTCAGCATGGGGGCGGTGCAGTAGGAATCGCCCGTGTGAACACCCATCGGATCGACGTTCTCGATGAAGCAGACGGTGATCTTCTGGCCCTTGGCGTCGCGGACGACCTCCAGTTCCAGCTCTTCCCAGCCCAGGACGGACTCCTCGACGAGGATCTGGTGGACGAGACTGACGGACAGCCCCCGGCTGGCGACGGCCCGCAGTTCCTCGACGTTGAAGACGGCGCCGCCGCCGGTGCCGCCCATGGTGTAGGCGGGACGGATGATGGCGGGATAGCCGATCTTCTCCGCGATCTTCTCCGCCTCTTCGACGCTGTAGGCGATCTCGCTCCGCGGTATGTCGATGCCCAGACGCTGCATGGTGTCCTTGAAGGCCTGGCGGTCCTCGCCTCGCTTGATGGCGTCGATCTTCACGCCGATGACCTGGACGCCGTACTGGTCCAGGACGCCCGCGGCCGCCAGTTCCGACGCCAGATTCAGTCCCGTCTGCCCGCCCAGGTTCGGCAGCAGGGCATCCGGACGCTCGACCTTGATGATCTCGGTCACCGCCGCCAGAGTCAGGGGCTCGATGTAGGTCGCGTCGGCCATGCCCGGGTCCGTCATGATCGTGGCCGGGTTCGAGTTCACCAGGACGATCTGGTATCCGAGCTTGCGAAGCGCCTTGCAGGCCTGGGTGCCGGAGTAGTCGAATTCGCAGGCCTGGCCGATGACGATCGGGCCGGAACCGATGATGAGGACCTTCTTGATGTCTGTTCGTCTGGGCATTGGGTTTCTCCTGAAGTACGGCGCAGGCCCTCGGACGCGAACCGTCGCGTCAAAGGTCCTGAACCGCCCTCGACGTTTAGCGGGACGTCGAGAGCCGGTTCTGCCGGGCATCTGCACGGGTTCGCGGGATTAGATCATATCCCTCGTCCCTTGTCAAAGGGCAAGGGAGCGCAGAGCAGGTCGAACGCAGAGATTGCAGTCCGGGCGGGACGGTGTGCGGCGGGTGGGCGGGAGTCTTGAGTGCGGAACGGAGGAGGTTCAATGCCGGAGACGACACCGACAGGATACTGGCACGCACCTGCGGCATCATCTCCGGCGACGAACAGACGATGCCGCTCGGGCATCGTCGCGGGCACTCTCGTTGACGGAATGCCAGCTCGTTTGTCTACAGGCTTCTGAAGGGCATGCCCGCAACGGTCTCAGGCAGCGGCTCGGTCGGCTCGTTGGGATCGTCGACCGCGTTGGGGTCGTCGTCCAGCCACGTCATGGGCCCGAGGCTCTCGGGCAGCGGCTCGGCCGGGTCGTTCGGGTCCTCGTCCAGCCAGACGAGGGGCGAGACGGATTCGGGCAGCGGCTCGTTCGGATCGTCGTCCAGCCACATCACAGAGGCGCGAGCGGCGGGCGTCCATGCAGCGGACTGGTGGGCGACCACGACGACGAACAGACCGACGAGCAACAGAAGCGTTCGAATGGGTGTTTGTTTCACGGGTTGATCCCTCCTATAACAGGGTTCAGTTGACACAAACCAGGTATTTCTTCGTCAGGCTAGATGGTTTCGGAATACGTCCTCAGGTCCGGGTTGATCACGATGGGAGTCGTGATGCCGCTGGGGAGCATCATGTCCTCCTCCGGGGTCACGCTGATCACGCCGATATCGCTGATGTCCGTGGTTTCGGAACCGCCGTCGTCCAGCGTGGCGCCGATGTTGCTCACGTAGCCGCTCGAGTACATCGTGGTGTCCGCCATCGAGATGATCGTCCCGTAGATCTGGGCGTTGCCGCGGACATCGACGATGCCGCCGACGATGGCGCCGGTCAGGACGTTGTTGTCCGCCTGCACCGAGTTCGTATTGCCCAGGTTCACGTTGAAGTGCGGCGCCAGGATGGTTGCTTCCTGCACGTCGGACTGGTTGTTGAACGTGGCTGCGCCGGTGAAGTACAGCGCGTTGCGCTGCCACTTGAACGCCAGCGGCGTATTCGTGATGATCGTGCCGTTGAACGTGCAGTTGTCGAAGCGGACGTTGTTATAGCTGGTCGTGCTCGTGGGCGTCCCGCAGTCGATGTACAGGACGCCGTTGAAGGTGCAGTTCGAGAACAGCGCGTTCTTGTTGCTCGGTAGAGTGACGTCGGTGAAGGTCTTGTTCATGAACTTGTACCGCGTCAACTTGAGGCTGCTGCTGCTGGCGGGGGTGGAGTAGCTGCCGCTGGCGTGCGGGAAGTACTCCGTCACCGTGGAGATGCCTGTGGTGGAGATGATCCCGTTGGAGACGGTCGAGCCGGTGGCGGAGACGGTCGTCGTGCCGATCGCGCTCTTGTAGGCGCTGGTGTCGTAGTCGGCGATGTCCATGCCCGGCATGTCCGAGGAAGCGGTCTGCCCGTAATTGATGCCCCGGTGATAGGCCTGGATCTCATCGTCGCTGCTGTACACCCGGTTCGCATAGTCCACGGTCACGCGACAGCCGCCCTCGTCGAAGACCGCGTTGCCGTCCAGATCGACCATGAACCCGTTCTCGTCGACGGTGCCGCAGGAGTCGGTGACGACCTGTCCTTGGGAGTCGTACACCGTCATTCCGAAGGTGAACATGGGCAGATCGGCGCCGTTGAGCGTTTCCATGTCGTAACTCTGATTCTTGATCTGATTGAGAGTCAGCACGGTGTTGACGGTCCCCAGGACCGTGGAGTCGTTGGTCATGTTGAACGGGGAGATCGACGCGACGTCCCACGCGCTGAAGACGTCGCCGTAGATGGTGGTGTCGCCGGTGAGCCACATGCGCCCGCGGGTGGCGATCGCGTAGCTCAACACGTCGTTGGCCTTGGTGATGTTTGTGCTCATGGAGACGGTGCGCGCCGCCTCGCCGTCGGTCCCGGTCGAGCGGATCTGGATGGTCCGCGGGTGCGAATCGTACCGCTCGAAGCGCACGGTCCAGGCGCCGTTGCCCTTTTCGAAGCCCATGTTGGTGAGGATCAACCCCTGGCCGCCGGGGATGGAAGAGACCGACGGGGTCACGTTGTCCAGCTTCTTGCTCTGGGCGTACGTACACAACGTGGTCCACACCGTCTCGGCTTCGCTGTCGCTGACGGTGTTGGTGCTGGTCTCGGCCAGGGGCACGGTGCTGATCAGGTACTTGGCGCACTCCAGGCCGGACTGGGCGGCCAGCAGTGCGGTGTTGAGTCTGTGCTGGTTGGATGCTACTTCGACATTGGCGCCTGCGAAGGACGCCAAGGCCACGGCCAGGACCGAGAACACCATGATGAAGATCATGGACAGTACGAGAACGGCCCCGCGCCGTGTGCGGCGGGTCTTGCGTGTGGAAGGCATGATTCTCCCCCCCTGGGAAAAAGCCCCGTTTTTTTGTGACCCACTTCTTCTAGTTTGTTGCTCTGCACAGAGTATAGGAACAAACCGCAGACATGCCAATTCGGGAAGAATTTTATGGAGTGAATCCGGACGCAATGGGGGGGGGGGGAAGATCGTGATGTGTGGACAGACCGAGGGCGAAGGGATATCCCTGGAATACAGACATCCAGAATGCAGTATGTGCCGCGTCCGAGAAAGAACTCGGAGGCGACGGACCTGGTGTGCTCGGGCCGGCGGCCTCGTGGGAGGCGTCAGGTCTCCAGGGCGCAGTCGTTGGCTTCAGAAGGCGACGACATGGGGATCGGGCCGTTGCCGGCCAGCCAGACGGCGCTCGCCTTCACCGGTCGTACCGACGACAGGCACTGGATGGCGACGACTGCCAGCAGCAGCTCCACCATCAACGCGAGAGTTCTTATGGATACCCGTTTCATGATGCGCTTCTCCATTCCCTATAGAGTGACTTCCGAGTAGGACGAAGTGTTGTAGTTCAAGATCAGTTGGGGTACGAAACCCGCCGGAACCTCCGTGAGGCCCGAACGGTTGAAGTACAGGTCCGTGTTCCCTTGCAGGCTCATCTGTGCGTCCGAGTAGTTGATGATCGAGCCCTGGATCGTGCCGCCGGCGTTGCCCCACATCTGGATTCCGTTGGCCGCGATCGCGCCGCTGAGCGTGCTGAAGCTGCCGCCGAATCCGACGTGGAAGCCCGGCGCAATGATGAACGTCCCGACGTTCTCGTGGAGACCCGCGAACTGCGTCTCCTGGGGCAGTTCCGTGATCGGATGGCCGGTCACGTTCCCGGTGAAGATGATCCGATTCGTGCCGGAGTTGTCCGTGTCGTCCCCGTTGGTGATGATGATCCCCGTGACATCGACGCCGCCGGAGAAGGTGACCACGTTGGGCTTCTCGATGTAGATGACCCCTTTGAGCGTGACTTGTCCCGAGAAGCTGGGATTCATGCCCGCCGGGATGAGGATGTTCTCATAGGCCGCATTCGCGGACAGATTGGCCGACGAACTGAGGGTATTGGTGGCATAGGAGAAGAACTGATCGGGATTCATCTCCGGGAATTCGCAACTGTCCACGCCGATCGCCACATGGTCCATGGCCGCCTCGCCGGTGTCGCCGCCGATGCCGGCCTTGCCGCCCTGGAGGTAGACGTAGGCGGACGGATTGACGATCTTGACCTCGCCGGCGATGTGGGAATTGCCGATGATCGACAGCGCCAAGAGGGCGTTTTCGCTCTCGATGTAGGCGTTCGATTCGACTTCCAGGTTGACGCCCTCGATTTCGACGTTGCCGGACAGGGAGATCGGGCCCTTCGAGGCGACGCCGAAGTCGAACACGGTGTTGGCCCGGGTCGTGAAGTTGTAGTTGGTCCGAATGGTCCGGCTGAAGGGGCCGTAATGGCCCGTCACATCGAGCTGGATCGTGTCGTTGTTGATCTTCGTCAGAACCGCGGAGAAGGTCTGACCCAGGCTCGAATTCAACGACACCGCCGGGATCGTGATGGTCGAATTGGTGCACGTCAGCGTGATGTTCGTGGCCTGAGCCGCCGACAGCTCGCTCTGCAGCGTGGTCGCCACCTGGTTGAACCGCTGGTCGTCCTCCGTCAGTCCGGAGATCTCAACCTTGTTCATCCAATAGCGAAGGACCTCCAGCCCGGACTCGGCGCAGGCGCGCGTGTTGTCGAGCTTGCGGTGAGTGTCCGCGATCTGGACATTGGCGCCGGACAGGCTGGCGAGCGCCACAGCCAGTGCGGAGAACATGACGACGAACATGAGCGACATGACGAGCGCAGAGCCCTTCCGTGTTGCGTGGTGGACGATTGTGACTGAATTCATTGTGTGCCTCAGACAACGAGCTTGCAACGGATACTGCGACCAACTTCAAAGGCTCCACCAAAACATACGTGGTAATTGGCGGATCTCCAAGCCCGGCGGGCCGCAAGATCTGAAGAACTATGCGAAATAATTGCACAGGGGGCTCAGGGGATTCTCCGTTCCCCAGCACGCCTGTGGGAACGGTCGGCGCGAGGGGAGACTATCGGGCGTTCTCCTGCTCTGCGAAGTACGAACTGCGGGCAAAAGGCGAGGAGAGGACCCAGGCGAAGCCGATTTCCATCGCTTGCTTCTTCCACCACGCGAATTTCTCGGGCGTGATGTACTCGACCACATCGAGCGAGTCCTTGCTGGGCTTGAGGTATTGACCGATGGTGAGCCGGTCGCATCCGACCCGGCGGAGGTCTCGCAGGACTTGCCTGACCTCCTCGTCGCCCTCGCCCAGGCCGAGCATGATCGAGGATTTTGTCTGAATGCCGACATACTGGTCGTGGACCCTCTGCAACAATTGCAGAGACTTCTCGTAATCGCCGCCGGAGCGGGCCAGCGGGTAGAGCGAGGGCACCGTCTCGACGTTATGTGCAAAGACGAATGGCAGGGCGGTTTCGAGGATCTCCAATGCCTGCTCTTCGCAGCCCTTGAAGTCCGGCGTGAGGATCTCAAACCGCATGGAAGGGCACCGCTTTCGGACCTCGTCGATGCAGTCGCGGAAATGGCCGGCGCCGCCGTCCGGCAGATCGTCCCGCGTCACGCTCGTCAGAACCAGGTACCGCAGGTTCATTTGTTTGGCCATGTCCGCCAGGCGGGCGGGTTCCGTCGGGTCGGGCGGCTGGGGTTTGCCCGCCGCCACCGAGCAGAACTTGCAGTTGCGCGTGCAGACCTTGCCGAGGATCAGGACGGTCGCGGTCCCGCGGGCCCAGCATTCGCCGCGGTTGGGGCAGTTCGCGTTGGTGCAGATCGTCTCCAGACCCAGCGATTCGACCGTCTCGCGGGTGTGTTGAAAGCTGTGTCCGGCGGGCCAGGGGCGTCGCAGCCACGGCGGCAGTTTTCTCACGTTCTCGCTCATTCTCTGTTTCTCTTCCCGAGATGGACGACCAGCAGCTCGGCCAACCGGGCTTTGACTTGTCTCATGTCGTGTGTCTTGTTCGTTTCCGCCTGGACGGAGGTCATCTGCACGCCGTCCAGGCCGCACGGGACCATCAGTTGGAAGATGCTCAGGTCGTTCTGGATGTTGATCGCCATCCCATGGCAGGTGACGAACCGCGAGACGCGGACGCCGATGGACGCGATCTTGCGCGGGCCGATCCACAGGCCGGGGAAGCCCTTGCACCGGTCGCTCTCGACTCCCAGGCCGGCCAGCAGCTCGATCCCGATCTGCTCCAGGGTCCGGATGTAGGCGTTGATGTCCAAGCCCAGATCGTGCAGGTTCAGAATGGGGTAGAAGACCAACTGGCCGGGGTTATGCGCGGTGGTCCCGCCGCCCCGGCGGATCTCGACGCAGTCGATGCCCCGTCGGGCCAACTCCTCGCCGTTCACAAGCAGCTTGTTCGAGCTCTTGTGCGCCCCCAGCGTGATGACGGACGGATGCTCGACGACGAGCACCGTATCGCCGACCACGCCGGCCCGACGCTGCTCCTGCAACTGCTGCTGCAGCGCCAGCACTTCACGGTACTGGGCCAGCCCGCAATCGCGAACAGCCAAGCCGGGTTTGTTCTGAGTTGTCTGCTCTTTCATCCAGTTCATTCTACCAGGGTTCGTCGCGGCTGGATACCCTGCACCCACGACAGCAGCGATTCCGCAGGGGTTGCTGTTAGGGATTGTGCCCGCTGGGTTTACGGT
>DAOQWL010000063.1:0-32753 GCA_035342095.1 Sedimentisphaerales bacterium | reverse complement strand
ATCATCGGATCACACCTCACAAAATCTTGAGCTAAAATAGCGCTGTCGTACTAGCCCTGATCGCGTCCACGCCTGCATGTGTGTGGGTGAGAACAAGTTGCTTTGAATCGGAAGGGCAGCAGCCGACAGCACGCGCAATCAGTTCTGTCTTGCCGCACCCCGGTGGTGCGACGACGACTGCACGCTGTGCCCGGGCAAACTGCATGTACACATCGTCATCTGGCAAGTACCCACTCCTCCATTGCCTTGAGCTTATTGCGGAAATCTGTGCCTGTCATGCGCGTGAAGGTACTTCCAAACACAAAGTCACCTAGTGTCTCGCCACGACCCAGTGTCTTGAACCACCCCTTCTCCTTCGCCACCCTGGAGATTGTATCTCTTAGAATTGACATATCTGAATAGTCGACGAGCTTGTCGACGGCCCCCAGCTTCTCCTCGTCGGGCAGTCCAGCGTTCACGGCGGCCAGGATTGAATCCGCCGGTGTCCCTGCCTTCTCAGCCGCCTTGACGAATCCGAGCAATGCCTCGGCGTCGGGTAGATCACGCACAATTCGCTCCTCCGTGCAGCAGTGATCGCCCCAAATGACAACCTTGACGCCGGTCGCTGTCAGGCTCTCCGCGGGCGGACTTGTAGATCGATCCGAGTCGGCAAAGTAGCATACCTCATATCCGTGTTTCTGCAGATCAAGTGCACGCTGGGGGCCCGATGACCCGCCGCCGTCGACAGGCAACACCCCATGCAAGGCAAAAGATCGCGACGCTTCAGATAGAATGAGCCGTTTGTAGGTCCGCAACAAACCGACCTCAGTCGGGCCCTCACAAACGATTACTCTGGGTGATAGAAACGCCTCAGGAATACCCCGTACAGTACCTTGAGCTGTACCATCCACTTTCACGATGGATGTCTTGAGTTGAGTGCTGAGCACGAGATGAAGCGGTTCCGCGCCCAGTTCTTCCAGTGTCGCCGGGGAGTGCGAGGTCATTATGATCTGACCGCTTCCATCCCCAATACGCTTCACGAGTGTCCGGATAAGATGCTTGATTCGATGGGGCTCCAAGGCGTGCTCGACCTTGTCGATTAGAACAATACCCCCCTCCTGCATGGCCTGAAGCTGGGCACCGATTGCAAGGAGTCTCCGCGTGCCCAGACCCAACCTGCGAGCAGGTATCTTGTCGTTGTGAAGTGACAGGGTAGCTGCATTTGCCCTCAATGACTTCGGATCAATGTCAACACGCAGCAAAGAGAGATCAAGTCCCAGAGCCTTGGCCCCTTGCCGTGTTGCATCAACACTCGTGGTGAGATCCTTCACGTCATCCAACTTGCAGCTGTCGCGTAGTGTCCTGGTGGCTTTCAAGAGGATTTGCTCGGTGTCGCCAGTGTCGGGCGTCAACCTGAGCAGGGCAGAGCCTCGCGTCCAGGAGAGTTCAGTGTCTATGTTTGCTCCGATTCTGGACACACGGAAGCGTTGTCTGTCCCGGTATAAGATGCGAAGTCCATCTGGAGTGCGATCCGTGACCACCAGCCATTCTGGCGTGAGGTCCCGGTCAACCCTGAGTCTAATGGTCAAGACTGGCTCATCGTCCTCGTGCTCGGCGGCGTCATCGTGGATGACATTCTCCTTTGGACTCCACCCTCGGAGGTGCAGACCATATTTCCCCTCAGATCGCAAGTCTTCGGGAACCGGGCCAAGGGTGATATCGATACGGATTTCCTTGGACACGTCAGCGTTTGTGAAATCACTATCGTCCAGCGGAATATACCAGTTGGGACAGAGAACGTATTCGATTGCATCAAGGATCGTGGATTTGGTCGAGTCTCCCGGGCCGATCAAGCAAACGACGCCCTGCGAGAGCGTGGCATGGGCATGCTCTATACCTCGGAAATGCTCAATCGATATATCATGGATACGCATCGACAGTCCCCTATGACGGCTGCTGCCAAACGAGAACCAAGAACCTCCGCCTGTACATGGTCACTCGTTCCTCGCACACATGTTACAGGAGCGGCCCACGGCCGCAAGTCGTACCTCTTCGCATTCACCGTAGTCCCGATTATCATGGGTGGGAGGGGATGTGTCAAGGCGTGTTGCGTGCCTCGTGAAGCGTCGTTCAGCAGAAGCCTGGATTCCCGCCAGCGCGGGAATGACAGCCAAGAGAGTCTCTGTGGTCCCAGCGTCTCAGCGTGAGGTGGTCTGTTCTTTCTTCGTGACCCTTCGCGTCCTTCGTGGTGGATCGGTTCATCTTGCGCCGTGCGTGGTTGTCCGACCTTCTCACGTTCTGACCTTCTCACCTTCCTCCTGGCTCTGTGTCTCTGTGGTGAATGCCTTGTGTTGTAGTAGGACTAGCACAATTCGTGCAACATTTGAAAAGGGAAAACGCCCTCGGCGTGAGAGTTTTTTATTCTTTGGCCACCAAACACTTACGTCGGTTTTGCACACTGCTCTTGCACGGATTTTTCGACAAATTCGTGCAACATCGGGCAAGGGTAGAGGGACGTGTGATTCGTTCCGCGGCCCTCTCGCCTCCGTTCTCAGGGAGGCGGCGCGTGTCGGGCAATCCGGGCCGGCACGTGCGGCGGAACGAACGGCAATCAAGAAAGAGGGTACGAACATGAGCGAGAACGAGACCAGAAAGAGCGGAGAAGGCGGGTCATTGTGCGGCGTGTTCCACACGCGACGAGGGACGAATGGCGAGCGACGGAAAGGTCCTCGCTGCTGCCGTGACTGCGTGTTTGCGAATCCTCTGCAGTATGACCGTCGGATTTTGCGGATCTGCGTCAACACGCCCAAGGCCCAGGGGATGCTCGCGATCGTGGACCCGTCCGGTGGGTGTCCGCGATTCCGCGAGCCGCCGGCCGAAGTCGTCCGGGGCATCCCGCCGGAGTATGCGGACAAGGGGGTGCGGTACATCTCCCTGACTCGGGGCCAGTTCGCGATCGTGGATGCGGCGGACTTCGAGTGGCTCAGCAAGTACCGCTGGTACGCGACTTGCAGCAACGGAGTCTATTACGCTGGTCGCAAGAAGCATGGCTCGTCGATCCGAATGCATCGCGAGATTATGAAACCGCCGGAAGGGATGGTTGTCCACCACATCGACGGCAACGGTCTGGACAACCGCCGGGTGAACCTGTGCGTCTGCACCCAGCCCGAGAACATCCGCAGCATCGGCCCGCGCGTCGGCAGTTCGAGGTTCAAGGGCGTCTCGCTCGACAGGGCGAACAACAAATGGCTCGCGGGGATCACCATCGGTCATACGACCATCAACCTGGGGTGCTTCGAGAACGAGGTCGAAGCTGCCAAGGCGCGGGATCGAAAGGCCTTCGAACTCTGGGGTCCGTTCGCGTATTTGAATTTCCCCGAGGACTTCCAGCAGGAAGGGGACAAGGAGAAGGCAAAGGGAAGACGTGCCCGCTCGTAGTGACGGCCGCGAGACTGCTCCAGGGTTGGCGGGCGAGGGCGGTCCAAGGTGCTCTGGCGGTGGTTGCCCTGTCTCTCTTGGCCGGGGTGTACCTACTCAAGGTGATCCCGGCCTGGAAGGTCCATGCGGCGTATCTCGGCGTGTTCGCATGCGGCTGGTTGCTGCTGTTGGCGGTCCTGCGGGTCAGTTCCAGCGCATGCGATCTCGTGTCGGCGAAGAGCTGAACGCCGCTCGTACGTACTGCGGGTATATGGGCAAGATGCCCGGGCCGCGCTTCCACTAGCCCCAAGGGGATTTGAACCCCTGTCGCCGGGTTGAAAACCCGGTGTCCTAGACCTACCTAGACGATGGGGCCACACTCAGAATCTACCGTTTACGATTTTCGATTTGCCAATTCGACGCGCGATACCGCCGGAAATCGCAAATCGTCAATCGCAAATCGTAAATTCTCAGAGGCTTATCGCTCCGACGGGGCAGGTATCGACGCAGACGCCGCAATCCACGCAGTTGTCTGCATTCACCTGTGCCTTGCCGCTGACCATGCTGATCGCACTGCTCGGGCACTCGCTGACACATGACTCGCACCCGGTGCATTTGTCCTTGTTGACTTCTGCCGGCATCCAACAACCCTTTCACAATGGATCACTACAGATCGTTATACCGAGAAAAAGGGAATCATAGCGAAACTGCACAAGAATACAACCGAAAATTCGCCTTCTCACGGCAAAAAAGCTCCTGGCCAGCCCGGAATACCCCTTCGCGAGGAGGCCTGACGTCCCATTTGCTGCGGTTACTACGTCTGTTGCAGGTCTTGGGATCGGTGGGGGCAGGGAGATCTGTCGCGGTTCACGGCTGGACGGTGGTCAGTTGCTCGCCGGGCAGAGTCATGGGACTCGTCAAGGCCGACGCCTGGAGCGACAAGGCCATGTTCCGCACGAGCTCGTTCGGATCCTGCTTCGCGACCCAATCCAGGACCGGCTGGAAATCGTTGCCGGAACTGGTGGCCAGGAGGTAGACCGCCATCAAACGCACCGGCCAGTAGGCGTGATTGAGGTTCTTGGCGACCGTCGTGGCGAGTTCCTGATCGAGCGACAGCGAGAGCATGTCGGCCATCGCGTTGACCTTCACCACCCAGTCGTCCGCGCCAGGACTCAGGAGCAGGCCCGACGGACTGACGAGGGAAGACCGAAGCAGCTCCGGCAGCCATTTGGCATACCGATAGGGGTAGAGCGTGCCGTGTTGGGTCATGGCCTGCTGCTCCTTCAGCAGCCCGGTGAACAGGTGGGCAGTCTGTATCCGCTGGTTCTGTTGGCCCGACGAGAGGGTGTTGTAGCGACCTCGGACGTAGCTGGCCGTGATTTCGGTGGCCGGACGCTTGATGGAAATTGTGACGGGTTTCACATCAACCAGGCGGTTGCTGATCGTTCCGCTCGATGTGTTGACCGGATCGAGGTACAGCGTGAACTCGATGTCGAGCGATGCCTGGGGGTAGGTCATGAGCACGTCGCGAAGCTCGCCTGTAGAGAGCTTGGCCGGGTAGGTGAAGGTCCTGCCCGGAGGAACGATCAGGTCGGTCCGGACCGTCTGGGAGAACACGTTGGGGAATTCCTTCTTGATGTCGCCGGTCACGCGGGCGGTGACGCGGAAGCTGCCGCGGAACAGGCTGTCGGCCGTGATGACCAGGGGTTCGGTCCCTCGATTGGCGATCCCGATCGTGCCTTCCAGTTCGTTGCCGTAGGAGAAATCCGTGCCTCGGATGCTGAACTGCGCCTCGATGATCCTGTTCGGGGGCAGGAACTGCGGGACGACCGACTTGCCGAGATTCTGGGACAGGTAGGTGAGCAGGGCCTCGCCGTCTATAGGCGAGACGTACTCACTGCCCAACTCCTTGAGCATCTGCTTGGCCTTCTCGGCGACGAACGACCCCGGGTCCTTCGGGATTGCCATTCGGAGCGTCTGGATGGCGCCGGCCTTGTTCCCGTCGGCCAGGTGGATCTTTGCCTGGACGAGGTCGGCGATCTGCGTGTGCTCGAAGGACGCCAGCAGCGGCTTGGCCCACTCCAACTGATTGCTCATGCTCAGGGCATAAGCGAGCAGTGCCCCCGCCGCGGGCGAGTTCGGCTCTGCGGAGTAGGCCTGATTGGCCCAAACCACCGCCTTCGTGGCATTCTCGCTGCCGAAGCAGTAGAACCAGGCGATCTGTTTGCTGTTGATTTGTCGGACGGCCGCGTCCTGCTGGGTCTGCGACGGTTGATTGCCGATGGTTTGGAGCAACTGATCGGCCTTCTGCTCGGCCTGCTTCAGTATCCGTGCTGCTTCCTCGGACTTGCCGGTCCTCGCGGCCGCCTTGGCGGCAACCGCCTCCAGGAGGATGTCGAACTGACCGCCTGTGCGAACGCTCTCGGCGATCTGTAGACAAGTCAGTTGTCTCTGGCGGCTGTTGTAGCAACTAACTGCCCACGGCAGGTAGAGGTACGGCGGCAGCGGTTCCGACGGGTACAGGTATCGGAACAGGTCCGCACAGTACTGGTAGGAGCCGGCCGAGAGGTCGTACAGTTGCAGGCGCTCGGCATATTGGGCGAAGTCCACCGCCGACTTGATGTTCAGGGGGTTCTCTTGCAGGACCAGGCGAAGGTGCTCCAGGTAGATCGCCGGACCGATCTCGTTGGGGGCCATTTCCATCAGCTTGGCGAAGGCTGTCTTGTTGTACCGGTTGTTTCCGTAGGCCTGGAGGAGGTAGAACTTGCCAGCCTCCTTGTCGCCTTTTTCGATCATGACCAGGCCCAGGAGCGTCGCGATCTCGGAGTCGATTGCGGGGTTCCTGTTGCCGATCCTGCTCGCGAGGTTCTCCAGCAGGGCTTTTCGCTGTTCGATCGCGTGCGTGCGGTTCAGAAGGTACTGGACCGCCTCCATGACGATGGCCCGGTTGGCCGATCCGCTGACATAGCTCTGCAGCCAGACAATCATGTGATCGGAGTAGTCTCGCTCGCTGTGCTTGGTGGCCAGTCTCATCAACAAGGGGGCGATGTCCGTCGCCGTGCGGTCGAGCGCCCCGGCCGCGGTCAGAAACAGGATTGCCTGCTCGGCCTGTGGTCCGGTAATCGTCTCGGATCGAGCTAACTCGCGACCGATCTCGCGGAATCGTTCCGCCACAGCGGACGACGACAGGGATTCCGAGGTGCGAGCGGCGAGGGCTGGGCTGCCGGCGGGACCAGGGTTGAGGACCGGCGCCTGCGCCCACACGGGCGCAGCAAACAGGACTATCGCCAGGAACACTGCGACCGACCTGTTCTCAACCATCTGTTTCTCCTTAAACTCGCAGAACAAACCACGCCATGAATATGTCGGGTGGAGTTCACGCGTGCTTTAGGTATTGTCGCGACAAAAGGACCCGGCCGCACAAGGATTTAGACGCCAATGCGTCCGATAAGTTTCACCCGCGGGACGAGCGGAAAACGTGTCTCTGCCGGGCAGGCCGGACTACCTTCTGGGCGCCACGCTGAACGGTCGGCAGCGACCGATGTTGTTGAGCAGCCCGACGGCCATCATGTTGACCAGCAGGCTCGATCCGCCGTAACTGACGAACGGCAGCGTCAGCCCGGTCACGGGCACCAGGCCCAGCGTCATCCCGATGTTCACGAGGACCTGGACTGCGAACATGGCGACAATCCCCAGCGTCGCCAGGCGGGCGAACGGGTCGATGTTGTTGCCCGCGATCTCCAGTCCGCACAAGAACACGATGACGTACAGCCCGAGAAAGGCGAGACTGCCCAGGAAACCCCACTGGTGAGCGACGACGGAGAAAACGAAATCGTTGTGTCGCTCCGCAAGGAAATCGTACTTGATGAACGGCCCGCGTCCGAACCCCCGCCCGGTCAATCCGCCGGAGGCGACAGCGAACTTCGAGCGGATGACGTGGTGTCCCCAGCGGTTCTGCCAGCGGGCCTCGTCGAATTTGCCGCCCACCAGGATCTGGCTGAATGCGGGGTTCTCCTGTGCCTTCTGGCGTATCCACTGGCTCTGGAGTAGCAAGCTGCTGATTCGCTGGCGCTGATAGGCCTGCATCTTCATCCACATCAGCGGACTGACCGCGACCGCCAGCAGCAGGATGAGCACGAGGTGTTTGACCCTGGCCCCCGCGATGAACAGCATGGTCAGAAAGACCGGCATCATCAGCAGGACTGTCCCGAGGTTGGGTTCGACCAGGATCAGGACCATGGGCAGCAGCGTCAGGGCAAACGGTCCGATAAGGGCTCGGAAGCTGCGGTAGTTGCTGCGATAGCGGAGGTACCACGCCAAGGCCAGGACATAGGCCAGCTTGCAGAATTCCGACGGCTGGATCTGCGGCAACCTGGGGTGGAAGACGAGCCAGCGGTGGACGTCGTCGCGGTTGGGTCCCGCGAAGGGGAGTTGAATCACGTACCGGCTGACCACGAGGTACGCCAGAAGAACCAGGACGACCGCGTAGATCGCATAACTCATGGCCCCGAGCTGGCGGTAGTTGACCACGTTCGCCGCGACGAAGGCGCACAGGGCGACGGCAATGAACACGAGCTGCTTCTTCCAGAGCCCGGCGAGTTCGAGGATGTCCTTGTCCACGACCGTGCTCGGCTCCCGCGGATTGCCCACCGCGTAGATCGTCAGGACCCCGACCAGCAGGAGAATTGCCACACTGAGCAGCAGGCAGACCCGTACGAACAACAGGCGTCCTGAGAAGAAGTTGTACATGGCAGGAACATACCATATGCAGGCGCCCGCGTACATGGGCGGAACGGGAAATCGGCGGGCAAACCAGTCTTCTGGTTCCCGCACTGGCCTGTAGCCGGATTGCCTCGTTTTACACTTGATTTCTTCGCCCGTTTCTGGTAATTTGGATAAGCATGTTGTCGGAGTCCTCCAACCGTGCTCCCGGGAGGGTGGCACGCAGACTAGCCTATCGGCGGTAGGAGCAGGATGCCGCGGAGCGCCCTGCTCTGGAGAACAATAGTATGAAGACAGAAAGGAAGGTATCAGGATGAGGAAGCTGAGCTTGGTTCTGGCAGTGCTTCTCTCGACCACGGTGTCGATGGCGAACGTGCGGATCATCGTCGAGTCGGAGGGAACGACCGCCGCGGTCAAGTACGCGACCGACGGCGAGAAGGTCAGGGCTTTTGCCCTCGATATCACCGTGGACAAGGGGACGATTCTGGGTATCTCCGACTTCGTTCGCGGGGAGAGCACCGCGGCCAACCCCGGCTACGGCATCTTCCCCGGCAATTTTGCCCGCTACATCACTGTGAACGCCGACACCGGCGAGGTGACCAGTTGGGACCCGAACCGCTACACCCCGGTCGCCGATCCCTGCGACCCCGAAGCTCTGGGCGGTCTGGGCACCAACGGCATCACTGTCGAGATGGGCGCCCTGTACTATCCCACGGGCGACGACTCGGTGAACGCTCCCCCGAACAGCGGATTGCTCTTCAAGCTGACGCTCAGCCAAGCGGCCAATGTCAGCGTTGCCCTGAACGAAGCCCGAGGCGGAATTGTGCTCACGAATCCCGACGTCGAGGCCGTCCCCGATCTGAATCAGGCCAAGGGCATCGCCATCGCCGGCGTAGTCGAGGAGGATGACGATCTGCTCGCACCGACCCATCCGGATTACGCGGAATGGGTGGCGGTCGGCAAGCCCGCCTGCTGGGCCTATCCCCGCCAGTGCCACGGCGACGCGGACGGCCGCAAAGAGACGTCCGATTCGGGTTCCTACTACGTGGGCGTGCAGGACCTGAACCTGCTCGTCGCGGCCTGGGAAGTCAAGGAAGCGCCGTTTGGCCCGGGCATCGCTTCCGTCACGAACGGTATTTGTGCCGATTTCGCCCACGACCGAGACGGGTCCGCCGCGACCGGGTATTTCCGCGTCGGCGTCACCGACCTGAACATTCTCGTCGCCAACTGGCTGGTCAGAGAGGCCCCCGACGGTCCCGGAGTCGCCGGCGACTGCGGCGGGACTCTGACGCCCTGATCCACCGGTGTCACTCGGATCCTGTGGTGCGGGGCAACTCGCTCCGAACCGGGGTCGAACATACGCATCAACAGTGGCAGGTCTTCGGGCCTGCCTCTGTTCTTTTCAGCGGCTGCGGCGGATGGTACAGTGTCGCCCGGCCCGTCGGGATTCTGACGGGTCGGAAAGGACCTGTTGTATGAAGATGGTTTGGTTCTGTGCGGCGATATGCACGATGATGTTGCCCGTCGGTGGGTGCGGCCGGTCCCATCACAAGAGCGTCCCGCCCATCGTAGCGATGACCGAGGACGGGTCTCCGTTCCCTGCCTGGCTGGCCGGCCGGTGGAAAGCGGATCGGCACGGCTGGGAACTGGTCTTCGAGCCGGACGGGCGCATCGTCTCCGCGGTCCTCAGTCTCGGCCGCGTCGCCGTCCGTCCGGGCCAGACCACCACGAGACAGACAAAGGAGAGCGAACAAGCCGTCTTCACGCCGGGACCTTGGGTGGTTCACTATGACCCTGCGACGAGCCTCCTGACCGTCAAGATCGACATGGAGCACATTCGTGTGCCCATGGGGGACAATGTGCTGGAGGGGTCGAGCACGGACACCTTCTGCGGCCCTCTCTCGCCCACGATGAATGCCTGGCAGGTCCAGTGGACCACGTTCCCTCACTACACGGCCCGCACGAGCGAGGGCAAATCAGTCGCTCTGGCGACCGACGAGGCCTGCGGGCAGGCCCAGCCCCTGGTCTTCGTGAAGACGCCCGACCCGTCTCGGTGAATCGGTGTCCCTGACCCTGATTCCGCCTGTGCGTCCGAGAACCTGCACAGACACCAGAAGCGGACAGACGCAGTTCAGCCTTGATTGAAGGGTGTCAAATCGGGTAGAATAGAGAAGCGGTGGGTTCGATTTGCTGCTTGTTGGGGGTTGGGCCCGCGATGTGCGGCCCGCCGCACGGGATGGCGGCAGATCTAGCGCCTCTCGGTTTCGTTCGTCGCGGCTGGACCATCGGGCAGCCGGAGTTGGTGCATATGGGTGAAATGAAGCGTCTGGCGTTCCTGCTGGTGACCCTGATCGCGTGCTTGGCGGGCCTGGGGTATGCCCAGACGAGTCGCGAAACGCCCGTCCGCGTGATGATCAACGAAGTGCTGGCCTCGAACGCCGGCGGCGCACGCGATCCCCAGAATCAACGCGAGGACTGGATCGAGCTCCACAACGCGGGCCGAAGCGCAGTGGATGTGGGCGGGTACTTCCTCACGGACGATCTGAGCCGTCCGACGAAATGGCAGATCCCCGTGGGCGATCCCTCCGCCACCACGATCCCGGTGGGCGGCTACCTGTTGATCTGGGCCGACGGCGACGTGGACGCTTCGGGTCTGCACGCGGGTTTTCGGCTGAGCGCCGAGGGCGAAACCGTCGCGCTGTTCGCCTCCGACGGCATGCAAATGCTGGATCTTCTCACCTTCGGCGTCCAACAGACGGACGTCTCTTGGGGTCGATATCCCGACGGGAGTTCACACCTCCAGGCGATGGCCCCCCCGACGCCGGGTGCGGCGAACCTCATGGGGTACGAGGGCATCTGCGAGCCGGTGCAGTTCAGTGTCACGAGCTGCGTGTGCACCGAGCCGATCTCGCTCCGCCTGACCACCGCGACCGAGGGCGCGACCATCTACTACACACTCGACGGCGGCGAACCCTTCAGTGGAACCAGGGACCGGCCCACCGGCTCGACCTACCAGCGCGGGCTGACCATCGGCACGACTCTCACGGTGAAGGCCGTCGCCTGGCGGGCCGGCTGGCGCCAGAGCGAGGTCGCCACGCAACGGTACATGTTCCTCAGCGAGGGCCTCCGGGACTTCAGCTCGCCGGTGGCGATCGGCGTCGTCGACACGTTCGGCAAGAGCGTCTCTCGCTCGCCGGTTGGCGCATACGTCTGTTTCATCGACCTGGGCGAAGAGGGCAGAGCCTCCATGTCCGGTCAGATCGATTCGTTCGGTCTGGCGGACATCAACATCCGCGGCCAAAGCTCGTACGGATTCAGCAAGCACCAGTATCATCTGGAGATGCACAACGAGCAGGGCGACGAGACGGACGTGGCGATTCTCGGCCTGCCCGCGGAATCCGACTGGGTGCTCCAGGGTCCGTACTCGGACAAGTCGCTCATTCGCAACGAGCTGAGCTACCGGTGGTCCAACGAGATGGGACGCTATGCCCCGCGGACTCGCCTGATCGAGCTGTTCCTCAACGCCAATGGCTCGACCGTGACGATGGACGACTACGTCGGGGTCTACGTCCTGATGGAGAAGATCAAGATCGGACCCAACCGCGTCCACGTCGCCAAGCTGAAGGCGAGCGACAACGCGGCGCCCGAGATCACCGGCGGTTACATCATCAAGAAGGACAAGTTCGATTCAGACGACGTGTGGTTCACCACGAGTCGGGGACAGACCCTGATCCACCAGGACCCGAACGGACACGACCTGACCCAGGCCCAACGGGACTGGATTCGCAACTACATGAACTCGTTCGAGGCAGCCCTGTACGGATCGAGCTTCGCTGATCCAGACATTGGCTATGCAGAATACATCGATGTCGGCTCGTTCATCGACTCGCACATCCTCGTCGAGCTGACGAAGAACATCGATGGTTTCCGCCTGAGCACCTATATGCACAAGGACCGCAACGGCAAGCTGGTCATGGGGCCCGCCTGGGACTACAACCTCTCGCTCGGCAACGCGGATTACCTGACGGGCTGGCTTGCTACCGGCTGGTACTTCAGTCAGCTCGGCGACGGCGACTATCCCTACTGGCGCCGGCTCTTCGCGGACCCCGCGTTTGTCCTGGCGTACGCGGACCGCTGGTTCGCCCTGCGACGCGATCTGTTCGCGACGGATCGATTGGTCGCCATGATCGAGGACTACGCGACGGTGCTCGACGAACCTGCCGCAAGGAATTTTAACCGGTGGAGGATCCTCGGGACTTACATCTGGCCCAACTGGTACATCGCCGGCACGTACCGCCAGGAGATTACCTGGATGCAGCAATGGGTTGCCGAGCGGCTCGCTTGGATGGACAGCAAGATCGCCGCGGATTACGCGCCGGCCCCGCCCGTGTTCAATCAGCAGGGGGGAGATGTCGAGTCCGGCTTCGCACTCAGAATGACCGGGCCCGGGACGACCTACTACACGATGGATGGGACGGACCCGAGGATGCTCGTCGAGGGGGGCGTCCTGACCAACGAACGGATCCTCGTCGCGGAGAGTGCGCCGAAGCGCGTGGTCGTGCCGGCCCGCGAACTCGACGATGGCTGGCGCGGCGGCGAGACGTTCTTGGATTCCACGTGGACGCTCGCGACCGGCAGTCCCGGCGGCGTCGGCTTCGAGGCGGCAACCGGCTACGAGGACTACATCTCCCTGGACGTGCGGTCGCAGATGTACGGCCTTCAGGCGAGCTGCTATATCCGGATTCCGTTCGTCTTCTCGGGTCGTGTCGCCGACCTGGAAAACCTGACGCTGAGCATCCGCTATGACGACGGATTCATCGCCTACCTGAACGGGGTCGAGATCGCCCGCCGGAACTTCACCGGCAGCCCGACCTACAACGCCTCGGCCACCAGCCTGCACGACGACAGCGAGGCGGTGGTGCTCGAAGAGATCGATGTCACCGGCTTTCTCGGCGCCCTGCGGGTCTCGAATATCCTGGCGATCCACGGGATGAACCAGTCCACGACCAGCTCGGATTTCCTCATCAGCGCGGAACTGCGTGCCAAAGAGGCCCGCGACGCTCCAACGGAACTGCCGGTGACGTCGTACGCCGGGCCGGTGGCCCTCACGCGGAGCACGCGGATCATGGCGCGTTCGTTGATCGGGGGCCGGTGGAGCGCCCTGAACGACGCGACGTTCGCGGTCGGCCCGGTCGCCGACGGCCTGCGGATCAGCGAGATCATGTATCATCCCGCCAATACCGGTGATCCGAACGACCCGAACACCGAGTACATCGAGTTGACGAACGTCGGCGACGAGGTCTTGAACCTGAACCTGGTTCGATTCGTCGATGGGATCGAGTTCGCCTTCGGGAGTTTCGACCTCGCGCCGGGCGGCTACTGCCTGGTGGTCAAGGACCTCGCGGCCTTCGAGGCCCGATACGGTCCCGGCCTGCCCGTCGCAGGGCAGTACACCGGCAGTCTGAGCAACGCAGGCGAATCCCTCGCGATCCGGGACGCCGTGGGCGGAATGGTCCAGAGTCTCAGCTACAGCGACGATTGGTATGACTCGACCGACGGCGGCGGATTCTCGCTCACCGTGATCGATCCCTCCCTCGCCGATCCGGACGCTCTCGGAGCCCGGGACGCCTGGCGCCCCAGCGCGAATTGGGGCGGCTCCCCCGGCGCCGGCGATTGACCCTCGGGCGCCTGACCGCCGTTGCGACCTCCGATGGGGCCACGAGACATGGGCTGGACTCTGTCATTCCTGTGCTGCACAGGCGCAACATCCTGTCTTCCTGGCAAGCATTCTGGCCTCATCCGGTCCTCGCGTACCCAGGGTCGGGACCGCACCGTACGACCGGGGGCGCTGCCCCCGGCCCCCCGACATTTTGCGCTTTGCGCCAGCAGCATGGTGGGAAGGCACGCCGAGGCGCGAGTCCACTGCTCCTGTTACCCATGCTATTGGCCCAATGCGTCAAATGCCGGGGGTTTGGGGGCGGCGCCCCCAAGAGACACGAACGGACTCGAGACCAGATGCACTCACGCTTGGGTTGCGGCCGAAGGCCGCTCCAAGCCAGGCAGGATCCAGGAACCGCGGGACTGGGCGCGACCTGATGAATGGATTCCCGCTTGCGCGGGAATGACAATCCAGAGGCTCTGTGAACCCTCATTGCATGCGTGGGAGTGCAGTCGTGCACCCGATTGACCCTCCCGACCGTCTTGTCCTTTGACAATCCGGCCCGGCGATTCTATCATTGTCCGTGTTCGACTCCCACGGCGATGTGGCCGCGAGTCGGTAAAGGGAAGTGTACCGGAGTTCATTCTCATGGAACGAGAATACCATGATCGACGCAGGGCTGGCGTGGCCCAGCCCAAGGCCTGGCTGACCTTCCTGCTGTTGGTTCTGGCGGGTCTGGTGCTGTTTCGAGAGGCGAGGTTCTGGCTTGGCAGCGTCTACTCGCCGGGCGCCGAGCCCCGCGCGGTGGTTGCCCGAGGCGACCTGGCCGCCGACGAGAAGAGCACGATCGATTTGTTCAAGGCCGTTTCCCCTTCGGTTGTGTACATCACCACGCTGACCATGCGGCAGGATTTCTTCAGCTTCCGCGCGCTGGAGGTCCCCCAGGGTTCGGGCTCCGGCTTCATCTGGAACGACCAGGGCTATATCGTGACGAACTACCACGTCATCGCCGAGGCGCGAGGGGCCCGCGTGACGCTGGCGGACCGCTCCACCTGGGAGGCCCAGTACGTCGGGTCCGAGCCGGACAAGGACCTCGCGGTGATCAAGATCGACGCGCCGAAGAACCTGCTGCCCCCGATCCCCGTCGGCACCTCCGCCGACCTCCAGGTCGGACAGAAGGTCTTCGCCATCGGCAATCCCTTCGGCTTCGACCAGACGCTCACGACGGGCGTCATCAGCAGTCTGGGTCGGGAGATCGTCTCGGCCACGCAGCGTCCGATCCAGGGGGTCATCCAGACCGACGCCGCGATCAACCCGGGCAACTCCGGCGGCCCGCTCCTCGACAGCGCCGGACGTCTGATCGGCATCAACACCGCGATCGTCAGTCCCTCCGGCGCCTACGCCGGCATCGGGTTCGCGGTCCCTGTGGACGTGGTGAACCGGATCGTCCCCCAGATCATCAGCGGCGAGAAGATCAAGAAGCCCGCCTTGGGCATCAAACCCGTGGAAGACCACTGGGTCCGTCGGTTCGGGCTCGAGGGCGTGCTGTTCTCCGCCGTCTTCGCGGGCAGCGCCGCGGAGAAGGCCGGTCTTCGCCCGACGGTTCAGGATACCCGCGGACGAATCCTCATCGGCGATCTGATCGTCGCCGCCGACGGCAAGCCCATCCGCAACCTGAACGACCTCTACCGCGTCCTCGACAATCACGAAGTGGGCGACACGATCAAGCTGACGATCCGCCGGGAAGACCGCCAGGGCGACGTCGAGATCACGCTCCAGGCCGCCGAATGAACGCACGGGCCGCCGTGACCCGTGACCCGTGGCTCGTGACCAGTGACCCGTAGCTCGGCCTCCGTCGTTCGTATCTCGCATCTCGCGACTCACGCTCTGTTGCTCCGCGCGGGCGCTGTGCCCGCCGTCGTCCTTCCCGCGAACGCGGGCATCACGCCTGAATGCGGGACCCTCAGACTCCGATAAACGTGCATTTCTTACGCCTGGGACAAATTCCTTTGGCGTCGTTTGGCAGGGGGGTGTTTCGGGGTATACTTTAGCTGGGTAAGTACCTAGAAGTAGAGTCGGGATCCCGCCGTAGAAGTGTCATGTGAAGTTCATGTCGTGTCGTGCTCCGCTTGGAGTTGGGGGCATTCGCTATCCCTTCGGAGCGATAATCCGGGCCGCCATGCATCATCATGGTTTGTCTTCGTGTGTGTTGTATCGATGTGGGCATCATTCATCTGCGGGAGGGTGAAAAATGTTATCTGTGGGCACTATGACTGGCGCGGTAAGCGGGCGGCATCTGGCGAGGATCGGATGCGTGATGGCTCTCGTCGCGTTGCTGTGTTCCGGCGCGTATGCGCAGGAGATCGCAAATCCCAGCTTCGAGGTCACCTATGAAGGTACGCCGGAACCCCGGCCTCTGCCCGAGGACTGGACATGCGTCGATAGCCCGGCGTTCAGCTCCTGTTGCTCGAATTTCTGGGCCACCGACGGCAGCCTGGCGGCATGCTTGTACAGTCTCGCCGGCGCGGACATCTCCGAGGGCTGCTACCAGAGCTTCTACCAGTACGTTGACCTGACCGACGCGGGTGGCATCGTCTTCGACGCCATGCTGCAGGCCAGTGACGGCGGGGCCTTCGGTCCGTTCACAGCGGCCCTCGTCGTGACTCCGCTCGACACTCTGATCGAGTACACCGTGTGGAGCGCCAACAAGGCGGGAGACTACCCGAACCAGGTGGCGCCCCTGGACCCGACCCTCATCACCGGCGTCTGCTTCGTCGAACTGCGTCTGACCGCGACCGCCGACTGCTGCATCAACGGCTTGGAGTTTGCCGCGTTCTGGGACAATTTCGGGTTCTGTGACCTGCCTGAGCCGACGGCTATCGACGCCGCCATCTGCCTGTGGCCGTCCGTACTGTACAAGGGCGATCCCTGCAGACGCTTCTGGTGGGACGACTTCGCGCCGTGGGTCACCTGCTTCATCGAGCTGGGGGACGGCTACAGCGCCACCCAGATCGTTGGCTCGACGGTGTACCTGGAGAACATCCCGGCCCACATGGGTTGGCAGTGGTGGGCCCGCCCGTTCGCCAACTGGACGAACACCACGGACATCGACTGGGACGGCAACCTGGAGCGCATGGTCAAGTTCGATCGCGCGGATGTGGAGGCGATTCTAACGGCGCCCGAGACGACCGTGACGGTCCGCGGCCTGCTGCTCGACGGGACGGCCTTTGAGGGGACCGCCGTGATCCGTGTGGTGACCAAGAACCCGTGGGGGTGGCCGTGCCAGCCCGCGAAGCCGCCTGCCTGGCGGTGGTAGTCGAGCCGCCTCGTCGGGCGGAAGCGGGGGAGTGAAATAACGCCGCCGCCAAGGGCGGCGCCCGCAGAGAGTCCGACGGGACTCAAGAGGGCACCCGGGGGTTGCAGGGTTCGGTCCGTGCCGGTTGGATACGGACGACCCGCGACGCCCGGGTGCACCGTTTCATGTGGAGGGTGCTGCCCGGCGTGACCGGGCGAATCGGCCTGTCGCTCACTTGTTGGTCGGCAGTTCTGGGAGGGGAGCCGCTGGTCCGGCTGTGTTCGCGGTGATCTGCCCTGTGGCTTCCGTGTAGAGCCATCCGACGTCCTGGGCATCGGTCGGAGCGATCCGGCTGCTGCCCTTTCGGACACTGGCCGGGAGGACGGGAATACGATCCAGGTATGGGCCGCAGAGGTGAGCGGGGGTCCTCGTCGCACTGACGTTGCCCGCGAGGTCCGTGTACTGGGTCAGTTGGGCCTCGATCCGAGCAGCAGTGGGCAGGGCGCCGCCGTGCTCGATGCTGTACAGGTCGATGGCGTTGCGGAGCGCCGCCAGGCCGTTGTCCAGGGTCAAGTCGCCGGTGTTCCGAGCGCCCTGGCTCATTTGGGGGATACTCACGGAGGCCAGGATCATCAGGGTCGCCACCACGACGCCGACTTCCAGGAGACTGGAATCCCTCTTCTGTGCAGGATGGAGCGTGCTCATACTCTATGCCTTCTCAATGGTCCATGTTTTCGGGGACATGCGATGTGGGCCATATCGTCAGAAGGCAGACGGCACTTGAGTCCTCCCCTGGTCCCGCGCGAGCAGGGTAGACGCGCAGGAAACGTTCTGGGCAGAGGGAGTGATAACGTCGTGTCCGATTCGGCTGGGATCGCGATAGCTGCGATTAGGGGTAGACGCCCGCCCGCTGGAGCTTGAGGGTGAGCTCGCGGATGCGTTCGGCGGCGTCCTTGGCCCGACTGACGGCTTCGTCCCGCTCTTTCTGGAGCTGCTCTCGCATCGCGGCGTACTCCTTGAGCTTGCTCGCCTGGACCTGGGAACTCTGGATGCTGGCTTCGAGTTCCCGCACCTTGTTCGTCGCCGTCGCAACCTGCGTGATGAGCGTGTCGTGAACTTGCCGGAAGCTGGCGAGGTCCGACCGCGTGTTCTCCAGGGCCTTCGAGAGTCGCTTGATTTCGCCTTCCAGCATCTCGTCGCGAGTCTGGAGCTGCTCGATGCGGGTCGCATGCACTCTCGCCCGCTGGAGGCTGAACGATTCCCTGCTTGTTGTGCGACTGGAGGCCGACACGCCGGCAAAGGCGCAGACGACCAGCAGGACGAGCACCACGATCCCCAGGATCATCTCCTCGAAGCTCTTTCTGTTGGTCCCTGACTCTCGGATCTGATAGGTATGCATGGCACTCCCAACCCCTGACTTCTCCTCAGCCTGTTCTGGAGACGCTGTTCCGACCGAGAACAGTCGCCCCCTGAGCAAGGCACCGCCATTATTGACGCTCTCCTCCATGGGGTATCCGCGGCCACGGGTCTCCGGGAATCCGAGGACACGTGCCACGGATCGAGAACGGGAATCCGGCCTCCGCACGCCCCCGCGCAACGAGCCTGGATTCCCTCGTCCGTGACGAAGTCTATTGTACCCGAGCGGGGCGGAATGGTCAAACGCCAGCACGGCGTGCCTCCGTTCTCTGACCCGGACGGTTGCCTGCTGGCTCACGAGCGGGAATTTTATGGGACTGGCTTATGCCTACAGGCGAACTTTTTTGCCGCCGGGATCGCCCTCGCGAATCCGTCCGACCGAGGCGATTGCCGACGTCGAAATGTTCACGGACCGCCCGCGACGCCCGGTGCCGACGAAGAGCGGATGAACTCGAGAAGTCGGAACTGCAGGTCGTACCCCGCACGCAACTGCTGATTCGGGACCACGTCGCCTGTCACGCCCATCCGCGTGTCCGAGAATCGCGAGCCGAAGCCGATGGCTGTGACCATGCCTTGGCCACGGCGGGCGGCGGCCGCAACAGGAACGCCCCCGAGCTGGATGAAGGGCGTGCCTCCGCGGACCTCGAGGGCGGAATCGACGGTCGTGGTCGGCCAGCCGCTGGGGACGGACAGGGTCCCTTGGGCCTGTGCCGTCTGGCCCAGGCTCAGGCCGAAGGAGTGGAGGAGAGAGTTGGCTGTGGATTTCGCGTTCTCGGGCGAATCGAGAACGAGGACTTTGCCGCCCGATTCGACATAGTGCTCCAGGGCGATCCGGAAGTCCTGAGTCACATGACCGTCGGGGTACAGGAAGATGAGGATGTCGGCGTCGAAGACCGCGAGATCCTTCCGGCGGGAAGTGAACCACCCGAGGCGCAGGATCCACCGTTCGAAGATCCCGAAGCCGTTGGCCTTCGTGGCGATGAATCCGCTCGTGGACAGAGGCGTGCTGCACACCGTGCGGTCGACAATCGCGTGGACGAAAGGACGAACGGGACGAGGCAGCGGATTGGCGTGCCTGTGGAGGGTCTGGACCCCGACGACGGCAACACACCAGCCCAGGATCGCTGCGCTCAGGGTCACCAGGCAGCAACCACCGCGGCGGCGCGTGAATACCCATCCTCCCGCCATGCACAGGATGCCGAGCGTGATCAGCGGCGGCCGGACCACGCCGGTTGCGTCGCGATGGTTCAGCCATTCGAGCATGCCGAGCATCAGTTCCGCTTTGCCCTGCTCGAAGGTGGAGAAGTTCGAGAAGATCGTGGAGTCCGTGAACGCCGCGACTCGCCCGGGGCCGCGACGCGCGGTCCAGAGCTGGACGAACGCGCCGTATCGGGCTTCCGCGAGGTCCTCGACCTGGGGATAGAAGTTGCTCGCGTGGTAATCGGCGGGCAGGCTCCGGAGGCCCGTGCCGAGAATGGCGGCCCGACCGCCGCTGGCGCCCGGCGCGATCGAGCAGGAGACCGCGAAATCCAACGGCGGCACGTGCTGCACGATCGGGTGCGCCGCCAACGGAACGCGATAGAGCTGGCTGAAGGGCGTGTCGATGTCGAACAGGCAGTCGTAGCGGAAGCGGAAGCCGAAGCGGCCCGCGATCTGGTTGAGGTGCAGTCCCGTGTTGAAGACGCTGGTGTGCTCGCCGATCAGCAGCAGGCCGCCGCCGTTCTTGACGAACCGCTCGATGGCGTCGATTTCGCCCTCCGCGTAAGGCGACGTGGGGACCTTGACGACGAGGACGTCGCAGCGGTCGAGCGTGCCTTCCACGATGATCGAAGTCAGTCGACCCATTTCATAGAAACGGGAGCAGTAGTCGTAAATACAGGCGTAGTTGTATCCGGATTCCTGTCCGTACCAGTCGGTGTCGTACGGCCTGTCCGTGCGTTCCCAGGTCGAGTGGTGCTCGTCCACGAGGATGCGTCCCTGCTTGCGGGGGCCCGAGGGGACCCACAGGATTCCCAGGGCGATGAGCGCCGCGCCGGCGGCCGTCAAGACGACGGCGCCCGCTGTGCTCACGAGCTTCGGCGGCTGGGCGGCTGCATCGTCCGTTTGCGTCGTGCTCGGAATCCGAACGAAACGCATGGCGAGCAGAGCCGGGCCGAGCAGCAGGAGCAGATGCACCCAGGGGCTCCAGAACTGATCCATCAGCAGCAACTCCGCGTCGTACCCGGTCCGCAGCGCGCGGTGCATGAACACCGCGATGAGCAATCCGCAGCGGACGGGCAGCCACAGGGCGGTCCATACTGCGAGCGTCGCTGCCGGACGCAGAAAATCGAGGACCTTCGCACGCGATCGGCCATGCGTCCGCAAGCACAACAGGACGAAGCCGCCGATCAGGAAGCACCACGTCGCCGGGTCGAGCAACAGTTCCCACGTGGCGCCGAGAGGATGAGCCCGGCGCATGGAGTGCAGAGTGAGGGTGGTGCCGTCGATCGCGGCGTCGATTCCGAGCAGTCTCGCGACCGCATAAGGCAGCCAGGCGAGGCCGCACGGCAGCTCGTGGGACCTCGCGGTGACGCTCGCGTAGACGAACATGGCGAGAGACTGCGCCGCGAGGATCGCGCCGGCCGTGACGCCCGCCTGTCCAAGTCTTGCGGGCCAGCGACGGGGGATGGGAGCCGCCCAGAGCAGCGCCCCGACGACGATCAGGGTCGCGGCGGCCCGACCGGGCCATGGCGCGACGGCCATTGCCGGTGCGGCCAGAACCGCCGTTGCCAGGAGGACCTTCTTCGAAGGCGTGCGCAGGTCGATCGCGGTCAGCAGAGCGATGGCGCAGACGACCGTCGCTGCCCAAGCGACCCACTGGGCATCGTGATAGTAGCTAAGCCCGAGGAGCCAGGAGGCGCTCAACAGTGCCAGCGCAAGCCATGCCCGTCTCATGGCTTCACCTCCTCGCCTGCCGCGGCGCCCGTGCTCGGGGTCTGCAGCGCGGGCGGGACCCACATGGTCTCGTCGCGCAACATGCTCAACAGCCACCGCCAGAAATCGGCGTTTTCCCGCAGACCCTCGAAGGCGGCGCCGTTCTCGTACTCGAGATTCTTGTTCATCGCGAAGCACGTGTCGCCCACGAGCACGACAGCCCCTTGGCCCGACCGCTGCATGAGGATCACGGGCAGGTTGGCGGGCCCGTAGGCGATCACGCGGGTGTTTGGATCGGTTGACGCAAGGGGCCAGGCAGCGTGGAACCGCACGTAGACCCGCTTGCCCTGCGATTCGAGGTAGGGCGATTTGAAGTACCCCAGCGGCGTCGGCTCGCGAAGCGCGTCTTCGGGCGAGCCGATGCGCAGCCCGAAGGCGTCGAGCAGGGGGCGGATCGGGCCGGCCTGGTCGTGGCCTACGGTCACGATCAGAATGCCTCCGTTGCGGACGAAGGTCTTGACGGTCTCCACCTGCTCTCGCGAGAAGCGTCGGGACGGCGCGATCACGACCAGCAATCCCGCCCGTTCCAATCGCTCTCGCGTCAGGTCAGGGAGGGACAGGGTCAGGAACCCGTTTCGCATGAGGGTCAAGGCCAGTCCGCCGAGCCCGTCGGTCCGCCAGGATTCGCTGCTGAAGGCCCCGAGGTGAGACGCGTCGATGTAGGCCAGATTATTCGGGCTGGCGAGACGGCCATCGGGCAGCGGGTGTATGCCCTTCTGGGTCATGCCGGCGCAGATCACGAGCGACCCTGCGGCGACTGCTGCGACGAGCGACGTCTTCAGCGGGCTTGGTCTGCGACAGAGCAGAACGATCAGGATCGCCGCGAGCAGGATTGCGGCCAGTTGCCGCCACGCCGGATGGGCGCCGGGACCGGCCAGATAGGCAAACAGGCGCGACGTGAAGACGTACGACGACACGTTGATCGCGTTGGTAAGGCCGGAGGTGTCGCCGAAGGTGACGATTCGGCCCTTCCCGAACGGCTGCTCCGCCGCCAGCACGAGGTCGCCCAGTCTCTCTCCGCTGTCGTAGAGGTCGTTGCCCATCATGGCTCGGGAACTGGCGGCGTCGCCGTAGTCCGCCCATCCCCATCGCCCGATGAGAACGGGCCGGGCGGGCCATCGCGCCTGGACGGAAGCTCCGATCACGACGCCGAACTCGTTCTGGCTGTCCTCAATGCCCGCGGTCATGGGGTGACTGATGGCTTCGTAGGATTGGAGCCAGCCGCCGACGGCAAACGTGGCCGAGTCGAATGCAACCTGCGTCGCGGTCCCGGTCAGCAGTTCGTTGAAGCGGTTGCTTCCCGCGGCGTCTTGCGTGGTGTGCTCGCCGAGCAGCAGCAGCGAGCCGCCGCGACGGACGAAATCGCGGATTCGCTGCAACTGGCCCTCCTGCCAGGGGTCGTCGGGGAAGATGACCACCAGGACATCAGCGGTCGCCAGATCTGCGTCGGCCAGCTCGGGCGATATGAGGGGTTGAGCGCCGAGGCTCTCGATGAAGGACGGGAGCATGCCGTACATGCCGCTCGAAAGCCGGCCGTACGAGCCGTGCGTCGGCTTGAGCCAGTTGAGGAAGCCCTTCTCGAAGAAGACGATTCTTTTTCCGTCCAGGCTGGACGGCCCGGGATAGAGCGCAGCAATCAAAGGAAAGAACACGGCAGCGACGACCAGTGTCGCAAAGGCGATCCACCCGTGAGATCGTCGCCTTGCCGGGCTCGGATCCGACCCCCAAGGCGACCAGCGAAAGACCGCGACGAGAACCGCCAGGTGAATTGCGCACGCCAGGAGCGGGAGGTTCCACGGGATGGCCTGACGGAGCAGGCGGACGATCCATCTGCCCTCGCCGTCGCCGTCGGCGGGTGGCGCCAGCGACGCCGAAAGATCAGGGGCATACGACAACAGGACCAGATAGAGCAGGTGGCCCAGGACGACTCCTGCGCAGATATAGACCGCGCGCCCCTTCCGAGGCCGGGGGGTATGCGGCAGGTAGAACGCACAAAGGGCCGCGGTCAGAACCAGGAAGTCCAGGCCGGCGAAGGTGGCGCCGATCGCGAGGGGCCGTCCGGCCACTGATCCTGCGATGCGGCCCAGGGTCCGCCCGACGAGGTCCGCGCCGAGCCAGAACCAGGGAATCGACGTTGCCGCGAAGCGGTACAAGCCCAGGACCGTTGCCGCCGCGGACGAAGCCGACAGGATGTCCCTCCTCTGACCATCCGATCCGGACGCCAGCAGGGCAAGGACGAGGGCACAGGCCATTGTGCCGGCCGGCTGCATCGGCAGGTGAACCAGGTAGAGTGATGAGCCTGCGACGAGCAGCAGGAGGAGCAGCGTCCAAAGCGATTTGATATGCCGCCGGGGGGGCAAGGACAACACAGCAACCCCGAGCAGCAGGAGCGTCATCGCCCGCCGCAGGGGGTGCCCGAGCAGACCTGTCGAGCCGGCGGAGAACCACGCGGCCGCCAGGCCGGCGGCTGCGGCAATGACCGTCGCAAGGACCTGTTCATCCGAATATCGAGGATCTGGACCTGCACACCCGGATTGTTCGACTTCGTAGCGCTGCACGTTCAAGCTATCTCGTTGCCCTCGCTATGGCTAGGTAGTCCGCGATTGTCATGCACGGCGTGTTGACGGCAAGGCACGCATCTCCGAGGAGGGTCTTCAATTCGCCGCCTGAGCTCGTTCCGGCGTCGCATATAGGGCATTGCGTCTTCACCACCAGACACTTGGTCATTGTAAGCGGGCATGTGGTCGGACTGGTTGGGCAGCGGGTGAGCACGACCGGGCATTCCGTCTGTATGCCAGGGCACTCCGTCTCCACCGGTGGGCAATAGGTTTGAACGATCGGGCACTGAGTGTCTACAATCTTGCACTTCGTCGGCGTCGGCGGGCACTGCGTCTCGTAGACCGGGCACTGTGTCTTGACAGCAGGACACTCGGTCGCCACGGGCGGACAGAAGGTCTCGTTGGCGGGGCATTTCGTCGTAGACGACGGACACTTGGTCTCGACCGGCGGGCACCGCGTTTCATAGACCGGGCACTGCGTCAGGCCGACGGGGCACTTGGTCTCCGCAGGCGGGCACTTGGTCTCCTCAGGTGGACATTCGGTCTCGATCGGCGGGCATTTCGTCTTTATGACCGGGCATTCGGTCTCGACGACGGGACACTTGGTCTCGGTCGCCGGGCACTTGGTTTCGACGGGCGGGCACCGCGTTTGGTGGACCGGACATTCCGTCAGAACGACGGGGCACTTGGTCTCCGCGGGCGGACACTTCGTGTCGGCCGTGGGGCACTTGGTCTCGGTGACCGGGCATTCGGTCTCGACGACCGGGCACTTTGTCTCGGCGGCTGGACACCGGGTCTCGACCGTCGGGCACCGCGTTTTGAAGGGCGGGCACTCCGTCAGGACGGCGGGGCACTTGGTCTCCGCAGGGGGACATTTCGTGTCGACGGGCGGGCACTTGGTCTCTGTGACCGGGCACTTCGTTTCAATGGGCGGGCACTTGGTTTCGACGGGCGGACACTTGGTCTCAATCGGCGGGCACCGCGTTTCATAGGCCGGGCACTCCGTCAGGACAACGGGACACTTGGTCTCCGCAGGCGGGCACTTCGTGTCGGCCGTGGGGCACTTGGTCTCCGCGGGCGGACACTTGGTCTCGACCGCGGGGCACTGGGTCTCGCCGGTCTGGCACTCCGTCGCTACGGGCGGGCATTTCGTCTGCACCGGCGGGCAGCGGGTTTCCACCGGCGGGCACTTGGTCTTTGTGGGCGGGCACTTCGTCTGTGCGGTCGGGCAGCACGTCTCCACGACGGGGCATTCGGTCAGCAGCGCCGGGCAGGTTGTCTCGACCGGCGGACACTGCGTGACCGCCACCGGCTGCGATGTCACGATGGGCGGATCCTCCACGGTGAAGCCCAGGCAAAACGCCAGATCGATCGAGTTGGCTTTGCTCTCGGCCAAGGGGTGGCCGGACGGATAGCGCAGCTCCGCCCAGTTCGCGGCCGACCCATCGCCCGACACCGCGTCGTCCATGAAGTGCTCGGGCCATTGTCGGGTCTTCCACCCGAACTGGCCGTCGGTGGTTTTGACCTGGACGGACAGCCAGTAGATCACCGGCTTGTCGTGCGTGCCTTCCTGCAGGAAGGCCTCCTCCGGCTTGACGGTCATGCCGATCAGCCAGACCTGCTTGTCGCCCTCCGGGGTCAGGTCTCCTGTCCAGGGGTCCCACCACCACTCATAGCCAATGTCCATGACGTGGTAGAGTTTCTCTGCGAATTCGCCGGAGACGAACGTTCTGCTCCACAGGACCTCGGGTCCAGGCTTGGAGTACGGGTTCTCCTTGTCGTATCCCTCGGTTCCGACGGGATCGTCGGGGTGGATCTGCACGGTGATGCTGCGAATCCTGCCCTGAACGTCGCCTTTCCAGGAGCCCCACAGGCGGATGTCGGTCAAGCGGCCCCGACGGGTACACTGGAAATCGTCCGCGAGCACGCGCAACGTGTCGTTGCTGGTGTCCACGCAGATGTCGATCCCTCGCGGCGTCAGGTCGGGCGTTTGGCACCATCCCTTTTCGCCTGTGCCCGTCGACGGCGGGCCGATCTTCACGATGTGGTCCTCCACCTCGCCGTCCGGGGCCGCGCCGTCCGGAGCGAGACCGCCGTTCGTGCTGATGCGGAACCGCGCGAAGGTCACGCCGACGGCCGCACTGTTGGGGACCACGAACGGCAGCACATGGACCCCATCGGGAAGGAAGGCGTCGTGGATCTTCTCGGCGACCTGCCAGGTGAAGTCCCCGTTGAAGTCGATCCACGCCTGGACTACGCCGCCGCCGCCGTTGACTTCGACCGTTGCAGAGGCGAGCTGGCCGACGATGAGCGGCGAGAAGATCACGCCTCGCTCATCCGAGTTCCCGGCGTTGTCGTCGCCGAGGGCGCTGGGGTCAGGCTGGCCATCGGGTTCGGAGTCGGGCATATTCTGTGCGTCGCCCAGCCATGGACCGAACGGGCGGTGCCTGGCGCCGTTCATAGCGGCCAGCGTCGGATAGCCTATTGCCGCCGTCGCGGTGACGGGCGCGTCGCCCCAATCGTATTTCAGCGGGTACGCCTGGATCGCGGGCTGGACGAGGTAATCCTCCGTCTCGCCGTACTTGTAGCCGCCTGCCGGCCCGGCGCCTTCGAACCCAGGCGCCGCGCCCACGAGGACGATGGATGGGAAGTGCTGTTGCTCGCTGATCGTGACGCGGACCCAGAGCGGCTCGAGCTCTCGCTGCGCCGGGTGCCAGCATCGGAATGCCGGAGACTCGATGGTGTACGTGCCCGGCCCAGGCAGCACAGGCATCTGATTCTGCACGGCCCACTCGGGTGCTATCGTGCCGTCGGCGCACGTGTGTACGTCGTCCCAATCGCCGTCCCGGTTCCAGTCGAACCACATGTTTACGTAGACCGCCTGCGTAAACGCGTTCGTCACGGTCACCACGTACTTAACTGTCGTCGTCTGACAGAACGGCAAGACCAGGGGAAGCAACAGACCGTCATCGGCGCCGTCCTGGTTTGGCGCATCATTGAGCGGATCGAGGTTGTTGACGGTGTCCTCGTCCCCGCCGATATCCGCTTCCGCCTCCAGACTGACCGCCTCGCCGAGGTAGAGCAGGTCCAGCGGGTGGAGATGGATCGGGCCATACGGCGGCGAGCCGGCCTGATAGACGGTCGGGTAGTGCGCGATCACGCCGGACGGATACGCGAGCATCGTCGCGCCTGCGACGCTGTTCGAGCTGTCCGGGGCGTCCCCAAGGTCCTTCTCGGGCTTCCTTTCATCGTCCCCTGTGATGACGAAGGCCATATCGAGCGACAGGCCTGCGTAGCGGTGCTTGTCGGGATAGACCATCTCGGCCCAGCCGGCAGTGCCCGGGATGGTGTAGACGGCATCGTCGTTCCAGCGGCACTGCAGGGAGGCTGTCTTCCACCCGAAGGAAGCGCCCACAGTCGCGGCGGAAGTCGTGACCCCGGGATAGCACGCCACGGCCAGCCAGTAGATGGTCCCCTCCTGTTGCTCGAAGGCGTTGTCGTCGATGCAGAAGTTGTACTGGAAGGCATATCTGTGATTGTCCGGCAGATAGCGACCGGTCATGGGATCGTACCATCCCTCGGGACCGTTGTGGACCCTGCGGACGGTGTACTGGCCGGAATGGAACGTCCGGGTCCACAGGAGGCTGCCCGGCCGGCTCCAACCATTGGCGGTCGCCGGGACGTCCGAGTAGATGCTCAGGACAAAGGACAAACTGCCCGGGCCTTGCTGGGGCAGGACGTCGTTGCGGAACGATCCCCAGAGGTGGATGTCGTGAATGGGACCGGTTTCGGTGCATTTGAAGTCGTCCGCCAGGGTGACCTGGGTCAGATCGACATCCATTCCCGTGGAGGCCAGGTCGGGCAATTGCGGCCAGTGCATTTTGTGCGGCTTGCCTGCCGCCCAGTCGCAGGCGCCGCCTTCCCCGGCCGCGATCGACAGGCCCGGCTGGGTCTCGTAGGCCCAGCCACTGATCACGACGCTGTGCGTTTCCGTCCCGATGTCTGACTGGCTCCCTATGAGCAGCCAGCCGTACTGGCCCATCGCGGTGCGAAGACCGATGTACCCGCCGTCTTCGCCGAACTCGCAGGGTCCCAGCAGATAGGCTGAGTCCAGAAACGTCGCGTCGGGACCGATGACCGCGCCCATGGGCAGGTTGGAGGCGAGGAGCGCCAGACCCAGGATGCCTCCCGCGCCCATGCCCAGATCCATCCCCATGCCCAGATCCATGTTCATGCTGCTGGCCATGCTGCCCGGCCCGAAGATGCCCAGGTGGGTCCCCATGCCCATGTCCATCGCGGACATGTCGCCCGGCATGCCCATGTCCAGCCACAGCTCGATGCGGAAGTCGTCCCAATCGCCGTCCATGGCGCCGAGCTGGATGATCTTGGACTCCATCGGATGGAGGACGGCGTTCTGGGAACCAGAGAAGACAATTGCCGCGAGCGTAGGCGAAGTGGTTGCTGCGATTGCGGCCCAGAGAATCGTGAAGCGTCTCATGATCTGTTCCTCCTTCTGCGACAACCGATCCCGACTTCGGTGTGCGCACTCCCACCGAGAACTGCCACGGCCTTGTTTGACTTGTGAGATATGCTCTCTTGCCGTTTCGGACGGTGCGTATGACCTTTGGCGCACGCACGGAGTAACAATCTGAGTATACGCTATCCCCTTCCCTGCGTCGCGTCAAGACGAAAAACGATTTTTCCGGAAGTTCGGGTCGCCTTCGAGATTCCGAGTGCAAGTGCGGAGAAGAGGACGGCGATCATCTGGCCGCGGGTTCCCGACAAGGTTTGCCGGCCAGGTACAACTCCAGGCGGCCATCGAGCGTCTGGGTCGATCCTTTCGAGCTGCTTCGGACGATCTCAATGGCCTGCCGGACGGTCCGGACCGCCAGCTCGAATTGGCCCGTCTCCGCGTAGGCAGCCGCCAGACTATCGAGCAGGGGAGGCGACTTGTGGTCCGTTGCCTTGCAGGCCCATCCGGCCAGACGCAACGCCTGCTGGCCATTCCGGCACGTCGCGTCCGGACAGGTCGCCAGGAGCCAGGCCAGGTTGTTCGCGATGCCCACATCGCCGGGATTCGCCAGATGGGCGGCGCGAAGGTGAGCCAAGGCCTCCCGGTACTGCCCGGCGCTGCACAGGAGACTGCCCAGCAGGCCGTGCGTCATCGGACTGCTCGGCGCCAGGGAAACCGCCTTCCGGGCATGGGGAATCGCCTCCTGCTCCTGATGGAGTCGGGCCAGGCAGGACGCCAGGAGGTAGAGCGTCTCCACGTGGTTGGGCTCCTCGCTCAGGACCGTGTGAAACTCCGCGATGGCCTTGGCGTACTCGTGCCGGCGCTCGCAGCCGAGCCCGATGCGGTAGTGGGTGTAGTAATCCGCGAACTCCTGTCGGATCTCCGCGAACCGGCGGGGATCGACGTTCACGAACTCGGGGATGTTGGCGGCGCGATTGGACGCGGTGAAGTGCTCCAGCAGGACCGCCGGGCTGTCGTTGCTTTCCGCGTCGATGTGCGTCAGCCACAGTTGGGTGAACGGCCCGTCGGCCTTCGATGCAAACACCAGCCACCTGCCGTTGGGGGACCAGCTATGCCAGGAGTTCATCTTGTCGGGGAAGTTGCATCGCATCCGTCGCGGCGTGCCTCCGTCGGCGGGCAGGATGTACAGCGTGCTGTCGGGCTGCAGGAGCATGAAGGAATCGCTCTGGCAGAACACGATCCACCGCCCGTCCGGCGAGAACCGGGGGAAGAAGTTGCTCCTGCCGTTGTCGGAGGCGCCGGGCAATGGAATCGCCTGTCCGCCCAGGCCGTTGTTGAAGGGGATTCGGTAGAGGTCGTAGCGGAATTTCTTATCCCCCTCGAAGAACTCGGCGACTTCCTCTCGCTCGACCACCACGGAGGCGGCGTCCTTCAGGCCGGTGAGCTTGTACGCCGGGGCATGGGCGAACAGGATTGTCTTGCCGTCCGGACTCCACACGGGATTGCTGTGTACGTATTGACGGTCGTCCGCGCCCGGCAGCGGGAAGAACCGCTGGGTCTGCCGGTCGTAGACCACCAGAATCCCCGACACCGGAAAGAACCGCTGCGAATAGTACAGGTCGTCCACCGGCGCGAACACGGACCGGTCCTTGACCGTGCTGACGACGTACCGCCCATCGGGCGAGATCTGCGAGAGCAGGCCGAACGTAGGCTCCTTGTCGTCCCGCAGGTAGTCGCTCCAGGAGATCACCTGATCCTTGCTCAGCACGGTCCGCGGGTGGATGTCTGCGATGACGTAGGACCCCTTGTCGCTGCCGTAATCGACGTCCATCGCGAGGGTCTTGCCGTCGGGGGTGAACGAGTGACAGTTGCCGCAGACCTTCATCCCGGTCAGCAGGGTGCGGGACTCGTACCTGGAGACCTCGCCCAGTCGCCAGCGAATCGAGTCGAGATTGGCCAGGACGTGGCGAAACGGCAACGGCACGTCGCGAAAGAAGATCGGCGCACCGACCGGGTCCTCGGAGAGACTCAGCTTCACGTGCCCTCGCGACAGAGCGACGCCGAGCGTATCGCCGGAGAAGCCTGTGATCGTGACGATCCCGGTCCCGCTGCGCCACAGTCCTTTGATCCGGTCCCAGTCCTGCGGATCGGGCCGCCATCGCCTGACGGGATTCGCCGCCGCCGGCGGGTGATAGGCGGCGCTCGCCTGCGAGACGGACCGTGGATCGTCGTCCGGCGCCCGCGGCGGGGTGGCTCCCTGGGTGAGCACGCACACGTGATTGGCGTCGAACGCCAGGTCGATCAGCCAGACGTCGGCCTGCGGCGCCGGGTCGCTCCACACGAAGGTCGGCGCCGCGACGTCCGGCGGAAGGACCGCTTCATCCAGGGGATAATCGACGACCAGGGGCGTCAGATTGTCACTGGTGGAGGCTGCCCTTGCGGCGTCGCCAATTCGCCCCTCGGCAATCGACGGGACTGTCTGCGACGGGAAGTACACAACGGCGTCAGCCTGGCCGAGAAGGGGATAGCCCGCCGCCCGGGCCGGAACGGCCATCGCCACCGCGATTGCGACCCACATGATCGTGTCTCTCATACGCCACCGGTCAGATGCGACACAAATCATCCTATTCTTCCACGGGCCGGTTGTCAATTGGCCGCGGAACGGGTATAATGGAAACACGGTTGGCGGCGGGGAGCGGGGGTTCCCTGCTCCCGTGCTGCCGCCGCCTGTTTCCACGCCGAGCCGCTGTTCACGCCAGGCTCGCAGATCGGGAGGTGAGTTGTGCACGCCACGCGCAGATTCCGGGGGATGCTCGGGATCGGACCGCACTCGCCACGGGACGACTCGAAACCGCAGATGAACGCAGATGAACGCGGGCGGGCATCAGACCGCAGCCAGGATCGACTCACGCAGAGACGCGGGGACGCAAAGATCGTGAAGATTTGGCGGGGTTCTTCTGCTGGTTTCCCTGGACATCCGCCCACAGCGGGATTCCCATGCTTTGTGCCTGGGGTTTCGGTTCAGTCTGTTCTATCAGCGTTCATCCGCGTTCATCGGCGGTTTCGGAAATGATGGTGGTTTGAGTCGGTGGTTCTGCTGGATTGGAGGTACGTTATGGTTACTCGATGCACATCCTGGCCGTATGTCGCGGCTGTCCTTCTCCTGACAGGCGTTTCCACCGCCACCGCCAAATACAGCGGCGGGACGGGGGAGCCGAACGACCCTTACCAGATCGCCACGGCCGCCGACCTGATCGCCCTCGGCGAGACGCCCGACGACTACGACAAACACTTCGTCCTGACCGCCGACATCGACCTGGACCCCAACCTCCCCGGCCGCAAGGTTTTCGACAGAGCGGTTATTGCACCACATGTCGGTGGTATGACGAACTGGTTTCAGGGGACCACTTTCACCGGCGTTTTTGACGGTAGTGGTCATGTGATCTCACGGCTGACCATCAACGGCGGGCACTACATTGGGCTGTTTGGCCAGTTGAGAGCGGGGGCCCAGGTGAGGAATCTGGGACTTGTCGATGTCCACATACAGGGTGGAAGGTGGTGCGTCGGCGCGCTGGCGGGGCTCAACGGCGGCACTGTGACCGGTTGCCACAGCACCGGCGACTGCGTCGGTGGGCTGCTGGGATACAACTCTGAAGGCGTCGTGAGCAATTGCCATAGCACCGGCACCATCAGCGGTGGCTCATTTGTCGGCGGGCTGTTGGGATACAACTCTAAAGGCATCGTGAGCAATTGCTACAGCACGGGTCTGGTCAGCGGCAGTACGAATGTCGGCGGACTGGCGGGGAGAAATGGCGGTGGGTGCATTGTTACGAGCTACAACAGTGGCCCAGTCACTGGCGCGTCACAGGTTGGCGGGCTGGTCGGAGATAACGGTTACTTCGGCTACGCCGACGGGACCTCTACTGACGGAAATGTCGCCGGGTGCTGGAGCACCGGCACGATCGCTGGAAAGCGGTCTGTCGGTGGCCTCGTTGGGCACAATGTCGGCAATGTGGTCGACTGCTACGCGAAGGGAAGCGTTTGTGGAGACTCGCCGGTCGGTGGGTTAGTGGGAGTGAATTGGGGCGGAGGGTTGTATCACAGGGACAAGCCAGGCTATGTTGCTCGAAGCTACTCCGTTGGCTGCGTCGACGGACAAACCGGCGTCGGTGGGCTGGTAGGGGACAATTATCTGGGCAGTGTGATAGTGAACTTTCGCACTTTTTGATCGGGTAATGTGGATGTGGTATCAAGAGAAAC
>DAOQWL010000062.1:0-34405 GCA_035342095.1 Sedimentisphaerales bacterium | reverse complement strand
GACTGTATGGGGCGTCGCCCTCTTATCCATACCATGCTATTGGCCCAAAGCGATAGATCTCAGGGGTTTGGGGACAGGTCCCCAAGAACCACCGAAGTACGCGAAAACCGGATGAGCCCCTTTTTTTCCGTCTGGGAGGAAAAAACTTGCCAACACCACCGAGAATCGTTTAGAGTACACAATTCTTAAATTTGTGTATTGACAAGCTCAAGTAGGGCCAAGACAAGAAGGGTTGATCGACAGTATGCTGACACAAGAGGAAAAAGGGACCATTGTAGCAGACTACAAGGTGCATGAAGGGGATACGGGATCGCCGGAGGTGCAGATTGCCTTGTTGACCAAGCGGGTCAACGATCTCACCGAGCACCTGAAGGAGCACCCCAAGGATCATTCCTCCCGTCGCGGTCTGCTCAAGATGGTCGGTACCCGCTCGGCACTGCTCAAGTATGTCCGGGATCGGGATCTCAAGCGCTATCAGACGATCATTTCCCGCCTCGGACTTCGCAAGTGACCGAGTGTCGTTTCGCCGGCACTCGGCGCCGGGGCTCTATTGCGGCGGTGCGCCCGCGGGTGTGGCGACCCCAACCGCACCTCAGGACGCATTTGTTTCTAAGCCATTGAAGGAATTGAAGTTATGGCAGGTGTGTACACCGTATCCAGGGATATTGGCGGCCGAACGCTAAAGATTGAAACCGGCAAGGTGGCCAAACAGGCCGATGGCGCCGTTTTGGTCACCTACGGGGAGACCATGGTGCTCGTCGCGGCCGTCGTCGCGCCGCCCAGGAGAGACGACGTGGACTTCTTCCCGCTGAGCGTCGATTACCGCGAGAGGACCAGCGCCGCGGGCAAGTTCCCCGGCGGGTTCATCAAACGCGAGGGCAGGCCCAGCACGAAGGAGATTCTGACCGCGCGCAACATCGACAGGCCGTTGCGCCCGCTGTTTCCGGATGGGTATTTCCACGAAGTCCAGATCATGGCCACCGTGCTCAGCGCCGACCGCGAAAACGATCCCGACGTCCCGGCGATGATCGGCGCCAGCGCAGCGCTGTGCATCAGTAAGATCCCCTTCCAGGGTCCGCTCGGCGCGTGTCGGATCGGTCGGGTGGATGGCCAGTTCGTGGTTAATCCGACCTGCAAGCAACTCGAAACCAGTGATCTGAACATGCTGATCGGCGGCCGCAAAGAAGCGATCAACATGATCGAAGTCGGCGCCAGGGAATTGCCCGAGGACGTGATCGCCGAGGGCGTCAAGAAGGCGCACGAGACCATCCAGGAAGTCATCGCGATGATCGCGGAGCTTCAGGGCGCGGTGGGAGTGGAGAAAGAAACCCCGATCGTCGAGCTCGATGCGGATCTCTACGCCAAGGTCAAGGCCCAGATCCTCGACAAGCTGATCGAGATGAAGAGGATTCACGGCAAGCAGGAGCGCAACAACAGCGTCAATGCCCTCTTCGAGGAGGTCCGCACGCAATACAAGGAGGCGGCCGAGGCTGCCGGTCCGAACGGGCCGAAGGCGGATATGACCATGCTCAACCGCATCCTGATGACGCTGGAAGAGCAGGTCGTCCGCAAGATGATTCTGGAGGGATCGCGTCCGGACGGTCGGACCGACACGGAGATTCGTCCGATCTCGTGCGAGGTCGGAGTTCTGCCTCGCACGCACGGCTCGGCTCTGTTCACTCGCGGCGAGACCCAGGCGATGGTCACGGTCACGCTGGGCACGATCCGCGATGCGCAAATCATCGATGGCCTGCTGGACGAATACGCCCAGAGCTTCACGTATCACTACAACTTCCCGCCTTTCGCTGTGGGCGAGGTCAAGCCGATTCGCGGTCCGGGCCGAAGGGAAATCGGACACGGGGCCCTGGCCGAGCGATCTCTGGAGTATGTCCGACCCGCGGAAGAGGATTTCGCCTATACGATCCGCATCGTGTCCGATATCACGGAATCGAACGGTTCCAGTTCGATGGCCTCCGTCTGCGGCGGCTCGCTGGCCCTGATGGACGCGGGTGTCCCCATCGTCGGCGCCGTGGCGGGCATTTCGGTCGGCCTCGTGACCGGAGAGAGCGGGCAGTACAAGCTGATCACCGATATCATCGGCGAAGAAGATCACTTCGGCGACATGGATTTCAAGATTGCCGGCACGACGAAGGGGATCACAGGCATCCAGTTGGACATCAAGGCGATGGGCCTTCCGCACAGCATCATGGTCGAAGCGCTGGAGCGGGCGCGAGTCGCCCGTCTGCAGATCCTCGACACGATGAACAAGGTGATCAGCACGCCGCGTGAGACGCTGAGCAAGTACGCGCCCAAGCTGATTACGATGGAGATCGATCCGGAATTCATCGGCAAGGTCATCGGGCCGGCCGGAAAGATGATCAAGAGCCTCCAGGAACAGACGGACACCACGATCGAGATCGAAGAGGACGGCACGATCTACATCAGTTGTGTCGATGGCGACGGCCACCTCAAGGCCAAGGAGATGATCGAGGCCATGACGCAGCCGCCGCAGGTCGGCCGACTCTACAAAGAGGCCAAGGTGGTCTCGGTGAAGGACTTTGGCTGCTTCGTGGAGATCGTCCCCGGGGTCGAGGGCCTCTGCCATGTCAGCGAGCTGAGTGAAGGGTACATCAAGCACGTGGAAGAGGTCTGCAAGGTCGGCGACATCATCCCGGTCAAGCTGATCCTGATCGACGATCAGGGCCGTTTGAAGCTTTCCCGCAAGGCCGCTCTGGCGGAATTGGGCATCAAAGAAGAGATCAAGCCCAGGCCGGAAGGAGAAGAGCGGGGCAGGGATCGGGACCGGGACAGAAGACCGAAGCCATCGGGCAGGGATCGGCGAGGAGATCGTCGGGGGCGGTCCGATCGATAACACGACGAGAACGACAAAGCCGAAACCCATGAGGCCCGACTCGCACAGAACGAGTCGGACCTCGTAGTTTCGGCTCTGTCTTTGGGTGGACGCGAACGCCAGGGGAGTGCGTGACGTGTGCAAGGGGTTCTTCCGCAGAGCATGTTCGACATTGCGGCCGGCAGGCGCCGCCCTTGTCGCGAGAATCTGCGGAGGCGGACACCGCGACGCGGACCCCGGCCAGAAGAACGCGGATCACGTCGAGGAGTTGACCAGACTGACCGGGGAACTGGCCCATGAGATCAAGAACCCGCTGTCCACGATCAAGGTCAATCTCAAGCTCGCAGAGGAGGCTTTGCGCGACGTCGACCTGAGCGATCCGGGACGCGTGCTCTGGGACTCGTGCCGGCGCAATCTCACCGGGGCGGCGCGCAAGATCGGCATCGTTCAGAAGGAAACGGACCGACTCGAACAGATTCTGGAGGGCTTCCTGAAGTATGTCCGTCGTCCCGACCTGCAACTGGAAACCGTGGATCTGAACGAGCTGGTCGGGGACATGATCGACTTCTACTCGCCCCAGGCGTACAGCTACTCGCTGACTGTTCGCCAGAGTCTCATCAACGAACCGCTGGTGTGTCGAGTGGACGCGGGGGCCTTGAAGCAGGTGCTGCTGAACCTGTTCATCAACGCGCAACAGGCGATGAGCGGCGGCGGCGATCTGATGATTCACACCTCCCGGCAGGGGAAGCTCGCGGTCGTCGTGGTGAACGACACCGGTCGTGGCATCGCTCCGGAACGCCTGGCCACCCTGTTTCAGCCGTATCAATCGTCCCGGTCGGGCGGGATGGGACTGGGCCTGGCCACCGCCAAGAAGATCATCGAGGCGCACGAGGGGCACATTCAGGTTCACAGCGAGTTGGGCAAAGGGACCTCGTTCACGATCTCGCTGCCCCTGGCCCAGGTCGATGCGTCGTCCACGGAACGAATTGGATAGTCCGAGAATAAATGGCTTGCGGAAAGCCGATGCAGCGATACGATGACGGGACGTGTCGGTTACGGGTGACACGCTGGTTGTTGGCTGGATGATTACTCACGGCAAGGAAGGGAACGAGCAATGGCGAATATCGAACGAAGCATTGTCGGCGATTTGATCAATTTCCGTGGGATGGTGTACGCTCCGCTGAACGAGAGCGGCGTGGTCTTCCTCTTCGCGAAGATGGCCGAGGACCTGAACATGTACATCGAGGAGATCCGGCCGGAGGCTCCGGACGGGATCGCACGGCGCTTCACGGGCAAGGGGTGGGAACGACTCCGCGTGGAATTCGAGTACCGCTCCAGCGATTTCAAGCAACACAGCGGCGATGCGGATCGCTGCGACTTGATCATCTGCTGGGACCACGACTGGGCGGGCTGCCCGGTGGAAGTGATCGAGCTGCGCGATCGCATCAAGGAGATGGAGAACTGGCCCATTCGCAGGCCGGACGAGCCGGTCGGCGGCGAAGAAGGCGAAGACCTGGATGTCTGGTTCGATGAGCACGGCGTCCAGGATCGGGTCAGGGGTCTGTTTCAGTCGCTGGCCGACCACGTCAAGTCCGTCGACGAGCAGTGCTTCTACCGGGTCGGCAAGGCGGCCATCACTTTCTACAGCCCGGAGCGGACGTTCATCCACGTGCAACCCCGTCAGAACAAACTCCGTCTGGTGCTCTTCACGGGCGGCGATGTATTGGAGGGCGTCGAGCCGATCGGTCGGAAGAACTCCGGCCAGAAGTGGGGTTCCGTCTCCGTCGCCGATCAGGATCAGTTGCTGGAGATCCTGGCGTCGGTCGAGGAGTCCTACAAACGCATCAATGCCGCGATCAAGAGGAACGAGCGCACGAGCTGGCACGCCAAGACGGAAGAGACGGAAGAAGAACCGGAGTCGTAGCAGGATACGCCTTCGAGCTGGCGGATGATGAAGACGGGATGAGCCGTCTTTGCTCTTGCAGCGGACCCGATTGTGTGATAAACTGCGCGATGTCAGGGAGGACATCGCGAGGCCTCTCGGCAGGACTCGCTGGCGCAGGAGAGCCCACGGTGTGGCCGAGTTATCGGACTGTATTGCCGCACGTCTACGGGAATCGTGCTCGGAGGCGATATCATGAAGACGTATGAAGTCACAGGGATCGTTCTTTTGCTGCTTGTGGGAGTCTCTCAGGCGGTCAACACGGTTTCTATGCTGACAGACAAAGAGGTGGCCGAGAGTCAAGAAGGCTTGGTCCATCCCTTGGAATCGCGGGACGTGAGTCGGGCCGTCGCGCCGGAAGAAGCCCTCCGAACTCTCGATCAACTCGATGAAACCCTGGTACGCTCGGCGCCGGATTTCGGTCCGGACATGTGGGTTGCCGGAGTCGGCGAAGCCACCCCCTCCGGGAGTCGGGCGGTCGAGGAAGCCCCGGCGACCAGGGTGGCCGATCTGATCGGGCGTCCAGATCCCAACGCAAGTTGGAGGTGTGACCGTTGCTGGAGGGTCGATCCCGCGAAGTCCTCCGGCCCAGGTCTGGCCGGCGTCGGGCGGGGTGTTCAACCTGTGAGTCTCGATGAACTCGATCGCGTCCCCGGGTCGTCACCGACCACACGAGCTGCCTTCGTCATGGAGATCATCGTATTCCCGGCGCTTGCCGCCGTGGTGCTGGTTCTCGCGTGCAGACTTCTCGTCCTGCGCATTCACGACCGCCGCTCGATTCGTCGGTTCGAGCGGCTCTTGCATGCGTAGAGGTCAGTTCGCCGGCTGTGCCGCCAGAAACGCGGCGATGGCTGCGTGGCCTGCCTGGGCGGCGGCTTCCTGTGCCGTCTCGTTGCGTCGCGTGTTCCTCGCGCGGACTTTCGCGCCGCGGGCCACGAGCAGTTCCACCGCTTCCCTGCGTCCTTTCTCCGCTGCGTAGTAGAGCGGTCTCGCATCGGCCCGGTCCTTGGCATTGATGTTGGCGCCCTCGTCCAGGAGGGCTCTGATGCGTTTGGTGTCCCCTGCGGCGGCGGCCTGGTGCAGCGCGGTGGCCCCGGTCTTGAGAAGGGACGCGATCGCGTGGTCCGAGGAGGCGCTGTGGGCGACGAGATACTCGACCACATCCCTGTGGCCCCGCCGTGCCGCCTCGTGGATGGGGTCGTCTCCATCGTTGTCGCGCACCGACACGTCGGCCCCGGCGTTGACGAGCAGTTCCACTACGCCGCGACGCCCCTCCAACGCCGCCCCGTGCAGAGCCGTGGCGCCAACGGTGCTCTTGATATTCGAGTCCGCACCCGAACCGATCAGCAGGATCACTGTTCCCTCCTCGCCGTTGGCTGCTGCGCGGTGCAAGGGGGTCTGGCCCTCTTCGTCCCTGGCATTCGCGTCGGCGCCGTTGGCCAGGAGCAGCTCGACCACATCCTTGAATCTTCCCTTCGGCAGTTCCCGACGGCCCCGGTTGGCCGCCTCATGAAGCGGCCTCGTGCCGTAGGCGTCCGCGCAGTTCACATTGGCGCCCGCGGAGACGAGGATCTTGACGATCTCGTACACTCCGCCCGCGGCGGCGATTTGCAGCGGACTCTGGCCCTGCCATTCGGTGTCGGGTCTGCCTCGTTCTCCGATCCTGATGCTCGCGTTGACGTCGGCGCCGCTGGCGATCAGCATGCTCACGAGGTTCGCGTCGCCCAGTCGGACCGCGTGGTGAAGCGGCGTCGAACCGGTGACGGTCTGGCCCATGCCCCGCGCGCCCGACGAAAGCAGCAGGCAGGCTGTCTCCTGCTGGTAGTACTGGAAAGCCTCCAGCAGGGGGGTTGCGCCGGATTGATTCGTCGTGTCCAGGTCGGCACCGCCCGCGATCAGGCGTCGGACAACGTCCAGATTGCCCCGCGGCGCCGCCAAGTGCAGCGGGGTATCCCCCTCGTCTGTCGTCGCGTTGACATTGGCCCCTTTGACGAGGAGCAGGTCTACAATACGGACATCGCCCGGGGTGAATACATCGCGGGGACGCGCCCCGGCCGCTGCCTCGTGCAGGGGGGTCCAGCCGGAATCGTTCCGTGCGTCCACATCGGCACCCCCTTTGACGAGGACCTGCACGACCTCGAGGTGCTGTCCGCTGGCGATGGCTTCGTGCAGCGGGGTGGCCCGGTGGTCGTCTAGCGAGTTGACCTCGGCGCCTCGCGCAAGGAGCATCTCGACTGCTTCGACGCTGCCCGTGCGAGCGGCGACGTGCAATGGCGTCGAAGACGAGTTGCCGCGGGCGTTGGGGTCGGCGCCGTGGTCCAGCAGGGCTTTGGCGATACCGCTCTGACGCTGCTCGATCGCATAGCACAACAGCGCCTGGACGCCGGCGGGATCCATTCTGTGCAGGTCGGTCCCCTTTTCGAGAAGCAGGTCGACGACGCGACCACGTCCCTGGGCGACGGCGCCCGACAACGGCGTGTGGCCTTCGCGGGTCTGAGCGTTGACATCCGCGCCGTGCGCGATCAGGAACTCCACGGATGCCGGGTCACCGAGGGCCGCAGCGTTGTGCAACGGGGTGGAACCGTGTATGTCCCGAGCGCCGATATCGGCGCCGCTCTCGACGAGGATCTGCACGACAGCCTTCTTCCTCCGAGACGCGGCAAGATGCAATGGCGTCGAGGAAACCATGTTTCTCGCGTTGACATCTGCGCCGTTGCGCAGGAGCAGGGGGATGATCTCAACGCGCTTGTTGTTCGCGACGGCGTACATCAGCAGCGGTATGTCGTTGCTGGACGTTCTGAGATTGGCGTCAGCCCCGGCGGCCAGGAGGACCTCTGCCGCATCGAGTTGGTTTCCATCGACCGCCGAGAACAACGCGGTGCGACCGCCCGAGTCTCTCTGATTGATGTCGATTCCCCGCGCGAGGAGCGAACGAATCTGCTCGATATCGCCGTTCTTGGCAGCCTCGTGCAGCGGCGGCGCACCGGGCTTCCCTTGCCGCTCGCAGCCCGTCGTCGCGAGAAGCACGATCGCCAGAGCCAGACCTATATGCCGGGCCGACTTCACTCCCCGTTTCCTCAGCAAGAACGCCGCATGGGAGCCCAACAGGCACCTCGGTTGGGCGCAGCGGCCGGCGGCGGCGGACACCGCACTTAGATTACCACAGGGACGCCGCGTTGTCTCTATCTTCCTGAATGCCGCGTCCGGCGCGACGATGCGTCCAGTTCCTGGCTGGGTCAGGAGCCGGACGCCAGGGCGGCTACCTTCTTGAGGTCAATCTGACCGAGGGCCTTCCTGAGGGCATCCATCGGGATGCCGTTGCCGTTCAGCTCCACGACGAACCGATCCGCGACGAAGACCCGGATCGTGCCGCGCTGGCCCTCGTTCTCGAATTCCTCCACGCCCTTGAAGCTGCCGAAGGTGGTGGTCTTCTCGTAGCCGGAATCCTTCTGGCGGTCGTATTGGGCCAGGGTCCAGGCCGTCATGCCCATTCGCATCGCACCGGTCATGTTGCCGAGATCGGTGATCGTCAGGTCGATCGAGGTATCGTTCTCCCCCTGGTATTGGGACTCGGCAATCGTCATGTCCACGCCCATGGCCTGATTCCGCTCTGCTGATGCGTCCGTCCTTTTCATGCCGGCCAGGGTCTCGGGCAGCAGACCTTTGAGAGTGTCGGCCGTGACGGCCGCGATCTGCTTGCCTTGGTTCAACTGGGTCAGAGTCTCCCGGTTCTTCTCTGCCGCGGCGGCCATCTCGGCGGCGGAGGGCACTACGCCGCCTGTGGGGGCCTGCGGCGCCGGTGCAGCCTGTTGTGCGCTCTGCGACGGGGAGCCCTGGCCCGGCGTCGAAGGTTGCTTATCCTCCGGACCCTTCTTCCCGCATCCGCAGATCAACATAGCCATCGCAACAGCGACCGTGAGCACTGTGTGTCTTCCGTACCTCATATCTGAACCCCTTTCCCAAAGACCATGACAGGATTTCATTCTTGATGAGCCGCCCAGAGTACGCCAAAGGGAGCCAGGAATCAAGTCTATATCGCGTCCAATTACCGCCGCTTCCAGGAGGCGCACGTGGCGACTTCGATTTCGTGGAGCGTTGTTGAAGAACCGGCCTTGACGATAGTCCCATAAGGGCCTATGATTACTGAACGTGTATTGGATCTGTACCCTGTCTGTTTGGCGGTATCCTGCTATGAGAGATCTTGGTTGGAAGATCCTGTTCTGGTCGGGCCTGATCGCAGCTCTGGCGATAGTCGGCTGCCACGGAGAACGGAAGACGGCCGGTGGCGCGGATGCCCCATCGGTGGCTTCCCTCGATCTGGGGGCCACCGTGGGTTCTCTGGCCGCTATGCCCAAGAGCGATGCGATGGCGGTTGAGGGAGTCGGCCTCGTGGTCGGCCTGCGAGGCACAGGCTCGGCGTATTGCCCGCCGCGGCTCCGGGCTTACCTCAAGCAGTACATCCTGACGCAACTGCCCACGGAGAAGGCGGATCTCGACAAGCTGCTGGAGAGCAAGAACACGGCGGTCGTCCTTCTCCGCGGGGTGCTCCCGGCGGTTCCCTCGGTCGGCGACCATTTCGACGTCCAGGTCTCTCTGATCGAGGGTTCGGAGGCGACTTCGATTCGCGGCGGCTGGCTGAACCGGGCCGAACTCGTGTCCGAGGGCACCTTCGGCGCGGATACGAAACCGTTGGCGACCGTCAGCGGGGCCGTGTTCATCGACTCCCTCTCCTCCGGCGACGTCGATCCCAGGCGCGGCAACATTCTCGGCGGCGGTCGGACCCTCTATGAGTACAGCACGCTGTTGCGGCTGCGCCGCGCCGACTATCGTGTGGCCAGCGCGATTCGTAATCGCCTGAGCGAACGCTACGGTCCCAACGTCGCCAGGGCGATCTCAAATCGGGACATCCACCTGCAGATTCCAGCGGAGTACCTGTGGCGCAAGGAACGCTTCCTCGCGATGGTTCGCGCGACTTATGTGGAAGTCACGCAGGAACTGTCCAACGCCAGAATCGACGCGCTCGTTCGTCTGCTGACCGTCGGTGGAGACAGGGAGAATGCGGAGATCGCTCTCGAGGCGCTCGGGCGGGAGAGCCTGGACAAGCTCGCGATGCTTCTGACCTCGCCCGAGGCGGAGGTCCGTCTGCGGGCCGGACGGTGTGTCCTCGGGCTGGGGGATGACCGCGGGTACGCGACGCTCCGGGAACTGGTTGTAGACGCGAAGTCCCCGTTCCGCATCGAGGCGTTCGATGCGATCATGGCTTCGGCCAAACGAAACGACGCTCTGGCTCTCGCGAGGCGACTGCTGCGAGATGAGGATGCGGCCATGGTGCTGGCCGCCTACGAGCACCTGCGTCGCCTCGACGATCCCGCGGTCAGCAAGGAAGTCGTGGGTCGCAGTTTCCACCTCGAACAGGTCGTCCAAACGGATCGGCGAGCGATCTTCGTGTCGCGCAGCGGCGATCCGCGGATCGTTCTGTTCGGCGCTCCCTTGAAATGTAGTAACAGCCTTTTTGTGGAATCCCAGGATCAATCGATCGTGGTCAATGCCCGCCCGGAGCAGGACCACGTGTCCATTGCGCGCAAGCATCCGACTCGTCCCGGCATTGTGGGTCCGGTCCGGGCCGGCTTCGACGTCGCCGAGATCGTCCGCACGCTCGGGGGGGAGATAACCGCGGGAGGCGGCGGCGAGCTCCGCGGCGTGGGGGCCTCTTACGAGGAAGTCATGGTGATTCTGGAACGATTGGCGGCCAAGGGAGGCGTGGCCGCCGAGTTCTGGCCGGGACCCCCTGGGAAAATGGCTCTTCCTGTGAAGAAATGACGGCGGTAAGGCCGATAACAAAGACATGCCGTGCTGAGCCGGCGGCGCGAAGGATGGGTGTCCACGTGGTAGTCAGGATGATTTGGGTAGGCCATGCGACTTGAGAAGATCATACTCGACGGATTCAAGAGTTTTGCGGATAAGACGGAGTTCGATTTTGATGCCAGGATCACCGGGATCGTGGGGCCCAACGGTTGCGGCAAGAGCAACGTGGTCGATGCGGTCAAATGGGTGCTCGGCGAGCAGAAGCTCAAGAGCCTCCGCAGCGACCAGATGGCCGATGTGATCTTCAGCGGCAGCGGCAGTCGGAAGCCTCTGGGCTCCGCCGAGGTGACGCTGGTGCTTTCGAATCCCCCGGGCAGCGCGGGCGGCCGGTTGCCCATCGACACCGAGCAAGTCCAGATCTCCCGGCGGATCTATCGCAGCGGCGACTGTGAGTACCGCATCAACGGCAAGCTGTCCCGTCTCAAGGACGTCCGCGAGCTGTTCATGGACACCGGCGTCGCCACGCGGGCCTACTCGATCATCGAGCAGGGACAGGTCGATCAACTGGTCAGCGCCTCCAAGCAGGACCGCCGGCTCGTCTTCGAGGAAGCCGCGGGCATCAGCAAGTACAAGGCCCACAAGAAGGAGGCGCTCCGCAAGCTCGAACGGACCGAGCAGAACCTGCTTCGCCTGGCGGATATCCTGTCCGAAGTGGGCAAGCGGCTCCGCAGCGTCAAGCTCCAGGCGGGCAAGGCTCGCAACTACCTGGAGTACAGCCAGCGTCTGAAAGAGCTTCAGGTGAACTTCTCGCTCGTCGAATACGGGAAGAACAAGGAGCAGCTCGACGCGAGGTCGGCGACTCTGTGCGAGCAGGAGGAGCTGCTGTCCGCCGTGGTGGCTCAGGAGGCGGGCGCCGAGGCCGAACTGAGCCGGCTCGGCAACGAGATCCTGGACCGCGAGCACCGTCTCAGCGAGACCGGCAACTCGCTCGTGGCCATCCAGAGCAGGATCGATCAGAAACTCCAACGGATCGAGTTCCTGCGATCTCGCATCGTCGAGCTGGAGCAACGCAAGAACACCGCCTCGCAGGAAATCGAGCGGCTGCGAGCCCAGGGCGAGGCCTTGAAGCGAGACCTGGAGAGCCACCGGGAGGGTCTGGCCGCCAGCGACCGAACGGTTGCGCAGAAGAACGACGCCATCGCCGGCATTCAGAAGATCGTGCAGGAGGTGGAGATCCAATTGCGGTCGTTGCAGGCGGAACTGGAGGATGAGAAGTCGGGCATCATCGATATTGTCCGCCGGACGGCACAGCTTCACAACGAGATTCAGAGCCTCTCGAACTACCGGAGCAACCTGTCGAACCAGCGAGAACGTCTGGCCGGGCGGGCCCAAACCGCCAAGGCGGAGGTCGAGCGGCTGCTGACCGAGAAGGCGCAGCACAACGCCCGTCTTGCTGACATTGCCAGGGTTCTGGAAGAACTGGAACGCAATCTGGAAGCCAAGCGGCAGAACATCGAGGAAACCGAAAGACAGATTTCGGAAGGCGGCAGGCGTCTGTCCGCCGACAAGGAGGCCCGCAGCGCGCTGAGCAGTGAGCTGGCGGTGCTGGCGGATATGGAACGCCGCTACGAGGGGTTGGGCAACGCGGTCAAGAACATCGTCCGGTCGCAGAAGGATGAGAGCACTCGGCGGGAGGATATCGACGGGATCCTCGCGGAGAAGATCGGCACCGATGTCCAGTACGCAGCCGCCGTCGAGGCGGCGCTGGAGGGACTCACGGATGTCTTGCTGGTCAAGGACACGGCCAGACTGCTGGGCGAATGGCCTGGTCTGTCGAGTCTCGAAGGTCGCGTGCATTTCCGCGGCCTCGACCGGGTCGAGCCATTCGTGGACGACCTGGACCTGGCGAAGTACCCGTCCATTCGAGGACGGCTCGTCGAGTTCGTCCGATGTGACGGTCGTTACGCGAGACTGGCCTGGAGCCTGCTGGGCAAGACCCTTCTCGTGGATTCGCTGGATGCGGCCCTGCCGCTTTCGTGTCTGGCGCGGGACGGCTACAGCTTCGTGACGCTCAACGGCGAATGCCTCGGCGCCGATGGCGTGCTTCGGCTCGGGCCCCTGGGCAAGGCGACCGGCCTGATCTCCCGCCGAAGTCGGATCGAGCAGTTGGAGGCGAGCATCGCGACTCTCAACGACCAGATTGCCCGCCAGGAAGAGCAAATCCGGCACAACAGCCAGAACAAGACCCATCTCGAGAAGCTGTGCAAGGAACTGCGCACCGCGATCTACGAGGCCAGCACGGAGAAGACGCAGGTCCACTCGAAGCTGGGCGTGTACGAGCGGGACATCAAACGCCTCAAAGAGGAGGAACCGCTCATCGTTGGCGAGATCGATTCCCTCGAGGCTCAGATCGCCCAGTCGGTGCAGAGGGAGTATGACTCCAAGCAGCGTCTCACAGAGCTGGAGACCGTCAACAACGAGCGAAAGGCGAGAATTGCCGTTCTGGAGGACCGCTACGGAGAGCTTCGCGGCCAGCAACAGGACCGGATGCAGGATCTGACCGACCTGAAGGTGCAACTCGGCCAGGCGATCGAGCAGCAGAAAGGCCTGCGCCAGATCATGGAACGTCTCCAGAGCCAGATGCAGGCGAGTCTCCGGAGTCTGGCGGGCGTTGAAGAGGCGGTTCGCGTCGGCGCCGACCAGTTCCTCGAGGCCCAGAGGGACATCCTGAGCTGTGAAGCCGCGGTGTCCGAAGCGTACGTCGAGAAGGAAGCCGCCCAGCAGAGCAATCGAACGCTGCGAGAGCAACTGGAGACGCTGGTGGCCGAGCAGAAGCGCAAGGAGGACGTCGTTCGCGCGACGCGGGTCCGCAGGGCCGAGGTCGAGAACAGGATCAACGAGCTGCGAGTCGAGCTCGGGCAACTGCAGGTCCGCCAACAGGATCTGACCGACCGCGTGAAAGAGGAGCTTCAGATCGACCTCGCCCAGACGTTCGGGACTCATGCGGTCGGCGACGTGAACTGGGAACAGGTCAAGAACGAGATCGCCGAGCTTCGCGGCAAGATCGAGCGCCTGGGCAACGTGAACCTCGACGCGATCGCCGAGCAGGACACCCTGGAGGAACGTCACAACTTCCTGGCCAATCAGGTCCAGGATCTCACCGAGAGCAAGGACCAGCTCCAGCAGCTCATCGCGAAGCTCAACAAGCAGAGCCGCGAGCGATTCGTCGAGACCTTCGAGCAGATCCGGACGAACTTCCAACAGATCTTCCGCAAGCTCTTCGGCGGCGGCAAGGCCGATATCGTCCTGGAGGAGTCCGACGACGTGCTCGAAGCGGGCATCGAAGTGATCGCCAAGCCGCCGGGCAAGGAGACGAGGAGCATCTCACTGCTCAGCGGAGGCGAGAAATCAATGACCGCGATGGCCCTGTTGTTCGCGGTCTTCCGGGCCAAACCCTCGCCGTTCCTGTTCCTCGACGAGGTGGACGCGGCCCTGGACGAGGCGAACAACGAGCGATTCACCATGCTCCTGCGGGACTTCGGCATCGACAGCCAGTTCATCGTGGTTACGCACTCCAAACGGACGATGAGCGTCGCGCAGACGCTCTTCGGAGTCACGATGCAGCAGCAGGGCGTCAGCAAGAAGATCGCGGTCCGTTTCGACGAATACAGCAGCGAAACCGCGGCGGCGTAGGACTGACGCGGGGAGCATCCACGAAGAAAGCGTGGGCGGGAGTCCCTTCCACTCTGTGCAGGATGTCTATGGAGCAACGGATCGATACCTATGTGATGTCCAACGGCCTGGTCCTGCTGGGCGAGCCGATGGCGGGAGTGGAGTCGGTGTCGTTCGACTTCATGCTGCCCGCGGGAGTGGCCTGGATGCCGTCGGGCTGCTGCGGTGCGTCCAACGTCCTATCGGAGTGGATCTTCCGTGGGGCCGGATCGTTGGACAGTCGCCAGTTGGGGGACGCCCTGGATGGGCTCGGCGTGCAGCGTTCCACCTCCATCGGCAGTTCGCACCTCTATCTCGGCGGCGCCTTGGAGGCGAGCAACCTGGCGGAGGCCCTGGCGATCTATGCGGACGTCATACTCCATCCCCATCTGAGCGACGAGCAGTTCGAGCCGGCCCGACAACTGATCGCGGAGGAGCTGGCTTCGCTGGACGACGAACCCCGCCAGCGGGTCACGATCGAACTGCGGAAGCGATTCTACGGCGATCCGTTTGGGCGCAGCACGATGGGGGAGGTCGAAGACCTGGCGAAGCTGACCGCCCAGAAAGGTCGGCGCATCGCGAAGGACTACCTGAATGTCCCGAGGACCATCTTCAGCGTCGCGGGCAAATACGATTTCGACGCTGTCTGTCGGCAGCTCGAAGGGGCCTTCGGCGCCAGCGACGGCAAGAAGCTGGGGCCTCGCAGAACCAGGTCGCGGGGGCCTCGTTATACGCACATTCCGCACGACGGAGCACAAGTCCACATCGGCCTGATGACCGACACGGCCCGGTTCGTCGATGACGACTACTACAACGCCCGTATGGCGGTTTCCGTGCTCTCGGGCAGTATGAGCTCCCGCCTGTTCACCGAGGTCCGCGAGAAGCGCGGGCTGTGCTACGCCATCGGGGCCAAGTACCATTCGCTCAAGGAGGCCGCGGGAATCCTCTGCTATGCGGGCACGACGCCCGACAAGGCCCAGGAGACGCTCGACGTGATCGTCGGCGAGTTCCAGCGGCTTGCCGAGGGGATCGGCGAGGAGGAACTGGCCCGGGCCAAGATCGGCCTGAAGTCCAGCGTGATTCTCCAGAGCGAATCGTCGGGCAGCCGGGCCGGCTCGATCGGCGGCGATTACTACATGCTCGGCCGGGTCCGTCCGCTGGATGAGATCAAGGAACGCATCGAAGCCACGTCGGTCGAGTCGGTGCTGGGATTCCTCCGGAGCCGGCCCTTCGAAGAGTACACGGTCGTCACCATCGGTCCCAAAGAGGTTCGTGTCGGATAGCGCCATGCAATTCAAGCAGAAGATACTATCGAACGGTCTGGTCCTGATCGGCGAGATCAACCCCTCGGCCAAATCCGCGGCGGTCGGGTACTTCGTCCGGACGGGGGCGAGAGACGAGACGCCGCAGATCAACGGCGTGTCCCACTTCCTCGAGCACATGCTGTTCAAGGGCACCGACCGGCTCAGCGCGTTGGATGTGAACGAGGCCTTCGACCGCCGGGGAGCCCAGTTCAACGCCTTCACCAGCGAGGAGCAGACGGTCTTCTATGCCGCGGTGCTTCCGGAGTACCTGATCGAGATCACGGGGCTCTGGGGCGAGCTGATGCGTCCGGCGCTGCGCGACGACGATTTCGCGATCGAGAAGAACGTCATCAAAGAAGAGATCGCGATGTACCAGGATACGCCGACGTTCGACGTGATGGACCGCTGTCGGAGCCTGCACTTCGGGGATCACCCGTGCGGGTACAGCGTTCTGGGGACGGTCGAGAGCGTGGAGGCCCTGACGGCCGGGCAGATGCGCGAGTACTTCGCGCGTCGCTACGTGCCGAACAACATGGTCGTGGCCTGCACGGGCAATTTCGACTGGGACCGCTTTTGCGAGACCGTGGAAGCAGCCTCCCGCCGATGGACGACCCAGCCGGCGGAACGCCCGCTGGCCCATTGCGACGGCACCAGGCAATCGACGCGAGCCGAGAAGGCGAACCTCAAACGCGAGCACATCTGCCTGATGCACGCGGGTGTTTCCGCCCAGGATCCGCGCCGCTTCGCCGCGTCGCTGCTGAGCATGATCGTCGGCGACGACTACGGGTCCCGGTTCTATTGGGACCTGGTCGACAAAGCCCTGACGGAAGAGGCGTCGATGCACTTCAGCCCGATGGATGGGACCGGGGTGTTTTGCAGCTATTTCCGCTGCGGCACACCCAACGTCGGGAAGATCCTGGGCATTGTGGAGGGCATCTTCAGCGACCTGGTTTCTCACGGCGTGCGCGAGGAGGAGCTGGTGAAGGCCCGAAACAAGGTCCTCAGCGCCCTGGTGCTCAAGAACGAGCTGCCGATGGGCCGGCTGGTGGACCTGGGTTTCAACTGGATGTACCTGGGCGAGTACCGTCCCATCGAGCAGGATGTCGAGGCGATCAAGGCCGTCCGCGTCGAGGACGTCAATCGCCTCATCGGGGAGATCGATCTTTGCAGTCACACGCAGTATGTCCTCGGTCCGGTAGCCGCGGCTTGACCAACTTCCACGTGTCGCCGACGTGCATCCTCGGCAAAAACGGCGCCTCGCGAGGAGCATACTGTCTGCGTGTATGTCCGCGCAGGCCGATAGGAATCTCTGGCGAAGTCGTGCCACATCGGGTATCATGCCAGGGCATGCGAACGGTAGAGAGTTGTGGTCGTCCACGTTCGCGTGCGGGTATTCAGAGGAGGTTGGTTTCATCGTGGACGAGAAAGACAACAGTGCAAGGCCCAAACGCACGAGGGTACTGCGTGCGGCCGATGTGATGCCGCCGTTCGACAAACTGCCCGAGGCGAAGGCTGCCGAGGGAATCGAGGGTGGGCCATCGGAGCGAGCGGTCCAGCAGTCAGGGGATGGCGACAGCCGCGCGGAACAGGATGCTGCGGCCAAGCCGTTCGCCGGTTCCCCATCCGCCCCGGATATGGGACGGTCCCCGGCCGCGGGCGGGGAGATACCCAAGTACGACTTGGCGGAGAATATCCTGGCCGAGCAGAGGCGGGTTGCGTCGAGACGACGGCGCTCGCCCGGTCAGGCACAGGAGGGACCCGTTGCCGTGTCCGCGCCGCGCGAGCCGACGACTCCTGTAGACGAGGAGCTTGCTGAGGATCTGCCCGAACTCCAGCGAATCGTGGCAGAGATCGTGGCCAAGGATATTGACCGCCTGTGTCGCAGGGCGCAGCGTTAGCCGTTCGAGCCGGGAAAGATGGATGCCCCGATGAGTCGGAACGTGGAGATCAAGGCCCGAGTGGCCGATCTGACCGCAGTCGAAAAACGGGTGGCGCCTTTGGCTCAGGACGGTCCCATCGTCATTGAGCAGGAGGACGCCTTCTTTCATTGCCCTCACGGTCGTCTGAAGCTCCGGCGGGTGGCCGATGCCCGGTCGGGCGAACTGATCGCCTACGACCGCCCGGACGCCGCGGGGCCGAAAGAGTCGCAGTACGTTGTGCACCGAACGAGCGATCCCGACGGGCTCCGCGAGGCGCTGGCCAGGGCCTTGGGCCTTCGCGGCATCATCCGAAAGCGCCGGACACTCTACCTGATCGGCCCAACGAGGGTACACCTGGACCGCGTGGAAGGCCTGGGCGACTTCGTCGAGCTGGAGGTCGTGTTGGAGGAGGGACAAGACGCCCAGGAGGGAGCCGTGATTGCCCGCCAGTTGATGCACACGATCGGTATCCTCGAGGACAACCTCCTGCAGATGGCCTACATGGACATGATCGAGCAGCGAAGAAAGGAGTGCATGTGAAGAAACGCGGGTCCTCTCGTCTTGTGTTGCTCGGGGTTGGTGCTCTTCTGGTCTTCTTGGGTCTGCGGGTCGTCGCGGTCAGAGTTGCGGGGACTGTGACCCAGGGCGTCGTCACGGACGTCAGACAGATTGTGAGCGACACCTCCGACAAGATGGACCACAACTACCGGATCAGCTATCGGTTCGCGGTCAACGGCAAGGACTACGCGGGCAACCTGGATCGTAAGAAGGTGTACAACACCTCGACGCTTCCCGCTGTGGGTTCTGCCGTCGCGGTTCGGTACATCCCGACCGCCCCATTCCTCAATGGAGCGGCGGATGCGAATCCCCTGATGGGAATCGCCCTGGGTGCGCTCGGGCTCTTGGTTGGGATCGCGGGTCTGAGGACGGGCCGTCGTTCTGCTTCGGAGCCGGTCAGCGAGCCAAACGCGCCCGTCGCGTGAAGAGCCGTCGCGCTTCGTCCGACGACAGGGTGTCGAGGCCCTCCCGGCGTCTTCCCACGCGAAGCCTTACTCGCCCTCCATCTCCTGGTACAGGTTGGTGAGTGCGTCGCGCCGGATCTGGCGGATTCGCTCGCGCGTCAGGCCCAGTTTCTTGCCGATCTCCTTGAGACTGAGAGGCCGCTTTTCGCCCAGGCCATAGTGCAAGCGGAGCACCTGGGCCTCTCGCGGGTCCAGCGCGTCGAGCAGCCGGACCGCCTTGGCCTTCTCCTCGTTTTCGACGAGGCAGTCCTCCGGCCGGCCGGCGTTGCCGTCTTCGAGCGTCGATTCCAGGGTCGCCGCGTCGTCCTGGTCGTCCGCGCACAGGCTCTCGCTCGTGCTGCCCAGGACCTCGACGATCCGGTGGATCACCTTGGCCTTCCGCACGGGCAGGTGCATCAGGTTCGCCATCTCATCGAGGGTCAGCTTCCTCCCGACCCGACTCTCGACCTCGGAGGCCGTGTGGCGCCACTGGTTGATCAGTGCCACCATGTACGTCGGGACGTGCACAGGCTGGATGTTCTCCAGCAGGGCTCGCTTGATGCTCTGCTTGATCCACCAGGCAGCGTATGTGCTGAATCGCGTCCCGCGGTCCGGGTCGAAGTAATCGACCGCCTTGATCAGGCCGAGATTGCCCTCCTCGATCAGGTCGCCCAGGCTCATGCCCCGTCCGCCGTATTTCTTCGCGATATTCACCACGAGACGCAGATTGCTCCGCACGAGCTTCTCGCGGGCCTCCGGGTCGTTCGCCTCCGCGATCCGCTTGCCGTATTCGTATTCCTGCTCGGCGGTAAGCAGGGACGCCTCGTCGATTTCCTTGAGGTAGTCTTTGAGTGTGACATCGAATACTATGATATGCTCCTCCCGCCCGACTGCGAGCCTCTCGGCCCTCAGCTCTTCGGGCTATGTCGTCATTGCTCGTTGGTCACCACCCTGAGGTGTGCCACACCCCATCTCCAGATCGGTATTGGTGTGTACGCCACACCTTGCATCTGTGCCCTTTATCGACGAATGGCGGAGGGCGGTTTAACGGCAAGGCCGTCGAATCTCGCGGCACACGGACAAAAGCCGCAAAAAGCACACGACAGCCTGGACGGCGGCCCTGCTGACGCTCTTCCAGGGCAGCCAGCCGCCAGGTACTCGGACGTGCCTTCCCGGGGGCTTCTGCACTTCCATTCATGGCGAAAGGCCAACGAACCCGAGTCTCTTCGTGCGGGTTGTGGCGACGATTGCTTCGCATGTCATGCCACTCGCATGGACGATCGACGTGCCGGCGTTTCGTCTCCGTCCGGAGGGAGCATCGGCCGGCGTCCCTTAGCTGAGTTCTCTGCACATCGCAACGTCTTCTTCACGACTTGGGATTGCCCGCAGGTATGGTCTTGCGGGCAGCGGATCGGTCGTTTACCATGCCTGCGGCTCGAACATTGACAAGGAATAGACATGAAACGACTTGGGCTGTTGGGTGGTTTGATGATGACGATGGTGATCTCTTTGTCGGCGCGAGGGGGGTGGGGACAGACGTTGCAGCGGGCGGAGATCCCCGCCGCACATCAGTGGAAGCTCGAAGACCTGTATCCCTCCGATGAGGCATGGAGGCAGGCGAAGACCGATCTGGCGGGCCGGCTGGACGAGGTCTTGGAGTACAGGGGCAAGCTCACGGGTTCGCCAGTCCAGTTGCTGGCGTGCCTGACGCTCAACAGCGAAATGGCCAAGACCTTCGGACGCCTGAACAGCTACGCGCACATGAAGTCCGACCAGGACACGCGGAACGCGACGTACCTGGCCATGAAGCAGGAGATCGAGCAACTCGCGACGGAGTACAGCACACGGGCGTCGTTCATCGAGCCTGAGCTGGTGGCGCTCGACGCCGGGACCATCGAGAGATTCATCGTCGCCGAGTCGGGCTTGAAGGTCTATCGGATGTACTTGTTGGACGTGCTCCGCGGCAAGCCGCACACCCTCTCGCAGCAGGAGGAGAAGATCCTGGCCCGCGCCGGGCAGATCGCCGACGGTCCCGGCTCGACCTACACGGTCTTCAGCAACGCGGAGATGCCGTACCCCGAGATCACGCTGAGCGACGGGACGGTCGCGACGCTGAACAAGTCGGGCTACGCGCTGCACCGGGCCTCGACCAATCGACAGGACCGCGAGGCGGTGTTCCAGGCCTTCTGGTCCGCGATGAACCAGTTCCGCCAGACCTTCGGCGTCCAGCTCTACTCGCACCTCCAGACGCACATCTTCTACGCGCGGTCGCGGAACTACGAGTCGTGCCTGCACCTCGCCCTGGACCGCAACAACATCCCGGTCGAGGTCTATCACAGCCTGATTCGGAATGTCCGCAGCAATCTCGATACGTTCCATCGGTATCTTCGTCTCCGTCGCCGGATGCTCGGCGTGGAGGTGCTGAAGTACTCCGACTTGTACGCACCGGTGGTCAAGGGGATCGACTTGAAGTACACGTTTGACCAGGGTCGGGACCTGTACCTCGATTGCCTCGGCCCGCTCGGCGAGGATTACCGCAAGGCGGCCCAGGCGGCCTTCAGTCAGCGCTGGATCGACGTCTATCCCGCGCCGGGCAAGCGGTCCGGCGCCTACTCCAACGGCAGCGTCTACGACGTGCATCCCTACATCCTGCTGAACTTCAACGGCCAGTACGACGATGTCAGCACGCTGGCGCATGAGATGGGCCATGCTCTGCACAGTTACTACTCGAACAAGAGCCAGCCGTTCCCGCTGGCGAACTACGCGACCTTCGTGGCGGAGGTGGCCTCGACGTTCAATGAGACGCTGCTGATCCACAAGATGCTCAGGGAGATTGAAAACGACGAGGTCCGGCTGTCCCTGCTGATGACCCACCTCGACGAGATCCGCGGAACGGTCTTCCGCCAGACGCAGTTCGCGGAGTTCGAGCTGAGGATGCACGAGGCGGCCGAGCGGGGCGAGCCCCTCACGGGCGACGCCTTCACGAAGCTCTACGCTCGGATCGTTCGCGACTACTACGGTCACGACCAAGGGGTCTGCCTCGTCGATGACCTGTACACGGTGGAGTGGGCCTATATCCCGCACTTCTACTATAACTTCTATGTCTACCAGTACTCGACGTCGTTTACCGCCGCAACGGCTCTGGCCGAGGAGACGCTCAGCGGGAGCGAGGACGCCGCCAGGAGATACCTGCGCTTGATCTCGGCCGGTGGTTCGGATTATCCCATCGCGATCCTGAAGGAGGCCGGGGTGGACATGACGACGCCGGAACCGTTCCAGAAGACCATGGCGGTGATGAACCGGACCATGGACCAGATCGAGGAAATCCTGGCTCGCCGCAAGTGATCCCGTGGACGGGGTCGGCTGCGGGGGGCATCCGCAAGGCCAAAAGCTCGGGCGACAGCATGACCAGGGGGATTGAATGAACAAGGTCACGCGGACGATCGTTGGCGTGATTCTGATCGTCCTGGGGTTCCTGGCGCTGGTCACTCCGTTTTCGCCGGGGTCGTGGCTGATCCTGATCGGGCTGGAGTTCCTGGGGCTGCGGATTCTCCTGGAGAATCGGCTCTGGGCCTGGACCGCGGCCAAGCCGACCAGCCGGCCGCGACGTGCGATTCGCAGAATCCTGTGCCTGCGGAGGCGCGAGGCTCTGGGACGGGCGAGACGTCGAAAGGAAAAGGGGGGTGCGCCATGATCGAGCGACCGGCATCGGTCAGGGGTTCTTGAGGTCCTCTGCGTCGCCGTCTAGATCATCGAGGTTGATGAAGCTGTCGGATACGTCGAGGTCGTCCAACTCGTCGCTTAACTTCTCATCCAGATCATCGACGGCCTTTCCGTCCAGTTCCTTGTCGAGTTCCTTGCCCAGTTCCTCCGGGGATGGACCGGCAGGCTTCTGGGGCTTGGCCTTGGCTCCGTGAGGAGCGGACTTCTTGGCCTTGGCCGGCGGCGCGATCTTGGCGGGCTGGCCGTCGATCTGGCAGACGAAGGTCAGTGGGCCGATGCGGAGGTAGTCGCCCGGCTTGATGGGGATATCCTTCTCCGCGTCCACCTTCTTGCCGTTGATGAAGGTGCCGCCGCGCGACCCTAGATCACGGAGTTTGATCGAATCGCTGTTCTGGGTCAGTTGACAATGCTGTCGCGACACCATGGGCAGCGGTATCCGCAGGGTGCAGTCATGCCTTCGGCCGAGAACCGTCACCGGCTTCGACAGGGCGAAAGTCTTGTACGATCCATTGTCGCTGAGAAGCACCAAATTTGCGTTCATTGGCTTCCCTTCACGCGTACGATGCACACGCACTCCAACCTCTATATCATACCATAAAATCCGTCCCATAACAACAGTCAAGGCAGACAAAGTGACTCGTACAGCGGTCTCTGGCCGCCGCGGCGTCGTAAGTGCCTTGGAGACAATTGGTTAGAGTATTCGTTCATCATTTGGTCCTGCCTGGAGCCCGCAGCGGCGGCCTCTGTGAAATGTAGCATCGGTCTGTGATTCGGACGATACTTGACTTTGGAGGCGGGTCCAGTATATTCGGACAAGCGCAGGACTGACGCGCAGTTTTTGGAAGGACGTATGGCAAGGATTACACTACCGGACGGCAGTGCTCTCGAAGTTGCCGAGGGCGCCACGGCAAAGCAAGTCGCCGAGAAGATCGGCCCGGGCTTGGCCAAGGCCGCCGTGGCTGCGAAGATCGATGGGAAGCTGGTGGATTTGAACACGCCGATCGCGGGTAGTCCGCGCGTCCAGATCGTCACGCCAAAGGACAAGGAAGGCGTCGAGGTGATGCGCCACAGTTGCGCTCACGTTATGGCAGAGGCCATCTGCAGCCTCTGGCCGCAGACGAAACTCGTTTACGGCCCGACCGTGCAGGACGGGTTCTATTACGACATTGATCTCGATGAGCCGATCCGGCCGGACGATTTCTCGCGGATCGAGGCGCGAATGCAGGAGATCGTGCAGGCGGACAAGCCGTTCACGCGCAGGGAGATGTCCCGTCAGGAGGCCTTGGAGAAGCTCCAGGGCGACAAGTACAAGACGGACAACATTGAGCGGGTTGACAGTCAGGTCATCAGCTTCTACTCGCATGGCGACAACGGTTTCCAGGATCTGTGCCGGGGGCCGCACGTGCCCAGCACGGGCAGAATCGGCAGCTTCAAGATCATGTCGGTCGCCGGCGCGTACTGGCATGGCGACGCCAAGCAGAAGATGCTCCAGCGCGTCTACGGCACCTCCTGGCCCACGAGAAAGGACCTCGACGAGTACATCAACCGGCTGGAAGAGGCCAAGAAGCGAGACCATCGCGTGCTGGGCAAGCAGCTCGAGCTGTTCAGTTTCAGCGAGATGGGGCCGGGGTTCGCCTTCATGCACCCGAAGGGGATGCTCGTCTGGAACGAGATGCTGGACTTCATGCGGCAGATGAATCGCAAGTACGGCTACAAGGAGGTCCGCACCCCGATCATTCTGAACGAGGAGCTCTGGCATCGCAGCGGGCACTGGGACAACTACAAACAGAACATGTACTTCACGAAGATCGATGAGATCACCTACGCGGTCAAGCCGATGAACTGCCCCGGCGGTTGCCTGCTGTTCAATACGACCCGGCACTCTTACCGCGAGCTTCCGCTTCGCGTGGCCGAGTTCGGCATGGTGCATCGTCACGAGGCCAGCGGGGTGTTGCACGGCCTGTTCCGCGTCCGCCAGTTCACCCAGGACGACGCGCACATCTACTGTATGCCGTCGCAGATCGAGTCGGAGATCATCGGGGTCATCGACCTGATCTTCGAGACGTACAAATCCTTCGGATTCAGCGATTTCGCGATCGAACTCTCGACCAAGCCGGAGAAGCACATCGGCTCCGACGAGATCTGGGAAACCGCGACCAATGCCCTGAAGGCGGCCCTGGACCACAAGAAAATCACCTTCCGGATCAACGAGGGCGACGGCGCCTTCTACGGCCCGAAGATCGATTTCCACGTCAAGGACTGCATCGGCCGGTCGTGGCAGGTCGGCACGATCCAGCTCGACTTCTCGATGCCGCAGCGGTTCGGGCTGACCTACGTGGATGAGGACAATACGGAGAAGACCCCGGTTATGATCCATCGAGCCGTTCTGGGTTCGCTCGAGCGGTTCATGGGGATCGTGATCGAGCAGTACGCCGGAGCGCTGCCGCTGTGGCTGTCTCCCGAGCAGGTCCGCGTCATGACGATCAGCGAGAAGAGCAACGAGTACGCATCGAAGGTCCAGGGGAGGCTCTGCGGAGCCGATCTCCGCTGCGGTGTCGATCTGTCCGACGAGAAGATCGGGGCCAAGATCGCCAAAGCCCACGGCGAGAAAATCCCCTACATGCTCGTGGTCGGGCCCAAGGAGGCCGAGGCGAACATGGTCAACGTGAGAATCCGCGGCAGCCAGGAGACGCGGACCGTCTCTGCCGATCAGTTCCTGGCGGCAGCGAAGCAGAAAATCGCCGATAAAGCGGTGGATGTGGCGTTTTGATATGCCCAAACCGCCGGTCGATATGGTAGACTGGCGCATGTATCGGATGTGACGGAACTTGGAACTCGAGTTCCGTGACCGGATCGGCTCGCGGGAGTCGACGGATCAGGCTGTTTTGAGGAAGGCAAGGTGGTCGACAACAGTGAAACGAGGTTTGCGTGTAAACGGGGGGATCAGGGCCGACAAGATTCGGCTGGTCGATGCAGAAAACAACCAGGTCGGGATCGTCTCGAAAGAGGAGGCGATGAGCAAGGCCCAGGAGGCCGGTCTGGACCTTGTCGAAGTCGCTCCGAACAGCGAGCCGCCGGTGTGTCGCATCATGGACTACGGCAAGTGGCTCTACCAGCAGAAGCGCCGCGTCCGCGATGCCCACAAGAAGACGGCGCATCCCGTGGCGACGCTCAAGGAGATCCGGCTTCGCCCGGAGACTGACAAGCACGATCTGGAGATCAAGGTGGGCCATGCCCGTGAGTTCCTGCAGAAGGGACACAGGGTCCAGCTCTCGCTCCTGTTCCGCGGGCGTCAGATGCTGCACAAGGAACATGGCTACGAGATGCTCAACCAGATCATGGGGACTCTGGAGGATCTCGCCAAGGTGGAGCGGCCTTCCATGCTGACCGGGCGGCGAATGACCCTGCTGCTGGTTCCCAAATAGTGGTTCGACGAACGCCTTGGGGCGGCATGGCCTCTGGGGAAGCTGGGACAGACCGGGGACCTCCAACGGCCCTCGGAAAATGGCGCCCACGGTTTCGCGAATTTTTTCAATACCGGTTGACCACACCGGGTGCGGAGAGTATACTTTCCCCTTTGTCCATAGCAGGCAAGGTGTACAGGCTGTTTGAGGAACTATATGCCGAAACAGAAACTGAAGACTCACAAGGGGTTGGCCAAGCGGGTCAAATTGACGGCCCGCGGCAAGATCAAGCATCGCAAGGCCGGCACCGGTCACTTGATGAGTGTGAAGAGCGCCAAGCACTTGCGGCGGCTCCGGAATCCGGGCGTCGTTACCAGCAAGGCCTTGACGAAGAAGATGGTTGCCGCACTGCACAGTTGAGCGTTCGCTCCGTTGCAGACAGGCAGAACAGTGATTGCTTGCTTCCCGGCGTCTCAGCTGCCGTAGCAAGCGGGATTTTCATACGTTAGGGGAAAGCTGACATGCCGAGAACAACGAAGGGCCATGCCGTCCGCAAGGCCAAGAAGCGGGAACTCAAGCGCGCGCGAGGGCATCGCGGGATGCCGCGGAATACTTGGCGATTGGCGACGGAGGCCGTGCGACGCGCCGAAATCTACGCTCATCGCGACCGCCGGGCCAAAAAACGGGATTTCCGGGGTTTGTGGATCGTGCGTCTGAACGCCGCCTGTCGTGAACGGGGCGTCCGTTACAGCGAGTTCATCAACGGCCTCAAGAAGGCCAAGATTGCGGTCAACCGAAAGATGCTCAGTGAGATCGCCATCGGCGACCCGCAGGGCTTCGACGCGATCCTCCAGGAGGCCAAGGCTGCCCTGGCCTGACGATGCTCGATCAGTTCGAACAGATCGGTGCGCAGGCTCTTGCGGAGCTGGAGAACGTCCGGGACCTGAAGTCCCTTGAGGACTTCCGTATCAAGTACCTGGGACGCAAAGGTCTGATCATGGGCCTGCTCAGCGAGGTGGGCAAGCTTCCCCGGGAGGAGAAGCCGCGTGGCGGGCAGCTCGCCAACAAGGCGAAGAACGACGTCACCGCGGCTTTCGAGGAGCGCAGGAAGGCCCTGGAAGCGTCGCAGAAGCCCCAGCGGGAGCTGGTTGACGTGACGTTGCCTGGGGTGCCGTTTGCCATCGGCAAGCGCCATGTGATCATGCAGACGATCTCCGAGCTGCTGGACATCTTCGGCCGAATGGGTTTCGGCGTCGCCTATGGTCCCGAGGTCGAAGACGAACGGCATAACTTCGTCGCGCTGAACATCCCGCCGGAGCATCCGGCCAGGGACCCGCTGGACAACTTCTACATCGAGGACAACGTCCTGCTGCGCAGCCAGACCTCGACCATCCAGATCCGCGTGATGGAGAAGACCAAACCACCGATCCGCGTGGTTGCGCCGGGGAGGGTCTATCGTCCCGACACGGTCGATGCGACGCACATGTACATGTTTCATCAGCTCGAGGCCCTCGTCGTCGATGAGGGGGTCACCATGGTCGATATGAAGACTACGATCGAGCAGTTCATTCACGTCTTCTTCGGGCCGGACACCCAGTGGCGGTTCCGCCCGAGCTTCTTCCCCTTCACCGAGCCCAGCGCCGAGGTGGATCTGCTCCTGGTGGACAAGGCAGGGCAGGAAAGATGGGTCGAGATGGGCGGGTGCGGCATGGTGGACCCGAACGTCTTCGACGCTGTCGGGATCGACAGCGAGAAGTACACCGGCTGGGCCTTTGGCTTCGGCATCGAGCGTCTGGCCATGCGAAAGTACGAGATCTCGGACATTCGCTGGCTCACCGAGAACGATCTGCGATTCCTCAAGCAGTTCTGATCCCCGCGGATAGCCCGGCGTGCATGGAAGCGCCGGGATATCCGTGTGTGGGCGACCACACCTGCCTTGCACTTCCGAAAAAAGCCGCCTCTCTTGTCACCCACGTCGAGATCTTACCACTATCGTGGTGGATGTGTGCCTGATGTGGCGGGGACGATGTGATGCAGTTTCGTGCGAGTCTGGCGTTCTGTTGGGGTCTGCTGGCCGTTGCGATCCAGGTGTTGCTCATGCGAGAGGTCGGCATGGCCCTCGCAGGCGGCGATCTGTGGGTCGGCGCGTTCCTGGGAACGTGGTTCCTCGGCGGGGCCCTGGGTGCCTTCCTCTTCCGCGGAATCCGCGATAGACTCGTGCGTCTGGGACCGGCGGCCGAGCTGTTCCTCCTCGCGCCCGTTCCTGTTTCATACCTTCAGTACCTTGCCGTTGTCCTGCTGGCCAGCGTGGGCCCGGAACCGGGTTCGGTCCCTTCGGTGCAGGAGGTCCTGGGGTGGTCCCTGCTGATCTTCTCGCCGGGCGGAGTTGCGACCGGTCTGTTCTTTCCGACCCTCTGTGCCCGACGGGCCGAGAAGGAACAGTCGTTTCTTATCGCCGTTTGCATCTGGGGAGTGGCCGGCGGGGTGTTCGGTGGTCTGGCTGCGGCATTCCTTCCGTTCATGGGGATGAACACGATCCAGATCCTGATGACTCTGGCGGTCCTCCTTTGCGCCGTTTCTGCGTGGCACATGTGCGTCCGTCGGCCGTCGGAGGCCAAGTGGATTCGCGTCGCTGCGGGCGCGTGTCTGCTTGTCGTCCTTGCTGTCGCGGTTCTGCGTGCGGATATCCCTCTGACGAGAGCCTTGCAGGAGCAACGCTGGAGCCGGAGCCTGTCGGGCGGGACCCTCGACGGCAGCTTTCGCACCCAACGAGGTCTGTATCTCTACGGCGCCGACGGCCGGCGGTGGGGGGTCGTCGGTCCCAGCGGGACGTGCGAGGTTGTCGGGGATACCATGCAGGCCGGCAAGGTCGCGGCCCTTGCCCTCTCTCAGAACTTCAACGCCGAGCGGGTCCTGGTGGTTGGCGACGGACTGGCCGTCTGCGAGCGATTCCTGCTGTCAGGGAGCGTCAAGGGAGTGGATTGGTTCTGCCCGGATCGCGAGTACATCCAGGCGATGACCGCCCGTCTGCCCGAGCGATTTCGCGTATCCGATCCGCGTCTGCACTATGTGACGGATGACATTCGGACGACACTGGCTGCGTCGCCGCGGACGTACGATGTGGTAATCGTCAATCTGCCGTCCGTGGTGGATGCCTCGCTTCACCATCTTGCGTCTACGGAGTTCCTCGAGCAGGTCAAGCAGTCCCTGCGTCCACTCGGCGTGCTGGTCATGGGAATCGCAGGCGACAGGAATCTGTCCGGCGGCGAGCCGGCGTACCAGGGCGCCTGGGCTGGACACACCCTGGATGCCGTGTTCTCTCGGTCGCTGCTCGTGCCTCTCGCGGAACGGACCTTCTTTGTTTGTTCGGCCGGCGGCTCTGTCGAGGTTTCACCCATCGGCTTGGAGACCCGGTTTGGCCTCGTGGAGAACGCGGGCGAGATCTTCCCGGTTGAGCTGTTGTGCGGCGTGTATCGGCCGGAACAGTCGCTGAAGATGCTGAGCCGTTACGACGCCGTGGAACTTCCGGCGGCCAGGCTCGTCAATTCCGATGCCAAGCCAAGCTATGGCCTGTGCAGCCTTCTGCAGGCGATGGATCGATCAGGTCTTCCGCTTGTCAAACCCGTCCGGCTCCTCTTTCGCGGCGGGCTGACCGTCGTGATTGTCCCGATCCTGCTATTTGCTGTCATGCGCCTCGTCTACATCGTCCGTACGGCGCCGCGAGCCAGAGAACGGACCGATCATCAGGACAGCGAAGCGTTGCGATCCGATTCGCTGCTTCTGTGTGGCTGCGCCGCCGCAGTCGGTGCCATCGTTCTGGTTTTGCTGGTGCGTGCGTGGCTGTTGGGCTGCGGTGCGCTGCCCCAGTGCGTAGGATTGGCCTTCTCCCTGTTTCTGGGCGGATCGGCCTTTGGCGCTCTGTGTGCACAATGGGCGGTCTCACGTTTGCCTCCGAAGGGGCCCGCCCCAGCGCGATCCATGCTGCTCGCGCTGGGGGCTCTGCTGGCGATCCACGTAGTGTGTCTTGTGGCTTCCGGTCTCGTCCTCGACCATCCGGCGCCGTGGGCGGTTTTCTCAGTGCTGTTGTTCGTGTACGGGTTCTTCAGCGGCGCGACCATGGTTCTCGGGGGCAAAGTCCTGGAGGGATGCGGCGAGGAGGCGACCCTGTCCGCGACCTGTCTGGGCGGTGCGAGCTATCTGGGAGGGGCTTTAGGCGGTTTGGCGGGCTTGTTCCTGATTGGGCTGATGGGTTTCCACGCAGTGTTGTGGGTTGCGGCTGCCCTTGCACTGGGTGAGGTCTTCCTCGCGGGAACTGCCCGCCATGACTTGCTGCATCCCGGCAAGCGCGTGGTCACCCATCCGGTGCTCACCCCGGCCGGCTACGGTCTGCTCGCGGTGGCCTTGTCTCTTATCATCTGTTCGCATGTCCTCGGTTACAGGGAACGCGCCGAAACGAGATCGCAGGCGACGGTGGCCGTTCAGGACTGGATTCAAGGGCGTCGCCTGTCCGCCGGGAAGGTCGTCTCCACTGTTACGTCGAAGGAAGCGACGTATCACGAGGTCCGCGAGAACTCGCAGCTCAAGGGCTACATCTTCCGATCCGAGGATTTCTCCAGCACCGTCTATGGCTACGGCGGGCCCATGTCCGTGATCGTGTTCGCCGATCCCTGCGGGACGCTGATCGACTTTCGGATCACGCGATCCCGCGAGACGCCGAGATACATCAGCCGCATCCGCGACTGGATGGCCTCGCTCAAGGGAAGAAACGTGTTCGGGCCGACGCCTGTGCAGGGTGTCAACGCGGTCAGCGGCGCGACGCTGAGCTGCAACGCGATCCTGCGATTGCTGCGGACCTCGGGCCCTCAGTTCGACGCCTCGGCGCTCAGCGGCGCCCGGGTTGCCGACGCTGTAGACCAGGGTTGGTTGCAGCGGGTGAACTGGCTGGTTGTCTACTGGGCGGCAGGCATCCTGCTGGCGCTGGTCGCGATCCACCACGGCCGGCTGTGGAGCCGCCTGGCGGTGCTGGCGTTCACGGCCGGCGTCGGCGGCTTCTGGCTCAACCGCCAGTACTCCACCGATCACGTGATCCGCCTGCTGAGCGGACAGGGACTGCTGGACAGTCCGATTGTGGCCGCCTGCTTGCTGCTGGGTGTGCCCCTGATCGTTCTGCTCCTTGGGAACATCTACTGTGGATACCTCTGCCCGTTCGGAGCGGTCCAAGAACTGCTCAGCCTCGTCCTTCCGAGGCGGTTCAAGGCGCGTCCGTGCCTCTCGATGATGACCGCGGCGCGGTTCCTCAAGTACGCCGTGTTGTTCGTGGTTGTCGTTGCCTTCTTCTGGACAGGCAGCACGCACTTCCCCGAAATGGACCCGCTGACACTCGTCTTCAACCGGCAGTTCTGGTCGGACGGGTTCTTCGCCTCGCCGGGCCTGATTACGGTGGTGGTGGTCTTGCTCGGCGCCCTGATCGTGACGCGGATGTGGTGCCGATACCTGTGCCCCACCGGCGCTTTCTTGTCGCTGTTCAACGCCGCCGGCTGGCTCGGGCGGTTCCTGCCCGCCAAGAAGTTCGGGCGATGCGAGTTCGGCCTGAGCGGCCGGGACCGCCTGGACTGCATCCACTGCGACCGCTGTCGCTACGAAAGCCGGCTCATCCCTACCCGCGACGACGTCGTGGCGAAGACTCGCCCGAGTCTCGGTTCGTGGGCATTCTTGTCGGTCGTCTTGTGTCTGGCCGGGTGGACGCTGGCGCCGGTGTTCCGCAGGCCGCCGACAGCGGCAGCCTCCCTGCCCGCCGCCCTGGCGGAGAGCAAACAAGGTCAAACACAGAATCCCTTCCCCATGCGACTGCGATCCAGATAGGTTCACAGTATCCAGTGCGGATTTTCATGTGATTTGCAGGACCCACACGGTACAATGGATACGCTGGGCCGGGCGACCCGGCCGATCTGCTGGGACGCGGAACCGATGAGGAATGCGTTGGGAAGTGGTGGGATCATGGGTATCACGTTCTTGAGAGTGAAGGTCATCAATCCGCAGCGACCGAAAAACTCGCAGATATGCGAGTTTCTCGTGGATTCCGGCGCGGTGTACTCCGTAGTGCCGCAGAAGATCCTGAAGAAGCTGGGCATCAAAGCCACCTCTTCCCAGGAGTTCATCCTGGCCAACGGGGAGGTTGTCAAGAGGGCCGTCGGCAACGCCTACTTCGAATACCGGGACAACATCCGAGCCGCTCCGGTTGTCTTTGGGGACGAAGGGGTGTTCCTGCTCGGCGCGACAACGATTGAAGCGCTCGGCATGATTCTAGATCCTATCAGGAGAGAACTCAAGCCGCTGCCCATGCTCCTCATGTAGTGGATGTTGCCAGTCATTCGGGTGGCAACCATGGATCTGCTTGAAGTTTGGGCCAACTGGGAACCTCACTCGCCACCTTCTGTATTCGACGGCGACGGTGCTATTTGACGGAGTCGTCCTCGGGCAGGCCAAGCTGCTTGTAGAGGTTGCGACGGCCGGCTTTGTCGCCCTTCATCGTGGCCTGGGCGTATTCGGCGACCTCCCGGGCCTTCTCTCGCGGGACGACGATGACACCGTCGCCGTCGGCGACGATCACATCACCAGGTCTGACGAGAACCCCGCCGCACTCGATGGGCCGGTTCACCGACTCGATCTGGTTGCGACCCGGGCGGATGCCTCGACCGACCGTGCGGAAGTACAGAGGCATCTGCTCCGTGGCGATCTCATCCGTGTCGCGTGCGGTGGCATCGGTGACCACGCCTACGCAGCCGCGCAGCTTCCAGCCCATGATGTTGTTCGAGCCGATGGAGCCGACGTCGGAGTCCGGGGCATCGTCGAACACCACGACGGTTCCCTGGCGGATCAGTGGGACAAACGGCTCGGGCGTCATCTCCCTGTACGTCCTGGCGACCCATGCATCGAACGCTGTAGTTTCCATAGGGCCTGCAGGGGGCTGGTTCGTCGGAACGTACCGCACCGTTACGGCGATGCCGATGAAACGGTGCTTGTAGTGTTTCGTATCCTTCCACGCCGCGTGAATCTCCGGCGACATCAGACCCACGTTGGCCAATCCGATTTTGTCCATTCCGTCCGAAACGTCGGCTACCCGCAGCCCATCGAAAAGCTGGAGAACGTCCAGGTCCTCCTGGTGAGAGTACGTCTTCGTCTCGATGAAACCCCGGCCTGCCCGCAGTTCGTCCGGGTCTGGCCTGGTCGTCTGCTGGGCGGCTGGGAGAGAAGTCGCAATGGCGCCGACTGCCGCGATGCCCACGAGGGCGGACGCCACGATCACGGATATCGCTTGTGCAGTGGTTCGGTTTGGCCTTGCCATGTGTTGCCTCCTGTGAGTGGAAGAACCCCGTATTCGTCGAGCGGCCCACGGTCCAGCCAACTACTATAGACGCTTCTCCCGGGGGCGCGAAGTGCGCAGAAAAAAAGCCCCTGCGGAGCTGAAGCGAGGACATTCCCGTAAGCCAGTATAAGGATGCGTTGTTTGAAATACCCGCTCAATGCTCAGCCAGGGGCGACGGTCGGAAATTCTCCTCTTTTCTCTTACCCTCTCTCGGTTCTCGGCACCTCCACAGTAAAACAGGACTATTGATACTGATAATTCCTTTAATGCCTTTTTCGTTGACCCTGGGGTTACGTATCGGCGATCTGTGTTCGACCTCTTTAGGGTTTTTGCCGGTTCGCCAACGGGCGTCCCCACGGAGTTGTCTGTAGGAGAGAACAGGCCCCTGGAGGGGTCCGGCCGCGGATGCCCAAACTGCCTGCGCTCACCGGGCGGCTGCTCAGGTGGGCTTTTCTGATTTGATCGGTTTGCCTGGTTTAGCCCCGATAACCCGCGGGGCGGGGTGATGAAATTTTCTCGCGAACTTGTGAAAAACTGTCTTTCAGACGGCCTCGCGGTTTCGCATGGCCCGCCTTGTGATTCCATCCCGCAGGCGGTAGGATACCCTGCTGGTGCGTGCGGGGTTTCGTAAGGCAGGTTCATACATGATCGAGATCGCAGACAACGTGTTCATCGGCGAAGAGGAGTTGACGTTCAAGGCCTCTCGCAGCGGCGGGCCGGGCGGCCAGAACGTCAACAAGCTGAACACGCGCGTTACGGTCTTGTTCGATGTCGGCAATTCGCCAGGCCTGTGCGACGAACACAAGCAGCGGATTCGCAGCGCCCTGTCGAACCGGTTGGACAAGCATGGCGTTCTCCGCATCATCTCGCAGAAACATCGAAGCCAGGAAGCCAATCGTCAGGCGGCGGTGGAGCGGTTGCAGGTGCTCTTGTGCGAGGCGTTGAAGCCGCAGCCGATTCGAAGGAAGACCAAGACGCCTGCGGCCGCGAGGGAGAGCCGTCTGAGGAGCAAGAAGCACCGAAGCCGGGTCAAACAGCAAAGGCAGATTGACCCCGACGACTGGACGTAATCGCGATACGCGTTGCGGCGGGCTTCACTTGATCCTTCGCCTGCACACGGCGACGAACACGATGATCGCCGTGAGGACGACGAGCACGAGCACTTCGCCCGGACCCATCAGAACGGTAGCCAGCATTCCACTGTATCTCCTTGCCAGATGCCTGCCGTGGCAGGCTGTTCATTGATTTCGCTGAATCCTGATTTACCACAAACCACCTCAGAACACAAGGCCACAGGGGGAGCCGCCTGCGGAGAAGCGGGCTGTCCAGGGCAATCGCGTGAAATCCGTCATGTAGCGGCCGCGTCGTTGTCGCGTCGG
>DAOQWL010000061.1:0-35228 GCA_035342095.1 Sedimentisphaerales bacterium | reverse complement strand
TGTTTCTCTTGATACCACATCCACATTACCCGATCAAAAAGTGCGAAAGTTCACGCGTATGTCTCTGGCGGAAAAGAGCTCATCCACGCCCCCTGCCTTGGCTGCCTATCGCTTGGAGCACGATGTTGGAGACCCCAGGCCGCGTGGCCCGTGACCCGTGGCTTGTTTAGAATCCCCGAAAATCGGCGTCAATCGGCGTAATCGGCGGATGAAATGGTGCGTGGCACGCACCCTGTAAGACTCCTCGTCTCCGCGCGGAGGTTATTAAGGACAAGCACTGGCTTCATGCCGCGAAAACGCCTGTCTATCCCGCCTTGGTCCTCATCAAGGGCAGATTCGTGGATTCGCCGGTGGCTTCGTTGATGATGATCAACGCGCCCATGTCCTCGCGCTGCAATTGCTCGTTGGCGTTCAGAAGCTCGATGCCGTAGACCGTCCCATCCGGCGCCATGTCCACGACCAGTTCGTCGCTGATCCGCAACGACTCCACATCCTCGCGTTTTTCGTGAAAGCGTATGTACGCCACGTTGTATCTCGGATCGTACGTGAGTTTCATTCTGTTTGCGCCTCAGAAATACCGCACTATCACGGTAATCACGAGCCACTCCTGCTCCTCGCGAACCGCGTAGGCTTCGATCTGTTTCGTCGCGTAGAGTCTGCCGTGCCATTGTTGCTCGAACACAAAGTTCCTCCGGAATCCAGCCCGGCCGTACTTTGCCTCAAAGCGCTCGCCTTCCAGGATCGCGGCCGATACCTCCACCTCGGTTGCACCACGTTCAACCATCCGCTGTCTGGCATGCGAGTGAAACCGAACGGCCATGACTGTCGGACTCCTATCTTCACGTCATCAACGTTCCGGCGACCCTTCCGACGAGACTATAGCATTCGGCACTCGGCATGTCCAGGAGATTGAAATACCATGCTGGAGGCCCCAAGGCGGCAAACTCCGGCCTGAGGCCGCGGAACGGATATGTCCCGTGTTTTCACGGGTTTGTACCTCGGTGTGCTCTGTGTCTCTGTGGTTCGATTCTTGCTTGAATCGGCGGATGAGATACTCTTGCTGATCCACAGGCAGATGGTGGACGCAGTCCACCCTACCGCTGTCGCCGCATCATCGGTCCCTTCTGTTTGCCGCCTCCCGCCTACGGCCTTCTCAGACCCCTCCGGATGAGCCGCAGAAGAGGGACGGTCGTCCGGGGCCGCTGACGCTGGGCGAATAACACCACTACTATTTTCGGTTTTTATGCAACCTACAGACCTCTCGAAGCGTCTTCTATGAAGACAGGCAACCGCGTTGACGGTCCTTCCTGAGTCCCATGCGGTCTTGTCGGACTTCGATCCTGTTCTGCGAAACGAAGCCAACTCGTGGATCGCGGGATGGGATTCCCGGCGCGGACGGAATTGGCTTCGTTTGGCGCAGATGCAGTACGCGAGGCAGGGTCGAAGGCAGGCATGCACGAGGCGGATGACGCCCTTTGGGGATCGGTCCGGCCGGGGGAGCTACTTGTTGCGATCCAGAAGAGCGGTCGCCAGGTGGCGCAGAACGTCGGCGCTGGCGCCGAACGGCTCCAGTTCGGCCACCGCCTCGTGGGCCAGCGCGTGGGCCAGTTCCCTGGCCTTCTCGATGCCGACGACCGCGGGGTAGGTGCATTTTGCCGCTGCGACGTCCTTGCCTGCGGTCTTGCCCAGTTGCTCACTGGAGGCGCTGACGTCGAGGATGTCGTCGGCGATCTGGAAGCCCAGGCCGATTCTCAGGCCGTACCGACCCAGCGACTCGCGTTGTCCCGCGCTCGCCCCGCCGCACCACGCGCCCATCAGGGTCGCACAGCGGAACATCTTGGCGGTCTTGTTCGTGTGGATGTACTCCAGGACCTCGACGGTCCCGGCCTTGTTCTCGGCCCTCAGATCGGCGACCTGCCCGGCCACCATGCCCGCAGGACCCGCCGCCCGCGCCAGCTCCCGAACGAGATTCACCGCCAGCGACGGATCGCTCACCCCGTCCGCGAGGACCTCGAAGGCCAGCGTCAGGAGTCCGTCACCTGTCAGAATCGCGGTCGCTTCGTCGAAAGCCTTGTGGCAGGTCGGACGCCCGCGGCGCAGATCGTCGTCGTCCATCGCCGGCAGGTCGTCGTGTACGAGCGAATAGGTGTGGACCATCTCGATAGCCGCCGCGGCCAGGCGTGCGTCGGCGTTGTCTCGCCCGGCCACCAGCTCGCAGCACCACAGGACCAGCGCCGAGCGAATCCGCTTGCCCGGCGACGAGAGCGTGTACTGAAGCGATTGACGCAGGTCCTCCGGGATTTCTTTCTGCTCGGCCAGGAGCCGGTCGAGCGTGTCGTTGACGATCTGAACCCGTTCGTCCAGCGAACGGGAGAAGTCTGATTTGGCTGTGGACGATGACATAGAACCGTGAGAATTTACTATTTATGATTTACTATTCGCGATTGAGGTCCAATAGTAAGTCGCAAATGGCAAATAGTAAACCACGAATGATTTTAGTTCTCGGCGTGACCGCTTCCGGCAAGGCCCGCCTGGGCTTCGAGCTGGCGCGGTCGCTGGCCGGCGAGATCCTCAGCGTCGATTCCATGAAGGTCTACCGACGGATGGACATCGGCACCGCCAAGCCCTCCCGCGATGCGCAGCAGGAGGTCCGCCACCACCTGATCGACGTGGTCGAGCCGAGCGAGTCCTTCAGCGTCGGCCTGTTCCTGGAAAGGGCCCTGGCGGCCATCGAGGACATCCGCAGCCGGGGCAAGACGGTCGTCGCGGTGGGCGGTACCGCCCTGTACCTCAAAGCCCTCCTCTACGGGCTCTTCGACGGTCCCGGCAGCGACGAGTTCATCCGCGCCGAACTGCGGGCACAAGCCCAGCGGGAGGGTCTGGGGAAACTGCACGAAGCCCTGCGCCAGATCGACCCGGATGCGGCCGCCCGGATCGACCCGAACGACGCCAAACGCATCATCCGCGCCCTGGAGGTCTTCCGCTTGACCGGAAAGCCCATCTCCAGCTTTCAGAAGCAGTTCGATGCCCAACAGCCGATGCACGACTGGACCCTCCTGGGCCTTCGCCGCGAGAAGGCCGAGGAGAGCCAGCGAATGAACGCCCGCGTCAAGAGGATGATCGAGCAGGGCCTCGTCGACGAGGTCCGATCGCTCCTCGCGGAGGACAAGCCGCTCAGCCAGCAGGCGCGATGCGCGATCGGCTACGCGGAGATCATCGAGCACCTCCAGGGCCGAATCAGCCTGGAGGACGCCATCGAGGAGATCAAGAAGAACACCCGCCGGCTCGCGAAGGGCCAGCGGACCTGGTTCAAGACGTTCAAAGGGGTCCACTGGCTCGATGTCGGGCCCGAGGAGTCGGCCGAGTCCGTGCTCGAGCGGGCGAAGAGGGAATTGGACGCGTAGTGTCCTGCATGTCAGCTCCGGGGAGACGGAGAAAGGCAGGTCGGGCCTATATTCTTCAACGAAATCTCTTGGTTCGTGGCCCAGCCGCCCCCGGCTGGGGAAAGAACACCCCCGAGGGCGGGGGTGCCACAGACGGCCTCAGGCCGTCTGGAGTTCCTGCTGGGCCCGAAGGATCGCGGCGGCCTCGCCCAAGACGAGCTGTTTGACCAGACTCTGCGGAACCAGGGTCATGCCCATGCTGAAGATCCGCTCCTCTACCATCGCGGCTACGACGCGAGCGGTCTGACGGGACAGTCCCGACTCATCGGTCAGCTCGTCGATGATCCGGCTCTTGTCCCAAGGCACTCGCTCCGGCGGTCTCGGCGTACGGTACAGCCGTTCCACGTCCGAGAAATCCCGCACGTCCACCGCCAGGACCTCGGTCCGCGCTCGCTTCAGACGACGCTCGATGGCGTGTTCGCCCAGCGCCAGCGCCGCGTCCTCGAAGCCGGTCGAGACCAGCACCGCCTTGATCATCGAGAAGATCTCGCTGGAGCTGGTCTGGCGGGACTCCTGTCTGCGATAGAGGTAGTAGGTCACCACTTCGGCCAAGTCCTCCGCCATCGCCATGTCCGGCTCGCCCGCGCCGGACAGCGCGTTGTTGATCGTACCGACCACCTTCGTGTGGATGTACTCCTCGGTCGTCCCGTCGCTCTTGGTGACCTGCAACTGCTTGCGCATCTGAGCCGTCTGCCTCCATGCCTGGTGACCGGGTTCGGAAAAATGGAAGATCGGGCCTATATTCTTCAACGAAATCTCTTGGTTTGTGGCCCAGCCGCCCCCGGCTGGGAATCGATCACCCCCGAGGGCGGGGGTGCCACACGACCATGGTTTGGGAGGGAAAAACCGATGAAGAGATTCTTCCCTCCCAAAACAGGCCCGATCTTCCATTTTTCCGAACCCTACTTTCTAATGCTCAAAGAGCTTGAGCTGTTCAGCAGGCTCCGTTTCCCGGATCGCCTTGCTGACCTCCTCGATGAGTTCGCCCGCGTCGTCGAACTCCCGATAGACGCTGGCGAAACGGATGTACGCGACCTTGTCCACGTCGCGCAGGTGCTTCATCACGCACTCTCCGATGAACGCGGAAGTCACTTCCTTGTCGAAGTTGCGGAAGATGTCCTCTTCCGTCTTGTCCGCCACCTGCTGAACCTGCTCCGCGGAGATCGGACGCTTGTAGCACGCCTTCTGCAGGCCGGCGATGATCTTCTCCCGCTCGTACGGCACGCGCGACTTGTCCTTCTTCACCACGTGCAGCTTGAAGCCCTCGCCCGTCCGCTCGTAGGTGGTGAAACGCCTCTTGCAGACCAGGCACTGGCGGCGCCGCCGGATCACGCGTCCCGAATCGCTCGAACGCGAATCGACGACCTTATCGCTGTCTTCCTTGCAGAAGGGACATCTCACGACCCAACTCGACCTCCCTGAACGTCCATCCCCACCGGCCGAAACCAGAACCCCCGGCCATCCATTCCACGCACCTGCGATCCTTCTACACTATATAGCTGACCACCCGATTGTAGGGCCTATATGTAGCGTGTCAACGGAAAATATTGCGAGGTCATTCGGCGATGAACGTAGCGGAGTCCTTCATTGCCTCGCTGGTCAGGCCCGCTCCGCCTGTGGCACCCCCGCCCTCGGGGGTGATTCCTGGGACTACCCAGCCGGGGGCAACTGCCACAATTCCCCAGCCGAGGGCTACTCCCGAGATTCCCCAGCCGGGGGCTACTCCCGAGATTCCCCAGCCGGGGGCGGCTGGGCTACAGGTTCTCGTCTTTCGCACGGCGGATGTCGCTGTCCTTTTGCCCATCCCGCGATCCACGGCCGGGCCGTGTGACACCGCCGGCTCGGGGGTTCGCGCTGGGGCAAACAAGAAAGGGCCGGGAGGCATGCCTCCCGGCCCTTGGGGTCTCAGAGATGACTTTGGCCCAGCCGCCCCCGGCTGGGAATCGATCACCCCCGAGGGCGGGGGTGCCACCGGATTACGGGTTGGCCAGCTTGAGGACCTCCGATTTGGGCAGGGCGCCGCGGTAGATCCGCACGTCGTCGATCTGCCCGTCGTAGAATCGGTCCGTGTTCTGCGAGTCGCGGCCAATGTTGACCGCGTACGTCACCGAGTCGATGTCGCCTGTGTGCAGGTTGCTGGCGACCAGGGCACCGTCGACGTAGAGCTTCAACTGGACGCCGTCATAGGTGCCTGCGACATGGTGCCACGTGCCGTTGAAGTCCACCGTCAGGACCTCGCTGTTGGCGGCGTACCAGGCGCCGTCGTAGATGAAGAACTCGATGGTGTTCCCGGTGTTGTGCTTGAGCGAGTAGCTGGTGTCGCCCTTGGCGACGAACGGGTTGTGCTCGCTGTAGCCGGCGTCGTCGGGCTTGATCCACGCCGAGAGGGTGACGGCATCCGTGATGTCGAGCGTGGCGCCGGTGCCGCAGTTGACGTAGTCGTCGATGCCGTCCAGGTTCAGCGAGGCACCGATGCGACCGGCGGTCACGTACGTCGGACCCCCGGCGAGTGTGCCGTGGTTGCCGTTGCCCGAGCTGTCCAGGACGTTGTTGTCCAGCGTCCAGTGCCCGACCAGCACCGGGGTCACGACCGTCGTCTCGCGGGCGGGATACAAGCGGATGTCGTCAAAGTACAGCGTGCCCGATCCGGTCCCGTCGCTCAGGCCGATCGTGATCGACTGGATGCGAGTCAGCGTCACGCCCGCGAAGCTGCTCAGCGGGATGCTCCACTCGGTCCAGGCGGGGTCGGCCAGGGCGGTCTTGTCCTCGCCCGCGGCGCCGAACACGACCCTGGCGGTCTTCTTGTTCTTGTCGGCCAGCTCCACCCACATGGATACGTTCGTCGCATTGCCCGCGACGCCGTAGAAGGACAGGCTCAGCGTCTCGACGCCGGCCTCGGTCCAATCCCGCACGTCCTCGAAGGTCAACGTGGCCTTGGAGGTCGGCTCCGACGCGGTGTTCGTGTAGGCCAACGGCATGGACTGGGCGCCGCCGTGGATAATCGTCTGCTCGGCAAAGGGCGAGCTGTCGTGGCCGACGATCGAGCCGTTGGTGGCATCCTCGTAGCCGTCGGCCCAGGACTCGTAGATCCGGCTGCCCTCGTCGTCGGTGTAGCTCTCGAAATCGTCCACCACGATGGAGTCGCCTGTCGTGAAGCTCCAGACCACGCTTTCCCAGGCGGCCGGGCTGTCGGCCTCGTTAACCTCGACGACCTTCCAGTAGTAGGTCGCGGCCAGATCGACCGTCACCTGGCAGGTCGGCTCGGAGGCCTCGACCACGGGCGCCGTCCCTTCGAGGACCGCCTGCTGGTCCTGGCTCACATACACCTGGTGCGACACGGCGTGGCGCCCAGCCCGCCAGCTCAGGGTCGCCGTCGGAGTGATGCCCGTCGCTCCCACGGCCGGCGAAGGCTCGCGGGCAGCCAGGGGCACCTCGTAGAACCGTACTTCGCTCAAGCTCGCCTGAGGCGAGAAGCCGCCCCAGTTGTCGTGGATCGTCAGCCTGACGTACTTGGCTGCGGCCTCGCCGAACGCGATCGATATGTCGGAGACGTAGCCGTCCTCGCCGGGGGCCTGAGCGAACTCGAAGTCGCCCAGGACCGTCCAGTCGTTGGCGTCCATGGAGTATTCGACCGTGACGTTCTTGGCGCCGATGCCGACGAAGGACTCGCTCGCCTGGTTGGAATTCCAGACCAGGAGCCGGTCGAGGGCGCACGGCCTGTCGAACGCGTACTGGATCGAGTGAGGCGCCGCGACGCCTTTGGCGGTGACCCACATGCAGTCGAATGCCACCGAGTGCTTGTCGCCGTTCATGCCGGAACCGTCGATGGTCTTCTCCGGTCCTGCGGCCACAGAGTACTGGCTGGACGCGGTGGCGATGATCCGAGTGCCTGCGACGGGGTACGAATACGGCTCGGCCGTGAAGGACCAGACGTCGCCCGTGAAGGTCGTGCCATCCGCGGTGGTTTCATCGACGCGCCAGTAGTAGGTCTTCCCGAATTCGAGAAGCCCCTCGGGATCGAAGCGGGTGTCCGTGGGACTAGCGGTCGGCTGCGTGGCGCCGCTGACCTCGTCGTACGAGGCGCCGAAGAAGAGCTTGTGCGAGACCGCCCCTTGGCCCGCAACCCAGGCGAGAGACACGTCGCGCGGCAGATCGGTCGCGCCGTCGGCAGGCGACGGAGCCGACGCGATAGCAGGATCCTGAAGACCCGCCATGATCGCCATGATTTCGTCGGCGTTCAGCGCCCGGCTGAAGAGCGAGACATCGTCGAGGGCTCCGGTCATCCGGCGGCCGGACTGGCCGGAGGTTCCGTCGCCGCCCAGGTAGATATTCGCGTTCCAGTTGACCGCGGCGTGAGCGACCGCATTGGTGGCCGTCGCAATGCCGTTGACGTAGAACACCGCCTTGTCGGACGCCACGGTCACCGCAGCGAACGTCCATTCGTTGTTGACCACGTAGGAACCCGACGGGCGGAAGCTCCAGGAGTTCGAGGCGTCGCCCCAGTGGTAGGCCAGTTGGTAGCTGGCCAGGACATTGAGGCCCGTGGCGCTGCCGCGGGTCATCATGATGGACGCCCACTCGGGCTGAACGCCATAGGGCTTGATCCAGCCGGCCATGGTGGCGGCCGTCATGGTGATATTCACTGCGGGGATCTCGACCAGCGTGGGGATCTTCAGCTCCACCGCACTGCCGTGGATTCCCGTGGTCCAGACCGGGCTGCCGTTGACGAAGATCCCGTCGTTCCCGTTGGGGGACGAGTCGGCGACCGTGCTGCCCTCGCCCTCATCGCACGCCCACCATCCGACGATGGCGGGGTCCGTGAGCGGATTGAACGCGCCCCAGGCGGCGCCGCCTGAAATCAGGGCCAGCAACAGAACAAGCGAGACAAGACCAGTGCATCTCTTCAACATAAGACTTCTCCTTCACGCAAGACTATTCGAACGGCCTTCCCCCATCTCTTCGGATACTCCAGGCGACACATCATAGGATATGAGTACGATCGGTTTGAGCAACCTCCTTCCTGTAGTTGGCAACAGTGCGGGGGGGACATAGGCGACAGCGTTTCCCTGGGACGGGGTCCCAGACGAAATGTACCGCGACTGCCTCGTCCGTCTCAAGGCGTCCGGCGCGAGGCCTTCCGACATGGACTCAACGCGCATCCCGTCCCGCGAGGGGCGTTCCGCAGCGACCCGTCCTCCCACACGATCACACCATCCAACGCGGCGGACCACCGCGCCGCGATACTGGAGACATTATGCCACAAGCCGGGCCGACATGCAACGCTTTTCTCGGACATCGCCCTGTGGGCATAAAAAAGGCCCCTGCGTCTGGGGACGCAGAGGCCGGCTCGGAAAGAAACTCACGTAGCCCCCCCAAAAGATCGTCATGGCCCAGTTCCCTTTCCGAGCGTGCAGTCGCAGGTCAGCCTGGGGTCTTTCGGGAGCCCGGGACGCGGCCCTTTGCATCCGGGCGCCCCCTTCCTGTCCGTGTGGCAGGCCTCTGCTTGAAAGACTGATTCACGCTTACTGCTTTCTGCCTTCCCTCCTCCATGCTACCCAAAGTCTACGTTAGAAATCGCAAGAAGCAAATCGGGGCGTGAAGTGTCAGGTTCCCAGCTCGAAGCCTCAAACCGAGTCTCGACACTCACTCTGACTTCACACTTCTTCGACCGTCGCCTTGCTTCGCAGCGTGTCGAGGTACTCGCCGAGGATCTGCTCCCTCTTCTGCTCCCTGACCTGCTCGACGATCTGCTCTCTGACCTCTTTCAACGGCGGGATCGCCGGCGGCCGGCGGTCGTACAGCTTGGCGATGTGGAAGCCGAACCGCGTGCGGAACACGTCGCTGACCTGGCCGGGATTCAGATTGAACACCACGTCTTCGAACTCCTCGACCAGTTGTCCGCGGGAGACGTAGCCGAGATCGCCGCCGCTGTCGGCACAGTCGGTGTACTTGTTCACAACCGCCTCGAACGGCACGCCCGACGCGATTTCCCGCTGCGCCTGCGCCACGGTCTCATGCGCGGTGGCCTCGTCCGTCTGCCAGTTGACGTATTTGACCACATGGGCGACGCGGATCTGCTCGCCCGACGCGAATCGATCCTGATGCTGGCTGAAATACTCCTGGATCTCGGACTCCGAAGGTTCGCCCACCTTCGTACAGACCTCGTTGATCTTGTGCTCGACCTTGATCTGGAGCTCGATCATCTCTTTGACTCTCTCGTCGCTGTCGACGCTGAACTCGCGATGGAGGTCCTCGGGCTTCTCGAACCGCTCCTTGAGCCTGGCAAAGGCCGCCTCGACGTCGGCCGCCGGGATCTGCGGTACGCTCTTGCTCGCCTCCTGGCGCAGCAGCACCCGCTCGATCACATTCTCCTTGGACCAGTCCTGGAGCTGGGCCTCGCGAGTCGCGGCATCGAGGTCGGCGAAGGCCCGCTCGTAACTGGGACGCAGGCGCTCGGCCTCCGCCCGGATTTCCTCGTCTTCGATTCTCTGGCCGTTCACGATGATCGCCATTCTGTCTGTGCTCCTGTCCGCGCTGGCGGAGTCAATCTTCCATAGACGGGACCCGAGAGAGTCCGCGACTTGTCACCCCCGCGAAAGCGGGGGTCCATCCCGTTCGACGAGTGTATGGATTCCCGCTTGCGCGGGAATGACACACGATTAAGATCGCTCTCACATTGAGAGAGCCGAATCACACAACGTCTTCTTTCCCCTCAACCCCGTGCCTTGGCGAACCAGTCGGGATCGCGAGCCAGCTTCTGGCGGGCCTCCTGTGTCATCATCTCGAACGCCGGGTGGTCGCTCGTCCAGGCCCGCTGCGAGAAGGGGGTCTTTCGCATCTTCTCGACCTCTACCGCGGCGTCGCGGAGGTAGCTGCCGTAGATGTGCAGCGAGTCGCTGATGTCCACGTATCGACCGACACGGACGGGTTCGCCACGCTTGGCGGCAATCGCGTCGGCAATCGTTCGCTGCAGGTCGGTCAACGCGTAGACGTTCATGAACCAGGCTTTGTACAGGTCCCGGCTCCGCCAGTGCGTGTTCATGTTCAGCGTCCACTGGCCCGCTTCGTCGGGCACGAGCCTGCACCAGATCCGCTGGAGGCACGGCGGATCGTCCGTCTGCGGATCGGCGGTGGGCATCCAGGTGACTGCCTGGGCCCGTCGGGTGTGACCCGCTTCGGACAGCGCGTCGATGATGTACTGGATCTGGTTGACCGCGCGGAACGGCTTGGGACTCTTGGGATTCCGCAGGTCCTCGACCGGGCGATAGGCGAAGAGTCGCTCGTGATAGGTGTACGTCCACTTGCCCGCCGCGGGATCGATCCAGTGGTCGTGAATGCCGCTGACGACCTCCTGGCGGTACGCTTCGAGCTCCTCGGGCCCGCCGGGGAAGTTCTTGTGAATCCGAGGCTCGTTGAACGGGTTCGTCACCGCGATCATCACCGTCGCGTCCTTGCTGGGCGGATCGTCGGGCTTGTCGTACTGGGTCTTGACCTCGTAGCCCTGGTCCCAGACCGCCAGCACCGCCTTCTCCCAGGCTTCGGGCAGGCACTCGGCGGCAATGGAGATCACGGGCATCGTCTCACAAGCAGTCGTCGTCATCGTACCGGTTTCACCTCCCGAGGCTCGGTCCCCCGCCTCGGCTTCAAGAATCGACTGATATCCAGCTCCTGTTGCGTGATGTTATACTGGGCGTGTCGTTCCGCGACCTCCTCGAGCATCTGTTTGGCCCGGAAGGCGTACCAGCTCTCCGGCCATCGCTGCAGGATGTCCCGGCATGCCTTGACCATCGGGCCATACTGCATCATGGGGAGCCGACCGATGCTGCGACTGGCGACCGCCCAGGGGAGAGTCTGCTCGGCCGAGACTTGTTCCGTCTCGTCCAGCGGCTTGAAGTACAGGGTGGTCGGCGCCGTGATGCTGCTGGGCAGGACGACGCCGGGAACCTGTGCCGCAGGCTGTTGTTCCGCCTGCGCAGGCTGCTGGGCGGGCGGCTCGGTCGGCGCCGGCTCCTGGGCGACAGGCTGCTGCGCCGTCTCGACCTTGGGCTCCTGGACCGCCTTGGGTTCCTCGCCAAACTGCTTGTCCCGGTCGGCCATGTCGTAGAAGGTCTTGTCCTTCTGGGCTGGCTGCGATGCGGGCTCATCCCCGCCCAGCCGGCCGAGAATGACGATCACCAGGACAAGGACGACGACCGCCCCTGCTATCTTCACCCAAATCGACCCCATGACTCTTGCTCCTTTCCCCGCAGGGACAGCTCTTCGGCCGCCCCCATGACATTCCCGAGAGCGCCTGCACCGGCCGGCCATCTTAGCACGTCCGTCCACCCCACAAAAGAGATTTCACGCGGGAGGCGTTACGGTAGTACGCCGTCCACCCCCAAATGGTGGGCAAACGTCGCGGACACCGTTTGGAGTTCCGCCTTCAGGCGGGTGAAGACCGCGTAAACGCGGAACTCCGAACAGGCCATACGCCGATGGGCTGCCCACCGAATTGACGTGGACGGCGTAGTAGCATGGGCGTCTCGCCCATGACCTTGAACCACGGGCAGGATGCCCGTGCTACGGAATGCCCTTCCGGCACACCACAAGCCTGAACAATTGTTTGACAGGCCGGGGGGCGAAACAATAGCATGGTTTGACGGCTCATGGAGGAGCGGGAAACAGCCGTGAGAGATAAGTAGGTATGTTCACTGGACTTATAGAAGGTGTGTGCGACGTGAGATCGGTGGCGCCGCCCGGCGCGTCCGGCGGCGGTTCCCTCGTCGTGGAGCTGGGCGAGCTGGCTGCCGATTGCCGGCTCGGCGACAGCGTCGCGGTCAGCGGGGTCTGCCTGACCATTACGCAACTGCAAGGCACGACCGCTGCCTTCGCACTGAGCCTGGAAACGCTGGAAAGGTCCTCGCTGGCGACGCTGCGACCGGGCGCCAAGGTGAACATCGAGCGGGCGATGAAGGCCTCGGACCGTCTCGGCGGGCACATCGTGCAGGGCCACGCGGACGGCGTCGCCACCATCCGTTCGGTCAGGAAGCTGGGCGAATTTGCCGATATAGACTTTGCCGCCGGGACGGAACTCCTGGACCAGATGGTCGTAAAAGGCTCGGTCGCGGTGGACGGCGTGAGCCTGACCATCGCAGGGATGGACGCCGGGGGCTTTCGCGTTGCGGCGATTCCCGAGACCCTGAACCGGACCACGCTCGGCAACGCACAGGCAGGCAGTCGGGTCAATATCGAGGTCGATATCCTCGTCAAGATCGTCCGTCGGCAATTGGAGGTCCTGCTGCCCAAGCAGCAGCCGTTGACCGTCGAGCGATTGCGGCAGATGGGCTTTTGAGGATTTGTGATTTGCGGTTTATGAGTCGCAAATCGTAAATCGTAAATGGTAAATCGTAAATGGATACAGGCAACCACAATCCGATTTCCGAGCAGATGGTCATCGGGGTGACCATGGGCGACGCCGCAGGCATCGGGCCGGAGGTGGTGGTCAAGGCCCTGGCCGATCCGGAGGTCCGTCGGGCGGCCAAGTTCATCGTCTTTGGAATGAACGAGCAGCTCTGCTACGCCGCGGACCGGGCGGAGATCGAGCCCTTCTGGGGTCGCCACCAGCACGAGAAGATCAGTCGGGAGTATCCTTATAAGGTCGTCGTCGCCGATTACGACGAGTACAGCGTACCCCCTTGGCTGAAGGAGCCCAGCCGGGTGGCGGGCGAAGCCTCGATCAAGTTCTGCACGGACGCCATCGCGGCGGCCAAGGACGGGATCATCGACGCCATCGTGACCGCGCCGATCAGCAAAACCAGTTGGAAAATGATCGACGCGCCCTGGCCGGGTCACACGGAGCTGTTCGCCCAGAAGTGCAAGTCGCCCCGCAAGGCGATGATGTTCGTAGCCGGACCGCTGAAGGTGGCGCTGGCGACGATCCACCTGGGCCTGTTCGACGTTCGCAACAAGTTCACGATCGGCTGCGTCTTCGAGCCGATCGACCTGCTCAACGAAACCTTGAAGGACTACTTCGGGATCGAGAACCCTCACATCGGGGTGGCGGGCCTGAATCCGCACGCAGGCGAGCAGGGCCAGTTCGGCGACGAGGAGCAGCGGATCATCTCGCCTGCGATCCTGCTGGCCCAGGAACAGGGGATCGACTGCGTCGGGCCGATCCCGGCGGATGCCCTGTTCGTCAAGGCCATCCGCGGCGAGTTCGACGCGGTCGTCGCGATGTACCACGACCAGGGCATGATCCCGGTCAAAATGATGGACTTCGAGCACGCGGTGAACATCACCATCGGCCTTCCGCTCGTGCGGACCTCGCCCGCCCACGGGACTGCGTTCAACATCGCCGGTCGCAATCTGGCGAATCCGTCGAGCATGAAGGCTGCGATCATGACCGCGATCCAGATGGCCAAGACCCGTCGGTCGCTGGCCCTGGCGGAGACGGCGACCAACAGCCGATCCCCCGACGGCGCACCGCGCGACGAGCCGGGCAATGCAGCGTAACCCGCCAGCGGGGAAATCCGAAATTCGAATTTCGAAATCCGAAACAAGCACGAATGACCGATATCCAAAATTCGTGCTTTCTTCTCTAGATGCAAACGAAGCGACAAATCCAGGAACTGCTCGAGTCCGCCGGCGTGGCGCCCAATCGCCGACTCGGACAGCATTTCCTCGTGGACCTGAACCTGATGCGTCTGCTGGTCGATTCCGCGCAGATCGATCCGCAGGACGTCGTCCTGGAGGTCGGACCTGGGACCGGCTCGCTCACGGAGGCACTGGCCGAGCGAGCGGGGCAAGTGGTCTCGGCTGAACTGGATACAACCCTTGCACAAATCGCCATTTCGCGACTGGCCCACGCCGCGAATGTGCAGATCCTGAACACCGATGCGCTTTCCAGCAAGGGGTCGATCGCTCCCGTTGTCACCCAGGCGGTGGCAGCAGCGAGAGCGAAGGTCGAAGGAAGTAGCACGGGCATCTTGCCCGTGAGTGGCATGGGCGTCCCGCCCATGAGTCCCGGGGGCATCCCCCCATCAGACCGAGAGCAGGCTCTGCCCCCGAGTTGCCACGGGCAAGATGCCCGTGTTGCTCCCGGCCGGGACGGCCGTGCTACCGGTGGGCCGCGGGTCCTGCTCGTCGCGAATCTGCCTTACGATGTCGCGTCGCCTGTCATGATCAACCTCGTCAAAGGGCCCCTGCTCGTCGATGCCATGTGCGTGACTGTGCAGAAGGAGGTCGCCCAGCGGATGATTGCCCAGCCGGGCGGGCGGGATTATGGAACGCTCAGCATCTTCCTCCAGGCGACCGGCGAGGTCGGGATGCTCCGGACGCTGCCGCCGGGGGCGTTCTGGCCGCCGCCGCAGGTGGACTCCGCCATCGTCCGCTACAGACGCGATTCGCAAAAGAGCGCACGAATCGCCAATATGGATCTCTTCGGCGCCGTCGTGGGACTGTTTATCGGCCACCGCCGGAAGATGCTCCGCGCGTGCGTCAAGCAGGCGCCGCCGGAGCTGGGTGGACGAGAGGTCTGGCCGGAGATCTTCGAGCGATTGGCCATCGACCCCACTTGCCGCCCGGAGGAGGTCTCGCCGGACCAGTACGTGGACATGGCGACCCTCTGCGACACGCTGCGCACCCCATGATTCCTGGATTCCCGCTCCGCGGGAATGACAGGGTCCTGCCGCATGCCTTGGCGGCATTCTCGGGCAATAGCATCGCCGGATCACATTGGCGCAGCCGGAAGACTTGGCTGCCCCCGGTTGTCATTCCCGCAAACGCGGGAATCCACTCCCATGCGTGCGACCCATCCCACGGCTCTCAGATCTCTGTCTGGCGGAGGAATGATCGGGTCTTGCCTGGTCCTGTCGGCGATCCCGAACCGCGGCGAGCGCCTGGAATCGCGGAGATTTGGGAAATTTGCGGGCTTTGGATTTGCATCGCCCAGACCGTGGAGCTATAATAACCAGCGTGGAACAAGGTCTGGTCTCAGCACAAAAACAAGTTCGGTGGAACAGGATGCTGCATAGGAGCATCTTGCTTGGGTAGGCAGGCATCTCATATCCTGGTGTGTAGAAGGAGCATCGTCATGTTCAAGAGTGGACGACGTGGATTCACACTGATCGAACTGCTGGTCGTGATCGCCATCATCGCGATCCTGATGGCCATCCTCATGCCGTCTCTGTCCAGGGTACGGGACCAGGCCAGGCAGGTCAACTGTGGTGCGAATCTCCGCCAGTGGAACCTCATATTTAACATGTACGTCGGGGAGAACGACGGGAAGTTCTATTCCGGCTGTTCTGATGCGGGCTACTGGTGGCTCTATCAGTTGGAGGAGAAACAGCAGGACTGGAAGCAGAGCAAAATATCCTTCTGCCCGACCGCAACCAAGCCGATCTTCACAAGCACCTCAAATCTTCCGGGGCAGGTGCTGAACATCTACAACGCCTGGGGCATCTTCGCAACGACAAACGGCCAAGTGCCGGGCGCCACGATAACCTACGGTGGCAAGACCTATGCGATGAACAAGAACGGCTTCAACGGAAGCTACTCCCTGAACGGCTTCATGCTGAGCATCCCGGCGACCGGCAGCTACGAAGGGGGCATCGCCGCCAAGTTTGGCTATCGCAACCTCAACAGCATACAGTACGCCAACAACGTCCCTGTGATGATGGACGGGCTGCGTTTCGACACCTGGCCCTTGCACACACAATCGCCAGCGAAGAATGAAGAGCAGGCGTGGGACCGCAGCAACACCAACATGGGTCGCGTCTGCATCAACCGGCACAGGGGTGTGACAAACGTATCGTTCGCGGACTGGTCGGTCCGCAAGGTGGGTCTCAAGGAACTCTACACGCTCCAGTGGAGCAAGGCCTTCAATACGATGGGACCCTACACCAAGGCCGGCGGTGTGGATGCATCCGTCTGGCCGGACTGGATCCGTTCGTTCCCAGACTATTGATCCAAGCGTGTTTTCGAATCGGCCGGCCTCCAAGAGCCGGCCGGTTCTTTGCACATACACATAGGAGACATCTCTGCCTGACATCTGCGGGAGGCAATGCATGGCGACAAGGCACAAGAAGGGACTCCGCAACGGATTCACCCTGATCGAGCTGCTGGTGGTGATCGCGGTGATCGCCATCCTCATGTCCATTCTCATGCCGGCTCTGAGCCGGGCGCGAGAGCAGGGCAAACGCGGCATCTGTCTGAGCAACCTCAAGAACCTCACCCTCGCCTGGATCATGTACGCCGACGACAACGACGACAAGCTCGTCAACGGCGACTCTGGCGAGTACGGCATCACCGCCAACGGTCCTTACTGGGTCAAGAGCGACTGGGGCAACACCATGACGGAGTACGCGAAGAAACAGGCCATCATGGACGGCGCCCTGTATCCCTACACACAAACCATCAAGATCTACAAATGCCCCACCGTCGAAAGGAAAGCCTCGACCACCTACGGGCAAGTGAGCAAGATCTTGCGCACGTACTCGATCGCGGACTCGATGAACTGCAAGAACTGGGACAGCATGGGCGCCCCGATCGTCAAGCGCCGGGCGCTCATCAAGGACCCTTCGAACCGCATGGTCTTTCTCGACGACGGCGGCACGTGCCCCTCGGCTCTGGGCGGCTGGACCGTGTATACGAATCAATGGAAATGGTGGGACCCGCCGCCGGTCCGTCACGGCGACGGGACCATGTTCTCCTACGCGGATGGACGCAGCGATTACCATAAGTGGGAAGACCCGAGAACGATCACGTTCGGCAAGAAGATCCCTGCCACCGCCAACTCGGAAGTCCAGGGGGAGAACCCGGACCTGGTGTGGGCGTCGATCATGGTCTGGGGCCAGAACGCGACCAAGATCGCGATGCCGTGATGCCCGAGAGGCAGTGACCCAGGCGCAAGAGAGATGACTGCTGTCGCGTCGAACCGCCCGCGGCGGCTCGATGTGTTGTGTTGACATCGACCTGTACATCTGAGGAGCATGTGGGTTATGAGCAAACGGAAGGCATTTACCCTCATCGAGCTGCTGGTCGTGATCGCGGTCATCGCCATCCTCATGGCCATCCTGATGCCCTCTCTGAAGATCGCGAGGGAGCAAGCGCGGGGCATCACCTGCCTGGCGAACCAGCGGACCCTCGCCCAGGCATACATCATGTATGCGGACGAGAACGGCGGCTCCATCGTCGGCGGCTGGGCAACGAGCACCACAACGAACGGCGTGCCGCCCTGGGTGATGCCGCCGCTCAGCTTCAACGGCGCCAGCTACATCACCAAGGCCAGCGGCAGCGTCACGCTCATCGAACGCTACAACGGGCTGCGCCAAGGGGCCCTGTACCCCTATGTCAGGGAGGTCAAGGCCTACCATTGCCCGGGCGACTTCCGCAAGAACCTGGGCACGAGTCTCGGTCGCGGCCTGGAGTACTGCATCTTCCGAAGCTACTCGCTCCCGGACCACCTGCGAGCGACGCAGGCCAAGGACCCCAAGAAGCTGTTCTCCTTCAAGGAACCTGCGAACAAGATGCTCTTCGTCGAGGAGATCTACGACGGCGCCGCGGGCAATTTCAATCACGACGGCTGGTCGTACAACCCCAACGCCGGCAGTCTGTGGGACCCGCTGGGCGTCTTCCACAGCGACGCGTGCACGTTCAGCTTCATGGACGGCCACTCCGACCGCAAGAAATGGGAGGACAAGCGGACCGTCGTCTACTTCAACAGTCGGACCGAAGCCGCAAACCAGGGCTTCGGCAAAGGCGTGGTCTTCAACCCGGCCAATATCGACCTGGACTGGCTTGACGAACATTATCCGGGCAAGACGAACGTCGCTCAGTAGTCGCAGGATCGTCCCTCGCGGCGGAGAATCGCGCCAACGGAGAGCATGGAGCATGCGAGCAACAGTGCACGACACTGAAAAGGAAGGGACCATGAGGAAATGGCGGGCGTTTACCTTGATCGAATTGCTGGTCGTGATCGCGATCATCGCGATCCTGATGGCGATCCTGATGCCGTCCCTCCAGCGGGTCCGCAAACAGGCCCGCGCGGTCGTCTGCCAGTCCAACCTCAAGCAATGGGGCCTGATCTGGGCCCAGTACACCGACGACAACAACGGCATGTTCCCCAGACGATGCAGGGACTCGGGCCGGTGGATCGACCTGCTGTACGATTACTACCACAAGGACGACGAGTTTCGCGTCTGCCCGATGGCGGAGAAGATCGCAGCCCCCGACGGCGCCACCGACACGGCGACCCTGGGCGGCGACGCCCTCACCTCGTGGGGCATCGTGGCCCCCAGCGGTAACCGGCCCATAGGCACCTGGGGCAGCTACGGCATCAACGGCTGGGTCTACCAGAACGGCGAGCCCGGCGGGACCCTCTACGGCAAGCCTGCCCAGTTCTTCTGGAAGACCCCCAACGTCAAGGGCGCCGCTCTGATCCCGCTGTTCCTGGACTGCTGGTTCTGGTGCGCCTGGCCCGACAACACGGACACCCCGCCCAAAGCGGACGACCGCGCCGCCCGCTACACCGGCGACGACAACGCGATGAATCGCTTCTGCATCAACCGCCACCAGTACGCCGTCAACTGCGTCTATCTCGACTACCACGTCGACAAGGTCTGGCTCAAGGCCCTCTGGCGCCAGAAGTGGAGCAAGCGGTTCGACTCCGGGTATCCCGAGCCCGCCTGGCCAGATTGGATGGCCTCCATCAAGAGCGAATGATCATTATTAGGATTCATCCGGCTCTTGCGCACTTCCGTGATCCAGGCACGCCCGAAGCGGTCGTGCAAGGGAGATTTTCCGCTTTCAGCCAATAGCATGGCGGGAAGGCGGCACGACACGCCCGTGCGGATGTCTTGGGCCTTTCTGGATCGCTCGGCGGGAACCCCCGGCGAGACCCCTTCGTGCTCGCTTGCACAGGGTATGCCGACTCCGCCTGTAGGGGGCGTCGCCCTCTTATCCATACCATGCTATTGGCCCAAAGCGATAAATCTCAGGGGTTTGGGGACAGGTCCCCAAGAACCATCAAAGCACGCGAAAACCGGATGAGCCTGATTATTGATGTATGGATGATGGATCATCGATGATTGCAGCGGTCGGCAGTTTCTTCAATCATCCATTATCAATCATCCTTCATCAATTCAGACAATCGCTGTCTTGTGCCGGTGGCTGTGGCACTCGATGTTCACCGCGACCGGCAGCGACGCGATGTGGCACGGCGCCGTCTCGATGAGCACGCCCAGCGCGGTCGTGTCGCCGCCCAACCCTTGCGGACCGATCCCCAGTGCGTTGATCTTCGCCAGCAGGTCTCGCTCCATCTGTGCGTAGAAGGTTTCCGCGTGGCAGGAGCCCAGGTCTCGCAGCAGAGACTTCTTGCTCAGCAGGCAACTGAGCTCGAAGTTGCCCCCGATCCCGACGCCCACCACGAAGGGCGGACACGCATCGGCCCCCGCCTGGCGAACCACATCGGTGACCCAATCGACGACCTGTTCTTTGTCGGCGGTCGGTCGAAACATGCGGAACTGGCTCTTGTTCTCGCAGCCGCCGCCTTTGACCATGAGCGACAGCTTCAGCTTGTCGCCCGGCACGATCGAGAGGTGGATGATCGCGGGCGTGTTCGTGCCTGTGTTCTTGCGGGTGTTCAGCGGATCGGCGACGACGCTCTTGCGGAGGTATCCGGACTCGTAGCCCGCGCGAACGCCCTCGTCGATAGCCTCGATCAGGGTCCCGCGTCCCGGTCCGGCGGGCGAGATCTCGACCTCCGTCCCCTGCTCGACGAAGACCACCGCCAGGCCGGTGTCCTGGCACAGGGGGATCATCTCTTGCGACGCGATGCGGGCGTTCTCGACGAGTTGCTCCAGGATCCGCGCGGCGCGAGGATGGGACTCCCGGCCGGCGGCACGCTCCAAAGACTCCAGCACGTCCGCCGGCAGCTCATGACAGGCCGCCACGCAGAGCGACTGAACCGTCCTGCTGATCTGCTCGAATTCGATCGTTCGCACGGAACTCCATTCAGGATGACACCAGACCCCCCGCGTCACGGTGAACGCGTCAGTTCGCCACGCTGAGCTCGAAGGTCTTGTACGTGGCGTTGTCCACCGCGTCCTTGATCCTCAGTGCGACGATGTGCTCGCCGGGTCGGAGATCCTCGGTCACGATGGTGAAGCTCTCGTCAGTGGTGTCGAACACGAAATCATCCGGCAGCGTGCCCTTCCAGCGGGCGTCGCTGTCGACGGTGTACTCCAACGAGGCGATGACGCTCAGCTCGTCGGTGACCTGGAGTTTCAGGGTCGCGGCCTTGCCGCTCTTCTCGATGGCGTACTTGCGGATCGTCGGGCCGGTGTTGTCCACGACGACCGGCTCGCTGATCCGACTGCCGGTCAGCTTCGTCGCGACGGTGTTGCCTCGCACATCGTCGGCGATGACGCGGATCTCATACCGCCCGTCCTCGACGGTCTTGCTGTCCCATTCGTAGCTGTCCGCTTCGAGTTCGTCCTTCATCTCGATCCAGGTCGTCCGCCCGATCCGCCGGAAGTCCAGCTTGTAGATGAGCTTGTCGTCGTTCTCGTCGGCGGCCTTGTACGCGATCTTGAACAGGCCTTCCTTGCCGGCGCCGGAGAGGCGGGCCATTTCCACCGTTTCGACCCGCGGCGCCAGGTTCGGCACCGTGCTGGCGACCGCGATCTCCCGGATCAGCGGCGTCTTCTGGCCGTCCTGCGTCTCCAGGACGAGCTTGTACTGGCAGAACCGACCGACCGGGCATCGCAGCGGGATCGGCTCAGTCACTTCCGTCAGGTCCGTCCAGGCGGAGAACGTCGGATCGTTCACGTCTTTGACGTTGCCGCTGCGCGAACTGGCGAGGACCTTGCAGCCCCGCGGAATGTCCGCGTCGATCTGCAGCTTGCCCCACCGGGCGGGCTGACCCGCGTCGATCAGATCCGATTCGTACGTGCCCTGCGGCGCGTAGCCCGACGACAGCAGCACCAGACGAGGGGGGTTCGCGGTGCCGAGATAGACGTCCTGATCGGAGACGACCACCGCCGTGACCTGGGCTGCCTGCTCGTCCTCATAGATGACCGCCTGACGCTCCGCGCCGGGGTCCGCGACGAACAGTCGCCCGCTGTTGCCGGAGCCGACGAAGACCTTGCCCCCCTGGCCGGCCAGGCACAGGAAGACCGCCGGCTCGCTGAAGACCTCGCTGACATACCCCTGCTTGTTGATCCGATAGAGGAAGCTGGCGGTGCCGGGCTTGGGCGGCGTCTTGGCGGCGGGACGCGCCTGGGGCTGCGGCGGCTTGCCCCCGGCGGGCGCGCTCGTGTTGGCGATCTTCAGCGTCGCGACCCCGTCGCCGCCTGCGGACTTCCCGTCTCCGTCCTTCGCCTCGGGACGCCCGGCGGCCGCCTGCTGGGCCGCGAATCGCTGCTCCGTCTCGACGACGTTGGCTGCGGTGGCGGTCGCGTACAGGATGTCGCCTTCGCCGGGAGCGCCTTCCGCCACGAGCAGGGCGCTGATCTCGGGTTCGTCGCTGTCGTAGACCACCGTCGCGGTCTTGTTGCGCGGATTGACCTTGTAGATCAGCCCGCGGGTGTCGCCGCCGGCGTAGATGGATCCGTCTTTGCCCGCCGCCACGGTCAGGATGTTCTTGTCCGGGCTGTCGTAGATGAGCTGAGCCACTTTCCCCGACGGATCGAGGGCGTAGATCTTGCCCTCCGGCCCGGTGCCGAGATAGATATTGCCGACATTGTCAATCTCGATATCGAAGATGTACTTGGCGTCGTTGGGCTCGAAGATCGTCTCCATCTTGCCGCCCTCGTACCTGCAGAGCCGGCACTGGTCGCCGCTGATGCCCGCCAGAAGCCGCCCGGCCACGTCCACCGCCATCGCGAAGATGTGCTGGTTCGTCAGGCGAGACTCGATCCGGACCACCTGGCCCGTCTCGTTGGAGTCGGCGTTGGAGGGCGTCTCGACCTTCGCGGGCGTTTTCCCGGACGATCCCTCCCCGTCGAGCGGGTAGATCTTGGACAGGGCGCCCAGGCTGTACTTGTAGATATGTCCGTTCGGGCTGGTGCCCAGGAAGATGGTGCCCCCGCTGACCACGATGCTGTTGACAGACCAGACCCCGTCGAATTCGCCGGCGAGCGTCTTGGCCGCCCGCCCGAGCTGGATGGTCCCGCGAGAGGTCACGATGACGCCTGTGCTCTCGCCCGCCAGCAGATCCTTGCTGCTGGCATGGCGTGTGATCTTGCTGGTGACCGCCGAGGCGACCGAAGTCAGGAGAGCCACACTCAGCAACACGGCTGCCGCCGATCTGCGATTCTTATGATGAAGTCCGTTTCTCATGATTCCTCCTGTGCTTCACGGCTCGATCACTCCTCTACCGTGATGGCTACTGTTTCCTTGTCGGCGACGATGGTGCCGGTTTCCACTACGGTCTCGATCCACTGCGCGTGCGGCATGGCGGCCACCGCCCGTTTCTCACTCTGAAGGACCAATGCCTTGGTGCGCGGCAGCTTCGGCAGCTCCGCTTTCTCCAGCATGATCCCATCCGGCGGCAGGACCAACAGGCAGTACAGCTTCGTGCGATTGACGTTCAGAGCCGCGTTCAGGGCATCCACGAGGGTCTGATAACTCGCTGCGACATACCGGTACGGGACGGATTTTCGCAGGAAACCCTGGTAGTCGTTGGCGCCGAGGAACATCAGATTGTACTTGCCCGCCGGCAGGTCCGCAGGGACCCGGATGCCGATCTGATACTTGCGTTTCTCCTTCAGGTACGACTCGATGACGACCTCGGCCCGGATCTCCTGTCCCCGCTTGACTTTCGGGTCGGCAACATCGACCGACCAGAGGTAGGAGTCGATGTTCCGGGCTTCCATGCGGACGTCGAACTGGACGGCCTTGACGGCCGCCCCGCCGAAGGGATTGTTCATCAACATATTCAGCGCTCCGATGATCTCGCTGCCGGGCTCGGCCAGCTCCATATTCGCGGACGCATTGCCGAACCGGATCGACTGGCCGTCTTCGAGATCGATCGACGCATGGTATTCAATGCTGTGCTCAGGCGGAAACGCCCCCACCTGGAACGTCGCACCCACGAGGGCCGACCGCACCAGCCCCGGCGTCAGCGTCTCATTGCGAACCACCTGGCATCTGAACTCGCGAGGCTCAGGGGCGTTGAACCGCTCGACCCGCACGCTGACGGGGATCATATCCGCCTTGGCGCCGAGCCGTCCGAAGACGGCGCCTTCCGCGTCGATGGTGATCGCACCCACGATGTCCGTGCTGGCGCCCAGCTTGAACGAACGCTGGACGCTCGAAATCACCGTGTAGACCTTTCCGCCGGCCATGGGCAGGTTTGTCGGACCGTAGCCCATAAAGCTGTGTCCAAACCCGTAGACGCGTCCATCTCGGACCTCGGTGACCGTGCCGAGGACGTTGACCTTGATGTCGCCGGTCACGACGGGCATGGTGAGCGTGCCGCCGGGAACGAGAGCGGCCTGCCCCTGCGGCGTCGACTCGGCGCTGCCGCTCAGACCGGGGGTGGCCATGAAACCCATCGTTTCGAGCTGTCCGGCCACGCGACGACAGGCCTCGGGGGACAGGCCGGAAACCAGCACCGGACACGGCAGCATTGCCGCCCCGCCGGCAGTTGCCGTTCCCATCGGGCTCTTCGGCGCGAGTCCCTGGGCGGCCTGGACCACATCGATAGGCTGGGAGAAATCGAAACTCAGGGCTGCCGCTTGCGAGCGGGAGGAGGACGACGAGGCGCCCAAGCCATCCATCAGGCCGACCTCCAGCATCTCCGCAATGGGCGTTACGCCGTACAGGGGATCCTTCGAGAAGGTCCAGCCAAAGGCCAGCGCCCCCGCCAGGCGACCGTCGATGTAGACGGGCGAACCGCTGCAACCGCCCACCGGGCCGGTGTGCAGGAATCGCTCGTCCATGCCCATGACAAGGATCGCGTTGCGACCCGGATCGATATCGTGGACGACATCGAGGACCTTCAACGCGAACTTCTCGATCCCGTTGCCGTAATCCGTCAGACAGTAGGCGTCCATGCCGGGTTTGACTTCGTCGACCCCGATGTACCGCTGCGCATCCCAGATCGCGCCGATGCGGGCCTTCACCTCGCCCGCCCCCCGGGCGACGGGCGTCCAGGCAGTCAGGCAAACGGCAATGACAAGCAGGACGACGGGCACCCTCGTGTGAACGACCTTCGCGTTTGGCATTCTATCCATCCCCACTACTGGCATTCCATCCCACAGCGCCCGCGGAAGAACGGGGTCCTACGCTCCGCGTGCCCGGCTATTCATCGGCGGGTCTCGATGCGAGACGTAAAATTTTAGCATCACGATAGTTGCGTTGCAAGGCAAAAGGAGTTGTGTTATCATATGTGTTTGTCTTTCGAGTGGCCCGATAATGTCGGACCGAACCTTGAGACGTGGACACGGAGAACGATAATGAAATCGGATCATCGGCATGAACTGAAGACCAACGAACTGGCGGATTGGCTGGCGAATTTCCCGGAGTGGGCGAAGCAGAACCGCAAGAATCTCACGGTCGCGGGCGTCGTCGTCGTCGCGGCGATTCTCGTGTACATCGTGAGCCACTACTGGGTCGGGGTCGCCGGGGCGCGCAACCGGGAACGGCTGACGCGTCTGGTCTCGCAGGTGCCCGAGCAGATCAACACGGTCATGCGCTCCGCGGCGCAGGGCACCGATCAGTCGTACACCTTGATGCCGATCGCCCAGGATCTGCAGGATTTCGCGGATGGCCTTTCGAACAACGACATGGCCGCCCTGGCGCTCATCAAGCGAGGCGAGGCGCTCCGCGCCGAGTTGCACCTGCGTCTGACGGACCCCACGAAAGACGATCTGGCCGCCCAGATCGGCAAGGCCAAGGCCAGCTACCAGGCAGCCCTGGACCGCAAGCCTTCGAATCCCGCCCTGGCGGCGGCCGCCCAGTTCGGACTCGGACTGTGCGAAGAGGAACTCGGCAACTTCGGGCAGGCAGCCGATGTCTACCGCACGACCGCCCAGAAGCCCGAGTACGCAGGCACCGTCGCCCAGGCGGCCGCTGAGTACCGGCTCAAGATCATGGACGACTTCAAGACCCAGGTGGTGTTCAAACCGGCGCCGGCAGAGCCCCAGGCCACGACGCCGACGATCCAGATCCCGGGCACTGCCGCCAGCGATCCCACGGCGATTCCGGTCCCGAGCGAGCCGATGATCGGTCCGGTGGCTCCGACCACTCCCGCCGTGGCAACGCCCGAAACGCCGGCTGCGACGACTCCCCCGGCCGCTGGCGATGCGAACCAGCCCGCAGGAGGATGATGAGAGAAAGCACGAAGCACAAAATCCGAAATCCGAAACAAGTCCGAAGGACCAGAATTCGAATGACCCAAACGCTGTCGCCCGTCGGACGTCCCGTTTTGGATTTCGGGTTTCTGTCATTCGTGCTTGTTTCGAACTTCGTGTTTCGAGTTTCGGATTTCCCGCTCGCGGGTATCAAGGGTTCTTCATTGTTGATGTATGGATGAGTTGCAGGATCTCAGGGGCCGGCCGGTGACCCTGCACGTGGGCGTCGGCATCAGCGAGCGAAGGCTCGACAAGTACCTTCACGGCCGATTCCGTAATCTCAGCAGGCACTTCCTCCAGGACGCCATCCGCGCTGGCGACGTCACCGTCAACGGCAAGCCCGCCAAGCCGAGCCTCAAGCTCCAGCATGGCGACATCATTCAGATGGTCATCCCCGAGCCGCCCAGCAAGGAGATCACGCCGGAAGACATCCCCCTGGATATCCTCTATGAGGATGACGACCTGATCATCCTGAACAAGCAGGCGGACCTGATCGTCCACCCCGCCAGGGGCAACAAGTCCGGCACGCTCGTCAACGCACTGGTCCACTACTCCGACCAGCTCTCCAGCGGACTCGGCGAGTTCCGACCGGGCATCGTCCACCGGCTCGACCGCAACACCACCGGCGTGATGATCGTCACCAAGCACGAAGCTGCCCAGTGGAAGATCGCCAAGCAGTTCGAGGACCGCCAGACGCGGAAGACCTACCTGGCCATCGTGCACGGGACGCCCGACCTGGACGCCGACAAGATCGACGCGCCCCTGGCCGTGCATCCGCAGATCCGCGAGAAGTACGCGGTCCGCCCCGAGATCGGCAAGGAGGCGGTGACATACTACGAGGTGCTGGAGGCCTTTCGCGGTTTCTCATTGCTGAAGCTCTCGCCCAAGACCGGCCGGACCCACCAGATCCGCGTCCACCTCTCGCACATCAAACATCCCATCGTCGCCGACGACATGTACGGCGGCAAGCTCGTCTACCCCTGGCAACTGGCCGACGCAGAGCAGGCGGTCGAGGAACCGGTGATCGCCCGCTGCGCCCTGCACGCCTTCAGCATCGAGTTCCGCCACCCGACGACGAGCGAAATGGTGAAATTCGAAGCCCCCCTGCCCCCCGACATGCAGCACCTCTTGGACCTCCTCCGCCAGTACCGCACACACTTGAGCTCCATGGCATGATTTCGTCGGAACCGATGTCTTCTCTTCTCGCAGAGCGGCCGGCCCGAGGCGGTCCGGCAAAGGGCATTTGGCGCTTTGGGCCAATAGCATGCTGCTGGCGGAAAGCGGAAAATGCCCGGCCCGAAGGGCCGGAATCCGGTTCAGTCTTTGCCTCGTTCGATCCGCGAGAGACGGTGCTCCGGCCCGCCTGTGCGTGTCTCCAGGTCACACAGGTGATCAATCGCCGCGAGCAGCATCTTGTCGTCGCGCCCGGCGCCCTGGCTATCGAAGCAGATCGTCACCAGCTCAGGTCGCGCTCCTGCGTTGCCCTATCTCCCGTGGCGGCAGCTTCCTTTGTACAACCTCATACTGGTGGCCCCAGAGCGATGAACTCTTGGCCCGGAGGGTCGGACTCCGGATCAGTCCCTGTTGCCTCTACTCCTGCGGGAGTTTGGCGAGGTCGCCGTCGGAGCCCGCGATCATGAGGATGTCGCCTTTGTAGACGACGGTGCCGGGCATGGGGACCGCGATGATCGGTCCTTTCTCGCTCTTCTTGGCCCGACTGTCGTCGCTGCGCTTGATGAGCACGAGGTTGACGTTGTACTTCTGGCGGAGCTGCAAGTCCATGACGGTCCTGTCGTCGAAGCTCTCGGGGGCCTCGATCCGCGCCAGGCTGTAGCCCGGCGCGAAGTCGATCTTCTCGCCGATCTGGGGCGCGATGAGCTTGTAGGCCCATCGCTGGGCGGATTCGATCTCGGGGTAGATCACCTCCGTGGCGCCGACCTTCTCGAAGACCTCGCCCGCCGTGAGGCTCTCGGCGCGGGCGTAGATCTGCTGGACCCCCATCTGGCGGAGGGTCACGACCGTCAGGATCGCGGCTTCGAAGCCCTCCTGGCCCATGCCGATGATCGCAACATCCACGTTGTGCACGCCCTGGGCGCGAAGGGCCCCCTCGTCCGTGCTGTCCAGACGGACCGCGTGGCTGACCTGATCGCGGATCAGATCGACGGCGTCGCGGTCCTTGTCAATGGCAATCACCTCCGCGCCGCTCATCGACAGGGCAATGGCGAGCTTGCTCCCGAACCGTCCCAGACCTATGACTGCAAAACGTCTCATGTCAAATCCTCATCGGATCACCCGACGATCACCACCTCTTCGGGATAGCTGTACCGGACGGGCCGGAGATTGAAGGTCAGCATCGCCAGCACGGTCAACGGCCCAAGCCTCCCGAACAGCATGACGGCTATGATAATCAGCTTCCCGGCGTCTGTCAAAGCCGGTGTAAACCCGGTCGACAGGCCCACCGTGCAGATCGCGGACACCACCTCGAAAGCCAGGTCCTGCAGGGTGTGCTCGCTCGGGTAATGGGATCGCTCGGTGATCGTCAAGGCCAGCGTGGCCAGGACGATGGCGACAACGAACATCACGACGATCGTGACAGCTCGACGCAACACCGCAACGCGGATAGAACGATGGAACACCTCCAGCTCGCCTCGCTTGCGCAGCGCGGCCACGACCGTCATGAGAATGACGGCCAGCGTCACGGTCTTGATCCCGCCCGCGGTCGATCCGGGCGATCCGCCGACCAACATCAGCAGAATGAGGATGAACTGGCTCGCGGGCGTCAGGTCGCCGATGGGGACCGTATTGAAGCCGGCGGTCCGGGCCGTCACGGACTGGAAGACCGCGGTCAGAACATCCGGTCTTCCCGCAGACGTCGAGCCCGAGAACCGTTCGAGCAGCAGAATGGCCGCAGCCCCCGCCACGATCAGCAGGGCGCTGACGCTCAGCGCGATCTTCGATTGCAGGCGCATCCTCCTCGGCACATCCGAGGAGAACAACAGTTGCCGACGGACCCGCCGGGCCCAGATCTGGCGCACCCGGTCGAGGAACAGGGTCACCAGATTGTGGAGGACCCCGAAGCCCAGGCCCCCCAGCACGATCAGCGGACAGATGATCCCGTAGACCTGCCACTGACGGTCGTAGCGGATCAGGCTGTCGCCCAGCAGGTCGAAGCCCGCGTTGCAGAAGGCGCTGATGGAATGAAAAATGCTGAAGAACCATCGGGACTGGGTCTGGGCATCCCACGTCGGCACGTCGTCCCACATCCCGTACAGACTCAAGGCGCCTCCGGCCTCGACGATGACCGTCACGACGAAGATGAAGAGAATCGTGCTGCCGATCCGGCTGGCGGTCTCCGAACTGAGCAGATCCTGCATCGCCACGGTCTCGCGGAGCGTCAACGCCTGCCCGAGGAGCAAGGCGAAGACCGCCCCGAACACGACGATGCCCAGGGCGCCGAGCTGAATCAGGACCAGGATGATCACCTGGCCCATGAAGGTAAAATCGCTGCCGGTGTCGGCGACGACCAGACCGGTGACACAGGTGGCGCTGGTGGACGTGAACAGCGCGTCGATGGGACGCAGGGACGTCCGTCCCGGCGTCGCCTTCGGCAGCATGAGCAATGCGGCGCCCGTTACGATCAGAACGACGAAGCTGGCCACCAGGGTCCGGCTCGGGTTGCGACCGGTGGCCGCCAGGCGGACCGACAGGAGAAAGAACTTGATCGTCACCTCGAACATGAGGTAGATCGCGACGGCCAAGTGGCGGACGCGAACCACATCGGCGTCGCCGAACCATCGCCTGGCGCCGAGCACGACCGCCGCCAACGCCAGCAACGCCGGGATGTCATACCAGTTGGCGTAGAGGTACTCGCGTTTGAACCGGGCGTTGAACAGGCGAAGGACGCTGGAACCCAGGAAGACGGAGAACACCGCGGACTGAACGGCGAACACGAAGGGCTCCGGCACCGGCGGGTCGTAGAACCCGAACAGCAGAGCGAAGGACGCCACCGCAATGAACGAGGCGACCGCCCGGACGCCCGCCAGAACGTCCTCCAGCAGATTGTTTCTATACGCTATCTTCATAGAGCAGTGGCTCGTGTCGGCACAGCCGGGGCCTTTTTACACCTTCCCGCGACCGACTTCCAGCAAAAATCGGCGTCAGGCGATGTCCGCAAAGCTGAGGGAGCTGCCGAATTTCGTCACGAGCGCCCGACGGAGATTCCGGTGCTCAGGCTGTGACAGCGCCGGATCCGCGGAAATCACCTGGAAGGCGTGCCGCCTCGCGATCACGAGCAGATCGTAGTCCTCGATGATGTTCGCGATCTTCATATCGGGTAGCCCGTGCTGACGGGCGCTGAACAGCTCGCCGGGCCCGCGGATTCGCAGGTCCTCCTCGGCGATCTCGAACCCGTCGGTCGTCCTCGTCATAACCTCCAGGCGGCTCCTGGCGACCTCGTTGTCCGTCTCCGCGAACAGAAGGCAGTAGGATTTCGACTCGCCCCGCCCGATCCGGCCCCGCAGTTGATGGAGTTGCGCCAGGCCGAAACGGTCGGCCGCCTCGATCACCATGATCGTCGCGTTGGGGACATCGACGCCGACTTCGATCACCACGGTGGAGACCAGGACGTCGATTCGGCCCTTGCGAAAGCCGGCCATGATCTCGTGCTTCTCCGCCGAGGACATCCGACCGTGCAGCAGTGCGACCTGAAACTCGGGAAAGACCCGCTCCGACAGTTCCTTCCAGGTGTCGGTCGCGGCCTTGATGTCCTTGCCGCTCTCCTCGACCGCCGCGATCCGCGGGCAGACGACGTAGGCCTGTTTCCTCGCCCGCAGCCGGTCGCGAATGAAGGCATAGGCGTTCTCGCGGTCCTTCGGGTCCACCCAGCGGGTGACGATCGCCCCCCGACCGGGCGGGCGGTGCTGGATCACGGAGACGTCCAGATCGCCGAACGCGGTCATTGCCAGCGTGCGAGGGATCGGCGTGGCCGTCATCACCAGGCAATGCGGGACGCCGTCCTTGCGCAGCTCGGCGCGCTGGTGGACCCCGAACTTATGCTGCTCGTCGATGACCGCCAGGCCGAGCCGCCGGAACTCGATGTCCTTTTGGAGCAGCGCCACCGTGCCGACGACAATGTCGATCTCGCCAACCTTGATTTGCGAGAGGAGTTCCTCTCGCTTGTTGCCCGTGATGCCGCCGGTGAGGAGGACTCTGCGGACCTGGCTGTTCTTGAGATACCGCTCCATGCTCAGGAAGTGCTGCGAAGCCAGGATCTCCGTCGGCGCCATGATGGCCGCCTGCGTCTTGTTGGCGATGGCCAGCAGCGCCGCGTACAGGGCGACGACGGTCTTGCCGGAACCGACGTCGCCCTGGAGCAGGCGATTCATCGGCGTGGTCCGGCCCATGTCCCGCACGATCTCCTCGATGGCCGCGTTCTGATCCTCCGTGAGCAGGAAGGGGAACCGCCTGCGAATCCGGCTGTCGATCTCGTCGCTCCGCGTGCAGGCCGCCGCGGATGCACAATGCTGCGTGTGATAGCGGCGCAGCGCCAGGCCGAGCTGCATCAGAAACAGCTCGTCGTACTTGAGCCTTCGCTGGGCCTTGCGGAGCTTCTCCTCGTCGGGGGGCATGTGAATCCACGCGAAGGCGTCTCTTCGACCGATCAGGCTGAGATCCTGGAGAACCGCCGGCTCGTGGAACTCATCGACGAGATCGTCCAGACGCTCCAGCACAGGCAGGATGATCTGTTTGATCTGCCGGCTGCTGAGCCGGCCGCTGGCGGGATAGACGCCGCCGCTGAAGTGTTTCTCGGGCTCTTCCGGCGCCTCGTCGAGCAGCAGGAACTTCGGATTGGTCATCTGGAGCTGGTGCTTGTAGACCCCCGCCTTGCCCGAGGCCAGAATGAGCTGGCCCAGCGAGATCTGACCGCGGAGGTATCCGCCGTTGAACCAGACGATCCGACAGACGCCTGTCTCGTCGGCGGCCAGCACCTCGAAGATCGCCGGCCGACGGCACGCCTGGTAGTCGATGGACTCCACCCGGGCCAGGATCGTCGCAGTTTCCGCGGGCTTCATCCGGGCGATCTTGATCCGGTCCGGCGCGAAGATCCAGTCGCGAGGAAAGTACTCCAGCAGGTCCGCAACGGTGCGCACCCCCAGCTTGTCGAAGAGAACCGCCCGCGACGGTCCCACCCCCTTGAGATATTGCACCGGCATCGAAGGCGCGATGCCCTCCCCGCCGGCAAGCGGTCTATCTGTCACATCCTGCATACGAAGCCATGCTCGCCGATGAGTCTCACGAAACGGCAATTGGTGACATCCCTCTCGATCAGTTTCCCCAGGCGTTTCTCCGCAACCACAAGCTGCTGCACGGCCTCCTGCCCCAGAGGGGCGACGATCACGCCTGACTCCGCGAGCTGTCCCACCAGCGGCGGCGGGAAGTCCGGCACCGCGGCTGTGACGATGATCCGGTCGAAGACCCGACTCATCGGCCAGCCGAGACTGCCGTCGCCCAGCTCGTATGACACGTTGTCAATACCGAGCCTCCCCAAGACCCCCTGGGCGCCGGCCAACAGCTCCGGCAGCCTTTCCATCGTGCAGACCCGCCTGGCCAGGCGAGCCAGGATCGCTGTCTGGTATCCGCTGCCCGTCCCCACCTCCAGGACCTCGCAATCGCGAGTGAGCCGCAGAAGCTGGGTCATCAAGGCGACGATGTACGGCTGCGAGATCGTCTGTCCGCCCCCAATAGGCAGCGGCTGATCGAGATAGGCCCCGTCCCGCTGCTCCAACGGCACGAACTCCTCGCGCGGAATCTCGCCCATGACCCGCAGCACGTCCGGGTCCGTAATGTCCCGACCTCGGAGATCGCGTTCGATCATCCGAAGGCGGTCCGACTCGCAGTGGGCGTCATCTTCGCACATCGCCATGTCATTCCCGACAGAACCGCCCATCGCGCGGACGGGCACATTCCGCTCGCGCGACGGCGTATACGCACATTATCTCGGGGCAGCTCGAAAGGAACAAGGAAAACCACCGCGTGTCCAGGGCGTCAGAACGGCAGCTTGACCGCCGCTCAGAAAAAACCAGATCGGAGCCGGAAGGTGAGAAGTTGAGAAGGTCAGAAGGTCGGACAGTCTTGTCTTCTTCCCCCGCCTTGGAAAAAGGCGAATCTGTTTGGAGTTCCGCGTTTACGCGGTCTTCACCCGCCTGAAGGCGGAACTCCGAACGTCGCCTGTGGCACCCCCGCCCTCGGGGGTGTTCTTTCCCCAGCCGGGGGCGGCTGGGCCACGGACCAAGAGATTCCGTTGAAGAATACAGGCCCGATCCGGCTTTTTCCGAACCAGCGCTTCAGAACAGCAGCTTGACCGCCGCCGCGGCCGCGAGCACCTGCACGAGACTGTTGAACACCTTCTGCGGAACACGCCGGAGGAACAGGATTCCCGCGACCGCGCCCAGCGCGATCAATGGCAGCATCATCAGGTCCAGCTTGACCGACTCCCTGGTGATCAGGTTCAGGTTGGCGCTGAACGGGACCTTGAGCCAGTTGACCGCGAAGAAGAACCAGGCACTGGTGCCGATGAACTCGATCTTAGGCAATCGCATCGCCAGCAGGTAGATAATCATGACCGGGCCCGCGGCGTTGGCCATCATCGTCGTCACTCCCGCGATGAAACCCATCAGGGCCGCGAACCACCACTGGTGGGGAATCGGGGGATTCTCGCCGCCCACGCGGGTCCGCCAGTAGTTCAGGCCAAGCATGGCCAGCACGATGACACCCATGATCGGCTGAAGCTGGCTGTCGCTGACGTAGTCCATGGCCTTCCAGCCGGCCACGATCCCGATGAACGCCGGCGGCAGCAGGCGGACCACGTGTTTCCACTCGGCTCGCTGGCGGTAGTAGCCCGCCGCGAAGAGGTCCCCGAGAATGAGCATCCCCAGGAGAATCCCCGTCGAAAGGCGGGTGTGCTCGGGGAATGCCATCGCCATCAGCGGCGCCATGAGGATGCCCAGGCCCGGGATGCCCGTCTTGCTCACCCCGGTCAGCACGGCGCACAGGCCCACCAGGAGCCACCCTGTCGAACTCAAATCGAACATACTTCCATCCTGACTCTGCACCCCCCTGCCCCCCGGCCACACGACCGGCGATGCACTGTACCGATTCCGCCTTCCCTGTGCAACCCACTTCATCCCCTTGACCCGGCGTCACTCGGCACTACAATACCGTAACAGTGCGGTAGGGCGGGTGGGGACATGGAAAGCGGCGACCACAATGCCGTCGGCGGCACGGATCAGAGGACAAAGAAGCGGCAGACGCGCCGGAAGACGCGCTACGGGTCGGCTGGATCGAGGCGCCAGTGGCGCGCGAGCGCCTCGATTTCCATCGGCGCCAGGCGCAGGAACCGCAGGTAGAACGCCCCTTCGGTGCGACGCTCGGACGCGAAGCGTTCCAGGATCAAGGCGGCCTGGCGGCTCGTCGCGTCGGCGGATCGGCGCATTTTGCCGATGCGCGCGGGGGCGCTTCGCCCATCGGGCTGGTTACGCATCGCCTGCATTCCTCAGGTCCTCCATGGCGAGCCTCGCCGCGAGGGCGTCGGCGCGCCGATTGGCTCCTCGCGCCGTGGCTGTCGTGACGCGGAATTCCGCCGAACAGATCGAGCAGCGCCCAAGACCGGAGCACACGTAGTGTCCTGCGGGGGTGAGAAGCTGCGCGCCGCACGAGGGACAGATGAGATCGCCGAAGGGGTTCAGACGCGCGCGGCGCGCGTCGGGGAATCACGGGCGAGGAGCCTTCGCCGGTGTTGGACGCGTTCATGCGGCCGCGCGGGGCGCGTCGGTTACGCGAAACGATTGGTTGTTGCAGGTCAGACATAGGATGCCCTCCAGGGGGATGCAGCGGGGTTCCCCGCTGTCGAGCTCGGTGACGGTGACCAGACGCAGCGCTGCGTCGCGCGCCCGGCGCGGGGGGGGGGGGACGCCTTCAGCGCTTCGGCAGACCATGCGCCGGATGGAGCCATCGGAGCGCTTGACGAACCACACGGTGAAGGGGCCCCCGCGCGGGGGAATCCTCGGAGCCGCCCTTGCCTGGGAAATCCTGGCAGCCCCCCCGGCTGGGAAATCCTGGCAGCCGCCGCCGGCTGGGTCGTTGCAGGAATCACCCCCGAGGGCAGGGGTGCCACATGCCCCGGCCGGGCATCGCAGGGTTGGCAAAGAATCGCGACCTGCGACGTGCGAAAGGCGAAGCCATGTAGCCCAGCCGCCCCCGGCTGGGGAATCCTCGGAGCCGCCCTTGCCTGGGGAATCGTGGCGGTTGCCCGCGGCTGGGAAATCCTGGCAGCCGCCGCCGGTCGGGTCGTTCCCGGACTCACCCCCGAGGGCGGGGGTGCCACATGCCTGGCTCGAATCCGAATCCGAAACCGAAGAGGCCCGCGCGCGATCCGAGCCCGAATCCGAGTCCG
>DAOQWL010000060.1:0-35718 GCA_035342095.1 Sedimentisphaerales bacterium | reverse complement strand
GAGAAGATGCTGCTGCGGGAGACGATCATCGCGGCCACGGAGATCCTGACCGACGCCTACGACGAGAGCGGAGACGCGGCGGAGAAGCTCGATGCCGCGGAACGGCGGATCTTCGCCGTGACGGACAAGCGGATCACCAGTTCCGCCGTCGCCATGAAGGACCTCGTCACAAAGGCCTACGAGCTGATCGAAAAGCGCGAGGGCACCCACGTCACAGGCCTGCCGACAGGATACTACCAGTTGGACGACATGACCTGCGGGCTGCAGAAAGGCGAGATGATCATCATCGCCGGCAGGCCCAGCATGGGCAAAACGGCCTTCGCGCTGAACATCGCGGAGCACGTCGGGATCATCGAGAAGATCCCCCTGGCGATCTTCTCGCTGGAAATGGGCAAGCAACAGTTGGCCGAGCGGTTCCTGTGCAGCTACAGCGGGGTGGACGCCCAGCTCGTCCGCAAGGGCATGCTGAACACCGAACACTACCAGAAGCTGGTGGAGGCCTGCGGCGTCATCTCGGAGGCGCCCATCTACATCGACGACACGTCGGCACTGACCCCTTTGGAGATTCGCGCCAAGGCGCGTCGTCTCCGCAGCGCCTACGGCATCCGCTGCGTCATGGTGGACTATCTCCAGTTGATGCACGTCGGCTCCGGCAAGGTCGAATCCCGACAGCAGGAGATCTCCACGATTTCGCGGTACCTCAAGTCGCTCGCCCGCGAGCTGGAGGCGCCGGTCATCGTGCTGAGCCAGTTGAACCGTTCGCCCGAGGGTCGGGAGGATCACCGCCCTCGGATGAGCGACCTTCGCGAGAGCGGGAGCATCGAGCAGGACGCCGACGTGGTCATGCTGTTGCACCGCGAAGACTACTACCATCGCGGAGAAGAGGATTACGAGCCCGACAATACCGCCGAGGTCATTATCGCCAAGCAGCGAAACGGTCCGACCGGCACCGTGAAACTCACGTTCCGCGAGAAGTGCACGCGGTTCGAGAACCTGGCGCAAATCGAGCAGGAAGCCGTACCGTTCTGATGGATGATGGATCATTGATGATGGATGACAAATGATCGAGATGCAGGATGCTATTGCCGTTCTCCTGGTGCTGTTTGCCCTGGCGGGACCTGTGAGTCCGTGTGTTGCGGCCGAACCGAACGATCCGAACCCACAGAGGACCGTCGAGCCGAACCAACCCCCTGCAGGCGCCCCGAATCAGCCATCGACGCTCGGCGATTCCGCATCCGCCGGGATCATCAAGTCGATTGAGTTCGAGGGCAACGAGAAGTACAAGGATCACGTCCTGCGCGAACGACTGGGATTCGAGCTGGGCGACCGCCTGGATCCTTTTCTGGCGGAAGGCGGCCGCCTGACCATTGCCGAGGTCTATCGCAAGGTCGGCTACACCTCCGTCGCGGTCACGCTGGACCGGGATCGACTGTCTGACGGACACCTGCTGTACCGGATCGAGGAAGGGCCGCGGGTCCAGATCAGCCGCATCGACTTCATCGGCAACGACGCCTTCAGTGCCAGAACGCTCCGGCAGATCGTCAAAGTCAAAGAACGCAAATGGCTCCTCTGGCGGTATGACTTCACCGATGAGGCAATCGAGGCCGACGTCGACCGGCTTCGCGAATTCTACTACGGGCGAGGCTATCTGAACTACAAGATCGAATCGCAGACCGAACTCTCGTCCGACGGGGAGACGATGGCTGTGACGTTCCTGATCGAGGAGGGTCCTCTCTTCCACGTGGCGAAGATCACCTTCACGGGAAACACCCATTTCACCGAAGAGCAGTTGCGGGCGAATCTGAGATCGCAGGAAGGCAATGTCTGTCTCAAAAGAGACGCCGACCGGGACGCAAGGACGATCCTGCAGCGATACCGGGAGATCGGCTACGTGGACGCCGAGGTCCGCCAGAGCGTGAAGTTCACAGCCAATGTGGAAGAGAGCCTCGTCCGTCTGGCATTTGACATCCGCGAGGGGGGACAATTCCGCATCGGACGCATCGACGTGACGGGCAACGAGACCACGCAGGACAAGGTGGCGCGCCGGGTTCTGGATGAATACAATTTCACCCCCGGCGAGTTCTACAACGCCAAGATAGCCCCGAAAGAGGGCAATGGACGACTGGAGAAATACGTAATGCGGGCTGCCGGCTCCGCCTCCGGCCAGGTCATGATTCGCCCGGTCACTCCCGAGGATGGCGATCCCAACAGCAAGGATGTCCGCGTAGACATCGAAGAGGGCATGAGTGGAATCATCCGCCCGGGCGTGGGGTTCAGCAGCGACAGCGGCGTGCTCGGCCAGATCATCTACCAGCAGCAGAACTTCGACATCACGGACACGCCGGAGGATCTGGGAGAATGGCTCAGGCCATGGAAGCCGTTCCGCGGGGCCGGACAACGGTTCAGCGTCCGTCTCGAGCCCGGCACCAGGTATAGCCAGTACTCCGTCAGCTTCGTGGATCCTTACTGGCGGGACGAGCCGATCACGTTCAATACGCTCGGACAAAGCTACATGCGATACCGGGAATCCTACGACGAGTCACGGCTCAAAGGCAGCTTCGGCTTCGAGCATCGCCTGAACGAACAGTGGCGAAGGAGCATCGGTTTTCGAGCGGAGAACGTCGAGGTCGAGGACCTCGATTACGATGCGCCGCAGGAGATCCGGGATGTCAAGGGGAACAACCAGTTGTACGGCGTCCGCTTCGGCCTGGGTTACAGCGGCGTCGACGATATCTACGATCCGACCCAAGGCAGGACGGTCGGCGCGTCCTATGAGCAGGTGGCCGGCGACGACACCTTTGGACTCCTGGAGGGCAGCTATGTCCACTACTTCACCCTGCACGAGGACGTGCTCGGCCGGCGCACCATCCTGGCGGGCAAGCTGCTCGCGGGGACGGTGATCGGCGACGCGCCGCCGTTCGAGAAGTACCACGCCGGCGGCACGAGTCGCTACGGAATCCGCGGCTTCGAGTACCGGGGCGTCAGCACCCGTGGGTTGCAAACGAACGTGCTCAATCCGCGGCGGAGGGACCCGGTCGGCAGCGACTGGGTCTTCCTGGCCGGCGCGGAGATGACGATCCCTCTGGTCGGCAAGAACTTCAATCTGCTGTTGTTCTCCGACTCCGGCACGATCGACACGGGCAGCTACCGTCTGTCGATCGGCACGGGCATCGAGATCAAGGTGCCCCAGATCTTCGGGAATATGCCGATGCGATTCGAAATCGCCACCCCGCTGATGCGGGACGAGGAGGATGAAACCCAGGTGTTCAGCTTCTCCGGCGGCGGCATGTTCTGACAGCAGGCAGAGGTCGAGCCTGCAAACAGCGTCAAGACGGAAACGTCAGAAAGGGTTTTGTATGAATGGCAAAATGGCGGTCGGCGGAGTCATGGTGTGCGCGTTGGCGTTGTTGGCGGTGCTGGATCACGGGCGTGCGGCGTCCCAGCCGGCGGGCCCGACATCGAGGATCGGAGTCGTGAGCATGAGCGAGATGTTCGCGAAATCCCAGAAACACACCCAGCACAACGTCCAGGCGATGGCCCGCCTCTCCCAGGGCAGAGCCCAACTGGAAAACCTCCGGAAGGAAGTGGACGGCGAGGAGGCCGAGCTCAAGACCCTCAGGGAGGGAACCGCCGACTACGCGCAGCAATTGCAGGTCCTGATCGAGAAGCGATCCCGGCTGCAGGGCCAGCAGGATTTCCTCAAGCAGCAGTCCATGCTCGATGAGAAAAAGTGGCGAGAGGACCTCTACCAGGTCTTCATGAAGGTCGCTCAGGAGATCGCCAAGGAGAAGGGCCTGGACCTCGTTCTGGAGAGGAGCGAGCCCGCGTTCCCGATCTCCAGCGAGGAACTGATGCTCACGTTGTACACGCACAAGGTGCTGTACGCCGGCGGGTGCATCGACCTGACCAGCGAGGTGATCGCCCGCATCGATGCCGATGCGACCCTCAAACCATGACGCCAACATCGGATCGCGGAATGCAGATGACTCTTACCATCATGGAACTGGCGGAACGGCTCGGGGCCACCGTGGCGGGCACGCCTGTCGGTCCGGATCGTCCGATCGCAGGGATCGCTCCGATCGAAGCCGCGGGCGAGAACGACGTGACGTTCGTCACGGAAGCCCGACGCCAGGGAGCGGTGGCGGCATCACGTGCTGCCGCCGTGATCGTGGCCAAGGTCATCGACGGACTCGGGAAGCCGCAACTGCTGGTCAAGGACGTCAACGCGGCCCTCATCCAGACCCTGGGCCTGTTTGCGCCAAGGCTCAAGCCGCCCGTCGAGGGGGTGGACTCGTCCGCGAGGATCGGGTCCGGCGTCCGACTGGCGGACGGCGTCAGCGTCGGTCCGTTCGCGGTGATCGCCGATGACGTCCAGATCGGCGACCACACAGTTATTGCCGCCGGCTGTCACATCGGGCAGAACACCAGGATCGGTTCCGATTGCCGGCTCGACGCCAACGTCGTCGTGTATCACAACTGCCTGCTGGGCAACCACGTCGTCATCCAGGCCAACAGCACGATCGGGTCCGTCGGCTTCGGCTACGCCTTCGTCGATGGTTCCCACCGGCTCATCCCCCACAACGGCGGGGTCGTCATCGAGGACTTCGTGGAGATCGGCGCCAACTGCTGCGTTGACAGAGCGAAATTTGGCAATACGATAGTAGGCGCCGGCACGAAGATCGACAACCTCGTGCAAATCGCTCATAACGTGGTCATCGGCAAGTGCTGCTTGATTGCCGCCCAAGTGGGCGTCGCGGGCAGTTCGCGCCTGGGAGACGGGGTCGTTCTGGCCGGACAGGTCGGACTGGCCGACAACATCGAGATCGGCGCCGGGACCATGATCGGCGCCCAGTCCGGGGTGACGAGCAGCGTCGGGCCTGGAGAGCGGCTTGCGTGGACACCTGCGATGGACGTCAAGGAGGCCGCGAGGGTCGTTGGCTACATCCTCCGACTGCCGAGATTCTCGCAGGAGCTCAAGCGCCTGACGGCGAAGGTAGATAAACTTGAAGCTGCAGAAAACGATAAAGGATGAGGCGACGCTCACGGGCAAGGGCCTGTTCGGCGGCCAAGAGGCCACGGTGACGTTCCGCCCGGGCGCAGAGGATACCGGCATCGTCTTCGTGCGCACCGACGTCACCAGCGCCGTGCGCATCCCCGCGACCGCTCCGAGCATCGCCGAGCGGAGCCGTCGAACGAGCATCAAGAAGGGCGACATCAGCATCGAGACCGTCGAGCACTGCCTGGCCGCGGTGCGCGCCCTGGAGATCGACAACCTCACGATCGAAGTGGACGGACCTGAGCTGCCCGCGCCCGATTGCAGCAGCGCCGCGTACCTCACGAGCCTCAAAACCGCGGGCGTCGTCGAGCAGCAGAACCCGCGCAAGGAATTCGTCATCCGAAAACCGGTCAGCGTCAGCGCCGCGGATGCGACGATCTACGCCTTGCCCGACACGGACGGCGAGCTGAACATCACCTACGATCTCGACTACAGCAGTCATCCGGCCATCGGTCGGCAGGTCTTCAGCTACCGCCTGGCGCCCGACACGTTCGAGACGACCATGGCGCCGGCGCGGACCTTCCTGCTGGAGGCGGAGGCCCGGGAGTTTCGGGCTCGCGGGCTCGGCACGCACATCAATCCCTCCGACCTGCTGGTCATCGATACGGACGGACCGGTCAAGAACGTCTACCGGTTTCCCAACGAGTGCGTCCGGCACAAGATCGTGGACCTGATCGGGGACCTCATGCTGGTCGGCCGTCCGGTGATCGGGCGGATCGTGGCCTACAAGAGCGGCCATGCGTTGAACCAGCAGCTCGTTCGCAAGCTGTACGAGGCGGTCCAGCAGCAGGAACGAATGGACCGGTTCGGGACCGACGCGGTCCTCGACATCCGGCGGATCCAGAAGATCCTCCCCCACCGATATCCCTTCCTGCTCGTCGACAAGATCATCGAGATCGAGGGCGACACGCGGATCAAGGGCGTCAAGAACGTCACCTTCAACGAGCAGTTCTTCCAGGGGCACTTTCCCGGAACGCCGATCATGCCGGGCGTGCTGATCGTCGAGGCAATGGCCCAGGTCTCCGGCCTGCTCTTCGCCCAGCGATTGGAGCACACGGGCAAACTCGCCATGCTCCTGAGCATGGACAGTGTGAAATTGCGCAAGGCCGTCGTCCCGGGCGATCAGCTCATCCTGATCGCCGAAACGGTCCGGCTGCGACGCAGGACCGCCCATTGCCGATGCCAGGCCATGGTCGGGGATGTCGTGGCCGCGGAGGCGGAAATCAAGTTCATTCTGGTTGATGATGAGACAGTCTGAGAGAATACGATTTTCGATGTTTGATTTCTGATTGGAGAAGAATGGCAGCCAAGATCAACAATCGAGAATCGACAATCGGTTGAAAGGGAACCACCGTTATGGCGATTATCCATCCCACCGCGGTCGTGGAAGAGAACGCGCGGCTGGCCGACGACGTGGTCGTCGGCCCCTATTGCACGATTGGCGGCGGCGTCTCGATCGGCGCCGGGACGGTCCTCGAAGCCAGGGTGATCGTCACCGGCAATACGACGATCGGCCAGCGAAACCATTTCTATCCCAACTCCATGATCGGCTGCAATCCGCAAATCCTCGGAATGGGTCCGGGCGACGAGGCCGGCGCCCTGGTAATGGGCGATCGCAACGTGGTGCGCGAGAACGTGACCATCCACGTGAGCAAGCACGCCGGCACCGCCACCCGGGTCGGCAGCGACAACCTCCTGATGGTCGGTTCGCACATCGGCCACGATGCAATCATCGAAGACAAGATCGTCCTGAGCAACCTCGTCCAGATCGGCGGGCACGTCAAGATCGAGACGGGGGCCTGGTTCAGCGGGCTGGCCGCCTCCCATCAGTTCGTCACTATCGGGCGCTGGTCCTACATCGCCGGTCTGGCCGGGCTGACGCACGACATTCCGCCCTACCTGATGGTCAGCGGGCACTATCCCCCTCGCATCCGAGGCGTCAACAAACGCGGAATGAACCGTGCGGGACTGAGCGCCGAGCAGCAGGAACGGATCTTCGACGCCTACCGGTTCCTGTACCGCCATGGCAGCACGCTGCTGAACAACGCGAAAGAGTTGGCGGCCCAGAACGGGCTGGACGAAAACGTGCGCGCCATGGTCGATGCGATCTTCCGAAGCAGTGAGCACCGGTTCGGTCGATACCTGGAGAGCCACCGGACCGAATAGCCGCAGACTGCGGTCCCGCCGCTTCGGTGGGCCATATGAGTGTTATTCCCCAATCTCGGGTTACGATGGAAGACAACAAAAAGATACGAACAGCGGTCGTCGGTGCGGGCAAGATGGGCGCGATCCACGCCAAGGTGTACAGCCAGTTGCCCGACAGCGAACTCGTCGCGGTCGTGGACGCGGACAAGACCAAGGCCTCGCAACTGGCCGAGAAGTACGGCTGCGCCGCCTGCACGGACTGCGCCGAGGTGTTCGACAAGGTCGATGCCGTCACGATCGCCACGCCCACGACGACACACCTGAAACTGGCCAAGCTGTTCCTGTGCCGCCGAATCCCCGTGCTCGTGGAGAAGCCGCTGGCGTCGAGCGTGCGCGAGGGACGCAAGATCGTCTCCCTGGCCCGCAAGTACGACACGGTCGTGGCCGTCGGCCATTCGGAACGGTGCAACCCGGTCGCCCAGGCCATGAAACGACTGGACATCGAGCCGAAGTTCATCGAGGCGCACCGCGTCAGTCCCTACCCCTTCCGCTCGACGGACGTGGGCGTCGTGCTCGACATCATGATCCACGACATCGACATCATCCTGTCCCTGGCGAGAAGCAAGATCAAACGGGTAGACGCGGTCGGCGTCACGGTCATCGAGGGCGGCGAGGACATCTGCAGCGCTCGGATCGTCTTCGACAACGGGTGCGTCGCCAGCATCACCGCCTCCCGGCTGGCGCTCAAGACGGAGCGTCGGGTCCGCGTCTTCAGCCGCCAGGCCTATCTGAGCGTCGATTACCTCAAGAAGAGCGGCATTCTCGTCAAGACCGATCCGAACAAGAACGTCGTCGGCATGATCAAGGAATGGCGACAACGAAGCGATTTCAACCCGACGACCGTCAACTGGCCCGACCTGCTGCACATCGAGCAGCTCGAGATCGACGACAAGGAACCGATCCGTCTCGAGCAGGAAGCGTTTCTGCGGGCCGTCAAGGATCGGGAGTTTGCCCCGGAAGTCAGCGCGGAAGAGGGCCTGGCCGCCCTCCGATGCGCCCAGAAGATCCTCCGCGCGATCAGGAAGCACAAATGGGACTGAGCGAGGATGATTGTTGATGGACAATGGATGATTATGGGCGATGGACCGCTCGAATCATCCTTCGTCCATGATCCATCATCCATTCTTCGCTGTCGCGTTCTTGCGGGCCTGGCGGATCAGGTCATAGACCCAGTCCTCGAAGTACAGCGGATAGAGGTTCATTTTCTCGCTGGCCCACTGGATGCCCTTGCGGCTCAGGAGATCCTTGAGCTGCTCCGGCTGTCCCGCGAAGATCTCCGCCAGTCGCTTCTTGTAGACATGCCGGAGCATGCGAAGGCGTTTCTTGCGGGTCTCGTCATCCTTGTCCACCGCACGGAAGAACCGGCGGATCGTGCTGACCTTCATCTGGCCGCTCTTGAAGAAGGGGGCCAGCCGCTGCGGGACGGAGTCCGGGATGACGAAGTCGTCGTCGATCGTCTGCAAGAAGGCCTCGTTGGGTTCGTAGTGCAGGAAGGGGTCGTAGAAGATGACGGCCGGATGGTAGTCCACCCGCTGTGCCGCCAGGTGTGCGACGAACAGTTCGGCGAAGGCGCCGTCCCGAAAAAGATTCAGAGGGCCGTCGCCGATGCAGATGCTGAAGCACAGCCTGTTGAAATCCCGCCGATTGTAGCCAACGACCGCATTGAAGACGTGTCGGAGCCTGGGCAACGTGGCGCGACGCACGTCGAAGAGGACCAGTCGGGAGGCGGCGGTCTCCGGCGCCGTTCGCTCCATCGCCTCCAGCATATCCCGAACATTCGTCCCGCGCGGGCAGATCACATTGCACCGCACGAGACGCTTGTCCGCGCCGATTCTCTCGCAGATATCGGCCGCCAGCATGGGGTCAAGGGTCAGGACGTGGATGGTGTCGCGTCTCCTCGGATGGCTGAGGATGTCCTGCTTCGTGTCGGTGATTGTGTATTTGTCTTCGTCCACGTGCCTATCCCCTTTGCGAGCACCGCCGATGCTCGTCTATTGTACATACGACAGCCCGTCAAGGCTGGTTCTCCTGGTCGATGGCTCGCAGACGCTCCTTGCGGGCCTGCACCCGCAGGCGGGCGTTGTCATAGCGTCGCTCCTCCTCGGGCGTCTGCGGCAGCAGGGACGGCGCGGGAGTGGGCCGCTTGTTCTCATCCAGCGCCACGAACATCAGGTGGGCCGTGGTGGCGAGCACGTGCTGGCCGGTGTAGGGGTCCTCGCGAACGACCTGGACGCCGACCTCCATCGAGGACCGGCTCACGTAGTTGACCGCGGCCTTGAGGATGACGTGGTCGCCGATGCGGATGGGCTGGCGGAAGACCAGCGAGTCGATGCCGGCCGTCACGACCTCCCGGCCGCAATGACGCTGCGCGGCCATGGCCGCGGTCATGTCGATCCAGCCGACGATGGCCCCGCCGAAGGCAGTCCCCTGCGCGTTGGCCTGCGTCGGCATCACCAGATACCGTGTCTCCACGGTGCTCTCACTCGGTGTCTTACCCTGTGCGTTCGTCATAGTGCCCATAGTGTCGCAGCGTCGCGCGACAAGTCAACAACCTATCCGCGGAAATCTCGATTCCCCAGGAGCGGTCTTGATTGTCTCCAGCAGTATCGACTAAGATCGGACCCAGGACCCTCAAGTGAAGAAACCGTAATCTGACAGCTACAGGAGGACAGCAACATGCAACGACGCGACTTCCTCAAGACCGCCGCAGTAGTCGGGACCGGATGGTCCATCGTGCCCAGCAACGTGCTCGCGGGCGCCGGCGCACCCAGCAACAAGCTCAACGTCGCCTTGATCGGCACCTGGGGACGGGGCGAGGCCCACTTCGACTCTCTTGCCGGCGAGAACGTGATCGCTCTGTGCGACATCAATGAGGATCACCTGGAGTTCGGCGCCAAGCGATTCCCGAACGCTGCGAAGTACGTGGACTGGCGCAAGTGCCTCGATCACAAAGGTCTCGACGCGGTCGTCTGCTGCTCGGCGGACCACACCCATGCGTTCATCGCCAACTGGTCGCTGAACCGCAATCTCCACTGCTATATGGAGAAGCCGCTGGCCATCAGTGTGGAGGAGGCCCGCATCGTCCGCGCCCACTGGCTCCGGAAGAAGGACAAGCTGGCCACGCAGGTCGGCATGCAGCGTCACGCGTACCCGAACTTCAACCGCATCCAGGAACTCGTCCACGACGGCGCGATCGGGGAGTTGAAGGAAGCGTACGCCTGGGGCGACCGGCAGATCCGCCGGCCGGGGTATCTGCCCGCCGAGGGCGAGCCGCCCAAGGGCTTCCATTACGACCTGTGGATCGGGCCGTCGCCGTTCCATCCGTACAACCCCGGCTACTTTTCCGGCGGCCCCGGCATGAACTGCCTCCAGTGGAACATGTACTGGGACTTCGGCACCGGCCAGATCGGCGACATGGGCAGCCACACGATGGACATCGTCTGGAACATCGTCGGCAACGGCCTGCCCACCACGATGGAAGCCAAAGGCGAGCCGTTCAACCCCGATGTGACGCCGGTTACAATGGAGAGTCACGCCATGCTGCCCGCCAACGACTGGCGCGGCGAGATCGGCGTTCACTGGGATCAGGGCGGCGCCATGCCCAGGACGCCGCGGGAGTGGGTCAATCTGAACAAGATCGATCACGGCGCACTGTTCAAGGGCACCAAAGGCTACCTGCTCAGCGACTTCACCTCCCGCCTGCTGATCCCCTTCGGCGACGACGCGGACATGAGCTACTACAATCGCCGGCCGAAGGACAAGATGCTCCCGAACCTCGGGCACTTCCAAAAGCAATGGCTCGACGCCTGCAAGAACCCGAGCCTCAAGACCGCGTGCGACTTCGACTACAGCGGCACGATGATCGAGACAATGCTCCTGGGTCTGGTGGCCTACCGCGTGGGCAAGAAGCTCGAGTATGACGGCGCGACGGGCAAGGTCACTAATTGCCCCGAGGCCAACGAGCTGCTCAGCCGCAAGTATCGCGAGGGCTGGACCCTCGACGGCTGACTGTCGCTCCTATCGGCGCGCCGTCCAGCGAACCTGCAGAAACGACAAAGGGTCTCCTCGGCTCACATCAGCCGGGAGACCCTTTTCTGTTGTTTCCTTCGGCCGGAACCTGCTCAGGCAATCTGATCCAGAGCCTCGGTCGTATCGTCGGAACCCTGCCGGAAGAAGGCCAGCATCGGTTTCTGTCGGGAGGCAGATTCTCCGGCGATCTGCCTGGATGCGGCCCGAAGCTCTTCGAGACTGAGCACGCCGTCCTGGTTGGTGTCCGCAGAGTCGAAGGTTCGGGATGAAAGCGGTATCTCACCGGCGCTCAGGGCGCCGTCGCCGTCCTCGTCGAGGTCCTGGACCAGTCGTGCGGCCGCCTCGTCAGAATCGGGGTGCGGAGGGCGAGGCCCCAGCGGCTCCTGGGCCTGCGCTTGCTCGGCAATCCGTGCCGCCGCGACCTGGAACTCCTCGACGCTGAGCGATCCATCGCCGTCGGCATCCGCCTGCTGGAAGATCTGCTCCAGGGTCGCCGTTTCCGTGGAGTCCTCGTCGTCATCTTCGTCGTCGGCCCCCCTGCCGAACGGCGAGGGCGGCGGCCCTTGCGCCGCCAGTTCCTTGCCAATGACATCCACCGAATTCTTGAGTTCGTCCGCGCTGAGTTCGCCGTCGGCGTTGGCGTCCGCCAACTGGAAGGCCTCGTCGGAAATCGAGATCTCCGCGGCACTGAGCGTCCCGTTGCCGTCCTTGTCCTTGGCGTGGATCAGGCGTTCGGTGGCCTGATCCAGGTCGCCGTTGCGATGGGAGGCCTTTGCTCCGTACGCGCCCAAGAGAGCGTTCAATCCAATGCTGGACACGTCCATGTTGTCTAACTCCTTTCGGTTGCCTATCCGGCTGCACGTCTTCCTGACTCCGCCGCCAGGGCCATGCGAGAGCAGCGGTATTTCTGTCTCAATGCTGCAACTCCTGTGCCGCGCCGGGTGAATCGACGGGGGCATTCGTTGATGTGGCCCAGCCGCCCTCGGCTGGGCTCACCCCCGAGGGCGGGGGTGCCACAAGCTGGGCTGATAAGGCCCTTGTCGCAAAGCAAAGTATGGAGGTGCGTATCGCGAGAAGGGATCTGGACGCCCCTGCCCGGCGGACCTGGACCCGGAAGAAACCGGCGACAACCGGAAGAAAGCTCCGAGCAGCGCGTTGCGCATCGTGAACAGGCGCGAAGGCAGGCGCTTCCGATCTCGTCTGCTCCTACAACTACCGCCCGCGCCGCGGCCACTGAAATGGCCTCCGCGCCCGCCTCCGAAGTGCCCGATGCCCCCTCCCGCGTGGCCGCCGGGCCTGTGTCCCATTCCACCTCCGAAGCCGCCGAACCCGCCGCCGAAGGGACCGCCGCGCAACGGGCCACGCAGACCATGGCAAGGCAGGCAGCCAGCTCAGACCGCCGCCGCCCACGTGCTGCACCGGAGTCGGGCGGAAGGGAAGCGGATTCGGACCCCGACCGTCCACACGCCGCGGCGGAGCCGACCGGTTGGGTTGTTGGCTTGTGCGCGGATCGAGCCCCAACGTGGAGTGCCTTGAACATCGTCCATGTGTTCTTCCTTCCTTTGGTGAATCCCTACCTGCATATTCCCTGTATCCCGCGGTCGCAACGGCCCCTGGGACGTCTGCGATGCCCACAGCACGCCCAGAGTGCCATTTTGACAGTCTATAGGATGCCTGGAGGGCGTCAATCTTCATTTGATTCCCCGATTTCTGGGCCGCTATGGCCGATCCCGCCCTGGCACGCGATTTGCAGTCTCCTTCATAAGAAATGCGGATTCGAATCTGAAGAAGATCTGAAATCGTGTTTTGGCAAGAAAGGGGGTACGCATATGGCGATTGTTCCATGGGTTCGTAGAAATCGAAATGAATTGGGTTCGTTTCGCAGCCAGATGGACGACCTCTTCGACGGCTTCTTCCGAGGGCTGGACAGGCCGCTGTCCTTCTTCAACGAACGGACCTGGCCGGCGATCGACGTTGCGGAAAAAGACGACGCCGTCATGGTCCGTGCTGAGGTTCCCGGCTGCACGCCCGACGACATCGAGGTCTCGGTTTACGGCAACACGCTGACCCTCAGCGGCGAGAAGAAGGAGTCCCACGAGGACAAGCGCGACGGGTACTATCATCTGGAGAGCACCTACGGCTCGTTCCGCAGGGACATCCCGATGCCCACGGAGGTCGATCCGGACAAGATCGAGGCCGTCGTCAAGGATGGCGTTCTGTCCGTCACGCTGCCGAAGGCTGAGAAGAGCAAGGCCGTGAAGGTGAAAGTGAAAGGATAACCGCTCTCTCTCCTCCCACCAGAGAGCCACACAGCGACGTATGCCACCTGGGTCGCACAGGCCCGGGTGGCATATGCTCTTTCGGGAGGCGGTCTCGTCGCCGGTCCGCCGAGGCGGGCGGGTTCAGATCGCCTGGCCTTTGACTCTCAGAATACCCTGAATCAGATCGCTGCGGTTGGCAATTGCGGCCAGCTTGCCGTTCTCCGTCAGGGGCATGACCCTCGAGCTCGAATCGATGAGCTGGTCGCACAGATCGATCAGACTGGCGTTCACGTCCAAGCTGGCCACACGGGTGCTCATGTAGTCGGCCACCGTCTGTTCGACGCGATCCGCCGTCTCGTAGAGGAGTCTGAGGACATCCCGCTCCGCCAGGATGCCGACCAGGTTCAAGTCGGCGTCCACCACGGGCAGGGCCGTCAGATTGCGGTTGGCCATCAGTCGGATCGCGTCATAGATCGGCGTGTCCGGCCGGACCGTGATGATCATCTTCTTGCCTACATCGCTTGCCTTGAACATGTTCCGCTCCCAGGCCTCCATGGGCCGTTGATCGTGGTTATCTGCTGTCCTGTAACACCCAGATCAGCCCTGGCCCGGCGCGTAGACCTGCGCGGAGGGAGACTGTTTCTGGACAAAACGCCGCCGCTCGATCCGCGGCGCCGTTTCGCAGACGATCAGGGTCGCGCCCCTCAACGTCGTCCGGTCCAGAGCGGCAATGGCTTTGTGAGCTGCGGCGCTGTCGGGCATCTCGATGAATGCGAAACCCAGTACGTGGTTCGAGATTTCGTCTCGCATCATATTCACGGCTGTGACCTGCCCATACTGCTCGAATTTGTCCAGCAGATCCTGCTCGCTCGTGTCGCCAGAGAAGTTCCCCACAAAGATGACCATCGAATGCTCCTTCCCTTTCGATATCATACTGTCTCCGCCTTCACGCTTCCTCCGCCCCCTCGGCGGCGACCCATCGAGGGCGGCGACCCCAAGGTCGACAACGGTCGATTATGGAGACCTGCGAGGTACGTGTCAACAGTCATCTGGAAGCCACTTTCTGGCGGAAGCTGGCGATCGCATCCTGGGGTCATGCTCGCCAATGGAGAGATCGGGTGCTGCCGTGCTGGCTCATATTACCGCCGACCGCGTGGAGCGTGAACTCGCCGCCCTCGCGGGTCAGGCGGGCCTCGACCCAGCCCACCGGCTGGGCGCTCGTGAAGTTGTAACCCGTCGCGGGCAGATTGATCAGGTGAATCCCGTCCCGCTGCGTGAATTCATAGCGGTGCGAGTGTCCGAAGACGAGCGCCTTGACCTTGCGAGCGGGCGAGATGATCTCGAAGAGCCTGCGGGTGTCCAGCAGATCGGCGCGGGGCGCGTGGTGGCAGAACAGGATGGTCGGCGTCTCGTCGCTGGCGCCCAGGTAGGTCTCCAGCCAGAGTCGCTGGAGCTTGCCGAGCATGCCGGGGAACGTGTTGACGTACAGGAGGGTGTCGAGGACGATCATTCGAATCGGGCCGGCCATCGCGGTGACGATATGCCGGTCCTTGATCGCGGCGGTGCCCGCAGAGCCGGTGAAGGCCTGCACGAAGTCCTCACGGTGGTCATGGTTGCCGACGCACAAGTGGACCGGGCGATGGCGGGCAATCGGCGCGAGCAGGGACTTGAAGTTCTCATAGGCCTCGGAACTGCCCTTGGATCGGGCCAGATCGCCCGTGATGACGAGGCCCTCGGGCATATCCTCGCCGATCTGGTCGGCGACCCTCTGGAGGTTTTCATAGGTCGAGAAACCCCGGAATCGGTAGTGGGGATTGCCGTGGATGTGTGTATCGGATAAGAAGGCCCACCGCGTCGTGTCTGGCCGCCTGGCGGACCGGTTGCACCCGTGCGGCAGCGTGAGCATTCCGCCCGCCGCGGCCAGGCTCATCGTGAGAAACCGCCGTTTGTCCCATCGTCGCGTCAAAGCCTTCAACATCGTGTGCTGCCCCAAGGAACCGAAACCCTCTCGCCTCTGCCGGAACAATCCCCATGTGATGCTCCTGTCATGGTCCTCTTCTACCACAACAGCAGGCGATCTGCAAGACCTATCTCGGGCTCCATGCTGCGACCGAGCGGGCCTTCTCCCATCCGGCTACGATCTCCAGCACAGATTCTCGGTGCAGCCGTTCAGCTTGCGGTTGCCCCAGAGAGCGTGCAGGGTAAACTGGCCGCCCTTGTCCGTGAGTCTGGCTTCGATCCAGCCCACCGGCTGCTTGCCCGACATGTTGTAGCCTGTCGCGGGCAGATTGATCAGGTGAATGCCTTTGTACTGGGAGAACCTGAACTTGTGTGAGTGTCCATAGACCACGGCTTTGACCTTGGCGCACGGCGCGATGATGTCGAACAGGCGTCGCGTGTCGAGCAGGTCGATTCTGGGCCTGTGGTGGAAGAACAGGATCGTGGGCCGGTCGTCGCAGGCTTCGAGGAAGTTCTTGAGCCAGGTTCGCTGGGGCCGGCCGAGCAGGCCCGCTGCCCGGTCCATGATCAGGCTGTCGAGGACGATCAATCGCATGGGCCCCGCAACCGCTGCGGCGACGCACTTGTCTTCCACGGTCATCCCGACGTCGGCGGATCCACCGAAGACCTCGGTGAAATCGTTGCGTTTGTCGTGGTTGCCCAGGCCGAGATAGACCGGTCGTTGCTCGGTCACGGGCGTCAGGAGCGTCTTGAGATTCTCATACGCCGCGGTCTGACCTCTCAGCCGGGCGAGATCGCCTGTGACGATGACGCCGTCCGGCGGGTTATAAGCAATCTGTCCGGCGATCTCCCGCAGATTGCGATAGGGGTAGAAGCCGCGATAGCGATTGTCCGGATCGGGCGCCACGTGCGTATCGGAGAGGAATGCCCATCGCGTGCACTCATCCCGGTCGTCGCCGAGGAGCCGGGTCGGACCCAGCGCCGCCACACCCACGGCCCACGCCAGGCCGCCCTTGAGGAACCGCCGTCTATTCAAAAATCGCTCCGAGCCACCATACGTCATGCATCACCCTTCCCACCATCGACATGGATGAACGAGGGCAGATTCGCCTTAGCGGATCGATCCCCCGGTCATCTTTCGGGAGGAGTATCGGCAGAGCCATGCCCATTCCCCCGTTAAAATATAGCGAATCTTTGCTTAAGCGGATGTTAAGCTGCGCAAGGGGAGGTTTTGCGGTCCTTCGGTACAGGAACCGCAAGGGCAGTCCGAGAATAGGCGGAGTGAATGGAGGCTATGGCACGAATCGGGCTCGTCCGTGAGGGTCTCCTGTCCCTCAGACTCGCCAGGTGAAGCCCTCGACGCGCCCGTCGGGCTGTGTGTTGCCTGCGACGGCGTGCAGGGTGAATTCCCCGCCCTGGGCGGTGAGCTTGGCCTCGATCCAGCCCAGCGGCTCATTGTCGCCGAAGTTGTAGGCCGTCGACGGAAGGTTGATCAGGTGGATGCCATCACGTTCCGAGGACCTGTACTCGTGGGAGTGGCCATAGACGATAGCCTTGACCTTGCGGATGGGTTTGACGAGGTCGAAGAGCCACAGGACGTCGAACAGATCGCCGTCGCCGTCGTCGAGCGTGTGGTGGAAGAACAGGATGACGGGCTTGTCGTCGCTGTTGGCGAGATACCGGGCGAGCCAGGTCCGCTGGGCCTTGCCGAGCAATCCCGGCGTCTTGTTCGTGGCCAGGAGCGAATCGAGCAGGATGAACCGAACCGGACCGGCGTCCACCGTAACGACATGCTTGTCCTGGACCGGCTGCGCCTGGCCCGGCCGGTCCTCGAACACGTCCAGGAAGACGTCGCGGTCGTCGTGGTTGCCCAGCGCCAGGTACATCGGTCGCTTGCCGACCAAAGGCATCAACAGGGTGCGGAGGTTCTCGTAGTCGCCCATCTGGCCGGCGAGCCGGGCCAGGTCGCCGGTGATGACCACGCCCTCGGGCAGGTCCGCGGCAAGCTGACAGACGATCTTCTCCAGATTCCGGTAGGGGTAGAAGCCCCGGTAGTTGTTCTCGGGATCGGCCGCGATGTGCGTGTCCGACAGGAAAGCCCAGCGGGTCTGGCTTGGATCAGCCGCAGCGCGGGACCAGCGAGGGTTCATCGCGATGATCCCCCCCGCTGCCGCCAGCGAGACATGGAGAAACCGTCGTCTGGTCATTCCGTAGTTGTGGAACGCGTCGGACATGCATCGGCCCTTTCTGCTGCGATCACCATCCTGTCGTTGTTCGTCGGACGCTCTGTTTCTACCAGATTCGTCACGATGTGCAAAGCCCCGCGGGCGGAAATCTTGTGGCACTCGGACTGAAGGTCTATTATTGTGACAACTCGGAACATGAGTCAGGAAACTGATAATTGCTTTGACGGGATTCGCCCATGGAATTGAATGCCTTCGATGTCGGGGTCTTCGTCGCATTCCTGGCGGTGGTCGTCGGGGTCAGCATGTTCAAAAGCCGGCGGGAGCGGACCAGCGAGGATTACTTCCTGGCGGGACGGGGACTCACCTGGCCGCTGATCGGCTTATCCATCATCGCGGCCAACATCTCCACCGAGCAGTTCGTCGGCATGAGCGGCCAGGGCGCCGGCAGCGTCGGCCTGGCGGTGAGCAACTGGCAACTGGCCGGCAGCATCGGCATCGTCCTGATCGCATTCACTCTGCTGCCCCGCTTCCTCAAAGCGGGCATCTACACCATGCCGGAGTATCTGGAATACCGGTACAACTCCACGGCCCGCGCCCTCATGGCGCTGACCACGGTAGTCATCTACGTGGTCGTTCTCCTGACCGCCGTGCTCTATTCCGGCGGATTCACTTTGAACAAGGTCTTCGACATCAGTCTGACCAAGAGCATCTGGCTCATCGGATCGATTGCCGCGATCTACACGATCTGGGGGGGGCTCAAAGCTATTGCCTGGGCGGATCTGTTCCAGGGAGGCGCGCTGCTCATCGGGGGGATCGCGATCTTCTTCCTCGGTCTGCACGCGTGCGGCGGCTGGGGGCAGTTCTCCACGACCAATGCAGACCGGCTCCACATGGTCCTTCCGCCCAACCACCAGGACTTGCCTTGGACGGGCGTGGTCTCCGGGATGGGAATCGTCATTCTCTATTACTGCGGGCTAAACCAGTTCATCGTGCAGCGCAATCTCGCGGCCAAGACGCTCCGCGAAGGCCAGTTGGGCGTGATCTTCGCGGGCGCCCTGTGGTTGCTGATCCCCTTTGCGATTGTCATCCCGGGCATCATGGCCAACACGCTGTATGCAGAGGACCTCCGCGAAGCAGCAAAGGAGGGCAACGACGAGGCGCTGACGCAGTTCGATCAGCTCAGAGCGTCGCCGGGCAAGAACCAGCTCGTGGTCTTCAAACCGGACGTCGAATGGACGGAACTCAATCCCGCCAAGGCCGTCGAGGTGGCGCGGTACAACGAAGCGGTCGAGTCGATCGCCAAGGAATCCGGGCAAACGCCTTCCCAGAAGATGCTGGTCGGTCGCAAGCCGGATGCCGCGTTCCCCACGCTGATCAAGAAACTCGTTCCCTCGGGTCTGCGAGGCTTCATGTTCGCGGCGATCGCCGGCGCAGTCATCAGTTCCCTGGCCTCCATGTTGAATTCCGCGTCCACGATCCTGACGATGGATCTGTACAATCGCTTGCTCGACCGCAACGCGCCGCAGAAACGCCTGCTGTTGCTCGGGCGCGCCGCAACAGGGGTCTTCATCGTTGCCGCTTGTCTGCTGGCGCCGCGACTGAACGACCCGAAGTTCGGTGGCGTCTTCAACTACATCCAGCAATTCCAGGGGTACATCTGGCCCGGCGTCGTGGCGGCGTTTCTCTTTGGAATGCTGGTTCCCCAGGCCCCTCCGTCGGCAGGCGTAGCCGCGCTGATCTGCGGTCCCATCCTGTATGGACTGTTCCAGAGATTCGCACCGGGACTGCACTTCCTGATCCAGGTCGCACTGGCCTTCGAGTTGGTGCTGATGATCATGGGAGTGATCACCTTCTTCAAACCCCTGGAGAGCCCGAGAGCGCTGCCGGTTCGCGAAGCGATCGAGACGACGACTGCACCGGCGGTGAAACTGGCCGGCGGCGCCGTCCTGGCGGCGGTCGCGGTTTTCTACGTCATCTTCTGGTGAAAACCCATGGGTCCTATTCGTCCTATGGGTCCTATGCCCCATTCTGCTACCAGCCGAGGACCTGACCCACGTCGGCGTTCGTCTTTTTCCACCACTGTGGATCGCGGAAGTACTGCTTGATCATCATGGCGGTGTTGACGCCGTCAGCGACCGCGGTGATAAGCTGCATGGTCGCCCCGACGCGGCAGTCGCCTGCGACGAAGATCCCTGGGACCGAAGTTCGCAGGGTCGTGCTGTCGCAGCGGATGAAGCCCTGGTCCGTCAGGTCCACAATGCCCTTGAGGAACTCCGTATTGGGAACCATGCCGACGAAGATGAACGCGCCGTCGCAGGGGTAATCCTCCTCGGCGCCGGTCTTGACGTTCTTGAGCCGGACGGACTGGACCCGCCCGGCGCCCTGGATCGCGGTGACGACCGAGTCGTAGCGGATGACCAGAGGACTCTTCGGCTCGGCGGCCTTGGCCAGCAACTCCTCGACGAGGATCTTGTCCGCGCGGAACTCATTGCGACGGTGGATGATCGTCACCTTCCTGGCGTACTTCGTCAGGTGCAGGGTCTCCTCGAGCGCAGAGTTGCCGCCTCCGACCGAGACCACTTCCTTGTCGCGGAAGAACGGCCCGTCGCACGTGCCGCAATAGCTGACGCCCGCGCCCGCATTGCGGAACTCGTCCTCGCCGGGGACGCCCAGTTTCCGGTAGCCGCTGCCCGGCGCCAAGATGACCGCCCTCGCAACGTAGCGGTCCTTGCCGCAGTAGACCTCGATGCGGCCGTCGGCGGTCCGCTTGATGTCCGTCACCTCGCTGGCGGTCTTGATCTCGGTGCCGAAGCTCTCGACCTGCTTCTGCATCTGGTCGATCAGCGTCGGCCCGTCGATTCGGGCGATGCCGGGGTAGTTCTCGATCCGATCGGTGTTGAAGATCTGCCCGCCGGGGATCATCTTCTCCAGGATCACCGTCCGGTAGCGGTCTCGCGAGCTGTACAGAGCGGCCCCGAGTCCGGCCGGTCCGCCGCCGACGATAATCACGTCGTACTGAGTATCGGCCATGGTGTCGTTCCTCCGACTTCGGCTTCGTCGCGTCCTATCGGTCCTATGCGCCCTATCAGTCCTATAGGACCCATAAGACCAATAGGACGAATAAGACCCTCCGTCACTCCACGTAGGGTTCTATTTTCCTCTTGAGATCCGACTCGAAATTCGGCGTCATTCCGGTGATTTGATCGACCAGTCCGCCGTCCTTGAACAGGAACATAGTCGGGACGCTCATGATCCGATGCTGGGTCGCAATCTCGCGGTTCTCGTCCACGTTGAGCTTGCAGACCTTCAGCCGACCATCGTACTCGTCGGCAATCTTCTCCAGAACCGGTGCGGCCATTCGACACGGCCCGCACCACGGCGCCCAGTAATCCACCAGGACGGGAATATCCGATTCGAGCACTTCGTCCGCGAAGCTCTCATCGGTCACATCAATCGTTCTGCCTGCTGCCATCGGTGTTCTCCTTCATCCGTTGCCTGTCCCACGTCGCGTTTCGGACATCAACCAGCGCCGCCGCGCAACGCGGACGAACGGGATGCGATAGTATGAAGACGGACGCGACGTGTCAATGCAGTTTCCGACGACTTCCGCCGGCAGCGAAAGAAGACTCACGGCTTGACCCGGACCGGCTGCCCGGAAGCGTTGATCCGCTCGACAACTCCGGGCAACTCCGCAAGCAGACGAATCCTGTGAGCCCCCGGCGGCGTCGGCTTGCCCGCGTTGGTGTAGGCGTCCTTGAGCACGGCGTGCATCCCGGTCTTCATCGCGGGCAACACGTCGTTGTCGATCCGGTCCCCGACGAAGACGATGCTCTCGGCGGCCTCTGCGATCTTGCCGGCCGCGATGCGGAAGATCTCCGTGCTGGGCTTGCGGAAATGGTACTCGTAGGAATAGAGCTGGACGGGGAAGAACTCAAGCAGGCCCAACTGGCCCAGGTGTCTGGCCAGCGAGGCCCGGCTGACGAACGTATTGGACACGATCCCGAGCTTGAGCCCCATGCCTCGCAGGGTATCGAGGGTCTCCCGCAGGTCCGGCTCGATCTGCGCCATGCGACTGAGCGTCTCGTACCACAGCCAGGCGAACTCGTCCCACTGTGCCGGCGACATCTGCACGCCCTGACGAGACCCGATGGCCTTGAGCACATCGAGCGAGTCGAAGTCTTTGTGCGTCAGGTTCGAGATCAGGTAGTGGATCCTCATCCGAACGAGATTGCAGGTGAAATACCAGGGGAACCAGGCGGCTGGCTGGCCTTGCGACCTCAGGTATGCGTGCGAAGCCCTGGCGCCTGCCAGGAAGGCCCTCGTCGTATCGACCTTGCCGAAGTTCAGAATCGTATCGCCGAGGTCAAAAAGAACCGCTTTGATCTCGTCGTGAGCCATAACACCCCGAAGCGAAGAAATCCGAAATCCAAAACTCGAAATCAGAAACAAACCCAAACAACCGAAACCCCAAATTCCAAACGGGACATCCGATGGGTGCCGACGTTTCGATCATTCGGATTTGGGTCCTCGGAATCTGTTTCGGACTACGATATCCGTGCTTCGGATTTCCTTCTCGTTGTAGTCCTATCCTTTTCTGGCCGGCGGCATCCGGGCCTCGAAGGCCTCGCGAACCCACTGGTGCATCTCTTCATCGGAGATCGCCGAGATACGGTCGGCCGCGTACTCCGCGTCGATCCGGTCCTTGATCCGCATGATGCGAGGGTCGTGCTTGGCGATCTGGATCTCGTAGCGCGTCTCGACCCAGTGTTTGATGCCTGCGGCGCCGGTTTTGTCGGCGATGGCGACGCCGATGGGCCGGCTGAGCAGCTTGTTCGTATCGAAGCAGTTGTAAATCTCTTCGTTCTTGAGCAGACCGTCCGCGTGGATGCCCGCCCGCGTCACGTTGAAGTCCTGGCCGACCAGCGGATAGTTCCGCGGGATCTCGAAGCCCAGCTCCGTGTGGGCGTAGTGGGCCAGCTCGGTAATGGCGGCGTAGTTGACGCCGGGGATCATGCCGCGAAGCTGTGCGTGCTCGATGACCAGGGCCTCCAGGGGCGGATTGCCCGTTCGCTCGCCGGAGCCGAAGATCGCGGCGTTGGCGGCGCTGCACCCGTAGAGCCACGCGGTCGATGCGTTGATCAGGACCTTATGAAAGTCGTTGTGTCCGTGCCATTCGAGCTGGGCGGGCTGCACGCCCACCTTGCGAAGGCCCTGGATCAGCTTGGGAATGCTCCGCGGCAGCGCGACGCCCGGCCAGGGCAGGCCGAAACCCAGCGTGTCGCACAGACGAATCTTGACCGGCTTGCCGTACTGTTCCTGGATCTTCAGCAATTCGACCGCGAACGGCAGGATGAACCCGTCGTAATCCGCTCGCGTGATGTCTTCCAGGTGGCATCGTGGCAGCACGCCGGTGTCCAGGGCGGCCTTGACGATGTCCAGGTAGCTGTTCAATGCCTGGGAACGCGTCTTGCCCAGCTTCAGGAAGACGTGGTAGTCGCTGGCGGAAGTCAGAATGCCGGTTTCCTGGAGCCCGAGCTGGGAGACGAGCTTGAAATCCGCAGCAACCGCACGAATCCAGCCGGTGATCTCGGGGTACTTGTAGCCGCGGGCCTTGCACAATTCGACCGCCTTGCGGTCCTTGTCGGAGTACAGGAAGAACTCGCACTGGCGGATCAGGCCGGCACCGCCGTCGATCTGGTGCAGGAGGTCGTAGATACGGAGAATCTGCTCGGGCTTGTACGGCGGACGGGCCTGCTGGCCGTCGCGAAACGTCGTGTCGGTAATCCAGATATCCTCCGGCACGTCGTAGGGTTCCTGCTCGCCGTCGAACACCACCTTCGGAAACTCCGTATAGGGGAACACCTCGCGGTAGAGATTCGGCTTGTCGTTGTCCACGAGCTTTGCGTTCTTGTTGACCATAGTCTACCTCCAACACGCTCTGTCGATACAGGACGTGGCTAGTTCATACCTTGGTTGCGTCAACGCTTGAGTCCGTGCGTGGAACGCGCCCAGAACATACGGCGGTCAGGAACCCGCAGTTCGCCCCAGTGGCCGAGATGGGACTCGAACCCATACGCCCTTGCGGGCAGGGGATTTTAAGTCCCCAGCGTCTGCCATTCCGCCACTCGGCCGGACAACGGCACACTCCAACCGCTGCCGGTATCGACCACCGGCCCATCCGGACCATTGCTGAGACACCAGATACCGTTGGACCCGCCGTCGCAGTCCCTTGTTTCCGGACGCACTATTATATAGACGACCGGGAGTCAGACAAACAAAAAACTGCCGCTCCGGGGTCTCCTCGCAGGTTTTCCGGCAGCGGCGAGTCGGTTCCAGAGACCGATTCGCTGCGATCTCCAGAGCACAGACCCTCTCCGCAGCGACGTCGGAACGGAATTCCCTGCGCCGTCGTGGGCGATCATCGCGTGTAGAACCTGATCTCCGCGATCTTATGGGCTCCAGGGGTCATCCAACTGATGTTGAGGGCCTCGCCGTGCATGGTAAAGGAGATCGTGTGCGACCCGGTGGATACCGTGCCGGCCGACGGGACGACGGTCCACGTGCCGCCCACGCCGGCGATGCTGGTAATCTCGATCTTGTAGTCCGTCGTGCCGCTGGCGTAGAAGTCCCACGTGCCCGAGCCGTCGACCGTGACGAGGTAAGGGGGCGCAGGATTCGGGACCATCATATTGATGTCGGAGGTATCCTCCAACGTCCACGAGGATCCCGGGTCCGGTCCGAGCGAGATCACCAAATTCACGGCGGAACCCACGACGGCAACCGAGCCGCCGACCGGGTCCTGACTGATGACTCGTCCCGAGGCCACCGTGCTGCTGTAGGCATGGCTGATCGTCCCGACGACCAGTCCGGCGCTCGTAATGGAGGACTGTGCCGAAGCCTGCGTCTTGTTGACCACATCGGGAACCAGGACCACCGCAGGAGGCAGCCCGCCCGACTCGTAGGCGCCCTGATCGACCCGACTGCCCTGAACGCGCGTGTTACCAGCGAGGTCCGTCGTAACGCCTGTGGGCACGAGGCTGTTGCTGCCCGCGTTGATGCTGGGCGAGCCTGCCCGCAGGGTGTACCCGTCATCGTCGAAGAACCACTGCCCTTCTATGCTGAACAGTCCGGGATTCTTGAAGAGGGGATTCGCGTCGATGTTCCCGGAACCACTATACCCGGAGGTGCCGCCCTCGATATTGTTGTAGTAGAGGGTGACGAGACCCGGCTCGGTGCACCAGACCTCGTTGCCACCGTTGCGGATGATGCTGTTCTTGATCGAGATCGTGTCCACGAAGGCGGAACCCCAGATGAGATTGGCAATGGCCCTTTCGTTCGCGTGAACGGAGTAGCCGGGCTGATTGTCCGCAATCGTGCAGTTCGTGATGTCGAGACTGCCCATGACGTTGACGATGGCGTCGCCGCCCAGGATGTCGGCGCTGCCGGCGGTGTTGCCGGTGACCAGGCAGTTGGTCATCTCGACGTTGGCGTCATCGTTATACAGGCACCCGCCGAACAGATACGCCCAGTTGCCGGTGATTTCCGTGTCGATCACGACCGGCGCAATGCCTTCGATGCACGCCAGGCCCGCGCCGAAATCCGCCTTGTTGCCCCGGATTTTGCAGGCTTCGAGCCGGAGCGTCGAAGAGATCAGCAGGACGCCGCCGCCGTAACGGTGGTTGCCCGAGCCGTCGGCGTTGCCGGCGGTGATGATCGCGCCGTCGAGCGTGCCCGATCCCGAGGCCGAGACGACGTGATAGCTGTTGTCCGAGGTATTCAGGATGCCCCAGAGGTCGTCGCCGTTCAGGTCCCCGCTCAGAATCGTCGGATAGGCGTCCACGTTCCTTGCGTCCGGATTGCTGGCGCCGTAGCCAGCATAGCCGCACTGGACCGTCACGCCGTCGGGAATCACGAAGGAGGCGGTACGGTCGCCCAGCGTAACGCCCGACCCTTCGTCCGGCACGTACGTGCCGTCGGCGACATGGACCGTGTCCCCGTCCTGCGCCACGGCCAGTCCGTCGTGCAGTTTGCGGTAGGCCTTGGTCCAAGTGCTGCCGTCGGGCGTCCAGATGGTCAGCGGCGCGTTCTTGTCCACGCGGATGGTCTTGCCGGCGCCGCTGCTGCTGCCGACGCGGAAGGCGATGGAGAACGGGATGCGGAAGTGCGTACACGAGAAGGTCCAGTTGCCTGCGGCGAGGGGCCCGAAGTTGCCGCGAAAGCCGACCGCGGGCTTGTAGATCAGGATGCACGTGGTGGGCGCCGGGCCCTGGAATTTCAACTCGATCTTCTTGGTGGAATGATTGATGGACAGGTACGGCGTGCCGCCGAAGGACATCTCGGCCTGGCAACTGTTTCCGTACGACTGGTCGGTGGGTCCCGAGAAGGAAATCACATCCGTCGTGGTGGGGTCCGACGGACTGATCGACCATCCCGAGGGAGCTACCGCTCCCATCCCGTCGATCCACTCGATGCTCTCCGCAAAAGCGGGCCCACAGAGAAATGCAGTCGCCACGAGGATCACTGCGATGTGTCTCTTCATCGTTCTACCCTTTCCGAAAAAGGCGTCGCTCACGCCTCTCCCTGCCCTGCGACGTCTTCCCTGTGTCGCAGTCTCCGTACGGCCACTTTTCACCCCTATTGTGCCATCAACGACGGGGACATACAAGACAAAATCACGACGGGGAAACAGGCTGTGTGCAGTTCACGTTTGTAGGCAGTTTCTGGTTCACTGTGATGGGTCGTTCGGCATTGACTTTGTCATTCCCGCGCGGACCCTGCCCCCGACCCGATCGGGGGCGGGAATCCACTGCCCATGAAGGGCCGGGTCCTGTGGCTCTTGGATTCCTGCTTGGCACAGGAATGACAGGGTCGATTCACAAAGGTTGGGGGAATCTGCCTGCAAACACGAATCGCACCCAAACAGGCTTTTGCCTGATCAGACGCAAGATGTTTCATGGAGTGAGCGGAATGGTCGGCCGGGCAGGACTCTCAGCGCCGCCGGAGCCGACGACACAAGCGTCGAATCGACGGACGCGGGTCCAGGCGGGCCGCGTAGTGCGTCAGCCGGCCTGTGAGCAGGATGAGCCGGACGCTGTAGTCGAGCATCCGAAGCTCGCAGTCATCCGGCGCCAGGGTGCGGGCTCGTGCGATCCGCTCCGTCGCCTTGGGAGCCTCGTTGGCCGCCAGGTAGGTGAAGGCCGAATCCCGCAGGGCCCCCATGTGCTCCGGCGCGAGTTCCAGGGCTCGCGAGAAGAACCGGTCGGCGTCGGCGAACTGTCCCCTGTTCGCAGCACTGACTCCGAGGTAGTAGTAGGCGTCGGGACTTCGCGTGTCCATGCCGACCGCCCGGAGCAGGCAATGGGAAGCGTGGTCGGGATCGTCGATGGTCAGGAACATCGAGGCCATCGAGACCAGCGTGCCGGCGTCGTCGACCTCGCGGTCCAGTTCCGCCAGCAGGTGCTTCGCGACCCGGTCCTTGCGGTGCTCGACCAGGGCGCACTGCGCCAGTCGGAAGTGGGGACCTGCCAGGGTCGGGTCCTTCTTCAGTGCCTCGTCGAACAGCTCGGCAGCCCGGTCATAGTTTCCCTGATCCAGCGCGATCTCTCCGGAGTACAGCAGGGCCGGCGCGAAATCCGGGTCCATCTCGAGGAGGCGATTGAACTTCTCCCTCGCGCCGTCCAGGTCACCCTGCTCGAGCAGGAACAGGGCGAAGTCCATGATGGCCTCGACGTCGCCGGGATTGCCTCGCAACTCCACGAGGAAGTGCTCGCGGGCCTTGACGGGGTCCCCATCGGACCAGTAGGCCTGGGCGATGCGGTAGTTGATCTGGGGATGGGTCGGCTCCAGCTCGGCCGTTCGCAGCCAGCAGCGGACCGCCTTCTTGTACTGCCCGCGGGCGAAGAGGCTGTTGCCGATGTTGTAGTAGCACAGCGGGCACTCCTCGTCGATCTGCTGGGCCAGGTAGAACATCTGCTCAGCCAGGTCGTGCTGGCCCATCTCGGCATACGTGATGATCCGGTTGCAGTAGCACGGCTCGAACGACGGATCAAGCTGCTGGATGTACTCGAATGTGCTGAGGGCCCGGTCGTAGAGGCCCGTACGCGTGTAGTCCACCGCCAGGGCGTTGAGCATCTCCATGTCATTCGGGCTCAGTTGCAGAGCGGTCTCATATTCCGCGATGGCCTCGTTGAACCGGTTGATGGCATCGAGGGTCAGACCCTTGTTGAAATGCCAGGCGCTGTTGGTCGGGTTGACCTCGATGGCCCGTTCCAGGGCGGCGAGGGCTTGGGCCATCTTGCCGTCTTCATACAGTTCGTAGGCCTTGCGCGCGCTGCGTTCAGCCTTGTCATAGGGACCGGAATCCATGCCCTCGAACATCATAGCTACAGCATACCTCCAGAACAGGGTCCCCCGACGCGATGCGATGCGTCCGAGTCCCCGGCTACTGCCTGTTGTCGTACACCAGGGTTATCGCCCATTGGGCATGGGGGCCTTAGCCATTTCGCCCGTCCGCGCAGCGGTTTCCACGGGCGGGTGGATTCTTCTGGCGGCAGAGGCGGTAAGCCCTTATAATGCTTATGGTTAGTGTGAAGGGACCGCCGGCAACGGTGTTCGGGTGGTGTTGCGGCTGGTGTTTTTCTGGAGACCGGCTGCCGAGGGTCTTATAATGGCCGCCAGCCAGTCGCAGACGCCGCGGGAATGACCCTGCCCGTGACAAGGCCGCTGGGTCAGATGTGTGTGGAGAGCCCGTACTATGATCGAACAAGTCAGTGCACAGATAGCCGCCGGTAAGGGGAAGTACGCCATCGTCGTCAGCCGGTTCAACGACTTCATCACCTCGAAGCTGCTGGAAGGGGCCATCGACTGTCTGCGCCGCCACGGGGCAGCCGACGAGCAGATGCGCGCCGTATGGGTGCCCGGCGCCTGCGAAATCACGCTCGTCGCCAAGAAGCTCGCAGAGAGCGGCCATTACGTCGCGGTCATCTGCCTGGGGGCCGTCATTCGCGGCCAGACCGGCCACTATGACGCGGTCTGCCAGCAGGTGGTCCGCGGCATCGCTCAGATCAACTACGACACAGGCGTGCCCACGATCTTCGGCGTACTGACCTGTGAGAACATCGAGCAGGCCATCGAGCGGGCCGGCACGAAAATGGGCAACGCCGGCGCGGACGCCGCCATGACCGCGATGGAAATGGCCCACGTCATGCAACAGATAGGATAGAGATTCTCCATTTACGATTTGCTATGGACAAACGAACGAGGGCCAGAGAGCTTGCCATGCAGGCCCTCTACCAGCTTGATATTCAAGGCTCCGAGTTGCTCGGACGCCTGATGGCCGAGTTCTTCCATGAGATGGAGGGCGATTCGAAGACTCGTCAGCTCGCCTGGGAATGGACGAACGGGACGTGGACCCGGGTGGCCGAGTGCGACGACCTGATCGGCGGTTCGACGATTCGCTGGCAGTTCTCGCGGCTGTCGCCGGTGGACAAGAGCATCCTGCGGTTGGCCGTGTACCAGTTGACGAGTTGCTCGGAGATCCCGCCGAAGGTGATCATCAACGAGGCGATCGAGATGGCCAAGAAGTACAGCACGGAGAAGTCCGGGCCGTTCGTCAACGGTGTCTTGGACGCCGTGCTCAAGAAGCTCCGAGCCGACGGACGAAGGACTCTGGAACAACAGTAGAGGTGAACGGATTGAGAACGATTGCAGTCCTGAATCAAAAAGGGGGCGTCGGCAAGACGACTACCGCGGTCAACACGGCCGCCGCGATGGCCGCCGCGGGACGCAAGGTGATCGTCATTGACTTCGACCCCCAGGCGCACATGACGATTCATCTCGGCGTCGAGCCCCAGGCCGTCAAGGTCGGCGCCTACGAGGTCCTGACCGAATCCGCTCCGTTCGAGTCGAGCCTCATGCTCATCCGTCCCAACCTCTGGCTCCTGGCCGCCAACATCAATCTGGTCGGCGCGGAAACCGAGCTGGTCAACGTCGTCGGACGGGAGATCATCCTGCGCGAGGCCATGCAGGGCAGCGCAGACCAATTCGATTTCTGCCTGATCGACTGCGCCCCGTCGCTGGGACTGCTGTCGCTCAACGCGCTGGCGGCCGCCGAGGAGGTTCTGATCCCCTTGCAGCCGCACTTCCTGGCCCTCCAGGGTTTCGGAAAGCTCCTTCAAACGGTCGATCTGGTCAACAAGCGGATCAACCCCCGCCTGAAGGTCACGGGCGTGCTCCTGTGCATGCACGACACGCGGACCTCGCTGTCCAATGAAGTCCGCTCGGACATCGAGGGGTTCCTGGAGAATGCCCGCGGGTCGAACACCGCCTGGTCCGGGGCGGTCGTGCTCCCGACGTTCATCCGCAGGAATATCAAGCTGGCCGAAGCCCCCAGCTACGGCCAGACCATCTTCGAGTACGACCCGACCTGCAACGGCGCCGAGGACTACCGCAAGGTCGCCAACTTCTTCCTGGGGATCAGCGACGAGCCCGAGGAGATTCCCGCGCCGCAGCCGCAGGCCCAGGCGGAAACCCAGGCAGTTCCGGCCCCTGTGCCGATCGAGATTCGCGAGGTCAGTCTGCCGGTCCCGCAGTGCTACACGCCTGTGCCGATCTACAAAGAGCCGCAGGCATCGGCTCCCAACGGCGAACCGACGCCTGCCCAAGCCGACCCACAGGACGCCGCTGCCCCCGAGTCGCCCGCGTCGCAGTGAGGTCTCCGTTCCGCGGACGGTCCCGTCTGTCCCATAGGTCCTGTTCGTCCTATTGCTTCTTGCCCTTGAGGAACCCGGCTTCGGCCATCCAGTTCTGACACAGGCCCGGCCAGGCGGATGCGGCGCCGCGGTTGACGCCCAGGCCAATGCCGTGCTGGCCCTTCAGGAAGATATGCATCTCAGCGGGGACCTTCGCCTTCCGCAGCGCCAGGTAGAACGCGATGCTGTTTTCCGCGGGAACCCCGGTATCCTCCCAGGTATGGAACAGGAACGTCGGCGGGGTCTGCGGCGTCACCTGCTTCTCGTTCGAGAACTTCTCGATGATCGCTGCGTCCGCGTTGGGACCGAGCAGGTTGGTGCACGAGCCCGTGTGGGTGAAGGGCTCGCTGAACGAGATCACCGGGTAGACCAGCACCGCGAAATCAGGCCGGCAGCTCATGCGGTCGATGGCGTCTCGCGCCTCGCAGAAGGACTCGTTGAAGTGCGTCGCGGCGGTCGAGGCCAAGTGCCCGCCCGCGGAGAAGCCCAGGATGCCGATCCGGTTGGGATCGACGCCCCACTCTCTGGCCCGGCTCCGCACCGTTCGGATCGCCCGCTGGGCGTCCTGGATCGGCGCGGGATGGCCGTAGCCGGCGCCGCTGTTGCGATGGCGGTACGACACGATGAAACCCGCGACGCCGAAGGAGTTCAGCCACTGCCCGATCTGGTGTCCCTCGTGGTCCATGGCCAGGTGCCCGTAGCCGCCGCCCGGGCAGATTACGATCGCTGCGCCGGTGGCCTTGTCCTGCGGCGGCAGATAGATCGTCAGCGTCGGCTTGTCGCCCTCGGCCTGCCCCTTCGCACCGGGCGCGCCGTCCGGCCAGAGGACCTCGACCTTCGGCTGAGCCCCCGCCAAACCAGCCAGCAACGATAGCGTCACCACGCCAAGACATACGATGCTGCTCGCGGACCTTGTCATCGGATTTCCCCCTATCACTACAGTAGATGTTTCGGATCGCTCAGTTGCGCCGCCAGGTCGTGCAGGAATCGGGCGGCGTAATCGCACTGGATCACCCTGTGGTCGACGGCCAGCGACAGGCTGACCTGCTTGCGGACGACGATGTGACCGCCTTGCGGGACCGCAGCCGAGGCGATCTTGCCCGCGGCCAGGATCGTACTCACCGGCGGTGGCACGATCCCCAGGAACGAATCGATATCGTAGGCCCCGAGGTTGCTCAACCCGATGGTCTCGCCTTCGATGTCGTCGAGCGCCAGTTTGTTGCTTCGCGCCTTGTCCGTGAGATGTTTCTCCCGGCCGGCGATCTCGGCCAGGGACAGGCTGTCCGCGTGGTGGACCACCGGCACGACCAGTCCCTGCGGACTGTTGACCGCGAACCCGACGTTGACGCTCTCGGCGATTTGGATGACCAGGCCGTCGCCGTTTCGGCAGTTGTCTCCCGGAACGAGCCGGCCGACCATCAGGGGATGCCGACGCGCGATGATCCCCATCGCGTGGATGAAAAACGCGTTGCTCGTGATCTTGACGCCCAGAGCCTTGCTCAGGCGGTGCCTCATGCCCATCAGCTCGGTGACATCGGCCGTGATCTGGAGATAGAAGCACGGCTTGGTCCGTTTCGACGCCAGCATGCGCTCGCCGATCAGACGCTGAATCCGCGAAAGCGGGATGGGAGTGGCCGTCGGGTTGTGTGCGGGTGCCTCCATAAACGCCGGCAATCAGACTTCCTTCAGCTTCTCGCGGATCGGGTCCAGGCCGTCCAGGCACAGTTGCGACCAGGTCTCCATCTGGTCGCGGACCGCCCGCAGCTCGTCCACGCTCATGAACTCCATCTGGGTGATCATCTGCTCGCGCCGGCTCACCTTCGGGGCGTCCAGGACCCAGCAGTGTACAACCCCGAGGTGCACCTGGCCCACCTCGTTGGAATCGTCGTTGAGCAGGGCAACGACGCGATCTGTATGGCCCGCCTCGACGCAAACCTCCTCTTCAACTTCCCGCCGGACCGCTTCGCGATATGTCTCATAGGGATCGGCGCTGAACAACGTCCAGTCGACGGGGTTGATGTGCCCGCCGATCCCCATGGATCGGTTGCCGACCAGGCGCGTCTCGCCGGCCCGTTTGCCTCGCACGTAGGTCAGGTACTTGCCTTGGCAGGTCATGAGCACATAGGGAATGAGCTGCTTGTGGCCCGGGTCCTTTTCCGCCGCCGGGCGGGCCAGGAAACGCGGGACCCCCGGCGCGAAGAGTCGGTCCAGGTACCGCTGGACGTCGAACTGCAACCCGCGAAAAGCACCTAATTCGTCAAAGACCTTCCGCTCGACCACCAAGACCTGTTCTTCTCGCGCCATGCCTTCCTTCAATCCAAAACCAGGGACTCGAAACGATCGTGTCATCCGGACACCATCGGCAGCCATCATAGTCTGTCGGCGACGGATAGTAAACGGAGAAGCTCGATCCTCACGGGGCGCTGTCTGCGAATCCGCGAGAATGCCGGGTACACGTGGAACGGGCCGGCTTCTGAGGGCCGGCCCGGAATACACATCGAGATAGACAGACAGAAGCCAGGGCTCAGAACAAGTACCGCAGCCCCACGCTCACCCAAAACTCGCTTTCGTCTTCGTTGATCGTGTCGGTCATCGTGTTCTGATAGTAGACGGACGGGGTCAGCAGGAACCTGCCGTCGGCACTGAGAGGGACATCGGCGGAGGCGCCCAAGACCGCATGGGAGAACCCATGGTCGGGATTCGGGTGGACTACCCTCCAGTCGTAGTAGCCGGCCCGTCTGGCCGTGATCGTGACTCCGTCGTTGTAGACCAGCTCCGCGTGTAGCGTGACCACGCAGTCGGGACTGCCCGGAATGATCCCGGGAACAGCGAAACCATAGTCGAGCATGCCAATTTGCAGCGTGCCGGAACCCCCGTCCGGGAGGATCGAGGGACTGTCCGCCTGTCCCATGGCGATCAGGGCATAGCTGGGCTGCAGACCCTGGATCGGGAGAAGCTTCGGCCAGGAGAGAATCAAATGGCCCTCGATCATGTCCATCGACTGGCCCGAGTTGAGCTCCGGATACAGATAGTAGACGAGTCCGACCCGGTAGTTCGTGGCATAGGACTCGCCGGCGTAGAAGCCGTTCTGGTAGTACACGGTCCCATCCCATCGCTCCCGATCTTCGAATCCGCCCGCGTTGGCGCGGTGGCCGACGGCACTGACGCCGAAACCGCTATCGAAGAGGTTCAGATCGACCGTCAGGTGCGTGGCACTCTCGTCGTCGTAGACGTCGAAGCCGCGCCAGATGTACTTGCTGTCCCAGGTGACGCCGACCATGGTGTGGATCGTCGGGGCGTCGGCCTGTTTCTGCAGGTCGCCTTTCCAGTCCTGGGCCGGTTCCGCCGTATTCAGCAATTGCCCCGGCGAGACTGCCGCAGCCAGTAGAACGGCCAAGAAAACCACGCACTTCATCTATGTTCCTCCCTACGGATATCAGCGAATCCTCCGGCCGCTCTGCCTCGCAGCCGTCTGTTCGCCGGCCGCCAATCCTACCAGCGGCCGCTCTTTCGCATCGGGGCCTTCGGCATCTTGTCGAGGTCCTTCGTGTACTTCTGCAGGAGATCCTCAGGCAGCTCGTAATCGGTCAGTCTGCCGGACATGAAGTTGTCATACCCGGCCAGATCCATCAGTCCGTGCCCGCTGTAACTGAACAGAATGACCTTCTCTTTGCCCTCTTCACGGGCCTTGATCGCCTCGTCGATCGTCGCGGCGATGGCATGGCTGGTCTCCGGAGCACAGATCATACCCTCGGTCTTCGCCCACAGCAACGCCGATTCGTAGCACTTGCTCTGATGGTACGCCCTGGGAGTGAACAACCCTTCGACGATGGACTGACACACCAGCGGAGCCATCCCGTGATACCGCAGGCCGCCCGCGTGGATCGGCGGCGGGACGAACGCGTGACCGAGCGTGTGCATGGCCAGCAACGGCGTCATGCACGCAGTATCCCCGTGATCGTAGGCGAACGGCGCACGGGTCATCGTCGGGCAGGCCGCCGGTTCCACCGGGATAATGTCGATCTTGGCGCCGTTGATCTTGTCGGCAGTGAACGGGAAAGCTAGTCCCGCGAAGTTGCTGCCGCCGCCGGCACAGCCGATAACGACGTCCGGGAGCTTCTCGCCGGCCACCTGCAACTGCTTCTTGGCCTCCAGACCGATGATCGTCTGGTGGAGCAGGACGTGGTTGAGCACGCTGCCCAGGGAGTATCGGGTCTGGCCGGTCGGGTCCGTGACGGCGGCCTCGATGGCCTCGCTGATCGCGATGCCCAGACTGCCCGGCGTGTCCGGCATCTCCGCCAGGATCTGGCGCCCCGCGTTCGTCTCGCTGCTCGGACTGGCCACGCATTTCGCGCCCCAGACCTGCATCATCAGCTTGCGGAAGGGCTTCTGGTCAAAGCTGATCCGCACCATGTACACTTTGCACTCCAGGCCCAGCAACGCACAGGCGAAGGCCAGGGCGCTGCCCCACTGGCCCGCGCCGGTCTCGGTGGTCAGCCGCTTGATGCCCGCGACCTTGTTGTAGTACGCCTGGGCGACCGCGGTGTTGGGCTTGTGGCTCCCCGGCGGGCTCGTGCTCTCGTCCTTGTAGTAGATGCGGGCCGGCGTCTTGAGATGCTTCTCCAAATAGACCGCCCGTCGCAGCGGCGCCGGACGCCAGCGGTACAGGATGTCGAGCACATCCTGCGGGATGTCGATCCACCGCTGCGTACTGACTTCCTGCTCGATGAGGTTCATCGGGAAGACCGGGGCCAGCATCTCCGCCGTAATGGGTTTGCCGTCCGGACCCAGCGGCGGCAGCATCGGCGTCGGGAGGTCCGCCGCCAGGTTGTACCATTGCCGCGGTATGTCGCTCTCTTTCAACAGGATCTTGTGTTCCATGTCAGGATCTCCAACCAAACCGGTCTCAACCTAACCACATTCACAGCATGGCCTTGGAATCACGTTAACCACGTTAGGTTAGCGGACCGCCCGGCCGCTGTCAAACGAAATTTATGCCCCACCGACTGCAGGCCATTGACAACCATGCCCATTCCGGGTACCCTGGCTGCGGGAATTGAGGATGGATGATGGGCGATTGAACGAGCAAGAACCCGGGGCGACGGGGGATGCCGTGCGTCCGCCGGCCCCTGGGTGAAAGAAGCGGTGGGAATCCGTGAAACCCGCATCCCAACAAAGGCAACGCCAAATTGTGCCCACCAGCCTGTTGTCGGTGGCCTGCGATATCGACCTGACGTTCACGACGGGCGGGGACGCCGACTGGTTCCTCCAGA
>DAOQWL010000059.1:0-36316 GCA_035342095.1 Sedimentisphaerales bacterium | reverse complement strand
GTACAGTATCGCCGCACATCCGCGCCGCAAAGATGGGTTCGCCGGACGCTCACACAGAGGGGAGGGCTGCTCATCGAAGGTGCATGGATACCCAGTCCTCCGGCGGAGTTGCTGTCACCACCTTGCGGGCAGGATCGGGCGGTCGGCGGGCCACTCGGGCCAAGGCACATCGCCCCCCCCAGCGCGGGAGCGGGCTCGCGAGTTCGCCTCTGCTCACCCCGCGGCGCGATCCAGCGAGGCCGGATCGTGGGTCCCCTTTCTCAGCAGCACGTAGCGGAGCCGGGAGCCTGGCCCCCAGAAAGGAATGTCCAAGCCGACCGAGGCCCCGTATCGTTGTGCCAGGGCTCGCAGATCGTCGCGGCGGAGCGTTTTGCCGGGAGACTTGCCGCGAAGGCGTCGCCCAAGACTCCGGACGGAACCGTGGTCACAGTAGGAAAGGATGACAAACCCGGTCGACACCCGCAGGAGTTCGCCGACCAGCCGCTCCACCTCGACGGCCGACGGCAGGTGATGCGTCAGCCGATTGCAGACGGCCCCATCGACGGCGCCGTCTTTCAGCGGGATCATGAACGCGGAGGCGGTGAACCACGCGGCGTGTCCCTGGGGGCCCATGGTCTCGCGGGCCGTCAGCACCTGGCCCAGACTGAGGTCCGCCTGGAGAAGCAGATCGGTCGCCGCCGCGATGGGATCACTGACCCGCCCCCCGCCGCAGGGAAGGTCGAGCAGCCGGCGGCATCGGGGCTGGGATGCCAGCAGATGCCTGATCCGCCCGATCTCACGACCCGTCACCCAACGCTTGGACCACCGACGCTCGTATCTTCGCTGGTACAGTTCGCCGATATTCGATTGCAGGAACTGCTTCTGGTAATCGACGCTGGTCGGACCCTCGGGGGGGACGCCCCACTGCTCGCTCGATCCGCACCGGGCCAGCAGAGGGATGCCGTCGCGCACTTCATATGTGCGCGAGCAGCTTCGGCAGATCAGGCCGGCCCCCTCTCGGCCCAGGTCTCCCCGACAATCGGGACAGGCCAGCAGTCCAAGGAGCGAATCGAGAACATCATTGCTGCGATCTGGCACAAGAGCCTTTCTGCTCAGAGATTCAACGACTGAGGGACAGCCAACCACCTACGGCGGGACTCAAACGTCATGATTCGCGTCATGAGTGCCCTGTCCTCCGGGCTCAGGCGAGTTCGACCCAGGTACCGCCGGAAGAAACGGAGGCGTATCGTTCGCGAGAGCACCATTCTCGCCGATTTGTCCAGCATCGCAAGGTCTCGGATGATAGAATGTCGGAGCGACGGGCCCGACGTGTGTCTTCCGCTGGGACAATCCAGGAAGAAGACCCGCGGCGGGTCCCCGGTCGTCACGAGGATGTTCCGCCACTTCAGATCCCTGTGCGCGAAGCCATCCTCGTGGAGTCGGTGCACGTAGTCTGCCACCAAGCCCAGGATATGAGAGAGCCATCGTCGATCGTGGAACAGATCGGGGCGGGTACAAGCCAGGGTCTGCAGATCGGTCGACAGGGGAATCCCTTCGGTGACGAGGGCCCCCCGCCGCAGCAAGCCCAGCGTTCGCTGGCTTCCCCGAGCGACGACCTTCGGAACGGGGATCCCCAACCGGGCAAAATAGGCGAGGTTCCTGCACTCGGTTTCCGCATGGTCTCGTCCGAGCGCCTTGCGAACGTGTTTTCCCTGGGGGCAATACCGTTTGACGTAGTAGTCCCGATCTCCGACCCGCACCCGAATGACATGACAGAATGCCCCCTTCGACGCCAGGGGTCCCGTCAACTCAAAGACCCGATCGAGACTCGAAAACGACTCCGCTGGGCCCTGATCCTCCAGCCCGGCACACACAGTCCATCGCGTATCGCTGACTGCAAATCGCACGCACGATCCTTCACATCCAGTCGCTTCGTGGGCCCACTTCGCCGGACCCAACCATGCCGACCAAAACTAGCAACCCAACCTGAACGGAACCTGAAGGCAGCGGACATATCTTCAGGGGCAGCAAAGATCGCAGGGTAGCACGGTGCCGCGAAGCCTGCACGGACGCCAGGGGTACCCGGAAAGTATCCCGGTTGCACGGCCCGCCCGGGCCGGTACAATGCGGACGGCCGGCCTGATCCATCGGGCCCCATGCCTGAGTTCTTGACAATGCTCCCTGGGGTGCAGGGAATGGATGGCCCAGAATGAGAGTGCTGATCGTCGAAGATGAAGCCCGACTCGCCCGGAACGTCGCCAAGGCGCTCAAGGAAACCACGTCCTACGCGGTCGATATTTCCCTCGACGGCGAAGACGGGCGACACCAAGCCCTTTCGAATCCCTACGATCTGATCGTGCTGGATCTGATGCTGCCGAAGGTGGACGGGCTGGAGATCCTCCGCGACCTCCGCCGGCATGGGAGCCGGGTCCCGGTCCTCATCCTCACCGCCAAGGACACCACGCAGGACATCGTCCAGGGCCTGAACTCCGGCAGCGACGATTACCTGACCAAGCCCTTCGATATGGGGGAGTTCCTGGCTCGGTGCAAGGCGCTCGTGCGCCGCACTTATGACCGTCCCGATCCGGTGGTATCCGTCGGCGAGTTGTCCGTGGACACAGCCAGCCGCAGAGTGACCTTCCGGGGTCAGCCCGTCTCGCTGCGAGCCATGGAGTATCGACTCCTGGAGTATCTCGTGCTCCGAACCGGCCAGGTCGTCAGCAAGGAGGAGATCCTGGAACACCTCTACGACTTCAACGCGGAGACCTTCTCCAATGTGATCGAGGTCTACGTCTCCGCCCTCCGCCGAAAGCTGGACGCGGGTTCCCCCTGCCCCTTGATTCGCACCGTCCGAAACCAGGGATATGTGATCGGGGATGTGCCGACGTGAAACCCCTGTCGATCAGACTGCAGTTGTCGCTGATGATGTCCCTTCTGACGCTGGTCATCATCACGGTCCTTTCCGTCGCGGCGTACATCGAATTCGAGGAGTCGCTGCTAGGCAACATCGATGCGACGTTGCGAGCCATCGGCGAAGGACTCCGAGCCGAACTGGAGGACGAGGAGCCCCAGGAGAATCGGCTGGCGGAACTCCGGGCGTTCACCGGGTACGGCAGCCGGGAATACGCCAGTCAGTGTCGCATCTGGACGGACGCGAACGAGGTGGACCTCTTCTCCAGCGATCCCCCAGAGACTCCTGCGGACCAGAGGTTCTTTCGCCCGCCCAGCAGCGAGCCGCCCGCTGTGGGCGATTTCAGATTGTTCGATATCGCCCGCGATGCGCGACCGGGCACAAGACGCCCCCTGCGAGCCCTCTGGATACGCTATCCTCTTCGTGAGCAGATCGTGAACATTGTCGTGGCTCGCTCGAGCTACCACGTCTATCATGAATTGGGGGAGTTCCTCCGACTGCTGCTGGTGACCGGAGGCGGCATCACGCTGATCGCCCTGCTCCTCGTGCCGCGGATCGTCGCCTGGGGACTGCGCCCGATCACCCGCGCCCGCGGCCAGTTGGAGCAGATCACGCATCGCAGCCTCGGGCAGGAGAACCGAATCATGGGGGATGCCCCCGTGGAATTGCGCCCGTTCCGGACGGCGCTGGACGGGATGCTCGTGCGCCTGGACAAGGCCATGCGCCAGCAGGAGCGTCTCACGGCGGATGCTGCACACGAACTGCGGACCCCCCTGGCGATCATGAAGAGCACGCTGCAAACCATGCGGATGCAGCCTCGCAAGGTCACCGAGTACGAGGAAGGCGTGGATGAGACGCTCCAGGACATCGAACGCATGGAGCAGCTCGTCGGGCAACTCCTCACGCTGGCCCGCCTGGATGCGGGAGACGAAGTCCCCGATCCGGTCGAGGTGCGTCTGGACGCGCTGCTCGAATCGCTGGCCGATGTCTTCAACTGTCGCGCTCGCCGGCAGGGAGCGCGCGTGATCTGCGCCAACGTGGCGGCGGTCCGCGTCCTGGGGAACGAGACAGAGCTTCGACAACTGTTCAGCAATCTGCTCGACAATGCCCTGCGATATGGGCCGCCGACGGGGGTCGTTCGCATCACGCTGCAGGATGGGCCGGGTCCGTGGGTCACCGCGTGCGTGCACGACGAGGGAGGCGACATCCCGCCGGACAAGCTCCCCTACCTGTTCGACCGCTTCTATCGGGTGGACCCTTCGCGGTCTCACGCCTACGGCGGCAGCGGACTGGGTCTGGCCATCGCCCGACAGACCGTCCAGCGGCACCACGGGACGATCGCCATCACCTCCGACCCGCAAGCGGGAACGGTCGTCGCCATCCAACTGCCGCGCAGTCCCAACGCATGACACGACTCTCAGGAACATCCTGAGGACATCGCGATTCACTGGTGTCCCCAATGAAGGTCTATACCCCACCTCTGCGAAACGGGTGAGTTTCGCCGTGGGTTGGACACGCAGCAAGAGACCATACCACGCCCTATTGTTCGAGAATGGGAATCCGGAAGATCAGGTATTCGCCATGGTCATAACCGCCGAAAGGCGCGTCGGCGCCCGGGTCATTCCCGCTGTCATACCAAATCCATCGCGTGCCATCCCCAATGCCCGGGACCGTTCTGGGCCCCCCTTCCACCACAGGAAGGATCGTACCGTCGCCATTGGTGGGACCCCATGTTGGGCTAGCCCATCCGCCTGCTGGATTCTCACCCCGATCAGCCCGACCTATCTCCAAGTTGATCTCCGCGGCGGACGGCGGGGAGTATAGGTTCCCGCCACGACCGGTGGCTGTCACCACCCAGGAGTACCCACCCGAAACCTGATAGCTCTGGGACCCTCGCCTCACTTCGACCTCAATCAACAGCCCTTGGATCACAGCACTGTCGGACCAAGCGGCTGCGTACAGATAGGGATCGTCGCCCAGTTCGGTCGTGTAGGTTTCCGGATCCCAAATCCCTGCTCCATAGTCGCTGATACTCTCCCGCCACCCCAGCAACCGTGACACACCTAAGGCGTCGCCGGTGTAGAGGGCATAGCCGTTGTCAGCCGTCGCGCGGACCTCGAGTATGTTACTGTTGTCCGCCGGCGTTCGGAACCAGACGGGCTCGCCCATACCAGTGCCGGTAGTGTTCGCTGCGCAAGCCAAGTAGCCATAGTCGGTATCCGGGCTCACAGAGATCGTCTTGGAGAACGGATCCCCCGTGGTGTAGTTGCTCCCGGCGGCCTCGTACCTCCAGGCCGTGACGGATAGCGACGCACGACCATATACGAAGCCACCTTCGCACGGCGCGCCGCCATCGTCCGTTACGGTCCCTCGCAGTTTGACCGACCAGGGCTTTATATCCGCAGGAGCATCTGTTCTGACCTTCGGTATCCGTACGTAGGGCGTGTATGTGGCGCTCGCTTGGCACCCTCCCACCACGATTATTGCCGTCTGCGGCGGCGGCGTTATCCATCCTTCGACGTCTGAGAACTGCAGTCCGTACTGGCCAACGGGTATGGGCCCGATGGTGGCGCCGCTCTTCTGCAAGTTGGTCTCCGGGCCGCTCGTCAGACGCCATTTGGCGGTGTCGCGAATCTCAGACGGATCAAGACACACTGTGAGAGAGCCAGCCGCCGACGCGGTATAGCTCACGACCAGGGTGGGTCTGCGGCTCGGTTCGGATTGCTCGCGGGAATAGAACCACACGCCGTCGCCGGTTCCACGAAGATTGAATCCATAGTTGACAGCAGGACCCTTCACCCAAGTCTGCACCACATCTCTCAGTTTAGGATAGGCATCGGAGTCCCATGAATAGACCGGAATGTCGCCAAAGTCCGCCAACGCAATAGATTCGTATTCATAGCTGGGATAGTGGTGCCAGTCAACCGCATCCTCGGACCAAGCCCCCCCGGTGATTCTGCTCAAAGCGAGCAGGTTCGCGCCGCCAAAACACTTCAGGCAATGAAGCCTGAGTTCCGCCGAACGAACCTCCGCGTACTTGGGGATGGTGGTCAAATTGAACCGAAACATCGCTAGAGAACGTCCGTCCCCATTGGCCTGCACCCACATGTGATCGCTTCCATAGTTGGTTGTGGGCTCCTTGCTCCAGACCGTCGCATCCGCCACGGCATCGAACGATGCCCCGTCGGGGCATGAGAAGAATGCTACATACTCCATGTTGCTCGCCGGCTGCACTGAATGGGTGGAAAGCCCGCCATCGCTCCAGTAGTCGAACAAGTACTCCCCCTGCGGGGATGTTGCCTGCAGGGTGTGTGAGGTTCCCGATGCCCAGGAAAACACGCGGCTCTGAGAGTAGTCGAGCCCATCCACTTTGAAGGAGAGGCTGCCCGTAGGCGGATATGTCCTCACCGTAACAGAGACAATCGGAATCCGTTGATCGGAGATAATCTGTGCCAGATCATCAATGTAACTGTCCTCAGGGAGAGACATGCGCAGCGCCTTGGTCCCGGGATCGTACACATCCAGCAGAGGACTCAGCGACAACAGCATCAGCTCGGCATAACTGCTCTTCCCAACTGCTCCGCCTGTCTCATAGACCGTCAGCATTGCTTCCCATGCTGTCTTCAACTTCTGAGACAGGTTCTCCAATTTGGTCTTGCAGTCCGCCTGACTGTCCACGAGCCCGTCCGCCAGCTTCTTCGCGACGATACTGGACCGCCAGTGCACCATTAGCTTCTTTGTTGCATCAACTGCCGGCGCAAGGGAATTGGAGTACTTGAGATTCTCCCCGCAGTATCCGTGAGAATTACAGGGAAGGAAGAACTTGGCTCTGTCCATCATCTTCAGTGCGCCATCGATGATGCCGAAGTAGTATTCCATGAAAGCCCCGATGTTGCTTAGGCTCGTGAAAAGCCCAGGTTCCAAGTCGTCGGCGATATCGTGCGCAAGAGAAACCCCCTCTTGACACTCTTCGTACAGAAACACCGGAATCTCGTTCCACACCGCCTCGGCGTCCCAGATCTCGGTGTCGATGACCCCGGTCTGGTACTGCTCAAGGACATGGTATACCGCGGAAGTCCCCTGAAAGCCAGAAAGCCAGGCATCATCGACATCCTCCACTTCATAGCTCACCATGACGTAGTCAACATCATAGTTGCCATCGCTCCAGAACGCAGGCTCAGACAAGAACTCCACCGTCAGTTCCCTACACACACCATCGTCGGTAACAGGCAATGTGGTCAGATCCACTTCGAAGACATTCTCCTGCTCCGCCTCAGCCAACTCCCCGTCCACATCCGCAATGCGGATATCTCGCTCCAACCCCGTTCCCTGCCCGTGGATCGTCACCGTGAGGTTGCTCAGTTCGACGTTCGGCAAGTAGAACTTGTACTTGGCGTTGTAGGTCTCGCGGACGATGAAACCCTCGCCGTAGTCGGAGTCTGTCCAATCCTCCTCTGGCGCCACATCGTTGTCCCCTGCGACGATCTTCGTCGCCGCTGCACCGGGTTTCTTGATGCTCAACGCTCCAGCCTGCACATGAGAAACCGCTATGAGAACCGTCAAAAGACAAGCGAACTTCTTCATGGGACTATCCTCCTGCACACAGGAATGGGAAAAATCATTGTCTGCGCACCCGACTTCGTCAGGAACATCACCCATGCCTCCACCGTTGAAGCACCCAGGTTCAAGCTGCCGCATCCGTATCTGCTCGGGACTCCTTCCAATCTGGTGCTCATCGTAGCGGCATCCCGAACACCTGTCAATGGCCAATTCCGGGAAGTTCAGGGGATACGACACCAATTCCGTGATTGCGATTGATCGCACAGTCCGAGTATGGCGCGATTGGCGACAACTGCGGTTCCATGTGTCGCCCGCCACGCGGCGTAGGAATCGGCTGCAAGTACCTTGGAGATGACGCCGATGGAGTGATGCGGGAGTCCTCTGGGTGTACATAGCACCTATTGCCTGATTCCGCGCCTGCCCTCTTGCAACCCACTTTCACCTCCATGCCCACAAAAAAAGGCAGAGTCGTTTCGACCCTGCCTTTCGTGTTTGTCTGTGTGTCCGGACTTATTTTCTGATGTGCCGCCTCAAACCCGCGAGACTGAGCAGGCCGGAACCCAGGAGCCACGCGGCCGCCGGGACCGGAACGGACGGGGTGGGAGGAAGGCCTTCCGCTCCAATCGTGAATCCGTGCCAGTTCTCAGAGGTATTCGTGAACGTGAACGACGTGAAGGTGCCTTCGACCTGGAGAAGTCCATGCACTTCCCCGCTGCCGTAGAAACCCGTACCTCCTGCGGGGCAGAAGTCAAACCAAAGTGCTGCACTGCCTGATTCAGGAAACTCCGGAGGTGTCCCTGCACTGCATATCCGCGCTGCAGTGTCGTGACTTCTACTCAAAGGGCAGGGGTTCTCGGACCTCGCCGTAGAACAGGTGCAGCGTCGGGTCGCCCAGGAGCACCATGCCGTAGAACCAAGACCGCTCCCAATCCTCGAACGGCGCGCGGGCGGTGAACCAGTCGAAGAACGACTCGCCCACCGTCTTGCCGTCGCCCAGGGGACGGGTGAAGTCGTCGAAGCTCAACATGCTGCCGGTCTTCGACGACGCGACGACAGAGAGTCCCTGTGTCGTATGGAAGAGGTATGAGGCCGCGAGGAAGTTCTCGTCGGTGAACCGGCCGGCCCCGCACACGAACAGATTGTAGAACAGCGCAGACGGGTCCAATTGCTGAATGTCCTCGGGATAGACCCAGCCGCCATGATTGTAGAACTGCCCGATATCGAACGGCAGACCGTCCCACAGCGCCAGTTCCCATGCGCCCAGGGGCGCCGAGTCTCCCAGGCTGGGCCGAACGCTCGCTTCATTGCCGAGGTAGTCCCTGCTCAGGCGGGAGTTCTTGTCTTCGTTTGCATACGGCCCATTGACCGCCCAGAGGGCAATGTACGTGACCGGGTCCGGCGTCGGCGCATAGGTCAGGCCCGCCACCTCGCCGCCATTGGCCTTACAGAACCGCAGGGAGAACCCGTGGTCGCCCGTCCACTGGGTAACCTTGACGAGCAGACGGTTCTGTCCCTTTTTGAGCGAGACATTCACCTTCGTCCTGTCCGGCGTGTAGCCGCCGTACCGGTTGTCGTCGATGACCACGTTCCCGTTGAGCCAGACTTTGGCGCCGTCGTCATAGCCCATCCACATCTGGCAACTGCACGCCGTCTCCGCGGTCACGCTCGCGAACGCGTAGCAGGCGCCGTAGTCTTTCGAGTCCGTCTGGCTCTCGAAGTCGACGTAGCCCCCGGATGCGGAATAGGCGGTCCAGGTCTTTCCCCCGGTCACCTGGCCCACGGTCGGATTCATGGAGGACTCGCTGACGCCCAGGTAGTTCGTATCGATATACTTCCAGAAATTGGACGACGCATCCTGGTGGAAGCCATTGACCAGCCAGCCGCGAATGAACGGGCCGTCGGCGGGTTTCGTGTCCGGATCGGAGACCCGATATTGCAGATCGGGGAGAGGATCCTCCCCTCGGCGGCTCGTCACCCGGGCGGAGAGCTGGAAATCGCCGCCCTTCTGGCTGACCTTGCACAGCAAGCGGTTCCAACCGCGGTTGAGCTGGACATCGGCATAGTACTCGTCCACTTTCCAGTCGGCCTCCACGTTCTTGGTCAGCACGAGCCCGCCGTTCCACCAGACCTTGATCCCGTCATCGGCGCCCAGCCGCACACGCGCCTGGGTGGCCGACGGGCTGTGGATATACGTATGGGCGTACACCACGGATTCGGTCGGCTTGGTGCCGAAGGAGTGGCCCCCCGAGCTGCCATGATTGCACACCTGGACGTAGTACTGACCGAGGGACAACTGATGGAGGTAGTCCTCGCCCGTGGTGTAGTAGCCGAGATCGTGACGGGTCGTGTTCGCACCGAAGATATAGCGGGTGAACACGTCCATGTCGAACCAGTCCTCATCGATGTACTCGATGGCCCTCCAGGGCTGTGTCAGGGCGCCCAGGCGATGCCGGTGCGCCTTGGCGAAGTACTCGCTCACCATGGTCTCCTCGGAGGCGTAATCGAACAGATGGGCGTCGATGCGCGCCACGCAGACCTCCGGTCCCTCGTCGCCCGTTCCGGCGTTGTGGACGTCGAAGACGCCATCGGCATTGGCGTCGCCCCAGTAGCCATCCACGTCCATGTAGTAGAGATCGCAGGGGTAGGCGCTGGTTTCGGAGGCAGGCACCTGGGCCCACGCGGCGGTGATGTCCCCGACGAAGACGATCATCCGGCTCCCCGCCGCATACCGACTGCGGACCCAGGACCGAATATCCTGGGGCGTTCCGCCCGACACAGTTTCCGTGTAGACCGTATACCCTTCGGCGACCAGGTCTGTCCGATACTGATCGAGGGCCGCAGAGACCTTCCGGTCCTGCGACAACGCCCGATCCGCCAGGATCGACACGGATTGAAAGCCTGCGGCGGCGATTCGGAGGTCCGGCTGCGACGGCTTGGCAAGGCTCGGCGCGTCGAACCGCCCCGGCGTGAGCGGGCGAGACTCCAGATACTCGCGATACGTCCCGGGAGCCCGACCGTCCGGCGAGGTCCACGTCAGCGGGCGAACCTGCCGGCCGTTCTGCCAGCCGGGCAGACCTTGTCCGCCGGGGACCGCGGACGATGACCCTCTCAGCGGGGGAACCATCCGCTCCTCTGCGAGGCTGGTCCCCAGAGCACCCAGGATGACGGCGCCGACCACCGAGAACTGTACCGATCGCAGCATGGACTACCCCTCTCCAGAACAAATAGCTGGCTGGCGTGCTCACATCAAACAACTGCTAATGTGATTATGACATGAAAGGGCCGGGACAAACAGGAAAAAGAGCGGCACAGGGCGAAATGCGCCGCGTCTAGCCGCCGCGGGCGACGGATTCGTCCCATAATACCACCTCATGGAAACCGCTTTCGAGCGGGGCTCGGATCTTCTTTGGCCTTTACTGGCCTGTCACCAAGTGGTATAATGAAGGCCAGTGTGTGATTCACTCATTGGAGCCGGGGGACCTGTGTCACCTTTCCGCGGCGCTAGACGCCGCGATGGCCCGTACTTGAAGGAGAGAACCGATGCGTAGTGACGAGACTGCTTCCTGGCATCTGACGGTGCTGGCTGTGTGTGCAATTGCCGCCTTGGCAGCGACGAACTCTCACGCGAACATCCGCCTGCCGGCGGTCATCGGCGACAACATGGTCCTCCAGGCGGGAGACCGGGCCCACCTGTGGGGCTGGGCAGACCCGAACGAACGGATCCAAGTCGCCATCAGTTGGCGCAGCTTCACGTGGGGCATCCAGGCCGATGACCAGGGCCGATGGGAGTTCCAGGTGATCGCTCCGAACGTGGGCGGCCCCTATCAGATCACGCTCAAGGGCAAGAACACCGTCACGATCAAGAACATCCTGGCCGGACAGGTTTGGGTCGGTTCCGGGCAGTCGAATATGCAGATGTCCGTCCGGAGTTCGGCTAATGCCGAGCAGGAGATCGCGGATGCCAAGTACTCGAAGATCCGCCTGTTCACCGTCGAGCGACGGGTCGCAGAGACCCCCCAGGACGACTGCAAAGGCCAGTGGGTCGAGTGCAGTCCTCAGACCGTGGGCGACTTCTCGGCCGTCGCCTACTTTTTCGGGCGGGAGTTGCACAACCAGATCAAGCAACCCATCGGCCTGATTCACACCTCCTGGGGCGGCACCCCCGCCGAGGCCTGGACCAGCCAGGCAAGATTGGAGGAGAACCCGAATTTCGAGCCCATCCTGACCCGGTACAAGCAGGCGGTGGCCGACTACCCGCAGGCCTCGGCCAAGTACAAGGAGGCCCTCGCCCAGTGGGAGGAGGCCGCCGCGAAGGCCAAAGCCGAGGGCAAGCCGGCTCCCGGCGGCAGGCCCAATCCGCCCATGGGTCCCGGACACTACCAATCCCCGACCGGCCTGTATAACGCCATGATCGCCCCCCTGCTGGGCTATACGATCGCAGGCGCCATCTGGTATCAAGGCGAATCCAACGCCGGAAGGGCCTACCAGTACCGCGACCTGTTCCCGACCATGATCAAGTGCTGGTGGGACGACTGGGGGCAAGGCGATTTCCCCTTCCTGTTCGTGCAGTTGGCCAACTTCATGGAGACCAAGGATCAGCCCGGCGACAGCGCCTGGGCCGAACTGCGAGAAGCCCAGTTGATGACGCTCGACATGCCCAACACCGGCATGGCGGTCGCCATCGACATCGGCGACGCCAAAGACATCCATCCGAAGAACAAGCAGGACGTCGGCAAGCGCCTGGCGCTGTGGGCCTTGGCGAACACCTACGGACACGACGTCGTGTACTCCGGCCCGCTCTATGAGAGAATGGAAAAGAGCGACGGCAAGATCATCCTGCATTTCCGCCACTGCGGCGGCCAGTTGGTTGCCCAGGGAGGCGGAGAACTCAAGGGTTTTGCCATCGCCGGCGAGGACCGCAAGTTCGTCTGGGCGGACGCCAGGATCGAGGGCGATACCGTAGTCGTCAGCAGCAAGGAGATCGCCACTCCCGTCGCGGTACGGTACGCCTGGGCGGACAACCCCGTCTGCAACCTGTTCAACAAGGCCGGACTGCCCGCGTCGCCCTTCCGGACCGACACCTGGCCCGGCATAACGGTCAACAACAAGTAGCTGCGTCCTTCCGGCCCGTGGCAAGACGCTGCGCGGACTCCGTCATTCCCGCGCCAAGCAGGAATCCAGGAACCGTGGGATGAGCCATAGCCCATGAAGTGGATTCCCGCTTCCGCGGGAATGACAACGTCAACGTCGAATGATCCATTTCACAGCAAACCAGAAACTGCCTACAAACGTGAACTGCACCCCGGATCGCACACCCGCGTATTTTTTCTTGGCATCAGCGCCGATAAGTAGTAGACTATTGAGCTTGTTCTTGTTTGTCTAAGTATGCCCGTGCTCCCCAGCGTGAGCCTCCATGCCTGGACGGGTCCAGCGATTGTCGGATGTGACCGCTCGCGGAACATCTGCGGAGTCGCGGGTATGTGCAGAGTGTGTGATTACGGATGCAGTCGACATCACGATGCTGGCGGACTTGAATCCGCTTGAGCCGATCACGGCGGCGCCTTTGTTCACGATCCACTTGGGCTCCTGGGCGGTCGTTGTGAGCAACCACGCGGCCATGGTGTGCGCAGCGGCCGTGATTCTGCTGGTCGGCATTCCGCTGGCTGCCCGTTCGCGGAAGCTCGTGCCGAGGGGTTGGCAGAACCTCGTCGAGTCCGTCTGCGTATTCCTGCGGGAGCAGATGGCCCGGCCGCTGCTCGGGGAGCATACGGACCGATACATCGGCTTCCTCTGGACCGCGTTCTTCTTCATCCTGACGCTGAACCTCGTCGCCATGGTCCCGACGGAGAAGATCATCAGCCTGGTCACAGGCAGGCACAGCCATTTCGGCGGGCCTGCCACCGCCAATATCTGGATCACCGGCGCGCTGGCGGTCGTCTCCTTCTTCATGACGCACGCCTACGGCATTCGCCGGCACGGGCTGGTCGGCTACCTGGTCCACCTGGCCCCCCCGGCGCCGGGCTGGCTGATGCCGCTGATCTATCCGCTGGAACTGCTGGGCGTCTTCGTGCGTCCGTTCAGCCTGGCGATTCGATTGTTTGCCAATATCGTCGCGGGCCACATGGTCCTCGGGACAATCCTCGGCCTGGTGTTCATCTTCAAGAACCTGGGCGTGGCATCGGTCTCCGTGGTCGCGTGCGTCGCCCTGTCGTTTCTGGAGTTGTTGGTGGCCTTCATCCAGGCGTATGTGTTCACGTTCCTGTCCGCGCTGTACATCGCGCTGGCCACCAGTTCGGAGCACTAGCATGGTTTTGGAGAATTCGAAATGGATCCAATGATCTCGTCTGTTCTGGCCGCCGCCAGCGGCGGCAACATGTCGCTGGCGATCTTCGGCGCCGTCATCGCCGCCGGCGTCATCATCGTCGGCGCCGCACTCGGCGTCGGCTTCATCGGCGGCAAGGCCGTCGAGTCCATCGCACGCCAGCCCGAGGCGGGCGGTCGCATCTTCATGACGACCATCATCGCGGCGGCGCTCATCGAGGGCGTCACGTTCTTCGCGTTGCTGATCTGCTTCCTGGCCGTCTTCTGGCTGCATTGAGGATCGGAGCAGGACACCCATGGCCAAGACAGCACTATTCTGTGCGGCGGTCGCGATGCTTCTGCTGTCGTGCGGCGTCGCCTGGGCTCAGGAATCCGCCGAGCCAGAAGCGGGCGGCGCCGGCCTGTTCAGCGGGTCGTTCGGCGACTCCATCTGGACCGTCGTCGCCTTCGCCCTCCTGCTGGTCGTGCTGGGCAAGTTCGCGTGGAGGCCCCTGCTCGACGGGCTCAACGCCCGACAGAGCCACATCGAGCAGCAGTTGAAATCGGCCGAGGACTCCCGAGTCCAGGCCGAGCATCTGCTCGACGACTGCAAGCACCAGGGCCTGACGCTCGTCCAGCAGGCGACGGAGCAGGCGCAGCGATACCAACAGCAGATGGCCGAGCAGGCCCGCGAGGAGAGCCAGACCATTCGACGACGCACCCACGAGGAGATCGCCAGCGCCCGCGCCACCGCCCTGGAAGACCTCTGGAAACAGACGGGCGAGATCGTCCTGCAGGTGGGCAGCGAGGTGCTCGGGCGGACACTGACGGAGCAGGACAACCAGCGCCTCATCGAGGAAGCGGTGGCCCGGGTCCGTCAGAACGGGGGCCGGTCATGAGCAACGGCAGTGCGACCGCCCTCGCAGACGTCTATGCCCACAGTCTGTTGGACCTGGCGGAGCAGGAGCAGGTCGTGGACCTCGTCGAAGCTGATCTGGAGACCCTGTCCTCTCTGTTGAAGCAGGAACCGACGTTCCAGGCATTCCTCGCGTCGCCTTACTTCACGGAGCAGACCAAACGCGATCTGGTTTCCCGCGTCTTTTCGGGCCGCCTGCACCGACTGACGCTCCATTTCCTCGCGGTGGCCCTCGACCACAGCCGGGGGATGATCTTGCCGGAGATGATCGACCGCTACACGCAGTTGTATCGCGCCCGCGCCGGCCGACAGACGGTGACCGCGGTCGTAGCCAGGGCCCTGCCCGATAATCAGCGGGCGAAGCTGACGCAGGACCTGACGGAGGCCCTGCACGGTGAAGTGGATCTCGAAGTCCGCGTGGACCCGTCGCTTCTGGGCGGGATCATCCTGCGGTACGGCGACAAGATGCTGGACAACTCCATCCGCGGCCGGCTCGCACGGGCCGTCAGCCGGATCACCCATCCCGAGAGAAGGCAGCTCTACTCATGAAGATCGATGTCAGCGAAATCACGAACATTCTCAAGCAGGAGATCAGCCAATACGAAGCCCGTCTCGACGTCGCCAAGGTGGGCCGGGTCGTCGAGGTCGGCGACGGCATCGCTCGCGTCTACGGCCTGAACGACGCCCAGGCGGGCGAGATGCTCCTGTTCGAGAACGACGCGATCGGCGAGGTCTTCAATCTGGAGGAGGACTCGCTGGCCGCGGTCATCTACGGCGACTACACGAAGGTCCGCGAGGGCTCGGACGTCCGCTCGACGGGCAACCTGATGGCGGTCCCCGTCGGGGAGGAGCTGCTCGGGCGGATCGTGACGCCGTTGTGCCAGCCGCTCGACGGCGGCCCGGCGATCCGCACCGCGACCGCCCGCCTGATCGAATCCGACGCGCCGGGCATCGCCCATCGCCAGCCGGTCCGCCAGCCGCTCCAGACGGGCCTCAAGAGCATCGACTCGATGGTCCCCATCGGACGAGGCCAGCGGGAACTCATCATCGGCGACCGCAAGACGGGCAAGACCGCCATCGCCCTGGACACGATCATCAACCAGAAGGGCAAGAACGTCATCTGCGTCTACGTCGCGATCGGCCAGAAGGACTCGACCATCGCGGAGGTGATCGACACGCTGCGCCGCTACGGAGCGATGGAGTACACGGTGGTAATCGCCGCCTCCGCGGCCGGCAGCGCCCCGATGCAGTACATCGCACCCTATGCCGGCTGCGCGGTGGCCGAGCACTTCATGTACGACAAGCATCGCGATGCGCTGTGCGTCTACGACGACCTGAGCAAGCACGCGGTCGCCTATCGGCAGTTGAGCCTGCTGCTGCGGAGGCCCGCGGGACGCGAGGCCTATCCCGGCGACATCTTCTACCTGCACAGCCGCCTGCTCGAACGCAGCGTCAAGCTCTCGGACAAGCTCGGCGCCGGCTCGCTGACCGCCCTGCCCATCGTCGAGACGCTCGAAGGCCAGATCTCCGCCTACATCCCGACGAACATCATCTCGATCACCGACGGCCAGATCTACCTGCAGAAGGACCTGTTCCACACGGGCGTTCGTCCGGCCATCGACGTAGGCGTCAGCGTCAGCCGGGTCGGCGGCGACGCCCAGGTCCCGGCGATGAAGAAGGTGGCCGCGAGGCTTCGTCTCGACCTGGCGGCGTATTACGAGCTGCAGGACTTCGCCCGGCTCGGGACCGAGCTGGACCGCGCCTCGCAGCGCCGTCTCGAACGCGGCCATCGCATGGTGGAGCTGCTCAAGCAGCCGCAGTTCGCCCCCTTGTCCGTGGGCGAACAGGTGGTGACGATCCTGGCCGGCTCGGCCGGACTGCTCGACGAGATTGCGGTCGGATCGATCACCGCGTTCGCGACGGACCTGTTGCGGTGGCTCAACGAGCGGCATCCCGACATCGTTCGCGAGATCGACCAGACCGGCAAGCTCTCCGACGAGCTGGCGGAGAAGATCGCCGAGCGGGTCAAGGAATTCAAGAGTACATATAGAGGTAAATAAGCACGAAATTCGAATCTCGAAATCCGAAACAAATCCAAAGCACGAAATCCAAATGACGAAAACGCGATTGCTGGCCGGCAGTCTTGTTTTGGATTTCTGATTTTGGACATTCGGGTTTGTTTCGGGTTTCGAATTTCGAATTTGGTTTTCGATGGCATCGATTCGCCAGATCTTCGTTCGCCGCAAGGCGGTAGACAGCATCGCCCGGATGACCCGGACGCTGGAGATGATCTCGTCGGCGCGGTACAAGTCTTACTCCGGGCGGTGGGCCCTGACCGGGGAGTACCGCGACGCGCTGGCGAGGATCGCGTACCTGCTGGCGACGCCGGAACGTCCGATCGAGCACCCCCTGCTCAAGGAGAATTCGTCGGGTCGCGGCGCCGTCCTGGTGATCGGGTCGCGAAAGGGCCTGTGCGGGTCGTACAACTCCGAGATCTTCCGCCTGCTGCAAGTACACGTCCACCAGGCGAAGACGCGAGGCCGGCAGCTCGACATCTACATGCCGCAGGGCCGCCTGGAAACGACGCTGACCTTCCACGGCCTGACGCCGACGAAGGTCTACACGGACCTCGAAGAGATGCCGACCGACGCGCAGATCCGCGCGATCTGCGACGAGTTCATCGACCAGTACAAGGCCGGGACCCTCGATTCGCTGGGCGTCGTGTACATGCGGTTCTACTCTGCGTCGAGCCAGCACGCCCAGACGCTGACGCTCCTGCCGCCGATGGAGTTCGTGGACGACCTGACGACGCGGGCCCAGGTGATCTGGCCGTGGGACCTGACGTTCGAGGACTTCCACATGTCGCCCTCGGCGGACAGGATCATCGAGAGTCTGACGCAGATGCTGATGCACTACTCGATTCAGAGCTGCTTCCTCGACGCCATCCTGAGCGAGCACCTGGCGAGGATGGTGGCCATGCGCAGCGCGACGGAGAACGCCGAGGACATGATCCGACAGCTCACCACGGAGTACAACCGCGCTCGCCAGACGCAGATCACATCGGAACTGCTGGATATCGTCAGTGGAATGGGGACATCAGAGTGAATACGGGAAGACTCACGCAAGTCATCGGCAGCGTATTCGACGCGAGGTTCTCGCCGGAACACGTGCCGGCCTTGTATAACGCGATGGAGATTCGCTACGACTTCAACGGCCGGCCCAAGACCCTGCAAGGCGAGGTGCAGCAGCATCTCGGCGGCGGGCGGGTCCGCGCCGTGGCGCTGGGCAGCACGCTGGGTCTGCGCCGCGGCGCGGAGGTCGTCGATACCGGCGGGCCGCTCCAGGTGGCCGTCGGACGGGAAACCCTCGGGCGGGTCCTGAACCTCTTCGGCGACCCCGTCGACGACCGAGGCCCGATCGACGCCAAGGCGAAGCGGTCGATCCACAATGAGCCGCCGCGTCTGGTCGATCTGACCGCCCAGAGCGAGATGTTCGAGACGGGCATCAAGGTCGTGGACCTGCTGTGTCCCTTCGTTCGAGGGGGCAAGACCGGCCTGTTCGGCGGCGCCGGCGTCGGCAAGACGGTCGTCATTCAGGAGCTGATCGCACGAATCGCCACCCGTCACGGCGGGTACTCCGTCTTCGCGGGCGTGGGCGAGCGGACCCGCGAGGGCAACGACCTGTGGCTCGAAATGCAGAAGACCAAGATCCCCGGCACCAACGACACCGTGCTGGACCACACCACGCTGGTGTTCGGACAGATGAACGAGCCGCCGGGATCGCGATTGCGGGTCGCCCTGTCCGCGATGACCATCGCCGAGCAGTTCCGCGACAGCGGCATCGGCGACATCCTGCTGTTCATCGACAATATCTTCCGTTTCGCCCAGGCGGGTTCGGAGGTCTCCGCGCTGCTGGGTCGCATCCCGTCCGCGGTCGGCTACCAGCCCACGCTGGCGACGGAGATGGGCCAGCTCCAGGAGCGGATCGCCTCCACCAAGACCGGCTCAATCACCTCGGTCCAGGCGGTCTACGTCCCCGCGGACGACCTGACAGACCCGGCGCCCGCGACGACCTTCGCGCACCTGGACTCGTTCGTCGTGCTCAAGCGGACCATCGCCCAGAAAGGGATCTACCCCGCGGTCGATCCGCTGGAGAGCACGTCGCGCATCCTCGACCCGAACATCGTCGGGCGGACGCACTACGACACCGCCCAGACCGTGCTGGAGTACCTCCAGCGATACACCGAGCTGCAGGACATCATCGCGATCCTGGGGATCGACGAGTTGAGCAAGGCGGACCAGACCACGGTGGCGCGGGCCCGACGGATCGAGCGGTTCTTCTCGCAGCCTTTCCTCGTGACCCACCAGTTCACCGGCCTGGAGGGCAAGTACGTCGGACTGGCGGACACGATCGAAAGCGTCCGACAGATCTGCGAAGGGAAATGGGACCAGTTGCCCGAGGAGGCGTTCCTGTACGTCGGCTCGGTCGAAGAGGCCGCCCAGAAGGCCAAGACGCTCGCACAGAAGTAGTCGCCGGACAGATCGTGACATGGCAAGCACCGACCAGAAGACATTCCGCTGTGAGCTGATCGGCCCGACAGGCAAACTGCTGGACTGCCGGACCTCGTCGGTCGTCTTCCCGGCCCACGACGGCCAGGTGGGCGTCCTGTACGACCACATGCCGATGCTCAGCCAGCTCGGACTGGGCGTCGTCCGGGTCGAGCCGTCGCCCGAGGGCGGGCCGGCCGGCTCCGAGCCCGCCGGAGCAAGGCTCTTCTTCGTCGATGGCGGATTCGCCCTGGTCGCGGAGAACTCCGTGACGGTCATCGCGTACGACGCGATGGCTCTGCAGGATGCCACCTGCGAAACGATCCGGTCCATGATCGAGCGGACCGAAAAGAGTCTCGGGGACCCCGTCCTGTCCCCGGCTCAGCAGGCCCACGAAAACGAACGGCTCGGAGCCTTGCGCCGAATCCTGGAATCCATCAGGACGTGAACCCCATGCCCCCAATCGCAGCGGAGGCTGTGACATCGTCCAGCCCCCATTTGAACGTGCTGTTGCTCCTTGGCGTCGCCGTCTTCGGCGGAACCGTCGGCGCCCGCGTCTTTCGTCGGCTGCACATTCCGCAGATCATCGGATCGATCCTCATCGGTCTGCTCATCGGCCAGAGCGGATTGCACCTGGTCTCCGAAGACATCGTCGGGCACGTCGAGCCGCTGAACTACTTCGCGCTGGGGATCATCGGCTTCCTCATCGGCGGGGAGCTGAAGCTCGACATCCTGCGAAAATACGGCAAACAGTTTGCCGCCATCCTGCTGGCCGAAGGCGTCGCGGCGTTCCTCCTCGTCGCGGGCACGACCATCCTGCTGACGTACGCCTTCACCCAGGACCTGAAGATGTCCGTGGCGCTGGGCGTGGTCCTCGGGGCGATCTCCTCGGCCACGGACCCGGCCTCGACGATCCAGGTCCTCTGGGAATACAAGACGCGAGGGACGTTGACGACCGCGGTGATCGCGATCGTCGCTCTCGACGACGCAATGGCGCTGACCCTGTACGCGGTGGGCACCAGCGTCGCGGGCATCCTCACCGGCAACGTCGGCGGAGGAATCGTTTCCGGCCTGGCGACCACCGCATACGAGCTGGCGGTCGCGATGGTCGTCGGCTGTGTCGGCGGACTGGCCCTGCGAGCGATCCTGATCCGCATCCAGGACGAGGACGCGGAACTGACCTTCGCAGTCGGAGCGGTGCTTCTGGCCATCGGCCTGTCCATCGCGATGGAGCTCGATGTGATCCTGTCGTCCATGGCCCTCGGACTGACGCTGGCGAACAGCGCCCCCTACCGAAGCCCGAAGACGTTCGAAATCGTCAAGCGATTCGCACCGCCGATCTACGTGCTGTTCTTCGTCCTCGTCGGCGCCCGGCTCAGAATCGAGAGCATGTCGCGGTTGGCCCTGTTGCTGGTCGTCGCCTATGTCCTCGGACGCAGCTTCGGCAAGATCGGCGGCGCGTACCTCGGCGCCCGATGGTCCGCCGCCCCAGACGCTGTGAGAAAGTACCTGGGCCTGTGCCTGTTCGCCCAGGGCGGCGTCGCCATCGGCCTGAGCATCCTCGCCAGTCACCGTTTCACTCCCGAGATCAGCTCGGTCGTCATTCTCGTCGTCGCGACGACCACATTCATCGTCCAACTGCTGGGCCCGCTGTTCGTCAAGCTGGGCGTTCAGCGGGCCGGAGAGGTCGGCCTGAACGTCCGAGAACAGGACCTGATCGAGGCCTACCGTGTCGTCGACGTCATGGACAAGGCGCCGCCGATCATCCCGGCCGGAACCCTCCTGACGGAGGTGATTCGCATTGTCAGCGAGACGGAGTCGTCCTACTACCCCGTGGTGGATCGCGAGAACCGCCTGTCCGGGGCCATCACGCTTCACGGCATCCGCAACACGTTCGCGACTCAGGAATTGAACGACTGGCTGGTGGCCCTGGACATCCAGGAGCCGGTGGTCGCGAGAATCCGGCCGGACATGCCGCTGTCGGAGGCGTTCCACCTGGCTCGGCGATACAACCTCGACTGCCTTCCCGTGGTCGTTTCCGACCGGTCAGAGACGTTGGCAGGCGTCCTGGACTGCCCCGCCGTCCGCCGTTCGCTCGCCGCGGAGGTGTTGTCACGCCAGCAGAAAGCCGATAACATCCATGACGTGCAGTGCTCTGCGGAGTCTTGACGCATGGTGTTTCCAAAGGCAAGAAGGCTGACGAGCAATCAGCAGTTCAAGGACGTGCTGGACCGGGGGCGCCGGGCGGGGAACAGCCTGCTCACGCTGTACGCCGCCGCCAACCGGTGCAGGCACCCGCGCGTCGGCATCTCGGTGGGCAAATCCTCCGGCAATGCGGTCGTGCGGAACCGGCTCAAGCGAGTCCTTCGCGAAGCCTTCCGACAGAGCCAGGAGGACATCCCGCAGGGATTCGACTACGTGCTGATGATCTCGCCGGCCTTGTCGCGGAAGCTCAAGGGCAAGCGAGGACGTTCCCCCTCGACGGGAGCCCGCGAGTCGCTGCGGACTCTGACGTTCCGACGGATGCAGGAGTCCTTCCTGTCGCTGGTCGGACCGGCCACACGGGAACGCTCGCAGAACAAGGATCGAACCGATACCCGAGACCTTAGCAGCCATGAGTGAAGAGAGCAAACTGGTTTCCATCGGGCAGGCAGCGGAAAAAGCTGGCGTTTCGCGTCAGTCTCTGCAATATTACCTCATGGTCGGGCTGCTGGAACCTACCGAGGTCACGCCGACCGGGCGGCGACTGTTCGGTCCCAAGGCCATCGAACAGATCCGTCTGATCCGAAAGCTGAACGACAGCGGCTACCCGCTGCGGGCCATCCGGGACCTGTTCATGGAAGACCGGGGATGATTTGCGATTCGCGACGGCCAATCGCAGACGGCAATTGAAAGGAGTCTTGTGTGAGTGACTATGAGGCCACCCAGCGACGGCGGGACGTGATCGTGGGCATCTTCGTAATCGCCGGACTGGCTGCACTGGGCTGGATGATCTTCCGATTCAACGACCTTCCCGCCGCCATCACACGAATGAGGTCCTTCCAGATCTACGTGCAGTTCCCGACGGCCCCCGGCGTGGAGAAGGACACCCCGGTCCGTTTCTGCGGCTACCAGATCGGACGGGTCACCCACGTCATGGCCCCCGAGGTTCGCGAAGACCGCAGAACCGGCGCTCGATACCACCAGACGCTGTGCGTCGTGAGCATCAACAACAAGTACGTGGACATCCCCTGCAACGTGGACGTCAAGCTGATGACCCGCGGCCTGGGGAGCAGCTATCTCGAACTGAAGCTGGACCCCAGCAAGCTGCCCGCCCCTCCGATGGACCCGAACGACCCGGACTCCTGTTTCCTCCGCAACGGCATGGAACTGCAGGGCTCCACCGGCATGACCAGCGAGTTCTTCCCCGAAGAGAGCCAGAAGATGCTCGACAACCTCGTCCAGGATATCCGCGCCTTCCTGCACAATCTCAACACGGTCGTCGGCGATCCGAACAACCAGAACAACTTCAAGGCGACGATGGCCAACCTGACGGAGGCCTCGCACAATGTCACCACAGCGTTGGAGGAGGCGGTCGCAACCATGCAGGACACCCGGAAGGCCATCGAGGACTTCCGCTCGCTCGCCAGCACCGGGACCGCCACCCTCACGAGCGTCGATGCCAAGGCGGAGAGACTGGTCGCTTCGATGGTCACCACGAGCGACGAGCTGACCAAGGCAGTCACGCAGATCCGCCTGGCCCTGGAGAAGGTCAACACCGGAGACGGCACCGCCGGACGGCTCATCAACGACGGCCGGCTCTACGAGAGCCTTCTCGAAAGCACCACGCAGTTGAACGTGCTCCTGAAGAACTTCAAGGACCTCATCGACAAGATCAGCGAGAAGGGCCTGCGGTCGGTCTACTGACCTCTTGCACCACAGCAACTGTCTGACTCATTGCCGGAGCCGTCGCGGGGAAGCGAATCGTCTCCGCACCGACGGCGGCATGCACGTAGTACTCGAAGTCATTGCCGGCGATCCGGTCGGCGGGAATCCTCCCGGCGTAGACGCCCCTGGCGACATGTTCCAGCGCGATCCGCGAGAACTCGCCCTTGCCGAGCGGACGCCAGCAGAGCACCGGCGAGGACGCTCGTCCCACGAGGATTATCTTCAGTCGCAGGTCCTCCCCTGCGACGAGGCTCGTCCGCACGGTCGGCACGATCAGACGCGCCGGGCCGTCATAGGAATCCGATGGCTCCGCGTCCGCAGGCAGCGGTTCGCCCAGGATGTCGGCCAGCTCCTTGCCGGGCTGCGCCAACAGGCTGGGCAACAGATGCTGCTGCCAGTTGGCGACGGTCCCCATGCCGCCGGCCGTCGTGATGGTCTCCAGAAGGAGCCTGTGTACCTGCCCCACCTGGCGCACGAGTTCCTTGCGGATGGGCAGCACGTTCTCACGGGCCAGTTGTCTCTGTGCGTCCTTGCCCTGCTGCTTTTTCGCTTCCTCCATCGCGGCGTTGAACCGGGCCCAAGTACAGTTGACCTGCCCCATTGCCTTGAGGTATCGCATCGTATTGAGCCAGTAATCAAAGCGTTCCAGATTGCCGGCGCCTGCCACCTTGGGGCGTAGGGCCGCCAGTTCGTCCACGAATCCGTATTCCTTCTCGACCTCGCTCCACGGCCTGCTGTCGGGCGCGATGCCGCCGGGACCGTTCACCCAGGTCGCAGGTCTCGGCAGGTACGATCCCCGTCGGTTGCCAATTCCCAGGTCGGGTCCGCCGTCGAGCGTAGTGAAGATCCTCGCGGCGGGCTCGGCCACCGCCTCGCCGAACTCGGCCTTCGCCCAATCGAGGTAGAAGTCCCCCGCCGGCAGGTCCCGCGGGCGAGAGTCTGCGTCCGACTGGGCCAGGTCTGCCTCGTAGCCCTCGATGGCGGGACCGCCACAGTTGATCCGACGAGTTATGCCTGCGCCCTCGACCACGAACGCCGCGATGCAGGGATGCTCGACAATGCCGTCGAACTGGATCTCGAGCAGGCCGTCAGTGACCGAGACGCCGGGGAAGGTGTAATCCAGCGCCCGGTTCTTGCCGACCGTTGCGAAGACGTCCAGCTCGTCAATGACCTTCCTGCCCTGCAAGGTCACGCCGAAGACGCGTTTGCCTGCCTCGCCGTAGTGAGGTTCGCACAGTTGCAGCCGCACGGCATATGTGCCGTTGGGCACCTTGAGCCGATAGGCCTTCAAGCCGTAGGTGACCGTCTGGTACAGGACATCGTGCTCGGTGTCCGCCATCGGGTTGTCGGGGAAGGCCGCGACGTTGCCCCCCTCGCGTCCCTCCGTATGCTTCGGGTCGGGGATCGGCATCTCCTTGCCAAAGTACGGATTCCAGGGCTTCTGGTCCCAGGCGGCCTTCGCGAGGGCCGAGACGTTCGGGCCCAGGACCCGCGTCCGCCAGTGGATGCCGAGCAGGCCGGAACAACCATAGGCGAGGGCATCGGCCGCATCGCGCCGCATCCGGCCCACCCAAAGCTGCGGGATGGTCAGACCCGGATCGTCCTCCAGCCAGGGGATCGCCCACTGGGGCCGACCCTCGACGCGCGCGAACCCCGCTTCGACCGGCGCGAAGCCGACGTTGCGATTGATGCAGCTCATCGGCATCTCTTTCGGGAGCAGGTTGTCGAACATCGCGCGGTCCTTTGGCGGACCCAGCACCCAGCCGCACGTTGCCAGGATGAAAGGCGACTGGACGTTCTTCGCAGCTTCGATGGCCGCCTGGAGGTCCGCGACCGTCGCTGCGACCTCCTCGTCCTTGGGATGGCCCCACGTCCAGCCCTCGGGCGTCCAGAACCAGTAGTAGTCGAGCGGGTAGGCCTTCGCAATGCGATGGAACATCCCCTCATAAAGCTCGCGAACCACGGCCGGCTCGTTCGGGTCTTTGCCAAGGCTCTTGATATGCTCCTTGACCAGTTTGGGAACAATCAACGGCGTTTCCGTGCCGACGCACGTCTGCACGCCGAGCAGATGCGCGAATTCAAACGCCTCGCGGAGCATTCTGCCTGTCTTGTTGAAGACCGCATTCCGTTCTTCCGGCGTGTCGGACCACGGCGTCGCGCCCTCCGTCACCTCCGGGCCGTAGTCGTCCCGCTCGAAGAGCTGGGACGTTCCGAACGAGAAGTCGCTCGTCTTCCTGGCGACGTTTCCCCAGGCGGCCCGCAGTGTGTTCTCATAGCTCGATTGCGAGCTGAACCGCACGGTGCCGTCGGGATTCACGTCGTCCTTCAGTCCGATCCAGACGGTGGGCTCCGGCCCGACCCCGCCTTCCGGATAGGTGTGCAGGCCGAAGAAGTTCATCCGAAGCTTGGGAAGCTGGCCGATGATCGCTTTGTAGTCGTCGGTGTTCCACCAGTCCGGGCCTTCTGGGAAATCGTGGAACGGCTGGATGCCCCGTGTCTTGAACAGTGCCTCGCCCCGCTCATCCAGATCGGGCAGCGACAGCTCGATCTTCTCATCGGGCACAACGTCCCCATGCAGGTAAAACCGAATCCCCAGATGCTCGGCGAATCGGTAGGCTCCATAGAGCGTGCTGATTGGATCGCCGCCGGCAACGAACAGAATCCTGCGCCCTCCTGGCCCACCGCTGGAATGGGTCTTCAGCAGATGCTGCCCGGGCTTGAGCGGTGGTATGAGTCGCCTGACCTGGACGCCGCTTCCATCCGCCCTTTCGACCTCTCGATTCGTCGCAACGAGGATCAGATCACTATCGACAGGCCATTTGCTCCGGTCTGAGACGATGGGCACAAGGATGCCCGTCCGCAGGTAAAGGTAGCGACGGATCTCCTTCGCAGCCAGATGCTCGGGCAGCCCCGCGTCCGCAGATTCGACGATTGTCACCGCCGCCGGGCACGGGGCAACAGGGAACGAGGTGAGGAGCAGAATGATGAAAAGTCCCAGGCCGGAGTATCTCGACTTCATGACAGACTCCTCTATGGATTTACAGTTTTCTGCCGACGGCGTACAATCACGATGCCCAAATAGTAAATCGGAAATGGCCAATAGTAAATGAGAAGAACGATATTTGACTGCTACACCGACGAGCCGGCCGGGCTGGGGGTTCCGCCGTTCGTTGGGGTGTGGCCTCGCTACACTGCTGGTTCGTATGAACAAGAGCCGACGTACTTGACCATCGACGACCTCCGCCTGGTCCGCTACGTGGAGTGCGTCCCCGAGGTGGTGATCGATCCGCCCAGGGGACGGACCCACCTCGAGGTGCTCAATCACACGCGAAGCTACGAGGAGATCCGAGAAGTCCTGGAGAACACGGACGAGCTGGTCGTCATCGTGGGCGTGCAGACGCCAGGCAAGTACCTCAGCGCCAGGCCCGGGACGCTGCACGAGGTCGAGAAGCTGCTGCGGTCGTTCGAAGACTCTGTAGTAGGCCAGTCGCCCTCGGGTGGGGAGTCTTGGGATTCACCCCCGGGGGCAGGGGTGCCACATGGCGATGTAGCCCAACCGCCCCCGGCTGGGGCTCCTCTGGCCAAACCAGGCGTCTTGGGATTCACCCCCGGGGGCGGGGGTGCCACATTCCGCAGAGTCCTGACCGGGCCGGTCCTGACCGGGGGCACCCAGGCTCGCGGCGGGGCCCGACCCCAGGTGGCCGACGCAGAGTATTTCGACGAGCTTCGCCCGCTCACGTTCGACACCTACGATCAGTTGCAGCCCCTGGCGCTCCGCGGCGCCGCGTTCATCCGACAGATGCCGCACATGGCGAACCGGATCGTCGAGATCGAGACCGGGAGAGGCTGTCCCCGCGAGCGGGGTTGCTCGTTCTGCACCGAGCCGATCAAGAACAAGGTCCTGTGGCGCAGGCCGGAACTGGTCGTCGAGGAAGTGAAAGTCCTGACGGACCTGGGCGCCAAGGCATTCCGCCTGGGCAAGCAGTCGTGCATCTACAGCTACGAAGGGGGCGATCCGCACAAGCTCGAAGCGATGCTCTCCGGCCTGGCGGCGATGCGCCCGACCGTCCTGCACATCGACAACGCCAATCCGCAGATGATCGACGAGCAGCGGACGGAGCTGTTCGTGAAGTACCTCACGCCGGGCAGCACCGCCGCGATGGGAATCGAGTCGTTCGATCCGGAGGTCACGAAGGCGAACAACCTCAACTGCCCCTACGACCTGGCCTTCGAGGCGATTCGGACCGTCAATCGGATCGGGGGCTTCCGAGGCGAGAACGGATGTCATGCTCTGCTGCCGGGAGTAAACATCCTGCTGGGTCTGGCTGCGGAGACGCCCGAGACGCTGGACAGGAACTTCGCGGCGTTGAAGCGGATCTTCGACGAGGGCCTGCTAATCCGGCGGATCAACATCCGGCGGGTCGTGCCCTTCCCAGGCACCCCGCTCTATCAGCAGGTCGGACGCAGGTTCCTCCGCAAGAACATGCGATATTACGTGGACTGGATCGAGAAGGTCCGACAGGAAATCGACATCCCGATGCTCCAGCGGCTCTTCCCCGTCGGGACCGTGCTCAAGGACCTGTGCAGCGAGGTCCACAACGGACACATGACCTTCCTGCGTCAGATCGGCAGCTATCCGATCGTCGTCGGGGTCCACGAGCGACTGCCCCTGAACGAGTTCTGCAACATCCGCGTCACCGGCTACATGCGCCGCAGTCTCGTCGGCGAGCGAGTGACGTGAGACCGACTACTTGAACGTCCAGATGAGGCTGGCCGTCACGCCGTCAAACTGGAACGGATCGTCGGCGTCCTTGATCTCCCACCAGGTGCATCGATAGAGGACCCGCAAGGCGAGATGGTCGGTCATGTCCCATCGGATGCCGGCGCCCACGTTGCCCGCGAAATGGACTTCGTGAAGCCGGTCGTCGCCGTTGAGTCCGAGAATGCCGACGCCGCCGCCGACAACGGGAGTCAGGCGCCCCTTCAGGATATTGTAGTCGAGGTTGACGTTCCAGAGGTAGATCTGCTGGTTTTCGTCCCGGTCGGCCAACTCCGGCATATCAACCCAGTAGTCTTTGATGTCCGCCCAGCCCAGCATGATCTCCGTGTTCACATTCAGGTGCGCGTTGATGTTCACGCCCATGCCGACGCCGTAGACCGGTGTCGTATCGAAATTCGCTCGGGCCATCCCGTGAAGGCCCGAGACTTCGTCGCTGCCCAGGACCTGAACGACGCCGTACACCTCGCTTCGATAGGCCCGGCTCCACGGCTTGTCCTCGGACGCCGCAGAGGTCGTGCAAATCATCAGCACTGCGACGAACCACCCGAATCTCCTATGCAACGATTCCCTCATGGTCTCATCCTTTCATGCGCGTACCCATGAAATCTCACTACGCTGATTCGAGCCACTCTGTGGCGTCGATGCTCGCCCGATTCGAGACAAGACCTTCCGCCGGCAGAGACGCTTTCGGATGTCTCATCGGCAGAATCGTTACGGGACTTGAGATGGGACAGCGCTGTCCTGACCTGGCGTGTCGTGCTCCCGAGGCGGAGCCCCTGTTCTGGTTGCCGTCATTCCTGCCCGTGCCGTGTGGCACCCCCGCCCCCGGGGGTGATTCTTAAGATTCCCCAGCGGTGGACGATTCCCGAGATTCCCCCGCTCGAGATTCCCCAGCCGAGGGCGGCTGGGCTACAGGCCGCGAAGCTCTTTTAACAGGCGGATCGCGGCGTCGGCCATCCGCTCGCCGCCACCGGGGGCAATGCGGGAGTTCACCGTTTCGTAGCTGCCCTCCGCGAAGGCTTTGCGAGTCGGGATATAGGCGACGCTGTCCTGGCACAACTCGATCACCAGCGTGGTCGGGAAGGGACTGGCCTTCCTGATCGCCAGGCCGAGGTCCGCGAAGACCTCGCCGGGCAGGCCAACCACCGCGACCTCGTCGCCCAGGCGGAAGACCTGCACCTCAATAGGGATCGTCGAGCCGCGGGACTGGATATCCACGATCTTGTACGCACGGACCTGGTCGAGAAACGAGAGTTGGGATGTCCCGATCTTGTCCATGTCCTTCCTCGCCTGCTCGATCTCGGCGGGCGCGAACTGCTGCGCCGGGACTTCGACCACCGCCCGACGGACCGCGAGTGACGGTTTCGCGACGGCCTTCGACTGGGGCAGCGCCGCCGCGACGGTTTGCCCGAGCGTCGTGCCAATGGTATCCGTCTTGAGACGGTCCTTCGTCGTGACATCGATGTGATTGATGTCGCCGCAAGTGCCGTTGCCGAAGAGCAGGACGAAGTCCTCGCCCAGCGTCTGACGCAGGGTTTGCTCGACGTAGTACGGATAGTCCGCGGCGTAGAGCGTGCCGCCCAGGGTGTCCAGGTGCAAGGCGAAATTCACCAGGCCTGCGAGGGCCGTTGGGCCGTCGCGGAACAGGACGACGCCGACCCCCGGATCGATCGGGCCGGCGGCGCGGACGATGTCGGGATTCAGGACGCCGGGATTGAAGCGGACGGTCCCATCCTTCATGTGGAATCGGCGATTAAAGGACAGGCCCTGCTGCTGCGCCGTCGCGACCTCGGCCTGCACCGGGCGAACCTTGGCGTCAGCCTCCTTGACCGCGTCGACGATCCGCGAGACCAGTTGCGACGGATAGTCCACCTCTTCACATGGGTCCTTTCCGTGCTGGGCGACCGCCTTCGCATGGAGATGGTCCCTCAGAGCGTCGCAATACAACGGCCCGGTGTGGCTGTGCGTCGCGGCCAGCAGAATGTTGCCCGCCGGGATACCGACCTCGCGCTCGATCTGCTCGCGGGCCTGCTTCGAGACCTCGACGGACAGCCCGATCAAATCGCAGAACACCATCGCGGCCCGCGTGTCGCCCTGGCGAAGGACGAGGGCCTTGGCGTGAAGCGGGTTCAGGACGCCCGTGCTCAGACGCTCGTTGAAGTAGCCGCACATGCGGTACCCCACCGGCGGCGTGATGTCCGTGACTGCGACACCCGCCTGCAACGGCCCTGCCGCCGGGACGCTGTCCGCCGCATCTCTCGACTTCTGGCCGGTCAAGCTCTCCAGGAAACGACGTGCCTTCCTGGCTTCTTCCAGCGTGTGGGGCAGATCGCCCGGCGCAAGGCACTCGACGACGAGCGGCCCGCCCGTGAAACCGCCCGCCTTCAGCTTCGCAAGGACCGTCGGGAAATCGACCATGCCCGTCCCGGGCGTCACGGACACGTCCTTCGGGTGCTTGTAGTCCTTGACGCTCATGCCGATGACGAGCCCCTCCACGCTCGGCGCATCGTCGACCGGGTTGAGCTTGGCGTCGGAGTAATAGAAGATATTGCCTGGGTCGTACCAGATGCGGAAGTTCTCGTGTCCGACGAACTCGACGGTCTTTCGGCATTGCGGCCCGGTGGCATTAAGCCCGCCGTGCGGCTTGACGCTGATCCCCATGCCCTTCTCGCCCGCGTAGTCGCAGCACTCGGCAATCGCCTTGTAGTACGGCTCGTACAGCTTCGGATCGCCGATCCCGCCCATCAGCAAGTTCGTCGCGCCGCAGGCGGCACAGTTGTCGATGAGCTTGCGAAGACCTGCGATGCCCACTTCGAGCGACTGGGCCACCGGGATGTCCCCGCCGTAAACGGAGGCGACCTTGAGCCCGCGATTGCGGACCTCCTCGCCGACACGGGCGGCCTCCTCGGGCGTCGTCGCAACCGAGATCACGAGATGACTCTCCGATTGGGTCGTCATCAGGCCGCAGTACTCGTAACCCGCCTCGGCAATCGCGTCGAGCGCGACGCGGTACTCGTACTGATCCCAGGGTCTCGTATAGCAGCCGATCTGGTACGTGGAGCGTTGTGCGGCCTGCGTCGTGCGAACGTCGCCGCTCGCAGCCCAGGTCGCAAAGAATCCCGCCGCCCCTGTCTTCACCGACCGATCCAAGAACTCACGCCGCGTGACACGTCGTTGCATTGCCATTCTCATCTCCCACAGGAACGCACAGTCCAGTGTTGCCCATTTGCGGTTCCCAGAATTAGCATCAGCACAAATCGTAAATCGTAAATCGCAAGTAGTAAATGCGATTACCCTTCTCGGATCTCGCGTCTTTCGACGTCGTAGACCGTCCGCTTTCCGCTATCCAACGACTGCACCGCCATCAGGCAGGCGACCGCGTGCTGATAGCCCGCGTCAATCGACGCATTGGGCGTTTTGCGCGATCGCAGGCACTGGAGCCAGTCGAGGAAGTGGTCCGGCATGGGCACGTCCTGGACGGGGACCTTGCCGCGGATCTTGCCCGACCGCTTCGCGCCGCCCTCGGCGCTCAGGACGGGCGACGTCCACGAGACCATGTCGAGGGTGCCCTCGTCGCCAAAGATCTTGAAGCTGTTGCCGCTGCCGTTGCCGCAGTTGGTCGAGTAGCTCACCATGAACCCCTCGGGGTAGATCCACAAAGCCTGCGAGTGGTCGGGACAGGTGAAATGGTGCTCGTCCTTGTAGGTGAACGTCCCACCCAGGCAGACGCAACTGCTGGGGAACTTCGCGCCGGTGATGTAGTGTACGAGGTCGATGAAGTGGCTGCCGTAGCCGCAGACGGGCCCGTCGGAGAACTCGCGATAGCCGTACCAGCCGGAGTAGAACACCGGGTCGAACGGCCGCGTGGTGCGATCCCCTACGAACTCCTTCCAGTCCACGTCCTCCGGCTTGACGTCCTTGATGTACGAGTACCAATACGGTCTCTCGTCGTTGCGGCACTGCTCGATCCGCCCGACCGTGCCCAGGATGCCGGTCTTGTACAGCTCGCGACAGCCGGTGAAGCTCGGCAGGCTGCGGAGCTGCGTGCCGATCTGGACAACCGTGTTGGCCTTCTTGACCGCGTCGCAGGCCGCCTTCAGTCCCTCCATGTCCATCGCCAGCGGCTTCTCGCAATAGGCGTCCTTGCCCGCTTCCGCGGCCGCCTTCAGATGCGCGGTGTGCATGTGATCGGGCGATGCGATCATCACCGCGTCCACGTCGGTCAGGGCCACCACGTCACGATAGGAGACGAATTGCCTGGCCGGCCGGCCGTACCACTCGTTGGCCTTGGCGGAGGCCATCTCCCGACGCACTCGCCAGGGATCGCAGACCGCCGTGACCTCGACGTTCTGTTCCTTGTCGAACGGGTGAATGCCGGTCATATGGGCGCCGATTCCCCGACCGCCGCACCCGATCTGCGCGATGGAAATCCGGTCGTTGGCCCCGGGAATCTTCGCATAGCTGGCCGCGGAAAACGCCAACGCGGCACTCGTCCCTGCAGTGGTCTTCAGAAATGCTCGACGGGATACGGAACGCTTCATTGCGGGTCCTCCTTCAGGATTGATTCGACTGATATGCATGTTGCCATGGGCATTGCTCCAACATCTGAATCACCAAGGACGAGCGATTATAGCACACAGGCGGGCCGGTCCACAATCGCGTGCTCCCCATCGGAGGATGGATGGTGACGATGCCTCGGTTCGTGACAACGTGTGTCATGAGTGGCACAGGCATCCTGCCCGTGAGTATCACGGGCGTCTCGCCCATGGGACAAGACAGTCTTGGCAGGGCCAGGATGGCCCTGCGACTCATGGGCAAGATGCCCATGCTACGACGACTTGCCTTCTCATACACGTTCTGAGACGCGAATACCGCAACGTCTCAGGAGTCAAAGGCCGCGAGGGCTATTCTCGGCGTTCCGCAAATCGACGCGAGATCGGACTGGATCGAAGGTCGCGTTTACCGCATTTCTGGATACCAGCGGGGAGATTGATGCATGTCGTCCTACGGAGTACACTGTTCCTGCCGGCTCGGAGGATAGGGCAACGCTGGCGAGCGACCTGAGCGCCGCAGCCGGTGATATACGGCGGGGAGCGCCCGACAACATGTCGGGCCTCTCTTCTCTCTCCCCGCTGGTATCCGCGAAGCGGTAAACGCAACCATGAACCATGACGGCAACCGGCGAGCGAAATACCCCTACGGTATGCCACGCCGTGGCAGGCATCCGTGCCATCTTGGCCTCGTCCCTGCTCGATGGTGCTAATGCGTTGACCTGGAGGGGCCGAATAGACTACAATGGGATGGAAATCAAGGTCGTTTTCGACGTCGGACATGCCCGCAGGAGGGACCGCGAGCGGTCAGCGAGGGTTCTTGTGAGGAAGGATGAAGAATGGTCGAGTCTGTCAGACTGGCGCGGGTCGCCTCGTTGGCCGTCCTGGTTGCGTTCCTTTGCGCCCCCCCTGCCTGCGCCGCTGTCCCGCTGGTCCTCAACGAGCTGATGGCCTCGAACGCAAGCACGACGGCGGACCCGCAGGGCGAATACGACGACTGGATCGAGATCCGCAACACCTCGCTCGCGCCGGTCAACGCCGCGGGTCTGTACCTGACGGACAACCCCGATGACCCCATCCGCTGGCAGATCCCGCTTGGCAAAGCGACCCTCACGACGATCACCCCCGGCGGGTTCCTGCTCATCTGGGCGGATGGCGAGACGACCGACCCCGGCCTGCACGCCAGCTTCAAACTGGGCGCCGACGGCGGCGGCCTCTACCTCTTCGACGCCGACGGCGTGACACTCCTCGACTGTGTCGTATATGGCGAACAGCTTCCCGACGTCGCCTACGGCCGCTATCCCGACGCGACCGGCGACTGGGGCTTCCTGACCGCGGCCACGCCGGGAGTTCCGAACGCCCGGGCGGCGATGGGCGTCACGTCCGACGTGCGATTCAGCCGCGAGCGAGGCTTCTACGAGACGTCGTTCGACGTTGCCCTGTCGTGCGACACGCCGGGAGTCACAATCTACTACACCACCGACGGCAGCGACCCCGGCCAACCCAGCGACCGGATAGGAGCGGTGAACGGGACCGTTTACACCCAGCCCATTTGTATCGCCAAGACAACGTGCCTGCGGGCGGTGGCGGTCAAGACCGACTGGATCTCGAGCCCGACGGCGGCCCAAACCTACCTGTTCCTCGCCAACGTCGCTCTGCAATCGACCAAGCCCAGCGGTTTTCCAACCACCTGGGGCAGCGTGCCCGCCGACTACGAGATGGACTCGGACATCCTCTCGAATTCCCAGTACGGCGGGCGACTGACCGCGGCCCTGAGGTCGCTGCCCTCGATGTCCCTCGTGATGGACGTCGACGACCTGTTCGACTCCAAGACGGGCATCTACTCGAACTCCAATGCCGGCAACGACGATCCCTCCTGGGAAAGGCCGGGCTCGGTCGAGATGATCTATCCCGACGGCACGGAGGGCTTTCAGATCAACTGCGGCGTTCAGATTCAGGGCGCATGGTTCCGTCAACCCGGCAACTGCAGGAAGCACTCGTTCCGTCTGGGGTTCAAGGGCGAGTACGGCCCGACGAAGCTGCGATACCCCCTCTTCGGGCCCGACGCGGCCCGGGAATTCGACACCGTCGTCCTGCGGGCCGGCGCCAACGACGGCTACACCTGGGCCGGCAATGAGACGAACGCCCAGTTCACCCGGGACGAGTTCGTGCGAAACCTCCAGCTCGACACGGGCAACGCCGCCTCGCACGGCACGTTCGTACACCTCTACGTCAACGGCCTGTACTGGGGACTGTACAATCCCTGCGAGCGCCCGGACGGAACCTTCTCCAGCACGTACTATGGCGGCGAGAAGGACGACTGGGACGTGCTCAAACACACGAGCTTCACCGTGGACCAGGGCGACAAGACGGCGCTGAACCAGATGCTGTCGCTGTGCCAGCAGGCGGCCTCGTCCGATGTCGCGTTTCAGAGACTCCAGGGCAAGGACGCCGACGGAACGCCTCGGAGCGACTACCCCTGCCTGTTGGACGTGCCCAACTACATCGACTACATGATCGTCAATATGTGGGCGGGCAACTGGGACTGGCCCTGGAACAACTACTGGCTGGCGAGGGACCGCACCGCCGGCAGCACCGGGTTCAAGTTCTACTGCTGGGACGGGGAGGACGTCATGCTCAGCTCGCGATCCCCGCTGACCATGGACAAGATCACCAGTCCCGATTCCGGCCAGGTGGGCCAGCCCCACGGGTCGCTGCGAAACAACGCGGAGTACCGATTGCTCTTTGCGGATCGCCTGCACCGCCTGTTCTTCAACGAGGGGATTCTCACGCCCGATTCGCTGATCGAGCGGTATACCGCGCTGGCGAACTTGATCGAGCTGGCGATCATCCCGGAGGCGGCCCGCTGGGCCGACCAGAACGGCAGCGGCGCCACGCCGGCACACTGGACCGCGATGCGAAACAAGATTCTCCAGTCCTACCTCCCGCAGCGGAGCGCCATCGTCCTGAACCAGTTCCGCAACGCCGGGCTGTACCCGAGCGTCGAGGCCCCGGTCTTCTACGTCAACGGCAGCTACCGGCACGGCGGCCCGATCCTGCCCACGGACAGTCTCTTCATGCACGCCGACACGACCATCTACTACACCCTCGACGGCACCGACCCGAGGGCCCCGGCATCGACCGGCGGGACCGACGGCCAGGTCGCGATTGTCAAGGAGAACGCGTCAAAGAGGGTCCTGGTCCCCACCGCCGCGATCTCCGACGCCTGGAAAGGCGGCGCCGCCTTCGACGACTCCGCCTGGATCGCCGGCGCCGGCGGCGTCGGATACGAGTACGCCACCGGGTACGAGACCTACTTCAGCATCGATGTCGGGAGCCAGATGTACCAACGGACCTCCAGTTGCTACATTCGCATCCCGTTCAGCATTACGGTCGAGGACATCGTCTCGCTCATGGGTCTTACGTTGAACGTCCGCTGCGACGACGGATTTGTCGCCTATCTGAACGGGACCGAGATCGCCAGGAAGAACGTCACGGGCACGCCCGTCTGGAACTCGACCACCGCGGGCAACGCATCGAATCCCGACGATTCCGCCGTGCTCTTCGAATCCTTCAACGTCCTGCCGTATATCTACAGGTTGCTCGTGGGCGACAACATCCTGGCGATCCAAGCCATGAACTCGTCGGCCGCCAGCTCGGACTTCCTGTTGTCCGTGGAACTGGCGGCGAGCAAGACGCCCATGGACGATGCTCCCGCCGGCATCTCCTCAACCGCCCTGCGGTACGCCGGACCGATTGCCCTGTCGCACAGTATCTGCGTCAAGGCCCGGTCCCTCAGCGGCTCGACCTGGAGCGCCTTGAACGAGGCGGTCTACGGCGTCGGCC
>DAOQWL010000058.1:0-36939 GCA_035342095.1 Sedimentisphaerales bacterium | reverse complement strand
CGCCTTGACAGCGCTTGTGTCCACACATCTTATATCGGACGAAAGCCCCAAAACAATTCAGTTATTGTCTGACAATGCCTTAGACCAGCCCTGAGGGGGTAGCAGTAACTGTCCAACAACCTACATAGAATGCCCATCCCAATGACATCGGTAACACCCATTGGGAGAGCTACATGAGTGAATCCAGATGGTTCTGCCATGCGATGTGTCCTAAGTCTCCGATGGCCTGTGTCCGTTGGGAACAACGAAGGCAGTCGGCTATTCGCTCATTTGCAGATCTTCCTTGGTCGCACCTCTGGCAAGACCATAACCACGCGGTCTTCCAACAAGGAACTGATGCCTCTGTCCTCAGAACCGTTCCGTCGCACTTCGGGGAATACTGGGGACAGTCACCTATTGTCTCCTTCCCCTATCGCCATCGCTGCCGCTTTTCACAATCCCACGGCCACGGAACCACTCGTCGTGCCCGAAGACCCAGCCTTAAACCGACTTGACGCATTTCAATCACAGATGCTCATGCTAAAGGATACTCCGGTATTATGACAGGGAGTGGTCACAAGGACAAGAAAGAAGAGGCCGGAACGGCTCTTTCTCGTAGCCTGTGGCCCGTGACTTGTGATTTGACTGCAGAAATACGTAGAAATACGTATGGTTTTGCGGCGAGACGCCGCGTCGCTCGTCGCTCGGTCCCAATCTGTGTGAATCGGCGGAAGAAAAGGCATGATCTCACACAGAGCCACGGAGTCACAGAGGTCAGAATCGGGATCTGCTTCGTGTCTTTGTGGCTTCGTGTGAGCCTAATTCGGCTATTCGTGTTTCGGATTTCCCGGGTGGCTCGGGCGGCGTCCGCCTCGACCTTGAACAAGCTGGGGGTCCTCATGGCCAGATGGAACGGAGGCGGTGGACTTCGAGGGACTCGACCTTTACTGGGCCGGCGGTCGCGAGGAGCCGCAGGGTCTTGTTGTCCTCCGGCCCGATCACGCCCATCGGCATGTAGACCTGGCCTTCGTTGGCGAAGATCTCGATGGATGTGCGGTCCACGAGCAGTTCCAGGCGGATTGCGCCGTCGGTCGGCGAGAGGGGGGCGGTCTTGTCCAGGCACGAGAGCGTGCCCGTCGCGAAGTCGAACGCCACCTCGGTCCCTCGGACCACGAAGCCGCACTTCGTCGCTCCGTCGGGGCGTAGCGTCGCGCGGACATGCAGCAGCTCGCCTTCGACCTCGCCGATTGGGTCGCTCGCGGGCGAGATCGTGACGTTCTTCCATTCCTGCTTCTGCTCGTGCAGACGCTCGATCTCGCGCACGGGCGTCGCGAACATCCGCGGCCCGTCGGCCGTCGGGCGGAGCGTCAGCTCGACCGGGAAGAGCATCATCTGGTTGAACGGCATGCCGGGCATTTCCACGCGTCCCCAGGCGATCTGGATCCGCCGGCCGTCGGCGGGGGGGACGTTGCTGTAGGTCTGCGATGCGTAGAAGCAGTTGCCATAGCTGAATCGGTGCTTGCCCGACTCCGGCGTGAACGTCCGCCCGTCGAAGGCCCCGATCATGTAGTCGCCATCGGCGGCGTACAGGACCCAGCGTCGCTCGGGCGATCCGCCCTGGACCGGCAGCTCGAAGATCTCGGGGCACTCGAAGAACCCGTCGATCAGGCTCGCGAATTCCCACTGTTTGAGGTCCAGCGAGGTGTAAAACGCGATGGTCCGCTTGCCGTCCACCTCGTGGTAGAGGGCCATGACCCAATGCCGGCCCGGCCCGTACCAGATCACCTTGGGATCGCGGCCCGTGTGACGGACCACCGGATTGCCCTCGAACTCTGCGAAGGTCCGCCCTCGGTCGTTGCTGTAGGCGATGCACTCGCCGCGTCCGGTGCTGGTGTAGGCGACGACAATCGGCGGGTCGTCGCCCAGGCGGAATCCGCTCGTGTCGTTGACGTCCACGACCGCACTGCCCGAGAAGCACCAGTCGTCGAACCGCTGCGGGTACAGGGCAATCGGCAGTTCCGTCCAGTGGACGAGGTCCTCGCTGACCGCGTGTCCCCAGTGCATGTTGCCCCACTGCACGCCGTAAGGGTTGTGCTGATAGTACAGGTGCCACTGGCCTTGGTGGAAGACCAGGCCGTTCGAGTCGTTGTTCCAGCCGCGACGCGAGGTGAAATGGAACTGCGGCCGGAGCTTCTCGCGATAGAGGTCCTCGGTCCCGCGGATCTCGTCCGCCTGTCCGGCCAGGTCGAGCCCGTGCGAGCCGCGAGGCAGGCCGTCGACTTCGACCGCGACCTTCTGGCCGGCGAAAGGCGTCAGGTCGAGGAACGCCCAGAAGTCCGGCCGGCTATCCGCGAGCTCGATCTCGAATTCCCGCACGATCTGGTCCGCAACGACCACGCGCATCCGGCGCTTCGGGGCGCCGTTCTTGACCGGCAGATTCAGGTACCGGCTGATCGCGACGAATTCCTTCCGCTGATTGGCGAAGTTCCGCTCCTGGGTCATGACGATCTGATCGACGGTGATGTGCCCCCAGGGCCCGGTCTGCTGATCGACGATCTGAATCCGTGCGGTCTTGCCGACGAGTGTGGAGACGTCCCAGACCTGCCAGATGAGCGCCTCGGACCCGCCCGGGCGGTCGTTCCGGCCGGTGGCGGTCCGCACGATTCGCCCGTCCACGAGCAAGTTGACGCAGGCCCGGCCGGCGAATTTCCCGCCGCCGAGGAAGAACGAGATGAACCTCCGCTCGATCTCGAACGGGGGCGAGGTCAGCGTCCCGACGGAGTGGTCCCCGTCGTGGAAGCTGTTGACCAGCCCCCGGCCCACGAAGCCGCTCACGACCATCTGGTTCGGCAACGTCCCGCGGGCGGGCCCGGTCCCGAACGCGGTGCCCGTGACGTCCCAGTCGCCGTAATTCGTCCCCTCGAAGTCGGCAATCACGATGTCCTGTGCCCCCGCACCGACGGCGGGCAGTCCCGCGACCGCCAGCAACAGACAAGCCACCACGCGAGTTGTCATACCCATACCCCTTCCAAGCCTGGCGGGCGTTTGCCGCCGGCGAAGCCGTTTTCTCGGATTATCGCCTGCGACGAGTGATCCGGCAAGGATATCCGCTATCGCTTGGGGCCTGTGGAGCCGCCCGTTGTGGTGGCGCTGACGTTCGTCACCATGCTGGACACCGTGAACGTGGCGCATTTGGCGCCGGGTGTGTAGGTTCCACCCTGGTACAGGCCATCGCAGAGCGTGCCCGTGGAACTGCCGCCGGAGTAGACGGTGTAGGAGGAGCCCCGGATCAGCTTGTTCGAGGAGAACGCCACGGAACTGTACTGTTTGGAGGGTGCAAAGGTGAGGATGTCCTGGCTCTGGCTGTCCTGGATATGAACTATGGTGTTGGCCGCCTGGGTGGTCTGGAAGGTCAGCAGGATGGAGTACTGGGTCGATGTCGTGCTGGGGGCCTGCGCCATGCCGGAACTGCCGGCCGCCACGAGGAAGCCACCGGTCAGGTTGAACGACGAGTGGTCGAGCGCGCCGTTATCGTTGGCCGTCGGGCCACTGACGACGACGGTGCCGTCGGTCATCGCGATGGAGCCGTTCGAGTCGATCCCATCCCCCGCGGCATTGACTGCCAGATAACCGCCATTGATGTAGAGCCAGTAGTTGCCGGCTGTGGCCGTCGCCGGATTGCCGCCTCCGCCGGGCCACCCGCCGGGTCCTCCGCCGGGTCCTCCCATTCCCGTGTCGCCGCCGGCGGAGACGTTGATACCGTCGTCGCTCGATACGATGTGGATCGTGCCGTCGTTGATGGTGATATTGCCCTTGGCGCTTTCCAGTCCCTCGTAGGATTTGGCGATGTCGATGGTCCCGCCATTGATGACCAGGTCGATGCCCGCGCGGATGCCGTCGTCGCCGGAAGAGAGGGCCAGCATTCCGGCGTTGATGGTCACATCCACGTCCGCGTGGATGGCGTCGTCGGCGGAATTGACGACGAGATTCCCGTCGTCGATCACCACGCTGCCGACGCTCTTGATTCCCTTGGCGCTTAGGGTGGTCGCGATCTTGGCGCTGCTGCTGCCGCCGCCGGAGGTGAGGGTGATCTCCCCGCCGGCGATCCGGAGGTCGGCTTCGGACGAGATCGCGTCGCCGCCGGAGACGATCTCGACGACGCCGGACGTGATGGACAGCGATACGCCCGCCTGGATGCCGTCGTCGCTGGAGACGATCTGGAGGTCGCCGCCGCGGATGGTGACCGTGTTGCACTCGATGCCTTCATAAGACGCGGTGACACGGACCTCTCCCTGGTTGACGTCCACCGCGTCGCCGGCGTGAATGGCGTCGTCCATGCTGCTCAGGACCAGAACGCCCCCGTCGAGGGTCAGGCTGCCGTTGGAGTGGAGGGCGTCGTCGGCCGACTCGACGGCGAGGTCTCCGCCGTCCAGAAAGAGGAGAACGCCGGCCGTGATTCCCTTGGCCTGCGTGTTGGTCGCTCTTCTCGTATTGCTGCCGCCGCCCGCCAACACTGTGATTTCTCCGTTGCGGATCAGGACGTCGGTCTGGGCCTGGATGGCGTCCGCTCCGGAGGTGATGCTGACCGTGCCGCCCTCGATGGAGATGTACCCCAAGGTCGCGTCCTCGTCGTTGTCGGCCTTCAATCCGTCGCCTCCGGTCTTCATGGTGATGCTCCCGCCGCGGATGACGAGGTAGTCTTTGCCTCGGATTCCATCGTCGATGGCATCGATATCGATGACGCCGCCTGCAATGATAAGTCCGTCCTTGCAGGAAATGCCGTCGTTGACGCTGCCGCAAACAGTCAGCGAACCGTCGCCGCAGACGGTCAGATCGTCCCGACTGAAGATCACCGCGTTGGGCTCTTCCGCCGACTCGATTTCGACCGGGTCCGACCTCCCGTCCGATGCGTAGTTCTCCGTGTTCTCTGCGAGGATGAGGATCGTCTTCTTCGCGTTTTCGATCAGGATCGGGGCGCTCCACGAGCAATGGATATCGGCGCCGTCGAGAATCAGTCGCACCGTTTTCTTGTCCGTGGAGTCCACAATGATCTGGCCATCCGCCAGGGCGCCGCTGACGCTGTAGGTGCCCCCGCAGGTGATTGTCACGGTGTTGCCGTCCACCGTCGTACCGATTCCGCTCGTGGAGATAGAGGTTCCGGCCAGCACAATGGGCACGGCGTCGGAGACGTCCCACACGTAGTCGTCCGGATCCTCGTGGTCCGGACTGTTCTGGGCGGAGGGGTCCGCCGTCGTGGCGATCTCCGTGGCCCCCGTGTCGGCAGCCAGTTCACCGCCGGATACGTCCGAGTACGATGAAATCCCCAACAACAGCAGTCCCGCAACAACCAGCATTGCGGCTGCACGCCTCGCAGCCTTGCCCGTCAGCATGTCCATCTCCTCTCAGGCCGAGTCAATCCGATAGCCAATACCAAAACCACTGGCTGCCTTCCCCGAGAAGGTCCCAGCGTCGTCATTCATCGTGAGAATTCGGTATTCCGACGAACCATGTTGATGTTCGTCTGTGCGCGATCTTCACCTTTCCTGTTTCGACGATCTTTGCAGAGGTGTTTCCTGCTATCGTCTACCCTCATAGTGTCTCGAATCCCGATGCGGTGACGCGCAAACCCGCGGATTCAGTGAGCCGGCTCCGCCGTGGGGGGGCGCTCCGGGACGAAGCACCCGGTGTGCATAGGGTCGCTGGGGTGTCCTGTGGCTTCGTAAGCCATTATATGCAAAAGGGTTGTGTGTGCAGGGCGGGGCAAGCCTGCTCCCGCGAGGACTTCGCCTGCAAGCAGACCGCCGCGAGTTCGCCGCAGACAGCGCGCCGGTGGTCATCGAGGATTTTGCTTAGTCTGCTGGTCTTGCGTCCTGCGGATGGCGCTTGGATAATGACCGCGGTTTTCTCGCTGGTCGTTGCGGAATGAGGGGATATTCAGTCAGGAGGAACGACATGTGTACGAGAATGTTCTGGGGAGCTTTGGCCATCTGTCTGCTTGCCGGATCGACCGCCGCGGGCACGGTCATCGATTATGTACTGGATGGCGGCTGGACCTATGAAGAAGGGTACCCAGGGACCCTTTGGCTGGAGGAGAATCCGTCCGGCGGAATCATCGCCAACGTCGACCAACCCGTCGGCATAGAAGATGGGGGGCTCGTAGCGTCCAGGCACGCCTTACCGGGTTACTCCCTGAGTGATGCCGGATTCATCCAGTTGGAGTACAGCTCTCTGTCCTCCGTGGTGACCGACGAGGCTGGCCTCGGCCTAGTTCTTGAACTGGAGTTCTACGACGCGAGTTTGCTCCAGTACGAGATGGCCATGGGTATATGGCTGACCGAGGAAGGGACGGAGTTTGAAACGTGGTTCGACACAGATATGGGCGGTTTCGACTACTACATTGAAATACCAGCCCCGGACGGGCTCTCGTTTTCCGGGGGTGCGTTGGGGCTCTACAGCGACGGTTCACAGGTGCTCCCGTATTTCAAGGATGCGGCGGGCTCCACGTTCTATCCCTTTCCTGCCTGGGACATCTCCGGGCTTGTCGGGACGCACAGCTACAGTGTCGACAATGACTTCGAAGCCGAGACCATCGATGGTGGGACCGCGGCGGGGTCTGTGAATCTCAAACGGGTCGTGTACGGGCCTCCTGTGCCGGAGCCTGCCTCCCTCGCTCTTCTCGGCACCGGGTTGGCATGGCTGCTCGGAGCCAGGAGGCGAATCAGGCAAACCCGAGGTTCTGCATGGAATTCCGTGGAAGGCGGCACAGATCCGGCGACAACTGGTTCGTAGTGACGCCGTCAGGCGTTATCTTCCTCGCCCTGGAAGATATGCCCTTACGGGCACACTACAAGCCGCCCAGTCCTTAATCGCTCGACGGAGCTCGCCATCGCGGCGCGCTCCGCCGAGTCGTTCGGGCCATCCCACTCCTCCAGATACGCGGTGCCTGAGAAATCAGGGCCCGGCGTGTCTCCTCCTATCGGTCGCCTGCGAGGTAGCGGACCTCGGAGGCCGACAGGACTCGGTTGTAGATCCGGAACTCATCCAGCTTGCCGGACAAGTAGGCGTCGGCCTCCCACTGCGATCGGCCCAGCCAGTTCTGGGTCGTGTTGCCCAGGTCTTTGGGCAGCAGCGTCGTCGCGGCCTCGCCCACCTGCTCGCCGTCAAGATACAGCTTCATCCTCATGCTTGCGCTGTCAATCGTGACGGCGACGTGATGCCATCCGACGGGCATCCCGGCGGGGGAGTCCACGATCTGCTCGGCCACCGTCGCGGTCCGAATGGCGAACCGGATCGAGCCGGCGGCGGCTTGACGCGGCGTCAGGAACATGTAAGTCGTCGTGCCGGTTCCGAAGTCGAAGACCCGCTGCCAGGAGCCGGCGCCGCCGTCGAAGTAGATGTGCGTGGCGACGGTCGTATCGGTCAGCGACGCGATCATCGGGCCGATGGGCAGATCCACGTAGGCGTTGATGCCGTTGAAGATCAGGGCCTGGCCCGAGTAGCCGGCGTCGTAGCCGGCGTCGCCGTTGAGCGTGCCGTGATAGTTCTTGCCGGAACTGTCCTGGACGTTGCTGTCCATCGCGTAGAGGGCGACGAGTCCGCCGGCGCCCGGATCGGCCGGCGCGATGACTTCGGGTGCGACCGCGTACAGGCGGATGTCATCGACGAACAGCATGCCGGCGCCGCTGCCGCCGATCCCGAGAGTCAGGCTCTTGACGCTCTTGAGATTGACGTTTGTCGCCGCCAGGTCGATATTCCACTGCCTCCAAACCGGCGACGTCGTGGCGCCCGCGCCGTTGTTGTACGAGATCTTCGTGTCGTTGATCTTCAGATACAGCGGTGCGGGACCGTTCGTCGTCTTGCCGCGGAAGAACAGCACCAGGGTTGTGACGCCGTGCTGTGTCCAGTTTCGCGGCGGGTCGAATGTGCATTTGGCCTCGGAACGGGTGACGCTGCCGGTATTGTCGTAAGCCAGGGGCATGGACTGCCCGCCGCCGTGAACGATCGTCTGTTCCGCGAAGGGGGCGTCGTTGTAGCTGACGAGCGAGCCGTTGTCGTCGATCTCGTAGCCGTCGATCCAGGTCTGGAAGATGGCCTCGCCGGCGTCCATATCGTCCGTGTAGTCCTCGAAGTCGTCCACGGTGAGGTACAGCGGCGTGGAGAAGGTCCAGACGTCGCTCGCCCAGATGCTGGGGACCTGGGCCTGATTGACCTCGACGACTCTCCAGTAGTAGCGGGTGTCCACCAGGAGGTTCTCGGGCGCGTAGGCGGCCTGATCGACCGTTGCGACCGGCGTCGCGTCGTCCGCGACGGCCTGCATATCGGCGCCGAGGTAGACATCGTGCGACGCTGCCTCACGTCCGGCCTTCCAGTTCAGGACGAGACCCTGTGGATCGACGTCGGTCGCGCCGTCGGTCGGGCTGGGCTCCCGCGCCAGGACGGGCACGTGATAGAATCGGACCTCGCTCAGGCCATACTGGGGGAGGATGCCGCCCCAGTTGCTGGTGATGGTGAGCCGGACCGCCTGGGCCGCGGCGCCGGCGAAATCGACGCTGATGTCGCTGGTGTAACTGGTCAGGCCGGGGGCCTGGGTGAACACGAAGTCGCCCAGAGCGGTCCAGGTTTCGCCGTCCGCGGTGTACTCGACCTGGACGTCCTTGGCGCCCAGTCCGTAGTCGGATTCCATCGTCTGGTTGGAGTTCCAGACGAGCATCTTGTCGAGCTTGTACAGCCTGTCGAAGGAGAACTGAATCCAGGTCGGCTGCTCTCCCTTCTTGTTGCTGAGCCACATATCGGTCGATGTGGTGGAGTGTTGGTCGTCCTCATTGAGTCCGGAGGCGTCGACGGTCTTCTCAGGTCCCATGTCCTCGCGGTTGACGCTCGATGCCGTCGCGGTGACCGCGGCGATGGGGTAGGAGTAAGCTTCGACGGTGAAGGACCAGACCTCGCCTGGGAAGACGGTGTAGTCGGGCGCCGCGTTGACTTCATCGATCCGCCAGTAGTACGTCTGGCCGTAGGTGAGACTGCCGGCCGGGTCGTAGGCGTTGGCCTCCTGCCCCTGGCCGACCAGGACGCTCTCGCTGCCGGCGGTGACATCTTCCAGACGGGTCCCCAGGTACACGTTGTGCGTGCTCGCGAAGATCCCCGGCCTCCAGCTCAGGTCCGCGTCGTGGGGCACCTCGGTCGCCTGGTCCGCCGGACTCGGGTTGGACGCCGCGGTTCTCGCGCCGGTGGTCGCCGTGATCTCCAGCTTCGGGCGAAAAGCCTCCGTCGAGTTCTCCTTGCTGGCCAGTCCGAATCCCCGCCCGGTCGTGCTGTCGGGGAACGCCATCAGGAACGTGACCAGACCGTCGTCCTGGGCCCGGTCCTCGATGAACTGGGCGAGGGCCTCTCCGGTGATGGTGATCGTCCTGGAGCCCGCGATCCAGTAGTCTTGGCCGGTGCTGGTGATGGTCTCCGTGATCCCGGCGCCCGGGGTGGTGTCGTCCAGGGGGGTGGTGTTGACCAGGGGCTCGCCGCCGTTGGTGCTCCACTCGGCTCCCACGTTGGCCGACGTCAGGGTGGCTTCCTCCCATCCTTGTGGGGTGTTGCCGGCCGCCGCATTCAGGCCGTGCAGGAAGAACCTCGCCGTGACGAGGCTGTCGTTGCGCGGCGCGTCCCCCGAGATGACCAGGGTCAGCGTTGCGCTCTCGACCGATAGGATGTTGAGCTCGGACACGTTGAATCGCAGGTAGCCGACCGCGTTGGTCGTATCGTGGAGGTACATGAACGTCGCACTGCCGTGGGGAGTGGTGTCGCCGCTGGCGACGTACGTGTCCGCATCGCTGCCGAGCGTGAACGTGCCCGCCGGAGCACTCGTTACCGCAGCCAGGACGAAGCCCGCCGCAACCAGAGACATGAGTTTCCTGGACATGACTATCCTCCTTCTGAGATCCCGAAACAGGTCAAGGCGACCCAGGGCCCGCCTGGGCGCCGTCTATCAGCAACAGGATAACGCAGACCAAAGAAATTCGCTTTGCGCGATTCTGCGTGCCCCCCTCACACGGCCAGCACGAATTACTCTACAGCATACGTTTTGCCGGCTCGGCCGTCAAGGCCGAAATCACGACGCAACCGCGACTCGGCGCAGAAAAACCGGGCAGGCACCTCCCGGCCTTCGCCGGTCCCGCTCGGCGTGGAGAATGTGCCTCGGAAACACCTTCTTGCGAACGACGAGTCACGGGCCACAGACCGCCGGCCTTGACAGGCTTCCTTTGGCTCACCATAATCAAGTGAGGATTTGGGGCGATGTGTGACGCCTGTCCTGAATTGGAGAGTATCGAGAAGAGATATGCCCCCGTTGATTCACGCGCTATTGTTCTCTGATCGCAGAGAGGGACGTCGAGCCTTGAGGGTTTCCGCGGTCGCATTTGTCGCACTTGCTGTGTGGTCATCAGTTCTGTTCGGCATGGAACCGTTCCAGCCGGACAAGCCGAACTGCATCGAGTTCTCGCCGGTCGAGGCTCGTTTCGTCCGGCTCGTGATGCCCGACAGCCTGGGAGGGCAGCCTTGCATCGACGAACTGGAGGTCTACGGGCCTGCCGGCGACAGGAATCTCGCTCTGGCCGGCGCCGGCGCGAAGGCCACTGCTTCTTCGTGCCTTTCCGGCTACCCCATCCATCAGATCGCCCACCTGAACGACGGCCTGTACGGCAACGACCACAGTTGGATCGCCGCGGGGACCCGGAACGAATGGGTACAGATCGAACTGCCCGCGGTGGTGTCTCTTGCCAGGGTGGTTTTCTCGCGGGACCGCCGGGGACAGTTCCGGGATCGCCTGCCGGCCTCGGTCGAGATCCGCGCGTCCCTCGACGGAACGAGTTGGAAGACCGTCGTTCGCAGGAGCGCGTTTCCCGTCCTGCCGACGGGGGATCTGAGCAGCGACGATCTCCTTCGCTATGCGTTCGAATGCGAGGACCTGACCTGGCGGAAGTTCGATCCGACCGTTCCCACGGCGAGAGTCCTGAGCCAGATGGAGGACATGCTGGAGCGATTCTCCGCCCAGGGACTGGACGTGTCGCAGGAACGCCGCCAGGTGGCGGAATTCCGTCGCCGGGAGCTTGTGGTGCAGGGGACGCCCGAGACCTTGCTGCACAGGGAGGAACGCTTCTTCCGGGCCCGCATGGCCAAGCGCCGGCTGTTCCTTCGCGCACCCGAGCTGGAGGCGATCCGGAAGGTCCTGTTTGTCAAGCGGCACCCCTACGAGCCCTCGCACAACTACAGCGTGATCTTCGATGCCGCCGGCGGTCCCGGCGGGGGCGTCTGCGTTCTGGACGTGCCCCGTCGCGACGGGGTCCTGGAGCCCGAGCGGGCGACCGTGACGACCCTCTTCGACGCCACGAAGGGCGTCGCCCGCGATCCGGTGGCCGACTTTGCCGCCCGCAGAGTCTATTTCGGCTACCGCGACGCCCTGGACGGCTACTATCATCTCTACGCGATGGACGCCGACGGAGGCAGTCTCACGCAGCTCACGGAGGGGCCGTTTCACGACTACTTCCCCTGTCCCTTGCCCGACGGCGGTCTGGCGTTCATCAGCACCCGATGCCGGGCGCGGTTCCTCTGCTGGCGGCCCCAGGCGTTCGTGCTCTTTCGCATGGACGCTGACGGCGGCAACCTCCGCGCGCTGTCTCACGCCAATCTGAGCGAATGGACGCCGTCGATGATGAACGACGGGCGGATCATCTGGATGCGCTCGGAGTACCTGGACAAGGGAGCCGATTTCGGGCACACGCTGTGGGCGATTCGCCCCGACGGCGCCCATCCCGAACTGATCTTCGGCAACGACACCCTGAACTGCTACGCGAACGGCCGCGAGGTCCCCGACTCTCGCGAGATCCTCTGCACGCTCGTTTCGCACGGCGGCGATTTGAACGGCCCGATTGCCCTGATCGACGTCGCGAAAGGCCGGTTCAACCCCGCGGCCATCACGAACATCACGCCGGACGTGGCGCCCCATTACCATATGAGCTGGGCGAGACAGCAGTGTTTTCGAGATCCCGTCCCGATCAGCCGGGACTACTACCTGTGCAGCCACGCGCCCTTCGACAAGTTTGGCCTGTACGTGATCGACCGCTTCGGCAACCGCGAACTGCTGTACCTCGATCCGAACATCGGGAGCATGTCGCCCACGCTGCTGCGGCCGGTGACGCCGCCGCCGGCGTTGGGGCACATCGAGGAGCCGCCGGAGGGTTCGCCTCCCGAGGGACAGTTCCTCGTTGCGGACGTGTACCAGGGGATTGAGCCGACGGTTCCGCGAGGCAGGGTGAAGTACATCCGCGTCTGCCAGGAACTCCGGTCCGATCTCCAGCAACTCCCCAACGGCGAGTACCGGAGGGACCACGAGCCGTTTGAGGATTGGTACGCGACGCCCACCCACAAAGTCACCGGCCCCTATGGCTGGCCCAGCTACGTCGCCAAGGGCGTCCTGGGCGTCGCACCGGTGGAAGAGGACGGCTCCGCCAGTTTCTTCGCCCCGGCCGGCAAGGTGCTGTATTTCCAGGCGCTCGACGCGGACTACAACGAGATCCAGCGGATGCGCAGCGTCGTCCAACTGCAGGTGGGCGAGAAACGCGGCTGCATCGGCTGTCACGAGAGCCGCACGTTGGCTCCCAGGAGGGTCGGCGTCCCGCTGGCGTTGCGGCGCCCGCCCAGCACGCTGGAGCCGCCGCCGTGGGGGGCCGGGCCCTTTGCCTACGAGCGAGTGGTGCAGCCGGTCTGGGATGCCCGGTGCATCCGCTGCCACGATGCACAGGACGCAGGGCAGATCAACCTGACGGGAGTGCCCGATTCCGACGGCGTCCCGGCGTCCTACCGGACGATCATCGCCAAGGGCTGGGTCGACTACTTCGACTACACCTGGGGTCGGGAGCACTCGAAGGCCGAGCCACTGACCTTCGGCACGGTCAAGAGCCGCCTGTGGCAGGTCCTCGACGGCGGGCACTACGATGTCCATCTCACGCCGGAAGAGGCCCATCGCGTGAAGTGCTGGATCGACCTGAACTGCCCGCTCTGGCCCGACTACGTCTTCCGCTCGGATCGCGTGGCGCTGAAAGCCGTGACGCCGTGACGTCCCTGGCCGAAAGAGGGATGCCGGGAAAGTGAACGTGATACCTCTGGTTTCTGCCGTGAGCGCGGCCGGGTCGCTGACTCTGGGGACGGGGGCGTCGGAGCCTGCGCCGCGAATCTCATGCGGGAAGTTCAGATACGCGTACTCGCCGACCAGCTCGTGTGCCTTGCGGTCGTAGGCCCGCGCCGCTTCGACCTCATCCTTGAAACCTCCGATGAAGTGGTTCCGCCCGTCACAGCGGACATACACGACCCATCGCTTCCTCCCCTTGTCCCAGCAGACGCCCTTGAACCGCGAACTCTTGCCATGGGGCCGGCTGTTGTAGAGGTTCTGCTGCTGGGTGCAGACCCGCAGGTTGTTCCGTCGATTGTTCAGCCCGTTCCCGTCCTTGTGATCGACCACCATTTGCGCCGGAGGATCCGTGAGGAAGCGGTGCAAGGCGACAGTCTTGCCATTCACGTGGCAGTATGCGTAGGTCCGGCTGCCCGAGCCGGACACACACCACTTGTGTTTTGCGACCCGCTCGTAGTCCTCGGCATCGACGATGGCGAACTTGCCCTTGGTCAGCGGGATGTAGCGGATGCTCTCGTCCGTCGGTTCCGGCGGGATCGTCCGCCCGGTCTGCACCCGCCTCCTCTGGAACCCCCGGCAGCAATCGGACTCGTTCGCGATCTTCAATCGCCCGGGCGATTCGGGACACCCGGTGCAGACCAGTAGTTGTCGCGGCCCGTCTTCCAGCGTCGCCGCGTACACGCAGTCCCGGCAGCAGGGCGGGCAAGAGCGTCGCTCGTCGCTCGTATCTCGTCGCTCGCAGGCGGATCGGGGTCCGTCGTGTGTCGTGTGCTGTGCGTCGAGCGCCGGACCGGATCGCCCGTGGGCCGCAGCGAGGGCCTGTTGCACCGCCCTCCGCCGGTGGTCCTCTGTCCCACCCCGTGGTTCGCGGCCCGTGGCTCGCGGTTGGTGCGCCCGACCCGTCTGCGGTCTCTGCTTGGTCTCGCTCATCGGACTTCTCCTTGTGAAATCGTCAGTCATCGATCATCGAGTATCGATCAAAAGGGGCCGCGTCGGACCACGTGGTCCCTCTACCCTTGCCCGATGTTGCACGAATTTGTCGAAAATTCTGCGTTTGGTGACAGTCGAAAATCGCGATAAGTTCAATTCCGGCCTGGAATAAAAAAAATCTTGCGCGGAAGGCGTTTTCCGTTTTCAGATGTTGCACGAATTGTGCGATTCCTACCTCATGACGGGGGTTTCACCGCAGAGGTCGCGGAGACTCTCTTGGCTGTCATTCCCGCGGAAGCGGGAATCCATCTTCCTCTTCACCACAGAGACACAGAGGCCACTGAGAAGAGCGACAAAGGCCAGAAGGTCAGCGGTAGGGTGGGCTCCGCCCACCGCGAAGGCCACGAAGGACGCGAAGACAAAGGAACTCTCTCACGCAGAGACGCCAAGACGCAGAGGCTCTTTGGGCGTCATTCCCGCGGAAGCGGGAATCCATCGAGCGACGAGATACGAGACACGAGCGACGGTCAAGGCCCGCAAAACGGGCCTTGACATCCCCTCCCCGTATGGGCATAATCTACTCCGGTGTGGCCGGCTCCCAGCCGCCACGCGGGAGATCAAAGGCGATGCAAGAGGCCCCGTGGGAGTGGAGGATGGTGAGAAGATATGCCTGACGCCTGCACTTCTCCGCCGAGGGAATCACGCAATCATCGTTTTCGAGCCATAATGACCTTGCGCTAGTGAAAGGACAATGAGATGAGATTCACTACGGGAATTCTTGTCGGTCTCTGTGTTGTCGGTTTGGTAGGCATTCTGCCCCAACGAGGAGCGGGGGGAGGGGGCGGCGACCCGGACGGTCTTGTCGGTGAGCAGTTGTGGTCCTTCTCGAATACAATCGAAGGGACCCCGATCTCAGGAACGCTTCGCCTGGGCGTTATGAAGGTGGTCGACGGCCACTATCTGTGCAGCGGCGTCTTGGCGATTACCGACCCTGAGGATCTCACCTTCAGCCTCTTTGGGAACATGGAGCGCATGAACAACGAGATCCGTGCCACGCTCTGCCTGCAGGGCAAAAGGTGCGAGGGCGACTCCTGCACCGTCGGAATTGACATGATGACCATCACGATGGATCCGAATGCGCTCGACGGCACGTTGGAGGGCATTGGTTTTTACCGTGGCGCCACGGAGTCTTCTGTGGGCGAGGTCGTCTACGTCGGGCGCGCGCTGGCCGGGGATGGCGCCCCGTGACACCGACGCCGGATAGAGATGCCCAGTCGCACGCCTGTCAACCGCGGGACCTCGATGGTCGATTCGCATGAGAGGTTCCGCCGGACTGGTCCTGTGTTTGAAACCACGAAGGGGGTAGGGTGGGTTCCCAAGCCACGCGTCCAATCTTCGACACGGATTCACACGGATCAGACTCCATCGTTGCGGGCGACAGCGCGGCGATCCGCGGACCGGAAAGAGCCACCAGATACGAGACACGAGCGACGGTCAAGACCCGTAAAACGGACCTTGACATGCCTTCCCCATACAGCCATAATCGATACCTGTTGGGCCGGCTTGCAGCCGCCCCGCAGGAAACCAAAGGCGATGCAAGAGGGCGTTGTGAGATTGAGGATGCCGAGGAAATGCACCTGACACCTTTGATTGTCTATGGTCACGCTGAGTAGTGTACGCCTTCCTATGCGGCGTTCGGCATGAGGCTATCAAGACAGAAAGACGGGGTATATCCGGATGCGAGTGCACTTGCCTAACAGCGCGCGTCTGCAGAATATTGAGGCATTTCTGAGCGAGTTTAGCCCTGAACAGCCTGGCGTTCTCGATTTCTCCATGCATGATAGGTGGGTCGCGGTTCACCCTGCAGTACTGGCCTTCACGGCAAGTGTGGCTGACATGGTGACTCGCAACGGCGGAGAACATAGAGGCGAAGTCCATAACATCAGATCGGTGCCTTATCTCATTAGAATGGGCTTGTTTGACCATGTTTGCATTCCGCACCATATCAGCATCACGGCACATGAGGAAGCAGGCCGTTTTATACCTCTGTCGCGAATTTCAACGAGCCGAGAGCTGTCTGATTTCATTGTCCACATGATCCCGTTGCTTCATGCACAGCCTCAGCAAGTTGAACCAATTCGCTACGTCATAAGTGAAATTGTTCGAAATGTGCTGGAACACGCACAATGCCCGGGTGGAGCATTTCTGTGTGCTCAGTACTTCCGTTCATCCGGTATCCTCTCCATCGGTGTGGCTGACGCAGGTATAGGGATTCAGCACACCATGTCACAATGTCACCGGGTCCCAACAGCTTGGGATGCGCTCGTGCTGGCACTTACTCCAGGATATAGTGGGACAACCTCTCGAATTGGTGGTACCGCGTACAATGCGGGAGCTGGTCTCTTCTTCACGAAGAGCATCGCATGTGCATCGCGCAACTACTTCATCCTCTACTCAGGCAATGCCCTATTCAAACTTAAGCCCATTCGCGCGGGTCGACAAGTGGTGCTCTATGCCAATCCATTAGAGGATCACCATACCAAGCGAGTTAATATGCCCGAATGGCAAGGCACGCTCGTTGGCATCGACATACAACTTGAGACCGACATAATGTTTGCTGCTTTGATGGGTGCAATACGTGAAGCCTACAGCGTTGACGTAAAACGTAAGAAGGACGAGTATAAGAGGCCAACGTTCGTATGAAGACAATTCAGATCAAGCCAATAGCAACAGAGTTTGCTGAAGACAAGGACCTCGCAGCCAAGATACGAGACAACGACCTGCGACCTGCGATTGAATGTGGCGAGACTGTCATGCTCGATTTTGCTGGTGTCACTGGAGCAACCCAATCGTTCGTGCACGCCATGATAAGTGATTTGATTCGTCGTGATGGGCCGGATGTGCTTGATAGCATCCAGTTCGCCAATTGCGACCAAGCTGTCAAGTATATCATACAGATCGTCTCCGAATACAGTCAGTACGAGATTGAGTGAAGAACCAAGGGGGATTGCAGGGGCACATCCGGGTTCACGAATTAGAAGAGCGGGAGGAGCAGAAGTGCCCAGGCGGGAGGCCGTGGGCCGGGGAGAAGACGAAGTATATCCGCCGATTACGCAGATTCAAGAGCTGTCCCAGCCTCCGGTTCAAGCGGCTTGTCTTCTGTAATCTGCGCAAATCGGCGAAATCTGCGGATTGAAAAGGCTTCTATGAACAAAGAGAGGTAATCCGCTTGACGGAGGTCGGTTGGCTGCGGAGAATACGATCCATCAAGTAAGCAGGTGTTTCGAATGAGAGGGCCGGGAAGACGAAATGAATCCGCCGATTACGCAGATTGACGCAGATTCAAGAGATGAACAAACGCACGCAATCATTGGAGCCGCGATGGAGGTGCACCGGCAACTTGGTCCGGGGTTTCTGGAGGCAGTGTATCAGGAGGCGATGGCAGTAGAACTCACGGAGCGGGGAATCTCGTACATGAGGGAGTTGGATTTACCGGTCCACTACAAAGGCAGACGTCTGTCTTGCACCTACCGTGCGGACTTTGTCTGCTACGACTCCGTCATCGTAGAGCTCAAGGCGCTGCAAATGCTGTCGGGCATCGAAGAGGCTCAGATACTCAACTATCTGAAAGCGACGCACTTGGAGCGAGGGTTGCTCCTGAATTTCGGTCCTCCCAGCCTCCAATTCAGGCGGTGTGTCTTCTGTAATCTGCGCAAATCGGCGAAATCTGCGGATTGAGAAGGCTCGGGGAATCACGGGGATGGATTCGCACCGGGGGATTCGTCGTGCGTTGGACCCCTTCGTGTCGCTTCGTGCTCTTCGTGGTGAAGAAGCCTGGATTCCCGCGTTCGCGGGAATGACAATCCGGCGGAGTCGAGCTTGGAGTCTCGGATTCTGTGACTGCCGGCAAGAGTGGCCTCAGTCCGGCATCCTGGACGCCCGGTAACTCGCACAGACACGGGCGATCCCGAGACGCTGGCCGACCTTGACTTGGAAGGGGCCAATCGAATAGAATCGGATGTGGCGGCGCGGGGCGGATGCGTCGTGCGCGGCGCGACGACCAGCCCATGATCGGGGAATGGAAGAGGATGGAACGTGCGCGTATCGAATCGATTTCCGCGGGCGGCGGTGGTCATGGTGGTTCTGTGCCTGCTCGGGGGCGAGGTTTGTAGTGACGCCGTAAGGCGGTTTCTTCCTGGGAGCCATGCCTTCATGGGCACGCCGCGAACGGGCGTTGTGTTCGCGGCCGATGGGGCTGGGGCCTCCATAGTCATCAACGAGCTGCACACGAACCCCGATGTGAAGACCGAGTTGGTGGAGTTCGTGGAATTGCACAACTTCGGGACGGCGGACGCGGACCTGTCGGGCTGGTCGTTCGTCGAGGGGGTGCTCTACAGCTTTCCGGAAGGGACGACGCTGGCCGCGGGCGGGTTCCTGGTCGTTGCGCAGGACCCGGATCAGTTGATGGCGAAGTACGGGGCGGATCGGGTTCCGCTGCCGGCCGGCTCGGTGTTCGGGCCCTATGCCGGCGGGCTGGACGGCGAGGGCGAGCGGGTGGTCCTGTGCGATGCTTCGGGGGCGGTCGTCGATGAGGTCGATTATCAGCTCGGGTTCCCCTGGCCGACTGTCGGCGACGCGGTGCCGGAGACCTCGCCGGGCACGGGTCCTTCGCTCCAGTTGATGAATCCGCGGTCGGACAACGACCTGGGCGGCAGTTGGCGGTCGGCGTATCCGACGCCGTGCGAGGCCAACCGTGTGTTCGTGGAGAACGTGCCGCCGCGTGTCCGACAGGTGAACCATTTGCCCAGGCAGCCCCAGGGCGGCCAGGTCGTGACTGTCACGGCCAAGATCACCGATGACCAGTGGATTCCCGAAGTGACGCTGCGCTATCAGGTCGTTACGCCGGGGGACTATATCGCCAAGACCGATCTGCGGTACGACGCCGAGTGGACCAGCATCAAGATGCACGACAACGGCCTCCTGGGCGACGCGAGGGCAGGGGACGGGATCTATAGCGTGCAGATCCCCGCGGAGGCTCAGGTGCACCGCAACCTGGTTCGATACCGCATCGCGGCGACGGACGTTCTGGGCGCCACCACGGCGGCGCCCTATGCGGACGATCCGCAGCCGAACTTCGCGTACTTCGTCTATGACGGGGTCCCCGCCTGGCGCGGAGCGGTGCAGCCCGGCGTCACGACGGAGATCGAGTTCCCCGCGGAGGTCATGCGGAGCCTGCCTGTCTATCATCTCCTCAGCAAGAAGAGCGACGTGGAGGACTGCACCTGGCTGTCGAAGTGCAGCGGAAACGAGTTCCGCTGGTACGGGACGCTCGTCTACGACGGCCGGGTCTACGACCACATCCGCTATCGCGCCCGCGGCGGCGTGTGGCGGTACTCGATGTCGAAGAGCATGTGGAAACTGGATTTCGGCCGGGGGCACTACTTCCAGGCTCGCGACGACTACGGCGAGCCCTACGACACGACGTGGGACAAGCTGAACTTCTCCGCCTGCATCCAGCAGGGCAGTTTCGGGCAGCGGGGCGAGCAGGGGATGTTCGAGGCCCTGTCGTTCCGCCTGTTCGACCTGGCGGGCTGTCCGGCGTCGAAGACGAACTACGTGCACTTCCGCATCATCGACGAGCTGCACGAAGACGGGACGCAGAACGCGGCCCACGCGCCCCTGACGACCCAGGGCACGCAGTACGACGGGGACTTCTGGGGCCTGTACATGACCATCGAGGGCGTGGACGGCCGGTTCCTCGAAGAGCACGGCCTGCCCGACGGCAATACTTTCAAAATGGACTACAGCAACGACGAGCAGAACAACCAGGGTCCGACGCAGCCCTCGGATTGGTCGGATCTCAATCAGTTCCTCGGCAGATACCAGAACGCCGACGAATCGTGGTGGCGCCGGAACGTGAACCTCGACGCCTACTACGGCTACCACGCGATCTATCAGGCCGTCCACCACGGCGACATCACCGAGAAGAACTGGTTCCTCTATCACCATCCGGAGACAGACCAGTGGTGGCAACTCCCCTGGGACCTCGATCTGACGTGGACCACCTACTACGGCAGCAACGATCCGGACGATCCGTTCCGTCGGGCGGGCGTGCTGACCTACAGCTCCATCGACATCGAGAACAAGAACCGTCTGCGGGAGGTCATTGACCTGCTGTTCAACACCGACCAGACGAACCAGTTGATCGACGACTACGCCGGGGTCATCGACGACCCTTCCGGCGGCCTGTCCCTGGCCGATGCCGACCGGTGCATGTGGGATTACCATTGGGCCCTGGGCGAGGGCGCCTACCCCACGTACATCGACCAGGAGGCCAGCTTCAAAGCGGGACAGGGACGCTTCTACCAGGAGGCGGTCGATCGCGGCTACGAGCGGACCTTCGAGGGCATGGTTCAGGTGATGAAGGACTACGTGGCCGAGCGGGTCATCTACCTGGCCGGCAAGGCCGCCGACGAGGCCATTCCCGACACGCCACAGATCCAGCCGACGGCGCCGGCGGGGTTCCCCGTCAACGCGTTGACGTTCAGCGTCTCCGCCTTCTCCGATCCCCAGGGCGCCGGCACGTTCGGCGCGATGAAGTGGCGGATCGCCGAGGTGGCGGCGGGCTCGCGGGCCGCGATACAGGACGGCGGCGAGACGATCATCGTGGTGCCCGAGGGCGGCATGTGGAAGTACCTCAAGGGCATGGAGGAGCCCTCCGTGGCGCCGGGCGCCTGGCGTCAGCTCGACTTCGACGACTCCTCGTGGCTCTCCGGCCGGACGATCATCGGGTACGGCAGTGACGAGCCCGCCGCAACCAACCTGGCGGACATGCGCTACAACTACACCAGTGTGTATCTCCGCAGGACCTTCCACGTCGCCGACCTCGACGCCCTCGGCCGGCTGACCCTCGACGTGAAGTTCGACGACGGCGTGAACCTGTGGATCAACGGCGTCCTCGCCTTCCAGGACAATGTCCGAGGCGAGAACGTCCCGTACTCGGATACCGCGGTCAGCGCCATAGACAATTCGAATTTCGTCACGCATGACTTGGGCGATTCCCGCACGTGGCTCGTGCAGGGCGACAATGTCATCGCGATCCAGGTGCTCAATTCGCACATATCGAGCAGTTCCGACTGCTATATCAACGCGCGCCTGCTGGCGGAGTCGGTGCAGACCGGCGCGTCCGTGACCGTGCAGGGGGCGCCGGGCAAGTACGAGATCGACGCGGCCTGGGAGAGCGGTGAGATCAAGGCGTTCGGCAGCGGGATCTGGCTGCCGGCGACCGCCGCCAGGCCGGGGCGGACCTATCGAGTCCGCTGCCGGATGAAGGACGACACCGGCCGGTGGAGCCATTGGTCCAATCCCGTGCAGTTCGTCGCGGGCGAGCCGGTCGCGGCGGGAATCCTGGCGGATCTGCGGATCACCGAGCTGATGTACAACCCGCCCGAACTGGGCGACGGCGCCGACAACGACGAGTTCGAGTTCATCGAGATCAAGAATATCGGCGACAAGACCCTGGATCTGAGCGGCGTCTCGTTCAACGGAGGCGTGACCTTTCGCTTCGCAGAGAGCGACGACACGAGCCTCGGCCCGGGCCGGTTCGTCCTGGTTGTCGCGAACGAGCAGGCGTTCCTGTCCCGCTATGGCACGGCGCTCTCGGGTCTCATCGCGGGCAAGTACGCCGGCCGTCTGGCCAACGAAGGCGAGCGCGTCTCGCTGGTGGACAGGTGGAACGGGACCATCGCCGAGTTCGAGTACGGCGACGGTCGCGGCTGGCCCCCGGCCGCCGACGGCGGCGGGCACTCGCTCGTCCCGCTGGATTCGGCCCTGCCCGGCGAGCCCGATGGCTCGCTGAACTGGCCCGGCAACTGGCGGGTCAGCACATACGTCGGCGGCTCGCCCGGCCGGGATGATCCCGAGCCCGAAACGACGGTGCGGATCAACGAGTTTCTGGCGAATCCCGTGACCGGCCGCGACTGGATCGAGCTGTACAACCCGACGACGGGGGCGGTGACCCTGGCCGACTGGTATCTGAGCGACGACGTTGCGGATCTCAGGAAGTGGGCGGTCCCGGAGACGTTGGTCCCGGCGGGGGGTTACGCGGTCTTCGACGATATCCGCGCCTTCGGCCTGAGCCAGGACGGCGAGGAACTCTTCCTGTCGTACCTGCCAGGCACCACCGCCGACCGCGTCGCGGACACGGTGCGGTTCAAGGCACAGGAACCCAACGTCGCGCTGGGCCGCTACCCCGACGGCGGCGACTACTGGTTCCGCCTGGCGCCCTCGCCCGGCACCGCCAACGCCAACCCGATCTCGGACCTCGTGATCAGCGAACTGATGTATCACCCGCCCGACGCCAACGAGGAATACATCGAGCTGTACAACCCGTTGAGCGAGTCGATCTCCTTTGGCGGCGGGAACGTGGTCTGGCGACTCGACGGCGGGGTGGAGTACGATTTCCCAGCCGGGACTGAGATCGATCCGGGAGAACACCTTATCGTCGTCGGCTTCGACCCCCTCGTAGATGCCTCGCGGGCGGCCGCGTTCACCGAATTGTACGTGGACCCCTCGTTCCGCGCGGGCATCAGACTCCTGGGCCCGTGGAAGGGCAATCTGTCGAACGGCGGCGAGCGGGTGGCCCTGGAGAAGTCCATGCCCGGCGACAACCCGGCCTCTCCGGTCGCATGGGTCATCGTGGACGAGGTGATCTATAGCGATGCGACTCCCTGGCCGGTCGAAGCCGACGGGCAGGGCCTTTCCCTCCATCGGATCGAATCCGGCGCCGGCAAGTCGGGAAACGACCCAACCAACTGGCAAGCCGCCGAACCCACCCCGGGCCAGTGAACGCAGACTACCGGGAATCGACCACTCCGCCCCAGCGCCTTCAGCCCTGCCCCTACGTCGGCGTTGTCGATGTACGCCGCCCCCCATGAAGCGGACTTGACTCGCTTGATTCTCCTACCGCGACAGGGTTTGCGTCTCCGTGGGTAGTTTGCTCAATGTGAGCTCTCGCAGATCCAGTTTACTGCTGGCGTTGTCGATATCGATCCCCACGAGGTTGCCGGCCGCATCGTAGTCGAGGACGACCCCTTCAGAGACCTCTCGGCTCTCGGCGCTCGACCGATTGACCAGATCAATGTAGAGCGAATCCGTTTCAGGATAGTAGTTCAATTTCATTTCTTGAATCTCCGATCAGGGAACGCATTGTGAATCGTCCTCTTGTCTTCGAGAGTCACGACCCGCAGCACCGCATTTCCCAATTCCTCAATGACACCCCAGAAACGGAACCGGTTATTCTCCTGTCTCTCCATACGGAGAGGGTGCTCAATGACATGAATGCACCACTCTTTCCGCAGATACGGCCGCTTCCGCAGCACCTGATTCTCAAAGTACTCCGTGTACCTGTATTCCATAGGTCAATTGTACTCGTCAAACAGGCCCGGTTCAACTTCCTTTCTCCCAAGGTCCTACGTATCCTCCATGATGCTCGGCTCAAAGCGAAGGGCTTGGGGATCGCTGTATTGGAACACAGTGATTCGCTGGCTGGCACATGACCAAGGAGGTAGTGCCGTGCTACAGGTTCTCGCGGACGTATTTGACTGCGTTGCGGAAGATCTTGATGCCGTCCGGGTCGAGGTCTTCGCCCAGTCGGGACCAGTGGGGGTGCTGGGTCCGCCGGACGTACCGCTCGGGGTGCGGCATGAGTCCGAGGACCCGCCCGGTGCGGTCCGTCAGGCCGGCGATGGACTCGATGGAGCCGTTGGGATTGATCGGGTAGGGGCCTTCCTGGCCCTGTTCGTCGACGTATTTGTAGGCGATGCAGCCCTCGTCTTTGAGTCTCTGGAGAGTCTCCTCGTTCTTCGTGACGATCTTGCCTTCTCCGTGCGCGATGGGCACGCAGATCTGCCGTTGCGGCTCGATGAATACGCAGCGGTCCGTCTGGGGCATGAGGTAGACCCAGCGGTCCTCGTACTTGTTGCTGTCGTTGTAGGTGATGGTGACATCTTCCTGTCGGAGGGAAGGTGAGAAGTTGAGAAGGTCAGAAGGTCGGACAGTCTTGTCTTCTTCCATGCTCACCTTCTCACCTTCTGATCTTCCTGCCTTCTGTTCCGAGCCCCCCGGCAGGATGCCCGCCTTGACGAGGACCTGGAATCCGTTGCAGATGCCCAGGACGAGCTTGCCGTCGTCGATGAACTTCCCGACCGCCTCCGAGAGATGGTGGGCGACCTGGTTGGCCATGATCTTGCCGGCGGCGACGTCGTCGCCGTAGCTGAATCCGCCCGGGAAGATCAGGATCTGATACTGATCGAGCAATCCCTTGTCCTCGATCGCTCGATTGATATGGACGCGGTCGGCCTTGGCGCCGGCCAGCTCCAACGCATATTGGGTCTCCAGGTCGGTATTGATTCCCGCGGCCCGCAGGACTATTGCTCGGACTTGTTCCATCTCTGCCTCAAAAAGCAAAACTCGAAATCCGAAGCACGAAGCTCGAAACAAATTCAAAGGACCGAAATCCAAATAACCGAAACGCTGCGGTCCCTCGGGTGCTCCGTCTTGGATTTCGGATTCTGGTCATTCGTGCTTTCTTCGGATTCTCTCACCAGTTGAACGTCTTCTGCCACGCCTGCTTGAGCTGGTCGATCTGCGCGTCGATAATACTCCGGCCGTCGGCGTCCTTGACGACCAGGCTTGGCGTCTCGGTTACGACGCCCAGTTGTCCGAACGGCAGATTCAGCATCTTCTTCGCGAAGGCGTCGAAGTGCTTCGGCGCCACCTCGACGAGGTATCGACTGTTCGACTCGCTGAACAGTTGCACGTCGGTCCGCGAGCAGTCCTTGCCCCTGGGCAGTCCGCGGAGGTCCGCTTCGGCGCCCAAGCCGCCGGCGAAGGCCATCTCCCCCAGGGCGACCGCCAGGCCGCCCTCGGAGCAGTCGTGACAGCTCGCGACCAGGCCGTCGGCGATGGCCGACGCAATCTGGCGGGCGATCTTCGGCGCCAGCGTCAGATCGAGCTTGGGGACGTTGGCGCCCGTGTGCCCGCGAGCCTGATAGAAGTGCGAGCCGCCCAGCTCATTGTTCGTCCTGCCCACGATGAACAGGATGTTCCCGGGTTTTTTGAGGTCCATCGTGACGCACCGGTCGATGTCATCGACCAGGGACATCGCGCTGATCAGCAGGGTGGGCGGGATGCGGATGAGCGAGCCGTCCTCGCAGACGAACTCGTTGTTGAGGGAGTCCTTGCCCGAGATGAACGGCGCCTGGAACGCCATTGCGCCGTCGTAGCAGGCCTGGGCGGCCCGGACGAGGCTGCCCAGGACCTCGGGATCGGTGCATCGGGCCCAGCAGAAGTTGTCGAGCAGGGCGATGCGGTCCACCCGCCCGCCGACGCAGACGAGATTGCGAATCGCTTCGTCGATGCCCGCCAGCGCCATCCAGTAGGGATCGATATCGCCGTACAGGGGGTTCATGCCGCAACTGAGGGCGACGCCTCGCCGGGAGGTGAACTTGGGTTGGACCACCGCAGCGTCGCTCGGCCCGTCGTTGGCGACTCCCATTAGCGGCTTGACCACGGAACCGCCCTGGACCTCGTGGTCGTACTGGCGGATCACCCACTCCTTGCTGGCGACGTTGAAGGACGACAGGATCTGCAGCAGGTCGTCGTTGTAGTTGTCTTTCTCCGCCAGCGTCGGCTCGCTGACGCGAGGTTTTGTCCAGACCGCCTGGCGTTTGTACTTGGGGACGCCGTCATGGAGGAAGCTCATGTCCAGCTCGCCCACCTGCTGTCCGTCGTAGCGGAGGCGGAGCTTGCCGTCGCCTGTGAAGCGTCCGATGACCGTCGATTCGACGTTCTCGCCTGCGAAGATCCTCTGGATCGCGTCGAGATTCTCGGGCTTGACCGCCAGGACCATTCGCTCCTGGGCCTCGCTGATCCAGATTTCCGTGTAGCTCAGGCCGGTGTACTTGAGCGGGACCTTTTCGAGTTCTACCTCGGCGCCGAGCTCGGAGCCCATTTCGCCGACCGCGCTGCTCAGTCCGCCCGCGCCGCAGTCGGTGATCGCTTCGTACAGACCGGCTTCGTTGGCCTGAATGAGCACGTCCAGCATCTTCTTCTCGGTGATGGCGTTGCCGATCTGGACCGCGTGCGAGAAGATCGTCTCGTGCTCGTGCGTCATCTGGCCGCTGGAGAAGGTGGCGCCGTGGATCCCGTCGCGTCCGGTCCGACCGCCGACCACGACGATCAGGTTGCCCGCCTGCTGGTGCTTGAAGGCCTTGGTCTTGTCCATGATGCCGACGTTGCCGCAGTAGACGAGCGGATTGGCCATGTAGCGGTCGTCGAAGTAGATCGCGCCGTTGACGGTGGGGATGCCCATGCGGTTGCCGTAATCGCGGACGCCTGCGACGACGCCGCGCATGATCCGTCGGGGGTGCAGGACGCCCTTGGGGATCTCGTCCAGGCTCTTGTCGGGCCGGCCGAAGCAGAAGATGTCGGTGTTTGCGATCGGGCGGGCGCCCATGCCGGTCCCCATCGGGTCGCGGATCACGCCGCCGATGCCGGTGGCGGCCCCGCCGTACGGATCGAGCGCCGAGGGGTGGTTGTGCGTCTCGACTTTGAAGCACACCGCCGACTGCTCGTCGAACTCGACCACGCCTGCGTTGTCGGCGAACACGGAGATGCACCAGTCCTTGTTGAGCTGCTGGGTGGCCTTGAAGACGGTCTCCTTGAGCAGGTTGTCGAAGTGGACCTTCTGACCGTCGTGGGTCATGTCCACCTCGCTCTTGAGGGTCTTGTGGACGCAGTGCTCGCTCCAGGTCTGGGCGATGGATTCGAGCTCGATGTCGGTCGGCTCCCGTTCCAGACGACGGAAGTAGTCCTGAATCGTCTTCATCTCGACGAGGTTCAGGAACAGGTCCCGCTGCTTGCTCAAGGCCGTCAGTCCGTCGTCGTCGAGGTCGCGGATGGGCCAATGGACGAGGTTCAGCTCGTAGGGTTTCAGGTGCGGGCTCGGCGGCTCCGCGTCGTCGCCGATCACGACGTCCTCGATCACGTCGTTGGCCAGGACCTTGCGGGCGATCTGGTCGATCTGGGCGGGCTTGATCCTCTCGCCCAGGAGCACGTACTTGCGTGCGGTCCGCACGCCGGCGGGATTTGCGCCCATGTCCCTGAGGGCCGCCATGACGGACTCGGCGACCGGGTCGGTCACGCCGCTCTTGAGATGGACCTCGATCAGCGTCGCCTTGGCCAATCCCGGCGGGGCGGTGCTCCGCCCGAGGTAGTGCTGCTCGCACACCGGGTCCGTCAGCAGCTCGCAGGCCACCCGCTCCGCGAAGGCCTTGTCGAAATCGGCTTCGATCAGAAAGACCCTCGCCGATTGGACGACCTCGATGGTCGTGATTCCCAGTTCCCGAATGTCCGCCAGTACGCTATTGCCTTGCACGTCCGGAAGGCCGGGCCGGTTGAACACCTCAAAACGCCATTGTCTCACTACAGTAGTTCCTTCTTCCTGATCTTGTACTTGACGAGTGCGGCCCGCTTGCGCCGGGCCGTCTCCAGCAACTCCGTGATCCGCTCTCTATTGCCGTTCCGGATGGCCTCCTTCAGCTTGGACAGCTCGACAATGGCACGGTCCAGGCCGTCGGTGATGTTCGGTCCGTTGGCGACCAGGACATCCGTCCAGATCGACGCGGGGCCCGAGGAGATTCGCGTGCTGTCGAGGAACCCCTTGCCGGCGTACTTCATGTCCTCCTCGTCGCTGGCGTTGACCAGTCCGGCGGCCATCACGTGAGGCAGATGGCTGATATTGGCGAAGACCCGGTCGTGGTCGACCGGCTTCATGACGTGGACATTGCACCCGAGGGCAGACCAGAACTCCCGGAGAATCCGGACGGCGGCGCGGTCCGTTGTCGCCGTGGTGGTCAGGATGCATCGCGCCTGGTCGAAGAGATCGTCCCGAGCGAACTCGACGCCTCGCTGCTCCGAGCCGGCGATCGGATGCGATCCGACGTAACGAGCCGACTTCCCGAGCCTCTGGTCGGCCCACTGGTGGGGGAGCAGCTTGGTGGAGCCGACGTCGGTAACGATGCACTGCGACGGGACTGTGCCGGCCAGGTCCGCGAAGTACTGCTCGAAGGTGAAGATGGGGGTTGCCAGGATGACCAGGTCGGCGGTCTTGGTCGCAGCGGCCAAATCGCCCGCGACCCGGGTCACGATTCCCAGGTTCCTGGCTCTGCGCCTCGTCGCGGGTCGATGGCTGTATCCGACGACCGCGACGCCGGGCATACGCTCGCGCACGGCCAGCGAGATCGAGCCGCCCAGAAGCCCCAATCCTACGATGGAAATCTGTCGTAAGCTCTTCACTAATAAGACCTTAAGAGAAGTGTGCCGCACAGGCGATACACAAGACTATAGTCGCTCCGACCGGCTGTCAATTTTTTTTCTTTCATTTGGCGTGGGCAAATGCTAAATTGGAGTTCTACAGAGCAGCCGAAGGAATCGGCGACAAGGACCTCAGTGCCGCGAGTGAGCGGCCGGTTTTTTGTATACACGACAAGGTGTCTGGCTGACAGAAGGACTGATTGCGCCCACGTATCGAGTGGGTCGAATGAGGACTATGGCGCCCGAAGGTAGTAGACTAGGTGGTGGATACTTCGATTTCGAGCAGAAGGTGGCCGAGTTGGAACGGCAGGTGGAGGAACTTCGCAAGCTCGGCATGAAGAAGGGGATCGACTACTCTGTGGAGATCCGGCGTCTCGAGAACGACCGGATCGCGGAACTCAAGCGGGTCTATTCGAGCCTGACCGCGTGGCAGACGGTCCAGGTGGCCCGGCATCCGCAGAGACCCCTCCTGACGGACTACCTGAACCTGATGGTCAAGGACTTCCGCGAGTTGCACGGGGATCGCTGCTTCGGCGACGACCGCGCCATCGTCACCGGCATCGGGCAGATCGCGCGGAACAAGGTGCTGGTCGTCGGGCAGAACAAGGGCAAGACCACGAAAGAGAAGATCGCCTGCAACTTCGGGTGTCCGAACCCGGAGGGCTATCGCAAGGCTCTGGCGAAGATGAAGTTCGCGGAGAAGTTCGGCCTGCCGATTGTGACGCTGATCGATACGCCGGGGGCGTATCCGGGCATCGGCGCCGAGGAACGCGGCCAGGCTCAGGCGATTGCGGTCAACCTGACCGAGATGTCGCGTCTGAAAGTTCCGATTGTCTGCGTCTGTATCGGGGAAGGGGGTTCCGGCGGGGCCCTGGGCATTGCCGTCGGCGACCGCCTGGCCATGCTCGAGTTCGCGTACTACTCGGTGATCTCGCCGGAGGGCTGTGCGGCCATTCTCTGGCGCGACGGGTCGCAGGCGCCGGATGCCGCCCAGGCCTTGAAGCTGACCAGCAAGGACCTGCACAAGCTGGGACTCGTCGACGAGATCATCGCCGAGCCCGTCGGCGGCGCCCACCGCAATGTCCACGATACCGTGTACAACGTAGAATCCTATATTGCCCAGGCGCTGTCCCAACTGCAGCAGATGTCCATCCGCGATCTGGTTGAGAGTCGCTATCGCAAGTGGCGGTCCGTCGGGACGGACCACGGGGTGCGGGCGGGCGGGAAGTCCGGGACGCGAATCGTCAGCACAGGCCGAACGGCAGGAACACAGCGGGGGCCTTCTCCCGCCAGGGTGTGATGAAAAGGCGAATGAGACCGGGCCGAGACGGGAAGCGGTGGACCCCGCGCCGGGAGGAACGGTCGTTCGCGATGCAATGCACGTGATGGAAAGGAGGAGTGGATTGATGAACAGATGGTTCATGATCGTCGGCATCGGTGCGGCGATCTGTTTGCTGGCCGGCGGCGGGTGCAACGGGTCCGCCAAGGAGCAGGCGGAGTCGAACGCCCAGATCAAGCAGCTCAGGACGGCGCTCGACAAGAGCCAGCGGGAAAAGACCGATCTCCAGGGCGATGTGACGAAGCTGCAAGCCTCGCTGAAGAACGCCGAATCGGGACTGGCGGATTCCAGGAAGGCCGAGGAAGATCTTCGCAAGCAGGTGGAGGGTCTGACGACGGCCCGCACCGGCCTGGAAGCCAGGGTCAGCGATCTCGACAAGGCTCGCGGCGATCTGGCGGCCAAGGTCGAGCAGTTGACCGCCTCCGGCGGTCAGCTCCAACAGCGGGTGGAAGAGCTGGTGAAATCGCGGGACGATCTCCAGAAGATGGTTTCCGGCCTGATTGACACCCGAGGCACGCTGGAGAAACAGGTGGCTGCCCTGACCAAAGCGCGGAATGCAGCGATACAAGACGCCAGGACCGCCCAGTCGAAGGTCGATCTGCTCAGCGACCGGCTCAAGGCGCAGACGCAGCAGATGATCGAGCTGCAGGAGCAGATCAAGTCGGTGCGGTCCGTGCTGGATCAACTGCAACAGAAGCTGGAGTAGACCTGCGGGGGCGGGGGCATCCCGCTCTCCTTGGCGGGGCCCCGTGTGAACGCTACCCGTTCGAGATCTCCCGCGGGTCGCGGCCGTCCTCGATGGCAGCGATCTTGTTGACCCGTCGCTGATGACGGCCGCCGCTGAATTCCGTGGTCATCCAGGCCTCGACGATCCTGCGGAGCAGCACCTCGCCGATCTGGTCTCCCGAGAGGCACAGGACGTTCGTGTCGTTGTGGTCCCGCGCGATCCGCGCGCTGAGTTCGTCGTGGCACAGAGCCGCTCGGATGCCTCGAACCTTGTTGGCGGCGATGCTCATGCCCAGGCCCGTGGCGCAAATCAGAATGGCCCTGTCGGCCTGTTTGTCCGACACGGTTTTGGCGGCCACGTAGGCCAGGTCGGGATAGTCGACCGGCGTCGCGTTCTCGGTCCCGACGTCAATGCACTCGTGTCCCATCTGGCCCACGATGGCTTTGATCAACTGTTTGGCGTCGTAACCCCGGTGGTCGCTTCCCACTGCTACTCTCATAATGCGAACTCACTTATTCTTGCTTTCACGGCCGCTTCGATCAGGGCGGCGCACTTGTTGAAGCACTCCTGCGGCTGACCTATGGGGTCAGGAACCTCGCCGCCGGGGACGAGGAGGTGACAGTTCCCTTCCGCCTCTGGCGACAGGTAGATGACCTGTTCACGATGAGCCCGCGTCATGCAGAAGACGTAGTCACTGGCGTTGATGAGAGATCGGGTCAAAGGCCGGCTCACATGACTGCCTATGTCTACTCCCTGCAGCGCACAAGCCGCCACGGCTTCGACGCTGGCGGGAACGCCAGCCATATTCATCGTGCCTGCTGAGAGGACGTTATAGCCCCGTTTCTTCAGGCCGTCAATGTTGCAGCCCAGTTTTTCCGCCAGGTGTTTGCGGAACAGGCCTTCCGCCATCGCACTGCGGCACGTATTGCCCGTGCAGACGAACAGAAACGCGATCGTGGACCCCTTCGTGAGGTCTTCGATCGAGTACGCGCCCTCACGCAGCACGTGAATGCCGTCGTGTCCGACCGTCGCGACGGTGCTGCTCTTGCCGAGCTTGCAGACGCCGCTGTCCAGGATGACGTCCACGTCGTCGCTCAACTCGGCGACGACGCCGGCGGCTTCGGTAGCGGGGGGGCTGCCCGCCCGATTGGCGCTGGGCGCGATCACCGGCGCGTCCACCAGACGCAGCAGCAGCGACGCGACAGGGTGGTCCGGACAGCGTATGCCGACCGAGCCGTCCTTGTAGATCGTGTCCGCGACGTCGCAGCCGAGGCGATTCCTGTGTTCCGCGATCTGCGCGGGCGCCGGATGGAACACGAGAGTCAACGGGCCCGGCCACGCGTGCCGGATGAGCTTCTCGGTCTGTATCCCGATTCCCTGCACGTACTTGCGGTACTCGTCGATCTGTCCGATGTGCACGGTGTAGTGCTTGCTCGCATCGCGACCCTTGATCCGATCCAGTCTCGCCAAGGCAGGGGGGTGGACTCGGCAGGCGATGCCGTAGACGGTCTCCGTCGGAAAGGCGACCAGGCCGCCATCCTCGACGATCCGTGCCGCTTCCTTGATGCGATCCAGATCTCCCTGCTGACCATTGATTCCGATGACTCGTGCTGCCATGAATGGAACGATACCCGAAAGGGTCTCGCATCGCAAGAGGAGTCGAAGAACGTTCTTGCACGCGAGGTCTCCGTATGACCGATAATCGGGACGGATGTCGATGCGGTGCGAGATCAACCAGGAAAAATGTCGTCTCAGTCGGCATATTCGCTAAATTCTATAAAGCTCCCATGTTATCCATGTCGATGACTGTTCCGTCGATGGTTCCAGGTGCAATGGAGGTTCATGACATGGAAACCTTGGTCGAGCAGCGTAAGGAAAGAAGGATGGATCTTTCGTGGCCGGTCAGTGTCTGGCTGCCTGAGGCGGACCGCTTCTTCAACGGTCGCAGCGCCAATGTCAGCAAGACCGGCGCTCTGATTACCGTTCCGCTCAGCACGCCGGTCCGCGAGGGCAGCGTGGTGGAGTTGAATTTCCCGCGGACCGATGCCCTTGCCGAGGAAAAGGGACAGTACGCCAGGATCAAGAAGGGACGCGTCGTCCGTGTGGATCGTCGCCACACCCTGGACGACGCCAACATCGGCCTGGGGATCGCCTTTGAATGATCTGAACGGGCGTCGGCCGGCCTGAATCGTTCGCGGCGCAACCGGCGCGCCTGCACACACGGGGCAATGAAAAAGATCGAGGCTGACGGTTGTGATGGACCGCCAGCCTTTTTGTTTTATCGGCGTCCTGCGCCGAAGGGACACAGCCGCAAGGCCGGCGGGCGAGATGTCCTGCGACGGACGCCAAATTCCATTGACCACAACCACGGAATCTGCGATGATAAACTCCCCCAAAGCTGGTGATCTCCGGTCGCAAGGGAGGTGTTTTCGTGGACAGGCTGTTCTGATGAGGTTGTGGTGTACTTGAGAGCGGCGAATATCAATATCGACGACTCCGTGCTCGTCCAGCAGTCGCAGATGGGCGACACGACGGCCATGGAACGGCTCATTCTCAAGTACCAGAACCGCATCTACAACGTCATCCTGAAAATGTGCGGAAATCCCGACGACGCGGCGGAACTCGTCCAGGAAGCGTTTGTCAAAGTGATAGAGAGTATTGACAAGTTCCAGGGCAAGAGCAGCTTTTACACCTGGCTGTTTCGCATCGCGGTGAACCTGACGTTGAACCACTGCCAGCGGAGCAGTCGAACGGCCGCTCGGTCCCTGGATGCCGAAGAAACGGAGCCGGACGGAACGACCTCGCTGATGCTGAGGGACTGCCTCAGCGACGAGCGGGCGGTCGATCCGGCCGCCGTGGCTCAGAGTCGGGAACTCTGCGAGCTGGCCAGGAAGTGTCTGCTGAAGCTCGAAGAGCCCCAGCGGGCCGTGGTCGTGCTCCGCGACATCGAGGGTATGGATTACGCCCAGATTGCCGAAGTTCTGAACATTGAACTCGGAACGGTCCGCAGCCGGCTCAGCCGGGCCCGGGGCAATCTCAGGGAGATACTGGAGGCCATGCTGAAATGAAGCCGAACCCGAATCTCGATGAACTGCTCAGCAGTTTCATGGATGGGGAGCTGTCCCCCCGTCAGCGGACGGAGGTGCAGCGCATGGCGGCTCACGATCCGGCGGTTGCCCGGCGTCTGCGGCAGCTTCAGAATTGCAGGACCCTGTTCTGCTCGCTGCCCCCGGCCGAGGCCCCCGGCGACCTGCTCGAACAGATCAAGCACACGCTCGAGCGCAAGACGCTCCTTCAGGAGCACCCGGTCTCCTCGCGGCGGACCGCGGGCGTCGTGCATCTGGTGTTCCGCAAGCTCGTAGCTGCAGCGGCCATGATCGCTCTCCTGGCGACCCTCGGGGTGGTCGTTTACCAGGTTGTCGCGCCGGTTCCGGGTTCAGGACCCTTGGTCGCGACGGCGCCGAATCCGCTGCCGCCGGCGGTGGAAGACTTGGGGGGGGCGGCGCCTGCCCTCGCGATGGTGGATGCGGGTTTCTCCGGCCGGCTGGAACTGCGGACCGCGGCCTTCGGATCGACGGACGCGTTCGTCAGGCGGGAGATTCAGACTTGCGGCCTGACGAATCTGAGCGAGGCCGGGACCGCGGACGACCAACGGGTCTACCAGGTCGCCGGCACCCGCAACAGCGTCAATCGCCTGATCGCGTCGCTCGGCGGCGTCTGGGAGGATTTCGACTCGGCCGCGTTGTCTGTCGGGTCGCCCGACGGCCGTGCGACTCCGGTGACCATCGAATCGGTCACGCCGGAACAGATCGTCGCCGTCGTGGATCGCAGCAGCACCGAAGCCTCGATCGAAACGGCGGCAACATACGCTGTCATGAATCGCGTGATGCGGAACGCCCCCGGCGGCGATCTGCCGCCGATTACCAACGACTCGGGCGGCCTCTGGGCGATGGACGCCATCCCCATGCCGAAGCTGACCGGACCCGAGCGACCTATCGATGCCACACACACACCTGTTCAAGGATCGGCCCAGGCCAGTTTGACAATCGTCCTCCTTCGTACCACACGGTGACTGGATGTAGCGCACGGATGCGCTTCCTCTTTTTCTTCAGTCTTGTTATTCTCTGGGCATTCGTCGCGCCTGAAGCAGGCCGAATCCTGCGTCGGGCAGAACTCCATTACTGTGGAAAGGCAGAGGAATGCTCGATATCCAGAACTGCTGTCTGGTCGTCATCGATGTGCAGGGCAAGCTCGCCCAGTTGATGACCGACAAGGAATCCCTCTTCAAGAACATCCGCATCCTGATCCAGGGGGCGAAGATCCTCGAAATCCCCATCCTGTGGTGCCAGCAGGTCCCCGAGTCGCTCGGGCCGACTGTGCCCGAGATCGCTGAGCTTCTGACGGACCAGGAGCCCATCGACAAGGCCTGCTTCAGTTGCTGGGACCAGGCGGAATTCGTCGACGTGTTCAACTCGCTCGACCGGGAGCAGGTCCTTCTGTGCGGCATCGAGGCCCACGTCTGCGTCTACCAGACCGCGATGGACCTGATGGAGGAGGGCCTCGACGTCACGGTTGTTGCCGACGCGGTCTCGTCGCGGACCGAGCAGAACAAGCAGCTCGCGCTGACGCGCCTGTCCGACGAAGGGGCCGGCATCGGCAGCACGGAGATGGTCTTGTTCGAGCTGCTCGCGACCTCCGAACACCCGCGCTTCCGCGAGATCGCCAAGCTGGTGAAGTAGGCAGGCTTGATCCGAGCGGACCCGCAATTCCGACGAGCGCCGGCAGTGCATTCTCCCTAAACAATCATCTCTCGTTATGTCGATATGTTTCTTGTGGACCACGTGAATCCCCGCCCAGAGCGAAGAGGAATGAAAAAGGAGTTCCAGAATATGGCGTTGCCGGCGGAAGTAGCGAGATTGGTCGAGATGTTCGAGCGGAACCGGGAGGACTATCTCCACGGGCGGTACAGCGAGACGCAGTTGCGCCGGGAGTACATCGACCCCTTGTTCAAGGCCCTCGGGTAGGACGTGGACAACACACAGGGTTACGCGGAGGCGTACAAGGACGTGATCCACGAGGACGCCATCCGCATCGGCTCAGCCACCAAGGCCCCCGATTACTGCTTCCGCATCGGCGGCACGCGGAAGTTCTTCGTCGAGGCCAAGACCCCGTCGGTAAACCTGAAGGACACGCCGGAACCCGCCTGCCAGGTCCGGCGTTACGCCTGGTCGGCCAAGCTGCCCCTCTCGGTCTTGACGGACTTCGAGGAATTCGCAGTCTACGATTGCCGCGAGAGGCCTGCGCCGTCGGACAAGGCGTCCAAAGGACGGGTCAAGTACTACCGGTACACCGACTATGCCGAGCATTGGGACGAGATCGCGGGCATTTTCTCGCGCGAGGCGGTCCTGAAGGGCTCCTTCGACAGGTACGCAGCCTCCGAGAAACGCAAGAAAGGCACCGCCCAGGTGGACGACGCCTTCCTTGCGGAAATTGAGGACTGGCGGGACAAGCTCGCACGCAATATCGCCCTGCGGAACACGGACCTGAGCAACCGCCAGCTCAACTACGCCGTCCAGATCACCATCGACCGCATCATCTTCCTGCGAATCTGCGAAGACCGCGGAATCGAGCGGTACGGCGAACTGATGGCCCTCCTCAACGGCACGGACCTCTACCCGCGTCTCATGTCGCTCTTTCGCAAGGCGGACGACCGCTACAACTCGGGCCTCTTCCATTTCCAGCGGGAGAAGGACCGCCACGAGGGACCGGACGAGCTGACGCCGGAACTGGTCATAGACGACAAACCGCTCAAGGAGATCATCCGGTCGCTGTACTATCCCGACAGTCCGTATGAGTTCTCCGTCCTGCCCGCCGAAATCCTGGGGCAGGTCTACGAGCAATTCCTCGGCAAGGTGATCGTCCTGACCGCCGGCCATCACGCGAAGGTCGAGGACAAACCCGAAGTCAAGAAGGCGGGCGGCGTCTTCTACACCCCGTCCTACATCGTGGACTACATCGTCCAGCAGACCGTCGGCAAGCTCCTCGAAGGCGCGACGGTCACGATGGGCAAGAGGAAGCCGCCCAAGCTCGACCGTCCGCTTCGCGTGCTCGATCCCGCCTGCGGGTCCGGCTCCTTCCTGCTCGGCGCCTATCAACTGCTCCTCGACTGGTATCTCGACTACTACCAGAAGAACGATCCGAAGGCCTGGGCCGCGATCAAGGAGGCCCCGATCTGCCAGACTGGTAGCCTGGGATGGAAGCTCACCACCCAGGAACGCAAGCGAATCCTCCTCGATCACATCTTCGGCGTCGATATCGACACCGAGGCGGTGGAGGTCACGAAGCTGTCCCTGCTCCTGAGAAGGTGTTTTGAAAGTCTCAAGGGATGCCTTTCTGTTGTCCGATAACTCACTG
>DAOQWL010000057.1:0-39532 GCA_035342095.1 Sedimentisphaerales bacterium | reverse complement strand
GAAGTCGGGAATCCTAACAATTAAAGTGGTACTAAGGAAGGGGTACAGTCAGATCGACGAACCATGGTCAGGTACCTCGATGAGATCTCGTGGGAGACCGAGGTCTGGATTGCACAGTCGCCCACCCACCTCGTTCACTTCAACGGGGAGCGGTTCCTCGGACCATACGAATAAGCGATGGCGGTTCACCGGCGCTGCTTGACCCGGTTGTATTCGAGCAGGTTGAGGCGGTCGCGGAGCTGGTTGGCCATGTCGCGGTCGCCCTTCTCCTGCATGAGCTGGATGTGCTTGTTCACGACGGCAATCGCCTCACCATAGCGATTCTGTCGCTCCAGCGCACGGGCCAGCTTGCGATAGTGATCGGGGTTCGACGGCTCCAGGTTCACCGCCCGCTCGAAGGCATCGGACGCCTTCTTGAAGTCTCCCGCCATCGCCAGCGACTCCCCCAGCCAGTCCCAGACGACGACGAAGCCGGGATTCTCCGTCAGCTCGATCCGGAACCACTCGGCGGCCTTGGCGAGATGCTCCTTCGACTGCTCAGATCTGCCCATCCGATCCAGGAAAATGCCCAGGTGCACGTGAACCTCGCCGACGGCTGCGGGCCGGCCCCCCGTTTCAGCGTGGGCTTTGATGGCGTCCTGGAAGGCCGCGAGAGCCTGCTCCGACTGCCCTCGGGCCAGGCATATCAGGCCAATCTCCTTGTAAGCATCGACGGCCAGTGAAGGATCGAGACGGATGACCTCTCGATACTTCGCGGCGCTCTGCTCGCATTTGCGGCTTGCCTGGAGCGAGGCCGCTTCGCGAAGGCGTTTGTGTGCGAGGATCTCGGCCGCGCCGCGCCGCACGACCGGCGCCGACAACTGCTCGACCGGCGCGAAGTCATCCGTGAGGATGATGCGGCCGCTCCGTTCTGTCGCGCGGTCCAGTTCCGCATTGTCCACGAGTCGGAACTCCAGGCGCCTGTTGGAACTGCTGAGGATTTCGCGAGGATCGATTTGCCGCATCGTCGCGACGACCACGAACGGGTCCCGCAGCGAAGGCTGGCCAGCCTGCACGGTAACGACATAGACGTGGGCGAATGTCTGTTTGACCGTGTTGACGACGGCGCCCAGGAACCGCTCGCTGTCCCGAAGGTCCGTCAGGTGCAGCAAGTACGCACCGTCGTCGTCCAGGAGGCGGGCAATCTCGTCGTTGAACTCCCGCGTCAGAAGCTGGAACGGCACGGCGTATCCGTCAAGGGCGTCCATGTGGATGAAATCGTAGCGGCGCTGCGGCCCCTTCGCGCCCCCTTCCCGAACAAGCTGCTCGACGTGACATCGCGCGTCCTGGCAGACGGTCCGGATGGGGGTGTTCCTATCCAGGCCGAGCGCCGCGACCGCGGCGGCAGTCACGCCGGGGTCGGGCTCGACCACCTCGACGGAACTGCCCGGCCATGCGGCCTGGAGATATCGCGGGAACACGTACCCCCCTGCCCCGATGACCATCATCGAGGGGGCCTTGTCGTCCCTGTGGAGCCCCTGCGTCAGAGCGGCATAAACCCTCGTGTGGAATGATTGCAGATAGGTCTCATCGCCACAGATCGTTTCGCTTCGAGCGAACGGATCGTGCAGGAGGACCCGCCGGTCGGGACGCCTGGAGGTCTGTCGCACCGCGATATAGCGGCAGGCGGTTTCATCCTCGTAGATCACGTTCGGGTCGGCGGGCCTTCTGAGCCTGGCGGACTCGCCGGAGTCCTGTGCCCAATCGGCCGGCGCCATGCCCATCGCGATCAGGGCACCGAAGATCATCGTCCACAGGTACATCACCCAGCAACTGGCCCAGTACAGAAGGCCCGCGGCCAACAGCACCGCAGCGATGCCCCAAATAATCGCGGCGGTGCTGAACACCGGAATCAGGTAGAAGCCCGCGAGAAGAGTCCCGGCGATACAGCCTGCGGCCGCCCAGGCGCACAGAACGCCGATCGTGCGACCGGCCGGACGACCCTGGTCGAGGGCCATCTTGACCGCTACGGGTCCGACGACGCCCAGGAGCATGGAAGGCACGAGAAAGACCAGGAGGACATGAAGCAAGACATGAGCCGGCCAGCCCAGGCGCCACAGCCAGGCCCAGTCGCCGATGGCGTTGTTCACAACCACGATGCCGACGCAGGCGGCGGAGGCCAGTCCGAACAGGACCGCCAAGGCCCGCCGGGCATCGTGGCGATCCGCGATCCGCCCACCGAGATAGGCGCCGCCGGAGCCCCCCGCCAGCATGACGGCCAGCAGAGAAGTCCAGGCGTATAGCGACGACCCCAGATCGCGGGCGATTAGACGGGAGGCGACCAACCCCAGGACCATGATGCAGCCGGCGGCAAAGAAGACCGTCGCGGTCGGCACCAGCATCCGTGCAGATTCCTTGAGTTTACCCATGGGCAAAGCATTCCTAACGGTACAGGCAAAGGCGGAGTATAACCGGGAACTCGGATGAGAACAAGCGGATGAAGGCCCTGAGTCACGACAAGATGTCGGCTGCAGGGTCAATAGTCCAGATAAGGGACGTTGTCCAAGTCGCAACCGGGCCAGTCGATGCGCAGAGTTCTTGTGGCCGGCTGGTAGATCCAGCCATAGTCGCCCGTGGCAGGCGAGGGAAAGGGATCACCGTCGGCGACCATCAGAATCGTGGCGAGATCGTTGAACGGATTCTCGGGCATCCGTCGCAGGCACTCTTCCTCGATGACAAGTTGCTGGACGAAGCAGTCCGCGTCCGGCGTGCCGCTGGGACTGCCGCCGGTATAGCCCGGCGCGACCCCACCGTGCTTGGTGGTATACAATTCGATCGCCTCCCGGAGAACACGCAGATTGTCCTTGACTGCTGCATTCTTGGCCTGCGTTGCCTCCCCACTGAAATAGGGGAGTACGATCGCCGCCATGATCCCCAGGATCGCGACCACGATCACCAATTCACTGAGAGAGAACGCTTTTGCCACAGGTGACGGTTCCCGATAATCTCGTAATGCGAATACACCCCTGCACTTGAGACACATCGGTATATCGGCCACGAAACGAGACGACTTCACTTGCGACCCGAGTTATCGGACTGCGTTCGCTAGGGTTGGACGCAGAGAATCACACGGCGATAGCTGAAGAGAGATGGAGTTCCGTTGTCCCGGACCTCCAGAATCACGTGAATCGTCCGGGCAACGTCAGTCTTCGGTATAGCCACCCGCGCCAACGCTGTGGCAGAGCGCTCGATTTCCACTGTACCCCGGTACGTGCCGGCTTCCGCATAGACAAACCACCGACAGGAGATCTCGTCGCCATCGGGGTCGCAGCTCCCGGCGGCGTCCAACGCAACGATCTCGCCGGGGCGCACGGCCAGGTTGACCACGGCCTTGGTCTTGTCGCCCCCCACAACGGCCACAGGATTGTGATTCGCCTTCTCGTAGGCGTCTGCCACGCACCAATCCATGCGGGCCGCGAAGTCGTGCTGATAGGCCTCCCGCCATCGCCAAATCGTAGCCTGCGCCGACGTGCATGCGACGCCATTCTCAGCCACGACCGTGTCGCGGGCGTCGTTCACATTCGTCCAGATCGGGCGGATCTCCCCGTAGCACGGATGGAGAACATAGCGCCCGCCCCATCCCCCGTAGGAAGGGCTGATGGCGCTGCCCAAGCCGTTGTCGATCAGGCCCAGAAACGACGGGGTGTCCCCTTCCATGATGTAGGCGAATCGAGGATACAGGGCGCCGAGGGGCCCGTGGCCCTCGATGATGTTGGCCTGGAGCCAGGGATTGTCCACAAGCTCAAACCGGTGCATCGGACCGTTCTGGTATCTCCGATCTCCTGAAATACCCGTCCAAGTGGCCCGATAGTATTCCCGGTTGTCCACGCTGCTGGGCGTAACGACGTAGAAGAGCCTCGTGAAGGTCGCGCGCATCCACCGACCCGCGTCATCCTGATCGGAGATGGTATAGACGCGGAGCTTCGAGACGAAGGCATCGAGTTCGGCCTCGCTGCGAGTGTTCTTCACGTCCCACAGGGCTTGTGCCAGACAGTTGGCTCCACCCCAGACACAGATCCACACGGGTCGCTCGTCCGCCCGGTCCACGACTTCGATGATGTGGCGCGAGCCCTCCGACTGCTTGCCGGGACCAACGCCTTGCATCCCGAACTCGGGCAGGCCAGCCTTGATGACGTTCAGGAGGGCTTCAGCAGGCGGGTAATCCGGAGCGTGCTTCAACAGGTTCTCGCGGACCTGGCCGTAGGCTTCCACTCGCTCGCGGATCTTGTCGGGTCGGACCTTGTCTCTCAACCAGACGGAGGTCGTCGCGATCAAGCCTTCCACATCGTACTCGTTGGCGTACACCAGGAAGCGGACCATGGATTCCTCGTCGTCCGGCTCGTTGGTGATGTCCGTCAGGACGATGACCCGCTGTTTGGCTGCCGCTTCGAACCGGCACTCCTCGGCAGCAGCATCCGTCCCGGTCTGACCGAGAATCGCGAGCGCGCCGACCATCAATGCGATTTGTACTCTTCTGTCTCGTGAATGGGACGCCATCAGTAGATCCTCGCACATTTCACCCGACCGATCCTGCTGCGTACACATGGGAGGTTGTACCGCGCATCGACGGCTGTGGCAACGGGCCGACACGAAATCCCCCCGCGCCCCGGGGCCGGGCGAATTTGTCAAAACCTTTGCGGGCCGGGACCGTATTTGGTATGGTCGCGAGAAAGGTCCGCTGAGGTCCGCCCGTTGAGGACCCAGAGAAGGGAAATTCCGGGGCCGAACGACCCGGATGAGTTCGGATAGGGGAGGTTACGACAGTTGGCCGACCAGCAGAAACAAACGGACGAACTCCTCTGGTACAAAGACGCGATCATCTACGAGCTGCACATCAAGTCCTTCTTCGACAGCAACGGCGACGGCATCGGGGACTTCCCCGGCGCGATCCAGAAGATGGATTACCTCCAGGAACTGGGCGTCACCGCCCTGTGGCTGCTGCCCTTCTATCCGTCCCCGTTGCTGGATGACGGCTACGACATTGCCGACTATCGCGGGATCAATCCAGATTATGGGACGCTGGCCGACTTCAAACGCTTTCTCCGCGAGGCCCACAAGCGGGGCATCCGCGTGATTACCGAACTCGTCATCAACCACACGTCGAATCAGCACGCGTGGTTCCAGCGGTCCAGACGGTCGGAGCCTGGGTCGATCCGGCGGAACTTCTACGTCTGGAACGATACGACAGCCCGGTACCGCGATGCCAGGATCATCTTCACGGATTCCGAGACCTCGAATTGGGCCTGGGACCCGGTCGCGCAGGCCTACTACTGGCACCGATTCTACGGCCATCAGCCCGATTTGAACTACGATGCGCCGCAGGTCCGCCGAGAGATCCTCCGCGTCCTGGATTACTGGTTCAACCTGGGTGTCGACGGGATGCGGCTGGACGCCGTGCCCTACCTGTTCGAACGGGAAGGCACTAACTGCGAGAATCTACCCGAGACCCATGCCTTTCTCAAAGAGCTGAGGGCCCATGTGGACGGGAAGTTCAAAGACCGGATGCTCTTGGCCGAGGCCAACCAGTGGCCCGAGGACGCGGCCGCCTACTTCGGCCACGGAGACGAGTGCCACATGGCCTTCCACTTCCCCATCATGCCGCGACTGTTCATGGCCATGCGCATGGAGGATCGCTTCCCGATCATCGACATCCTCGACCAGAGCCTCAACATCCCGGCCAACTGCCAGTGGGGCATGTTCCTGCGCAATCACGACGAGCTGACGCTCGAGATGGTGACGGACCAGGAACGGGACTACATGTACAACGCCTACGCCCAGGACCCGCGAGCCCGGATCAACGTGGGGATTCGCCGGCGTCTGGCGCCCCTGTTGGACAACAGCCGGCGCCGGATCGAGCTGCTCAACAGCCTGCTGCTGTCGCTGCCCGGCACGCCGATCCTGTATTACGGCGACGAAATCGGCATGGGCGACAACTACCACCTCGGCGACCGCGACGGCGTGCGCACGCCCATGCAGTGGTCCGCGGACATGAACGCGGGATTCTCCACAGCGAACCCTCAGCAGCTCCACCTGCCCGTCATCATCGATCCCCAGTATCATTTTACGACTACGAACGTACAGAATCAGAGCCGCAACCTGTCCTCGCTGCTGTGGTTCATGCGACGGATCATCTCCATGCGAAAGCGGTTCAAGGCGTTCGGACGCGGAAGCATGGAGTTCGTCCCCTCCGACAACAACAAGGTGCTCACGTTCCTCCGGACGCACGGCGAGGAACACATTCTGGTCGTCGCCAACCTGTCGCGGTACTGCCAGGCCGTGAACGTCCAGATGCCCGCCTACAAGGGCTTCTGGGCAAGAGAGATCTTCAGCGACAATATGTTCGGTCGCATCACCGAGGCGCCGTATCCCGTGACGTTGACGCCGCACGCTTTCTATTGGTTCGCATTGCAGCAGCCCACCGCGTCGATCCGCATGGAGGCTCAACGCGGGCCGGACCTGCACGCCGATGCGACCTGGGACGAGATCCTGGACAGCGAAGCCATGCCGCAGATCCTGGCCGCGCTGCAGCAGTATATCCGCAGTGCGCAATGGTTCGGCGGCAAGGCCCTTCGCACCGCGAAGATCGCGGACCGAATGGCCGTGGCAACCCGCCATGAGCTGGTCTACATCCTCCTGCTCGAGGTCATTCACGACAATGCCGAGAAGAGCCTCTATGTCGTTCCCATCGGCTTTGCCGCTCAGGAGACGCAGACCCGGATCCAGCAGGAATCGCCCGAGGCCGTCATCGCCCAACTGCACCTGAGAGACCGGGACGGAATCCTCTACGATGCGGCGGTCAGCGAGGATCTGCACCAGGCCCTCGTTGAGATCATCTCTCGCGGGCGAAGCCGAAAGATGGATGGCGGCCGCTTCATCGTCCGCCGCGGGGACCGGTTCACCACGATTCTCGCGGGCAAGTCCCTGCCTCTGGCGTCGCATGTGATGAAGACCGAGCGGTCCAACACCCCGGTCGTCTGCCAGGACACGTTCTTCCTGAAGCTCTACCGCCGCGTCGAGCACGGGATCAATCCGGATGGCGAGCTGCTTCGCCATCTGACGGAGGAGACACGGTTCCAGAATACCCCTGCCTATGCTGGTTCGATCGACTGGCGGCGAGAGCATGGGGGCTTCGTCAGCCTGGCCATGCTGTTGCAGTTCGTGCCCAACCAGGGGGACGCATGGTCTTTCACGCTGGACAACCTCGACCGCTCGTATGGGCACGCCCTGGTTCTCGAGGGCAAGCTGGGGAGGCCCCCTGCAGCACCTGGCGGTCTTGGCCCAATCGATCCCGAGACCATCGACGTCGCAGTGCGGGATTTCATTGGGTCCGTGTACATCGATAGGGTCGCCCTGCTCGGCCGCCGGACCGGGGAACTCCATCTCGCCATGGCGTCTCTTTTCCAAAGCCCCGACGTGGCAGCAGAGCCATCCTCTCTACTTTACCAGAAATCCCTGTATCAATCGATCCGGGGGCTCGTGCTGAAGGTGCTGAGCGAGATCGAGAGCACCCTCAACACCCTGGACCCTGCGGCCAAGGAGTGTGTTGGCCGAATCATCGCGACCAAGAAGATTCTCTTGGGCCAACTGGCTCCCATCGTCCAGAAGAAGATCGCGACGGTGAAGATCCGCACACATGGCGATTATCATCTTGGGCGAGTCCTTTACACGGGCAAGGATTTTGTTATCATCGATTTCGAAGGTGAGCCGGCACGCCCGATGACGGAGCGACGGCTCAAGCAGCCGGCGTTGCGCGATGTCGCCGCGATGATGCGGTCGTTTCACTACGCAGCCTGCGGCAACCTGATTCTCCGGGCCGCCAAGTTGGGAGCCGACATCGAGCGTCTGAGCCACTGGGCGGATCTGTGGTATCGCTATGTCAGCGGGGTTTTCCTGCACGCGTACCTCAAGACGGTGTCCGGCAGCCCGGTGGTGCCGGCGGAGATGGGCGAATGCACGGCTGTGCTTCGGGTGTTCCTGCTGGAAAAGGCAGTCTACGAATTGGGCTATGAATCGAAGAATCGCCCGGACTGGCTGATGATTCCCGTCCGCGCGATCGAGCAGATGCTCAAGACATGACGCGTCGGGCGCAAAGCGTCTTTTCTGCGTTTTGCAGGGCCCTCGCGGTGTCTCAAGACGGTGCATGGAGGCTTCATGAAGGATCAGAACCTGGTGCTGACAGACGCCAGCCTGCTGACGGATCACGACATCTACCTGTACAAGGAAGGCAACCACTTCCGGCTCTACGAGAAGATGGGCGCTCATCTCGTGGAGAAGGACGGCGTGCGAGGGACGCAGTTCGCCGTCTGGGCGCCGAACGCGAGGAGAGTATCCATCGTCGGGGATTTCAACCAGTGGAACCCTCAGAGACACCCCCTCTCGGAAAGATGGGACAACTCGGGGATCTGGGAAGGCTTTATCCCCAACCTCGGCAAGGGCGCTCTGTACAAGTACCACATCGTCTCGAATCACAACCACTACTCCGTAGACAAGGGCGATCCGTTCGCCTTCTTCTGGGAGACGCCGCCGCGGACCGCGTCGATGGTCTGGGACCTGGAGTATCACTGGGGCGATGACGCCTGGATTCAGCAACAGGCTCAGCGCAATTCGCTCCATTCGCCGGTGAGCATCTACGAGGTCCATCTGGGCTCCTGGCGGCGCGACCCCGGCAATCCGGGCCGGCTCCTCAGCTACAACGAAATCGCCGAGCCGCTCGCCAAATACGTGAAGGACATGGGCTTCACGCACGTGGAATTCCTTCCGGTCATGGAACATCCGTTCTATCCGTCGTGGGGTTATCAGACGTTGGGTTACTTCGCGCCGACGAGCCGGTACGGGGCTCCGCAGGACCTGATGTACCTCATCGACTACCTGCATCGCAGCGAGATCGGCGTGATCCTCGACTGGGTCCCGTCGCATTTCCCCACCGACGAGTACGGCCTGGGCTACTTCGACGGCACGCACCTCTACGAGCATTGCGATCCGCGCCTGGGCTTCCACCCCGATTGGAAGAGCGCCGTGTTCAACTACGGCCGGCACGAAGTCCGCTCCTATCTGATCAGCAGCGCCATGTTCTGGCTCGACAAGTACCACGCGGACGCCCTGCGGGTCGACGCGGTCGCCTCCATGCTGTACCTGGACTACTCCCGCAAGGAAGGCGAGTGGATTCCCAACCAGTACGGCGGTCGGGAGAACATCGAGGCCATCAACTTCCTCCGACGCTTCAACGAAATGGTCTACCGCGATTTTCCGCACATCCAGTCGATCGCGGAGGAATCGACGGCATGGCCCATGGTGACCAAGCCCGTCGAGACCGGCGGACTCGGCTTCGGCATGAAGTGGAACATGGGCTGGATGCACGACACCCTCGAGTACTTCACGAAGGACTGCATCTATCGAAAATTCCACCAGGGCAGTCTGACGTTCTCCAGCGTATACGCGTTCTCCGAAAACTTCATCCTGCCTCTGTCGCACGACGAGGTCGTACACGGCAAATGCTCACTCTACAACAAGATGCCCGGCGACCACTGGCAGAAGCTCGCCAATCTCCGCCTGCTGCTGGGCTACATGTACACCCATCCCGGCAAGAAGCTCCTCTTCATGGGCGGCGAGTTCGCCCAGTACTCGGAGTGGATGCACGACCACAGTCTCGACTGGCACCTGCTCGACGATCCGAAGCACGCGGCCATCCAGCAATGGGTCCGCGACCTCAACCACCTGTACCGCAACGAGCCGGCCCTGTACGAGACGGACTTCCACGGCCAGGGCTTCGAGTGGATCGACTACTGCGACGCGGACGACAGCGTCATCACCTATCTCCGCAAGAACCGGGCGGCGGACACCTTCCTGGCCGTCGCCTGCAATTTCACGCCGGTGGTCCGACCCAACTACCGGATCGGGGTCCCTCGCGGCGGGTTCTGGCAGGAGATCCTCAACAGCGACGCACAGGAATACTGCGGCAGCGGCCAAGGCAACAAAGGCGGCGTCGAGGCCATGCAAACGTCCTTCTACGGGAAATTCGACTTCACCCTCTCGGCGACGCTCCCCCCGCTGGGGATTGTCGTATTCCGAAGGCAACTGCCGCCCGCGGAGACCTCCGTGCCCATCCAGATCGAGTGATCCGGCCGGTCGCTTCCGGTCACGCCCGCGCGTAGGCGACCGTGAGTTTCCGCAGCCTCTCGGCCACTCGGGAGGTGGTCTGGCCCGAGCGCATCCGCCATCGCCAATTGCCCTGCGATTTGGCGGGGAAGTTCATCCGGGCCGCGGCTCCAAGCCCGAGCACGTCCTGCATCGGAACGATGGCGATCTTCGCCACCGAGGCCATCGCAATCCGCATCAGTTCCCACGAGACGTCGGAGGCCGGGACCTTGTGCCCGATGTAATCGAACAGCTTCTGCCGGGTCGGCTTGGTAAGATCCTTCTCGAACCAGCCCCGCGTGGTATTGTTGTCGTGGGTGCCCGTGTAGACGATCAGGTTCTCGCCGTAGTTGTGCGGCATGTGCACGTTGCGAGCGGGGTCCCCGTCGAACGCGAATTGCAGCACCGCCATCCGCGGGAAGCCGTACGTCGATACGACCTCCCTCACGTCGGCCGTAATGAAGCCGAGGTCCTCCGCGAAGATCGCAGCGAACGGGATCTGGCGGAACAGCTCCCGGAAGAACTGCGTGTGCGGCGCCTGTGCCCACCGCCCGCGAATCGCGGTCTTGTGACCGGCGGGCACTTCCCAGAAATCGACGAACCCGCGGAAGTGATCGATGCGGACGAAGTCGAACAGCGTCAGGTTGTGCTTGAGCCGGCGAATCCACCAGTCGAAGCGGGTCTCTTCGAGCCGGTCCCAGTTGTAGACGGGATTGCCCCAGAGCTGGCCGGTCTTGCTGAAGTAGTCCGGCGGCACGCCCGCCACCAGGCGCGGCCTCTTGTCCCGCGTCAGCTTGAACAGGTCCGGATGCGACCAGACGTCGGCGCTGTCGTGGGCCACGTAGATCGGAATGTCGCCGGCCACCTGGATGCCCCGTTCGTTGCAGTACCGTTTCAGGCGGAGATACTGCCGGTAGAAAGCGTATTGCAGGAACTTCTCCCGTTCGATCGGTTCGCGCAGGTCGCCCCTGGCGGCCTCCAGGGCCCGGCCCTTGCCATCCCGCAAGGCCGCCGGCCAGTCGCACCAGAGCCGATTCCGGAACCGCTTGCGCAGGGCCACGAAGAGGGCATAGGGGTCCAGCCACGCGTGGTGGCGATGAAGGAACTCCTCATAGTCGGCCGGTCTGGCGCGGCTCTGGAATCGCGAGAAGGCAGCGTCGAACAACGGGCTTTTGCACGCGGTCGCCTTGTCGTAATCCACCGTCTCAGCGGGAAACGCAGGCAGATCCGAGAGTTCCGCCCGGCGCAGCAGGCCGTCCTCGCGCAGCAAGTCCGGACTGATCAGCAGCGAATGGCCCGCGAAGGCGGAGAAGCAGTTGTAAGGCGAGTAGCCCGTCCTGGCCGTCGTGTGATTCAACGGCAGCATCTGCCAGTAGTTCTGGCCCGCCGCCTGGAGGAAGTCGGCGAACTGGTACGCCTCGGGGCCAAAGTCCCCCACCCCATACTTCGCAGGCAGGGATGTGACATGCATCAAAATGCCGCTGGATCGTCGTCTGAGCACAGGCAGATTTCCTATTTATGATCTACTATTTACGATTTTCGATCACGCCGGACGGTCTCACCAGAATGAGAACACGTCACAGGATCGCCGCAAATTGTAAATCATAAATCGCAAATAGTAAATGCTCTACGGTATCGCCAGTCCGAGACGCTGGGCCAGGTGGCCGAAGTGCTCGACCCAGCTCGCGGCCTTCTCATCCGCCGCAGCGGCCTTTCGTTTCATCTCGGGGTACTTGCTCCGCGAGATCGTGAAGAACACGTTCTGCGCGTGCTGCAAGTCCATGTCCGGCGTGAGCGTGCGAAGGATCTCCAGACCCTTCTCCATCGACCACAGCAGATCGATATCCTCGGGCGAGCCCTCCCAGATGCTGGCCATGTTGTTGATCTTGTGGCTGGCCTCGAAGCTCAGGCGCTCCCGATCCAGCGTCAACGAGAGCCGCTCCGCCTCGTCGGCGAGATCCCGCAGCCGGTTCAGGTCGATCCGATCCGCCTGGATCGCGGAGCAGATGTCCTCGTTCAGGATGAACTCGGCCGGCGCCGACAGGGCCTTCGGCAACGGCATGTTCATGTTCCGGATCATCGCCATGATCGCGTAGTTGTGCTCGTAGATGTGCCGGAACGAACTCTCGATTTCTTCCCACGTGCTCTCGAGCAGCCCGTTGAGGATCTGTCGCTGCTGGTCTTTGAACAGGTGCGTCAGCGAGTAGTTCTTGCTGTCGAAGGCCACGTTCATCAGGCGCATGACCTCATTGCTGTCGCCCTTGCGGAAGGCCTTGACCAGCTCCTGGCGAATCCGGTTGAACTGCTCGCCCGGCATGCGTCCCTGGACCGAGGCGAACAGGTGGTGATCGCCCAGGTAGAGCACTGCGGAATCGACCGCGTACTCCTCCAGCGTGATGTTCGAGCGGATCGTCGCGCGATTCATCGTGAGGACCTGGACGCCGGCCTCGACGTGCTCGAAATCCTCGATCGTCGCGGTGTAGCAGTAGATGGCCCGTTTCTCCTCCGACGATTCCTCGAACACGGAACTCAGCGCGAAGTGCGCCCCGACGCGGTGCAGATCCACCCGGGCGGGCTCGACGTAGGCCTCGTACACCTCTCTGCCGTTGGCGAACGGCCGGCGATTCGTCGGCGCGTTCTCCAGCATGTTCTTGAAGTCCGGCTCCAGGTTCCAGTTCTGCACCTCGTGGCACAACTGCATCGCCCGCGAGGCGTACATCATCACCTGCACCGTCTCGATGCCCGAGATGTTGTCGAAGAACCAACCACAGCTCGTGTACATGAGCATGGCGTTGCGCTGCATCTCGAGCAGCTTCAGGAAGGTCACCTTGTCGTGCTGCGCCAGTTCCCGGCCGGCCATCTCCGCAATGAAGCCGTTCACGTTCTTCGCGGACCGGTCGTTGACCACGCGGATATACTCGTTGCGGACCCGCCAGGGGTCGGCGTTGTAGGCGGACATCCGGTCCTGGTACACGGACGCCATGCGGTCGCGGAGCCAGTCCATGGCCTCGCGCAGGGGCGCCCGCCACTGCTGCTGGCCGGAACGGCCCTGGTCGGCGGCGCACCCGCAGTTGCTGCGCCATCGTTCGACGCCGTGCGCGCAGCTCCAGGAGCTGTTCTCCCAGATCTCCACTTCGTTGTCCGGCGGGTATCTCTCCAGGTACTCGGGATAGATCGTGATCCGCGCCAGGCGGTTCGCGTCGATATGGTGCAGGCAGTAGGCCAGCGCCATGTCGCCGTGATGGTGGTGGTGCCCGAAAGACTCGCCATCGGTGGCCACGTGCACCAGGCGGGCCTGTTCGCCGTCGTTCGGGAAGGAATTGACCATCCGCATGGCGAAGTTCTCGCCGCTGTGGAGCAGCCCGCCGTAAGCGATGCCGTGCGAGACCGGACCGTTGTAGAAGAACACAGCGATCTGCCGCCCGGAAGGCAGGTTGCAGAGGTACGGCACCGTTGTATCGAGGTCGCCCTCGTTCACATCCCGCCAGCGGCGCGCCCCGGTGAGCCGGCGGACCCGCTTGGCCTGGCGCGGCGCCAGGATCGTGAACTTGATCCCGTGATCGACCAGGATTTCGAGCGTGGCCACATCCACCGCGGTCTCGGGCAGCCACATGCCCTCCGGCGCCCTTCCAAACCGCATTTTGAAATCCTCGACGCCCCAGAAGGTCTGGGTCTGCTTGTCTTTCGCATTCGCCAGGGGCATCACCATGTGGTTGTACCCCTGGGCGACCGCACAGCCGTGGCCGGAAAACCGCTCCTGACTACGCTTGTCGGCATCCAGGACCATCTCGTACACGTCCGGGGCGTGCGATTCCAGCCAGTACATCAACGTCGGGCCGAAGTCAAAACTGATGCTCTCGTAATTGCTGACGATCTCGATGATCCGCCGGTCGGGTCCCAAAATCCTCGATACGGCGTTTTGCCTGTAGCATTCCTCCGTGATTCTCGCGTTCCAGTCGTGATACGGATAGGCCGAATCCTGCAGCTCGACGTATTCCAGCCACGGGTTCTCCCTCGGCGGTTGATAGAAGTGCCCGTGTATGCAGACGTATTTATCCATCCAGCAACCTTTCTGTCCTGCCCGCAGGATAAGCGGGCCGATTGCCAATACCTGTCCTATTCATTTAATGAATCGGTGATAATATAGCAACTTGGCGCAGCACGCAACCGGGGTTCCTCAATTTCTCCTGGGAACGCGGACGGAGTACGCCAGTGCGGCGGTTTCCCCTCATTTTCGCCACTTGCCAGCGATGAGCTCCAGGAGGACGGCACGTTTCTGGACACCCTTGGCGGACATCACGGCCCCTACGAGGCATCCTTTGTTGTTCAGGTCCCTGAACAGGAAGCTGTCCCCTCTGCCCAGATTCAGGTATCCGTCCAGGGATGTCTTGCCGCAGGTCGGGTCCCAGAGGAACAGGCGATCCCTCGGGGAGAACCAACGCGGAAACCAGTTCGCGAGGGCGGAGCGGTGGGTCTCGAAATAGACAACCTGGTTCGCATCGTTCAGCTCGACAAGCCGGCAGTCCGTATCCGCCAGCGGGAAGAGCCATGTCAAGTCCCGTTCTTTATGCCAGAGCACGGCGTACTTCTGAGGCCACGCACCGGACACCTCCGCCGGAGCCGGGCGAAACATCTCGCACAGCACATATCCGCTGTTGTTCAAGCTGCTGTAGTAGGGGTCGCCCTCGCGCGGCAAAGCCATCCAATCTGCGGAGTTGGGGTCCGCCAGGTCCCACAGACACGGGTGGCCTTCCAGCCCAAAGAGGCCAAGGACCTGCGAAGAGTCGTTGACGTGTTGGGCCAGGCTTCCCCATGCACCGCGAGGATTCAGGTCCCGTACGGCGCCCGTCCGCTCCCAGAGGTATGCGTGGCACTGCCCCACGTTGATGCCCGAATCGCCCGTCACCTGCCCACGGTTGTTGATGGCGAAGGCGCGACATCCCTGTTGACCGAGTGGAGTCAGGCCTGCCTGGGGATCCCACCGAAAGGCCCGCGTCCCCCCGTTGGGATCGATCATGATTCCCGCGATCTGACCGAGATTGTTGATCGACAACGGACCGTCGTCGCAGGCGATTCCCAATTCCCGTATTCCCTGCTCGCGATCCCAGAGGGCGACGCCCGATCCACCTGCCGCCCTTGTCACAAGGCCCACGATCTGACCGTGATCGTTCATGGCGAATGGACGGAAAGGCTGGCCGCCGTGCGACGGCAGAGTCACCACTCTGTAGAACTTGGGTTCTGCGAGCTTCAACAGGAAGACGGCACTCACAGTCGCCAAACCCACGACGCAGAACACGACGACCAGGCGTCGCAGTCGCCTGCGATGTGCATCCTTGTCACCCTGCGTGACATGCCCCATGTTCGACTCTCCCTGTCCCTCTGCCGCACCTGGCATCGACGGCGATGCGCGCGTGCGACGCGAGCGAGACCCGTCATCCGTAGGCGCCGAAGCCAAAGAACCAATGCTTCTTTGCGAACCGGTACAGGACGCTGCGTTCCGGTATCGCTTCGTCGCCCATGTCGTGGCTCGGGCAACGCCGCATGGCCGCCAGTTCGTCGAGGACTCGGTCTCGCCCGCTGGAATCGACCGCCTTCTCCTCCATCGCAAATTGGCGGAACAACCGCGGGTCTTCCATCAGGATGCACCCTCGCGTCCGGCCGGCCGCCAGCGTGCGGAAGCGCCTCAGATACCCCGATGCCTCCACGCGATCGACGAGCGACGCATCCGAATCGACCGCGTCGCAACTGCACTGAATGATCGGGCACGGCTCGACCCGACCGGCGGGCGTGATGTGGTAGCTGATCCCGGTCGCGGCGGGACAGACCGCCCTGCCGTCCGCGTCCCAGTAGGTATCCACCACGATAATCGGCGCCCACGTCCGGGCATCGACGAGGAATCGACGCAACTGGCGAATCTGGTCCCCCGTCAGACACAGTTCCGGCGTCGGGTTGGGCCCGACCGGACGGTAGATGTAGTACCACGCATACTGCACCCGGCGAGCGATCATGTCCGTCAGGAACTCGCGTCGGACCACCTGATCGAAGTTGGATCGACACACGCTGGTGGCGACACCGGTCAGGAGCTTCTGTCGCTTGCAGTGCTCGACGGCCTGCAGGCTTTTGGCGGCCACATCGGAGGCCCCCCGCCGTTCGTCGGCGACCGTCTCCAGCCCTTCAATGCTAATCAGAGGCGTCACGTTGCCCAGACTTCGCAATCGCTTCGCGACGCCGGCGTCGAGCCTGTGCCCATTCGTGAAGAGCTGGAAGTACTCGCCTGAGAACTTGGCCAGGACATCCAACAGACCCTCGTGCAGGAGGGGCTCGCCCCCGAGGATGCCGAAGAAGCGCCCGCCTTGGCTTCGGCACTCGCGGATGATCCGCTCCAGCATCGCGGGCTCCATATCCGTCGGCGGCGTCGCAGTGACCCAGCAGCCCTGGCAGCGGAGATTGCAGCGGTTCGTGACGGAGATCATCATGAAGGCGGGGAACTGCTTGCCTCGTTCGAGGCGACGATTGAAACGCCGGACCGCGCAAATGCCTTTGACGCCGAACGCCATCGCCTTGAGCAGCGGACGCGGCGAAACCTCGCAAACCAGTCGTTTTGCCAGCCTGACGTGATTGAACATTCGAACTCCAGGCCGTATTATGACTGCCACGCAGTCAGGACACAAGCTGAAAGTGATTATGAGGCGCAGACGAATGGACACAACCACAACTCCCCTGCCGACCAGAAGAACGCCGATGGGACCCGTGCTCGCGATTCTACTCCTGGGCGCGACAGCCGTCGCCCAGGGACCGGCCGCCCCTGGCGGCCTGATGTGCGAGCTGATGGCCCGCCCGGAACTGGTTTCGATCGGCGACTCCACGCCCGACTTCAGTTGGATCGTGGGCGCCGCGGACCAGGGAGGCAGGCAGACGGCTTATCAGGTCCTCGTGGCGTCGAATCGGACGAATCTCGACCGAGACGAAGGCGATTTCTGGGACAGCGGCAGGATCTCCTCCTCGCAGTCCGCCGGCGTCGAGTACGCAGGCAAGCCGCTGTCGGCCAATGCAACGTATTTCTGGAAGGTGCGGACCTGGAACCAGGACGGTCAGGCAAGCCCATTCTCCCAAGCGCAGAGTCTCTCGACCGGCCGACTGGACGGGAGCTATGAGACGACGCGGTATCCCCTGGCGACGACGACTGTCCAGCCGGTCAGGGTGGTCAAGAAGGCCGAGGGAAGCTACTTCGTCGATTTCGGCAAGGCAGCCTTCGGAACCGTGGAGCTGACCTTGACGAGTCCCCAAGCGGGTCGCCAAATCGAAGTCCACCTGGGCGAGGTCCCCGCCGGCAGCGACGCCATCGACCGCAATCCCGGCGGCTCCCGACGGTACCGGATGATGACGCTGACCCTGGATCAAGGGACACGGACGTATCGAGTGGCCATCACGCCGGACAAGCGAAACACAGGACCTCAGGCCATCAAGATGCCGGCGTCGGTCGGCGAGGTGATGCCCTTTCGGTACTGCGAGATCGCGAACAGCCCGTGCGAGATCGACGCGTCCTCGATTCGCCAACTCGCGGTTCATTACCCGTTCGACGATTCCGCATCCTATTTCACCTGCTCCGATCCGGTCCTCAACGACGTGTGGGAGCTCTGCAAGTACAGCATCAAAGCGACCACCTTCTGCGGCGTGTACGTCGATGGCGACCGCGAGCGAATCCCCTACGAGGGCGACGCCTACATCAACCAGCTCTGCCACTACTGCGTGGACCGCGAGTACACGATGGCCCGCTACACGCACGAGTACCTCATCACGCACCCGACCTGGCCGACGGAATGGAGCCTTCACTCCGTCTTCATGGCCTGGGCGGATTACCTCTATACGGGCGACAACGACTCCCTCTCGCACTTCTACGACGATCTGAAGGCCAAGACACTTCTGGCTCTGGCCCGCGAGGACGGCCTGATCAGCACCCAGGCCGGTCTGGTCACGAAGGACGTGCTCGCGTCCATCCACCTCAGCGGCAACTTGCGGGACATCGTCGATTGGCCTCACGGCAATATCCTCGGCCTTCAGGGCGGCTACGGCGAAACGGACGACTTCGAGTTCAAGCCGATCAACACCGTCGTCAATGCGTTTCACTACCGCGCGCTGGTCCTGATGAGTCGGATGGCGCAGGCAATCGGCAAGACGGACGACGCCGGCGCCTTCGCCCAGGCAGCGGACAAGGTCCGCTGGTCGATCAACAACAAGCTGCTCGACAAGACCCAGGGCATCTACATCGATGGCGAAGGCAGCATGCACAGCGCCCTGCACGCGAATATGTTCCCGCTGGCCTTCGGGCTGGTGCCGCCGGAATACGTGAAATCCGTCGCGGACTTCATCAAGAGTCGGGGGATGGTTTGCAGCGTCTACGGCTCGCAGTACCTGCTCGAAGCCCTCTACGAAGCCGGCGAGGACGACTTCGCCCTGCAGCTCATGACGGACCGCAGGACGGACCGCAGTTGGCCGCACATGATCTACAACGTCGGCACGACAATCACCCTGGAAGCCTGGGACAACAAGTACAAGCCCAACCAAGACTGGAACCACGCCTGGGGCGCTGCCCCCGCCAACATCATCCCGCGATGCCTGATGGGAGTCCAGCCTATCGAGCCGGGGTTCGCCAAGGTCCGGATCAAGCCGCAGGTCGGGAATCTCAAGACGGGCAAACTGTATCTGCCCACGATCCGCGGCACACTCGGCATGAAGTTCGCGTGCGAGCCGGGCAAGTCGTTTGTCCTGAACGTCCTGCTGCCCGCCAATGTCGAGGCGGTCGTCTACCTGCCCCGCATCGAGAGCGACAGCCGCGACATCCGAATGGACGGCAAGATCGTCACAGGCACCCTGGACGCCGATTTCGTCGTGATCGACAACGTCGCCCCCGGCTCACATTCATTCGAGCGTCGTCCGTAGCCCGCCGCCTCGCGGCCATCCGCCCGGGAGCCCGCTTCACGCAATTTGGCACATCCCATGGCGAGGATTGCCCCATTCGGCACCACCCCAATCGTGATGGACCCTGACTACGACCAAGACGCGGGAGGGCCGAACGATCCCTACTTCGCCAATTCCCCGAATCGGTTCGCAATCGCCAGGGCCGGATCGAGCGGGACATCGACGGGCGCCACGTCCCGCGGGATCTCCACGACCGGCTTGGCGACCAGCTTTGTGCCCTTGAACTGCGGCAGCCACTGGCTCTCGGCATCGAGCATCTCGCGGGTCATCTCGCGGACCTCGCGGAGCGTGCAGACCGTCGAGGTCAGCGGGTCCATCGCAATGGCCTGCATCGCGTACTCGGGGTCGCCCGTCAGACCCGCTTCGACCGCCAGTTGCTGCACGGTGACATTGCTCTGATTCAGCGCGGCGCACTGGATCGGCAGGTCGCCGATCCGAACCGGGTGGAGCCCTCGCGAGTCAACGAAGACGGGCACCTCGACGCAGCAGCCTTGCGGCAGGTTCGTGATGTACCCGTCGTTGCGGACGTTGCCGTTGAGCCGGAACGTGCGTCCCGTCTGGGCGGCTTCCAGGATGTACGAGCAGTACTCGACGCTGCGACGCTCGATCTTTCGCGATTCCGTCGCCAGGTAATCCACCGTCTTGTACTTCTCCGCGAGCATGTTGCAGTAGTTGAAGTAGGCGCCCGAGGCGCCGCCGAAACCGGGCTGATCGCAGTACAGCTCCAGGGCGCGCTTGCTGCTGCGGAACCACGGGACGTACTCCGACAGGTGGCCGGTGCTCTCGGTCATGAAGTAGCCGAAGTGCCGCATGACCTCGCAGCGGACCTTCTCGTTGACGTAGTACTCGGGCCTCTCGCACCGCTCGCGGAGGATCGGGTACAGGTCCCGCCCGTCGCGCTTGTCCCGCAGGGCCAGGAACCAGGCCATATGGTTGATGCCGGCGCAGACGAAATCGACCTGGTCCTTGGGCACCTCCACATATCGGCTGATCAGGTCCAGCGTCGTCTGCACCCCGTGACAGAGGCCGATGAACTGCACCTTCGCCACCCGCCCGAGCGCCGAGCAGTTGGCGCCCATCGGGTTGGCGTAGTTCAGCAGGATCGCATCGGGACACAGCTCGTTCATGTCCCGCGACATGTCCGCCAGGGCCGGGATCGTCCGCAGGGCGCGGAAGACGCCGCCGGGACCGATGGAGTCCGCGATGCACTGATCGACGCCGTACTTCAGCGGGATCTCGTAGTCCATGCGGAAGGCGTCGACGCCGCCGATCTGGATCATGTTGATGACGTACTTCGCGCCGTCGAGCGCCTTGCGCCGGTCGAGCGTCGCGGTCACCTTGGCCGGCAGCTTGTTGGCCTTCACGACCTCCTTGACGAAGGCCTCCATCTTGTCGAGCTTGGGCTTCGTGCGGTTCATTAGGCAGATCTCGACGTCCTGGAGGGCCTCGGTGGCCAGGATGTCCATCGTCAGCGTCTTGCAGAAGATCAGGCTTCCCGCTCCGATCATCGCGATCTTCGGTTGCGGCATGGCACAGGGCTCCTCATTGATGATGGATAATCGGTTATTGATGATTGAACGACTTCGCAAGCTTTGCCGCAATTCGTCGCCAATTATCCATCATCCTTTGTCCATTATCAATCACTTCAACAGGTTTTCGAACAAGTACAATCCGCTCTTGCCGGGGGCGACGACGTCGATATCGCCGTCCGCGTCGATGTCCACGGCCATCGTGTTGATCCCGAATCCGACCGCTCCGCCCTCGTGCAGGACGCGACGCGTCCAGGTTCTCGATCCCGCGTCGAAATCGTACCAGTATACGCAGCGAGGATCGTTGGCGCCGGGGTCGTTGCCGTTGTGGGCGTAGTAGCGTTTTCCGGTGACCAGCTCGTCCTTGCCGTCGTTGTCGAGGTCAGCCATGAGCATGAAGTGCGGCTGCGACCACGAGTCGTCGATCAGGTGTTTCTCCCACGTTCGCTTGCCGTCGACGGATTTCTGCTCGAGCCAGAACACGCCGTAATTGTGGCCCAGCCCCCAGATGATGTCCGAATCGCCATCGCTGTCCACGTCGGACACGAGGATCGGGATGCACGCGTAGCCCAGCTCGAACTCGGGGCGCCACTGCCAGCCGTCGGCGGTCTGCTCGAGCCAGCCCTTGGGAGTCACCACGTCGCAGCGGCCATCCTTGTTCACGTCGCCCGCGCCGATCCCATGTCCCGCGGCCTCCTGGGGCAGCGGATGTTTCTCCCACCGCACGCCCTGCGGGGCGGACGCATCTCGATGGAACTCGTACCAGGCCGCGGCGGTCATGATGTTGGGCAGGATGTCGAGCTGCCCGTCGCCGTTCATGTCGTAGGCCATCGCGGTCTCCATATTGCCCGGCGCATCGACCTCGTGCACCTGCCAGGGCTCGTCGGTCCTGCCTGGATTGCGGACCCAGTAGACCATCTTGTTGTGCCAGGCGGCGCCCGCGGTATCCATCCAGCCGTCGCCGTCCACGTCCATCGGCAGGTTGGCGAAATCGTAGAAGTAGTTCCCTTCCTCTTTGATCTCGCGGACGAAGTGCTTCTTCCAGTCGGGGGCCTCGTACCAGAACCCGCCGGAGAGGATGTCGAGCTTGCCGTCGCGATTCACGTCGAGAACGCCTGCGGCCTCGAAGCGGGAGTCGGCGTTGATGATGTGCAGCCGGAAACCGTCTCCGACCTTGGGCTCGACGGGCCTGCTCTCTTTGATGCGGACAATCGCGCCCCAGGGCAGGTTGTTTTGCGTCACCTTGAGCATCAGCGTATTGACGCCCTGGTTGAGCATGACGTTCACGCGGTCGGGCTCCGCCAGGATCGGTCGGGCAGTGTTGTTCGAATGGACGACCTTGCCGTTGAGCCAGGCCTTCACGCCGTCATCGCTGAAGATCTGCAGCGTCACCGGTTTGGTGTCCGCGGATTCGATCTGCGTCCGCAGGTAGGCGACCTTCTGCTCGCCGCCGTTCAGTTCCTTGAGCAGATCCAGGTATGCGGGATGCTGCTCGTACTTCGAGATCGGCATCTTCCGCCACTGGACCTGGGCGTTCGGCACTTCCGGCCCGAACGCAATGTCGAACAGTTGCGAGTAGTTCTTGCCTTCTTCCGCATACGGTCCGGCCACCTCCCACGCCGTCAGGTAGCTCTGGACCGCGCGGACCTCGTCGAGGACCTTCTGGGCCCGCTCTTTGGTCGCGTCGGCGACGTTGGCCGCGACAACTCGTTCGAGGACAGGCGCGACCGCTCTGCCGTTGCCGCCGTAGATCGCCTCCGCAATGGTCACCGCGGCAAGAGCCGCCTCCTGACCGGCTTCCTTGTCCTGCACACAAGAAGCAGCCAACTGCAGCGACTCGACCGTCTTGACGTTGGCCAGAGAAGCGAAGAGCCGCCTCTTGCCCGCGGCGTTCGGCGCTAATTCCATCGCGGTCTTGTAGCAGCGGACCTTCTCCTGGTCCGGCATGGAGGCCAATGCTCCCACGAGGTCGATGTACGCGCCCAACGCGCGGATCTGGCAATCCCCGCTGCTGTTGTCCTTTGCGATGCGAAGCAGGTCGGGCAGCGGCTCGGCGTTCGGCCAGCGGGCAAGCCCGCCGATCGCCGCATACCGAATCTCCACATCGGGGTCGCTCATCGCCTTGCGCAGGGTCGCCAGGGCCGACGGGTCGCCGAGTTGCCCCAGGATGCCGATCAGCATCCCCTTGATCCGCACATCCCGGACCGAGTCCAGTTTCGCCAGGATGACCTTCGAAGCCTCCGCGCCGGCGTTCGCCCGCCTGGCGACGCCGAGAACCATATTCTCCAAGGACTTCTGCTCGCCGCTCGTCGCGTTGAACGACAGCGCAACCACCGCGCCGATGTCACTCGCTCCCGCCAGTTCCCGCAGGGCACGGTAGGAGGCCATCCGAACGGGCGCCTGGTCGCTCGCGGCTGTCTGCAACAGCGAGGGCGTCGCCTCCGTCGCCCGACGGTCCGCCAGCGCCTGGATCAACTCCACACGCACCGCGGGATCGGCCTGTTTCACCATCGCGATCATCTCGGCGTGGACGCTCTTGCCGCGAAGTGCCCGCAGGCCCTCTCGGGCGGCCGCCTGCTCGTCACCGGAGGTCTGTGCCGCACGCTCCGCGAGGAGCGCGACGTTCTCCGCACCGCCAAGACTCCCGACCGCCTGGATTCCGGCGACGCGGACCGATTCTTCCGACGACTTGCACGCCGCCAGGACATCCGCCAGCGAAGCCCTATCCCCTCGGTCCGCCAGCGTATGGACGACCGCCACCTGTGCGTCGGCACCGAGCGACTTCCACTGCCGCAGGCACGCTTTCAATACCTCGCCATCCGCCGTCTCCCGCACGAGCTGGGTGGCCGCCAGACGCAGGGGCTTGTCTTCGCCGGCCATGGCTGCAACGACGAGCCTGGCCCGTCCGGCGTCGTCCGACAGAGCCTGTCCCCTCCAGGCTGCGACCCGGATTGCCAGAGGCGGATTCGTCTCCAGCACCGCACGGAAGAGCCCCAGCGCCTCCGACTTGCTCCCCTGACGGAGACGTGCTTGCCCACAGTGCAGGAGCCCCCCCCACACGGCTGTGCGGACCTCGGGATTGCGGCTTTCGCGAGCCGCGACCAACGCGGAGGTAGCGGTCGAGTCGCCGATCGCGCCCAGCGCCAGAGCTGTAGCCACCGCGACGCCCGTATCCGCATCCTTCAACAGCGGAACCAGCAGGGGCGTCGCCTGCGTGTCGTGTCGCCGGCCGATCGAATCGACCAGTCCGGCCTTGGTCGCCCCCGTGGTCTTGCCCAGCGCGTCTCGCAGCGCCGCGCCCGCCTCTGGGTACGGCATGCCTTCCAGCGCGTACCTCGCGGCGTGGCCCACCCGCTCGTCGCCCAGCATCGCGGCCAAGGCTGCGACGGATTGCGAGGTGCCGCAGATCCTCAACTGCTGGCACGCGGCGCATTTCTCCACCGCGCCAACGTTGGATTGCAGAACAGCGACACAGTCTTGTTCCTGGGCAGCACCGCCGGCACAGGCCGCCAACAGCAGGATGAATCCGGCAAACAGCATCTGATTGAACACAACACTCTTCATGAACCACCTTTCATGCAGCGGATGGCAAATATCCTCGGCGAAGCGTCCTTACTACAGAATCCACGGCGGTCGCGGCGAATACGAGAGCAGCCGATTCGCCGTGTCGTCCCCCACGAATTGCAGCTTGACCGGATCCCAGCGGAGGTCACGTTTGAGGGCCAGGGAGATGCCGCCGATGAAGATGGCATTGATGGTGTAGGCGGCAACCTCCGGATTGCAGATCGTGGCCTTCCGCGTGCGGACACAGTCCAGGAAGTTCCCGGAATGGCTGTCCGCGTGATAGACCCGCTCGTCGCCGGGCCCGAGCGGCTCTCGGAGCACGCCCGCGGGATAAGACACGATGTTGCCGCGATCGACCGCGATGCGCCCGGTCGTGCCGACGAAGCAGGCGCCCCCGTCGGGACCGACCGGCTCGTTGGGATAGGCTTCAGAATGGACGACGACGCCGTTGCTGTAGTAGTAGTCGATCTTGCCGTCGCAGTACTTCACGTCGATCGGCGCCTTGGGGTCGGGGTTCACCGTCCACTGAACGATGTCGTAGTGGTGCGGGCTCCAGTTCACGTCGCCGAGGAACAGGCCCGAGAGCGTGTGGCCCGCCTCCCCGCCGAACGGCCGCCAGGGCAGCGGCCCAAGCCACATGTCCCAATCGAACCCCTCCGGCACCGGCACGGACTGGTCCGAGGTCCACGCGCTCGGCACGAAAGCGCCGGGCTCGCGGTAGGCATAGACCTCCTTGAGCTGCCCGATCCGCTTGTTGCGTATCCATTCGCACGCCTGTCGGAACTTGCCGTCGTATTCGGACCGCTGCTGCGTCCCCGCCTGGTAGATCCGCCCGTAGGTGCGGGCGGTCTCGACCACCATCTGGGCTTGCTCGACCGTAATCGCGACCGGTTTCTCGCAGTAGACGTCCTTGCCCGCTCGCATGGTCAGGATCGACATCGGCGCCGCCCAGTGATACGGCACCGCCAGCAGCATGGCGTCGATGTCGGGACGAGCGAGGACTTCGCGGAAATCGTTGTACGCCTTCACGCCGTCGTAGCCGGGCCGGCCGAGCCGTTCCGCGTAGATCTGGTTGCACCGTTGCCACGCAGGCTCCCGTCGCTCGCGCCGCACGTCGCAGACCGCCAGCACCTGGACATCGTTTCGAGCGATGTATCCTCCCGGCACGTAGGTCCAGGCCCCTCCCATGAGGTGGCCGCTCCCCTGGCCGCCCAAGCCCACGAAGCCCATGTTCACGCGTTCGCTGGGCGGGACTGCACCCCCGGCCCCCAGGGCCGAGCCCGCGACCACGTATGGCATGGCGACAGCGGAGGCCGCGGTCTTTAGAAACTCCCTTCGCGTCGTTCTCATCCGATCGACCATAATCAACTCCATTGTCCTGAATCTGACCATCCCCACAGGGGAACCGACTGCGACATTGTAGTCTCGGGTCCGCCCGAGATAAAGACACTCCTGCCGACACGGGCAAGAGGCCAGTGCTACTGGACCGGCCGGCCCAGGGAGACGTCATCGATGTAGACGATGCCCGCGCCGCCGGCAGTGGGCTGGCTGCGATTGCCGACGCCGATGCACATCGTCCTGACCTTGCTCAGGTTCACCCCCGCCAGGTCGCTGTAGGGGATCGTCCAGGCCCGCCACGTGGGACGCAGGGCGACGGCCTCGTCCGCGTTCACGACCGTAACGCTGGCCCCGGCGGCGTCTTCGATCCGCACGTACATCGACTCGGCCGCGTTGCCCACGGGCTGTTCTGCGCCGATCTCGGCCACCTGCCACTGGCCGGTCACATTGCCGGTCGTCGAGAGGTTGGAGAACTCCGCTGCCGTGGCGACGGCGGCATTGTGGCTCGTCACCGCCAGGCCGATAAGGACACTGTCGGCCATCGAGATGTTCACCGGCGAGGCAAACGTGATATCCGTCCACGTGACGCCGTCGGCCGATTGTTGCGCGGTGAAGACACTGCCCGTCCGAGTCAGCTTCACCCAGTGCGGCGCCACCACTCCCGTCCCGGCCACAGACACCTGGGACGCATGGTCCATCACGTTGCCGGTCTCCGGACGCTGCTGGAAGGAATAGCCGTAGTCGGGGGTCATGCAGACGAGTGCGTGCTTCGAGCCGGGATGGAGGCTCTCGCGAATCATCACACCCGCTTTGGCCCAGCCGTCGGAGCGAACCAGCGTGTCGACGCGGACCACGATCGTGCCGTTCCCGTTGAGGTTCTTGTAGACGTAGCGGAACTCGTCGGCGGTGTCCCAAATGTCGGTGCCTTTGGCGTTCATGATGATCTGGCCGTCGGAGGTCTGCATGAAGCCGGGCGCGTTGCCCCGGAGGTAGAACACGAGGGCCTCGGCCCCACCCGCCGTCCAGTTCCGCGCGGTCGCAAACTCCCACTCGGCCTCCGCGTAGTACGGCGAAGTGGCGTTGTCGTACTGCAGCGGCATCGACTGACTGCCGTTGTAAACGATGGTCCTCTCGCCGAACGTCCCCTGCGCGGATTCCTCGTACCCGACGGTCGAGCGGGTGCCGTTGGTCCAGCCGTCGATCCACGTGTCGAAGATGCGGTTGTCCTTGTCGTCGTAGCCCTCGAAGTCCTCGATGACCGCGTACTCCTGGGTCGTGAAGCTCCAGAGCTCGCCTTCGTAGGTCCCGGCGTCGCCGACTTCATCCACTCTCCAGTAGTAGGCGGTCCCATAGTTCAGCGATGCGGGCGTGTAGCTTCGCGCCGCCTGTGTGGCGGTCGGAACGGTCCCCTCGGCAACCGCCTGGGCATCGGCGCCGAAGTACACTTCGTGCGACTGGGCCTCGCGCCCGGACCGCCAGATCAGGTCGGTTGCCAGGCTGACCTCCGTCGCGCCGTCGGCCGGATCGGGCTCCCGCGCCTGCACGGGCACATAGTGGAACCGCACCTCGCTCAGGCTGGCCGCCATGAGATTGCCCCACGTGCTGTTGATGGTCAGCTTGACGTACTTTGCGGCGACTCCTCCAAAATCGACGATCGTGCCGACGGAGTAGGCCGGCAGGCCGGTCCCCTGGGCGAACTGAGGCACGCCCTGCAACGGAGTCCAGGTCTGGCCGTCGCTGGAGTACTCGATGGCGACGTCCTTTGCCCCGAAGAACATGTAGGTCTCCATCTGGGAGTTGGCGTTCCACACCCAAAGCTCATCCAACTTGTATTCCTTGTCGAACGTGTACTGGATCCAGGCCGGCACGCCGACGCTCATCCACATCTGCTTGATGTCGTCCGAGTGCTGATTCTGAGCGTTGAGCCCGGAACCGTCGATAGTCCTGCTCGCCGGGGAGGCGGGTTGCTGACTGGACGCCTTGACCGTCAGACTCTCGATGGGATAGGAGAACGGCTCGACGGTGAAAGTCCAGACGCGGCCTGTCGAGATTGCCGACGCCGGCGGCGCACTGATCTCGTCGATCCGCCAGTAGTAGGTTTGGCCGTACTCGAGGGCGCCCGGATCGAACGTCGTCGCCGTCTGGCCCTTGCCGACCAGGACACCCTTTGGGTCGGCCCGAGTGGCGTCCTTGACGTTGTTGTAGGCCGTGCCGAAGTACACGTCGCGCGTGGTCGCGGTCTCCATCGGGCTCCAGCTCAGGAGGCTGTCGCATGGGATGTCGGCGGCGCCGTCGCGAGGGCTCGGATTGGAGGCCTTGTCGCCGATATAGCCGGCCATGACGAGCGGGACCTCCTCCGCGGACAGCCCTCGGTTGTAGATGAAGACCTCGTCCATATCGCCGGAGAAGACTTCGCCGTTGCCGCTGTAGGGGGCTCCGCCGCCGGTGACGCAGCCAATACCCAGGTGCGACGCCGCACCCGCGGCGTAGAAGGAAAACGCGCCGGACGCCACCTGCTGGCCGTTGAGGTACAGGCGGGCCGTGGTGCCGTCGAAGGTTGCTGCCACGTGGGCCCAGGTCGCGATGAGCGGACTCAGCGTGTTGCTCGGCGAGACGATGGCCTGGCTGCCCGTCTCCAGGCGGAAGGTGCCGCCGCTTTCCGGACGGACCTGAAATTGGAACATCGTCGTGTCGGGCCAGGTGTCTCTCTTGCCGATCAGGCCCTGATACGTGGCGCTGCTGCCCGACCAGCGAATCCACATCGCCAGAGACAGTTGCCCGGTTCCCTCGGCGGGATTCCAGGTGCCCAGATCGATCCGGGTGTTCGTCGTGCCGTCGCAGTTGACTCCGCCGCCCTGGTGTGCCTGCGAGATCCACTTGATGCCATTGTACAGGGTCCCGTCGTGTCCATTGCCCGACCTATCGTAGGCGACGGCGCCCGCTCCTTCATCCAGGGGGTAATACCCCACCAGGCCGCTTGTGATGTCGGCGTTCGCAACGCCCGCGGCCAGCCCCAACATCGAAACGAGAGAAACCGCGAGAATGAGCTTCTGAGAATGACACGCTGGCCTCGACATGATACATCCTCCTTCACAAAATGCTGCCACTGCTGGACTGACAACTTGTCGGATTCACGTTCTCACAGGACGGGTTCGTACCCCAATTCGCCCCAGTAGGCCTGCTGCACGCGGTGCAGATCGCGATTGCCCGGCTGGACGGGGTCCGCGCCGACCTTCATCGAGCCATAGTCTATCGTTCGCTGGTCCCTCCATTTCCAGTACTCGCTGCGCCCGTCGGCAAAGGAAAAAGACGTGCCGCCGCCGTGTCGCACCGGGGGCGGGTCCTTGTGGCGATTGTCCCCCGCCAGGATGCCGGACTGGGTGACCTTGGAGCCCCACCACGACTCGCGGCCGTAGGGGACGCTCCAGCTCGCCAGCGTCGCCCAGCCCTCGTCGACGAAGACCAGTCGCTCGCCCGACCGGAGGATTCTCGCCCTCTTCTTGATGAGGAGTTCCGGCTTGGTGGGCCAGCCGTTCATGGCATCGACAATCGCGTAGGTCCGCATCTCGCCGCGAAGCCCGCTCGGACACTGGTAGAGCTTGGCGGTCTTGCAGAACGGGAACAAGGCCCCCTCCTCGATGGCTTGGACCTGGGCCTCCTCGGAGGTGGCGTCGGAGTAGCCGGCCCAGTGGACCCAGCCGTCCTCTTTCAGCGGGACGTTGTTCTCGCCGGCCTTGCCGGTCGAGCCCGCGACGATCTTGTCGTCGTTGTCGTCGGCGTACAGAATCCACGCCATGGTCAGTTGCTTGAGGTTGCTCAGACATGCGGCCCGCTGCCCCTGCTCCCGAGCCCGGTGCAGAGCCGGAAGCAGAATCGCCATGAGGATGGCGATGATGGCGATGACGACCAGCAACTCGATCAGAGTGAAGCCCCGGTGCCGATACATGGTTTCACCTCTTCGATTCCACTTGTCGATCCGACCGCACGTCACGCACGGTGCACGCGATGCTCGATGACACTCCGAGCCACTGACCATTGAGACAATATCGTATATCGACTTGTTCTCCTTGCACGAGTCCACCTTCTTTGTGTATAATTTCACCATTGCCGCTGTGGTCCGGCGGGTCCATTGCTCGGAAAACCGATGCCGAATGCACAAGATCCAAGCTTCAAGGTCCGATTGCTCCGACGGCTGACCGCCAACCCCGACCTGTTCCGTCTCTTCGACTCCCTGCCCGACGTCTGCTTCTTCGCCAAGGACCGCAGGGGCAAGTTCATCATGGGCAATCGGGCGTTCCTCGAGAAGCTGGGCCTGGATCGCGAGGAGGACCTCATCGGCAAGGACGACTTCGACTTCTTCCCCGCAAGGCTGGTGGAGATCTTCCTTCGCGACGACCAGCGTGTCATCAAGACGGGCGAGCCCCTGATCGACCGCGTCGAGCTGGTCTCCAACAGCGAGGGCAGCATCGACTGGCATATCACGACGAAGGTGCCACTGGTCTCGCGCAACAATCACGCCGTCGGCATCGCGGGCATCACGCGCGACTTCCGCAGGTCCGGCGAGCGGTGGCGCCCGCACCAGCAGTTCGCCGCGGTCATCGACCACATCGATCAGCACTACAGCCAGGCAATCCAGGTCGAGGAGCTGGCCTCGCTCATGTTCCTGTCGGTCAACCAGTTCGAACGGAAATTCAAACAGGTGTTCCAGGTCTCGCCGGTGAAGTTCCTCACAGGCTATCGGGTGCACCGCGCCTGCTACGACCTGCTGCACACGGACCACTCGATCACACAGGTCGCGATCCGGAACGGGTTCTACGATCACAGTCATTTCATCCGGCACTTCCGAAACGCGATGGGCATGACGCCCAATCAATATAGGCGATGCTGAGGAGAAACCATGAGCAAGCAAGACCGTTTTGAATTTTGGATTCTGTTCATTTGTGCTTGTTTCGCATTTCGAGCTTCGTGCTTCGAGATTCCCTGCTTCGGTGCCTTCCGAGCGGGCTTCGCAGCCCGCGATGTAACGCCGGAAGCCATGTTGCCCGTCTCGGGAGGCGTTGGCCCCTCCGACCCGGTCACCCGCAAGATCGGCCAATTGACCGTCCGCGCCCTCGTGCTCGATGACAGCGGCACGCGGGTCGCCCTCTGCAGCGCGGATTTTCTCGGCTTCCCAGGCGTCCTGTGCAGCAGGGTCCGCGCGAAGGTCCCTGGCATTCCACCCGAGAACATCCTCATCGGCGCCACGCACACGCACAGCGCCCCCGACTGCTACGGCTTCCCCGACGAGACCGGCAGGACCGCCATCGACCTCGCCTATGTCGATGGCGTCTGCGCGAAGCTGGCCGACGCGATCAACGAAGCCGTGGACCATCTGGAACCCGCCCGCGTGAAGATTGCGACCGGCAAGGCTCGCGGCAAGATCGCGTACAACTACTACGCCGAGCAGTTGTACGACCCCCGATGCTGCGTCATCCAAGTCCTGGACGCCGCAGGCAAGCCGCTCGCGACCCTCGTCAACTACGCCAGCCACCCCGAGGTTATTGGGTCCGACCAGGGGATCATGAGCCCGGACTTCGTCGGCCCGCTCTACGACCGGATCGCAGAGCGAGGGGCGGGTCATGGCATCTTCCTGAACAGCGCTCAGGGAGGCATGGTGACCGCCGACTGCCGGGGTCCCGACGGCAAGGACGTGCGAACGTGGGAAGAGTGCATCCGGATCGGGAACCTCCTCGCCGACGAGGCCCTTCGCATCGTAGCAGATGCCCCAATCCAGGAGAATCCGGCGCTATTCTGCGGCTGCACAACGGTCGAGTTCCCGGTCGAGAACGAGATGCTCCTGGCCGTAGTGAAGATGTCGCCCCTGGGCTTCGAGCTGACCCCTGACGGCTGCGTGGCCACGCAAATCAACGTCGTGAACCTCGGCAACGCCCAGATGCTCACGATTCCAGGCGAGGCCCTTCCCAATATCGGTTTCTATCTCAAGCGGAAGATGTCGGGCCAGCACAACCTGCTCTTCGGCCTGACCAATGACGCCTTCGGCTACATCCTCACGAAAGAAGACTGGGGCAGCTTCGACCGCTACAACTACATCACGCGAACCTGCCTGGGCGAACTGACAGGCAACATCCTGATCGAGAAGTCCCTGGCTTTCGTGAATCAGTGTCCACAACCCGCTGGGAAATGAGCACGAATGATGCTGCAGACCAAGCTCTTGCCCTCGTATCCTCGATCTCCTATAATGATCGTGAGATTCCCGATAATCGCAGAAGAAGCAGGTCATGAAACCAAAGGTGTATATCGAAACCAGCGTTGTCAGCTACCTAACGGCCAGACGCAGCCGTGATTTGCTTATTGCGGCTCGACAGGAGACTACGGCCGAACTCTGGTCCACGCTCTTGTCGTCCCAATTCACGGTCTATACATCCACCCTGGTGCATCGTGAAGCCCAGATGGGAGACCCGGAACAGGCTCAGAGACGCGTCGAAGCCCTTCTGCCGTTCAGCGTGCTCGATGTCGATCAGGAAGCTCAAACGCTCGCCGGGCAGATCCTTGCCGCGAAGACGGTCCCCGCGGAGTATCCCGAAGATGCCCTCCACATGGCGGTGGCCGCCGTCAATGGGATGGATGTCCTTGTCACATGGAACTTCGCTCACCTCAATAACCCGGTTGCCCGAGCGAAAATTCGGCAAATCATCGAAGACCACGGCTATCGCTGCCCCGAGGTGTGCTCACCCGAGGAGCTTCTGGAGACCGGACCATGAAAGACCCCATCATCGACGAACTCCATCGGTGTCGCGAGGAATACGCTCGTCAATTCAACTACGACTTGGATGCCATCTGCAAGGACCTCCAGGCCGTACAGCAAGAGCGGGGACTCAAGGTAGTTCGACTGCCTCCCGATCGCCTGAAGGCGAAACAGAGAACTTCCCGCGAGCATACCTGACGCCGTTTCGTTTCCCGCAAGCGGCCACGTCTCACACAGGACCGCCGGGACGCAGGGGTGGGGATAGACCCAATCCTGCTTGTCTCTGCGCCTCTGCGTCTCTGCGTGAGTGGATCCTGCCTGCAACCGAAGGCCAAACCACACCAGAACAAGTACCGCGCGGCCGGAAACAGTACCGGACACCGTTTCGTTCCCGACCCACTGGAAGAAAAGCACGAATATCGAAATCCGAAATCCGAAGCAAATCCAGAGCACAAAAAATCAATGACCAAAACACTGCCGCCCGCCGGACGATGCGTTTGGGATTCTGGATCTTGGTCCTTCGTGCTTATTTCGGATTTCAAACTTCAGGGGATACGGGGGACAACTACCGTTTTCCCGAGAGGGGGCCAGCGGTCAAAACACAGATTACGGTCGTTTGACCACTACGGTGGGCACAGCCCACCCTACCGCTGTGGCGGAATCCCATATGCCCTTGCTGCCTCTGTGGCCCTCGGTGTCCTCTGTGGCTGACAGAATCTGGATTCCCGCCCCCGATCGGAGCCTGCCCCGACCTGATCGGGGTCGAGGGCAGGCCCTTACGGGCACACTGCAGACAGCTTTCTCCGCACGACAGAACCGCAACGCCTTGTTTCTGTGGCAAGATGAACCGGGAGGAAGGAAGAGAGCCCAGCCGCAAGAAACGAAAAAGAACGCAAGAAGACAACCATCCGAGCTACCTCTGCTCTTTACCCTTTCTCGCCTTCTTTCGTTTCTTTCGGCTATGGGGGTTTCGGTTGCGGCTGGAGGGCGGGCTGGGGTCTCGGTGCCTCGGTGGCGTAGAATGTCGGCGGTATTTTCGGTGTTTATGGAACATACAGCCGTCCAGAAGCGTCTTCTATAAGACGAGAGACAGCGCGGACGGTCCTTGGTTCGAGTGAGTGGGGACTTCCGGCGGGCCGGGCGGGGTTCCTGGCTGAGGAGGCCGTCGTGTCGAACAAAGCCAGTTTCGGAGGGAGTTTCAAGTTTGAAGTGTCAAGCGTCAAGCCGGAGAAGCCGAATGTCCGGACTTTGAACTTCACGCTTTACACTCGGCCACAGGCCGATTGTGCGAAACGAAGCCAATTCGGGACCGGGCAGGAGCGAGGATAAGTGCTTTTCAGAGAAGGGATTATGGCGAATCAGACATACAGACGGCCTCGAAAAACGAAGCCAATTGCCGACGGGACGGGAAGGGACAAGACCGCCTAGGCTGTCGGCGCCGCCGACCGGAGCGATCGCGCGAAACGAACCCAATTCGCGGATCGCAGGACGGGGCTACCGGCGCCGCGGCCGGAATTGGGTTCGTTTGGCGCAAACTCACTGCCCGAGGGAGGGGCGAGTGTGAAGATAACGCCTTACGACGTCACTACGAGCCCAGCAGACGCTGGGAATCACGGGCGGGACGCCCGTGCCACGAAGATGCCGGCCGCTGGGGTGGCTCATCATTCCACCATTGCAACCCTCTTCCGGCTGCGCCGACAGAGGGACCGTCGTGCGAAACGAACCCACTCACGTCGAGAAGTGGGCAGCGGCGACCGGCCGGATGGTTGCCGGGATGTGTTTGACGTATCGGTCCATCCGGAGCTAACATGTGCGAGGGACCGTCTCAGGGTGAATCCGTGTAGGGAGGATTGCAGCATGGATGTGAAGATAGGCAATCGGACACTCGAACTGGTCGAGGGCGACATCACAGAGATGGAGACGGACGCCATCGTCAACGCGGCCAACGACCGGCTCATCTTGGGCGGGGGCGTGGCCGGCGCGATCCGACGGAAAGGCGGGTCCCAGATCCAGGCCGAATGCGACCGGATCGGCGGCACCTTCGTCGGCGGCGCCGTTCTCACCACCGCCGGCCGGCTCAAGGCCCGATACGTCATCCACGCGGTCGGACCTCGGATGGGGGAGGGAAACGAGGACGAGAAGCTCCGCAACGCCACCATGAACTCGCTCAAGCTGGCGGACGAGCACGGACTGAAGAACCTCGCCTTCCCGGCGATCAGCGCCGGCATCTTCGGATTCCCGATCCAGCGGTGCGCCGAAATCATGCTGGCAACCACCATCGAGCACCTGAGAGGCCAAACCGGCCTGGATCGCGTCGTCTTCTGCCTGTTCGGACAGGACAGCTACCAGGTCTTCGCGGATCAGCTCGAACGGGAGAACGTCTCGTGAGGAACTGGCACGTCGGGCGGCGTTTTCCTTTGACGGCTTGTCCTCCCGGCGGTTAGAATGGTCTGTGAGGTCCGGGCATTCGGATGCCCAGCGCCGTCGGGGTTGGCGGTCTGTGCTCCAGTGTGGTTTCTTGAGCCGAACAGGCAAGGATTGATTCGAGAAAACACAACGTGGAAACCAAGTTCAATATCTTCGAGATTCTCCAGATTGCCGAACAGGTGGAACACAAGGGCGCCAAGTTCTTCCTCAAGACGTCCGAGCTGTTCGACGATCCCGCCGTCCGCGACATCTACTACCGCCTGGCCACGTGGAAGGCCAAGCACGAGAAGATCTGGGCGCGCATGAGGAAGCGGTTCTCGGAGAAGACGGGGGAATTCGGCACCTTCGATCCGGACAACTACGTGCTCTCGAATCCCCAGGTGATGTCCGGCCTGACGTGGTTCGGCACGAAGCAGGAAGGCGTCAACCGCCTGACCGGGCGGGAGAGCAAGCGTCAGGTGCTCAAGGACGCGATCCGTCGGGCGAATGAAGTGATTATCTTCTATCGCGGCCTCAAGGACTTCGCCCGCGACCCGGCCACCCGGCAGATGATCGATCAGATCATCCGGGAAGAAGACCGCCAGATCGGGTTTCTGATGGACGAGATGAAGTCGGCTTCTGTGTGAAGTCGCCCGCCATCAGATGGGCGATCGGCCTGAGCATGTCGAACTGCATCAGGACGATGCGGATAGCCGCAGTGATCGGGGCGGCCAGGAACATCCCCACGATGCCCCAGAGCAATCCCCAGAACGACAGGGCCAGCAGGATGGTCACCGGGTGCAGGTTCAGGCCCTCGCCCTGGAGCTTGGGCTCGATGACGTTGCCCAGAAGGATCTGGATCGCGCCGGGAATGCCAACCACCAGGACGATCAGCCAGGGCGACGACTGGAACTGCACCACCGCGATGGGCAGGGGCAAGAAGGTCGCGATGATCGAACCGATGGACGGGATGAAGTTCAGAAGGAATGCCAGGATGCCGAAGACGCCGGCCAGCTCCAGCCCGATGATCGCCATGGTCGTCCAGACCAGCAGGCCGGTAATGGCCGAAATCGCCATCTTGATGCCGACGTATTTGCGGATCTTGTGGACCACGTCCGAATAGACCTGGGAGTGCTCGGTATAGGGATTGCGCCCCAGCAACAGGAAAAGGACGAAGATGATCACGAAGAGCATGCTGGAGATCAGGCCCAGGATCGTCCCGAACGCGTTGGTCACGATGTTGAAGATGTAGTTCTTCAAGTCTTTGACGATCTGTTGCGTGTCGATCCGCAGTTCCTTCTTCGCGGTTGCCCCCAGCGTGACATCGGCTGCCGCTGCCTCGTTGGGTTCCCCCGGGACGCTGTTGGGCTCCTTCTCGACGACGTTGGGTTCCTTTTCCTCGCCCTTGGGACTCTTCGTGGGCTGTTCCGACGGCGCGCGGACTTCCAGCGTGGCCGTCGTGCTTCGGCTGTCCACCACGGGAAACAGCTCCACCGGACCGGTGGGGATCGGGACCGGCTTGACCTCCTGCGGCGCGGGCTCCGGCACGAGCGCAGGCGGTGACTTGACATCGTTCGGCGCTGCCACCGGCTTCGCCGCCGGGTCGTTCGGCGCCACCGGCGGCTGCGGCTCCTCCTTCCGATAGATGTACTCGATCGGTTCGAGGATCTTGTCGGCCATATAGGCGAACTTGTTGCTGTATTCGCCGGCGGTCGAGACGATGATCGTCGTCGCCTGCGCGATCAAGAGAAACACCGCAGCGATCACGGCCACGACCACCAGCAACGTGACCACGATCGCGATCGCGTGAGGCAGTCGGAGCCACTTGACCTGGAAATCCTCGATCGGCGAAACGAGCGCGACGATGAACAGCGCCACAACGAACGGGATCATGACGACCCGCGTGTAGATCAACGCCGCCGCCAGCGCGACAACCGCAATGATCGCCAGAGACGCGGTGTTCAGCCAGTTCTGTTCCTTGTGGTCGTGCATCATACGGTTCCCCTCGACGGAAAAGGCAACTCACCGGCATCGAATCAAGCGATCCGGGTCGATCTTCAGGTCGGGCAGGCGGGTCCGCAGGTCCCCGACGAACCGCTGGCCGTCCTGCCAGTAGCCCGCCGTCGGTCTCAGGCCCGCGTCCATCTTCGCGAAATACAGGTTCATGCGATCCATGAGAAGCTCGCGAAGGTACTTGCTGACCATGGACGCCAGCGAGACCGGGAGATAGCGGTCATCGGCCTCGACCTCGAACCGCAGTCGCACCTTCCGCATCCCGCTCGACATCTCGTACAGGCTGCACTCGTCGCCCTCCTGCATCACCGTCAGTTCCAGGTCGGGGAAGCTGCGGAGCAGATTCTCCCGATAGTGGGCCCGTCCGCCCTGGCGGTCGATCTGGACATGGATCGTCTCGGCGGGGAACCTGCTCAGCAACGCCTGGATCAACTGTGTCACCGCGATGAACAGGACCTGCGCCTTGTTCCGGACGCTGTGGACCATCCTGTTGAAGTAGGCGACATCCAGACAGCACGTCCGCAGATCGACCAGCGACGCACCGTGGGCCTGGAGGTCTTCCGCGAAGACCTTCGACGCGATCCTCGCATCGCCGGACCCGGCGGCCAGGCGGCAGTCCTGCAGGTCCTGATGCCATGGATACTCCGCCAGGCGGGGCAGGCACTCCGGACACAGCAGGGTCAGCAGCTCGGCCAGATTCGCCGGACGCTTCCCGAGGTGTTCCAGAGCCGCCAGCGACGTCCGCTCCAGGTGTCCCAACCCCTCATCGCGGTGGTAGGCCTTCTTGCTGTCGGCGATCAACAGGCGGCCCATCAGGTGCTTGCGACACCTGCCGACGCTCTTGCCGAGCGCGTCCCAGAGGTCTGCGCCGAGCAGGTCCGGCCCGACGGAGAACGCAGCCGAGGACACCACCAGCGGACCGAGCAACGGCCCGAAGCCCGCCTCGTCTATGCCCGCCAGAATCGCCACATCGGTTGCCTTTCCCGATCCGAACCGTTCTTCCATCCGGACGGGCCGCAACGTGGCCCTCGTCCGCGTCTGAGGTCATAATGCAAACGCAGGCCGCTGTCAACGCCGATCTGTGCAGCTTTCGAACGCTGTTGCAGACAGTCCCGTCCTGTGTTACACTGCCCTCAAAATCACACTCGCTTAGGAGCCCGTTATGTTGATCGTCCATGTACTTGTGCACGTCAAGCCCGACCAGGTCGAGGCCTTTCGCGCCGCGAGCATCGAGAACGCCAAGGAGAGCGTCCGCGAGCCGGGCGTCGCTCGATTCGACGTGATTCAGCAGCAGGAGGACCCGACGCGATTCGTCCTGATGGAGGTGTATCGCTCCGCCAGCGACCCCGCTCAGCACAAGGAAACCGCGCACTACCAGAAGTGGAGGGACGCGGTCGAGGGCATGATGGCCGAGCCTCGCAGCAGCGTGAAATACAACAGCGTCTTCCCCAGCCAGGACGGCTGGGATTATCTGAGCATATAGGACACCATGAAATTTGAATTCTCTACCGCTCGCAGAATCGTATTCGGCGCGGGGGTCGCGGAGCAGATTCCCCCGCTGACCGCCGGCTACGGGGACCGCGCGTTCCTCGTCGTCGGCAGCAAGCCGGACCGCCTCCAGACCGTTCTCGACGCCATCGCGGCCAGGGACGTCGTCACCACCCTCTTCAGCGTCGCCGGCGAGCCGACGACCGAGACCGTCCAGACAGCCGTCACGGCCGCCCGCGAGGCACAGGCCTCCGTCGTGGTCGCCCTCGGCGGCGGCAGCGTCCTGGACACCGGCAAGGTCGTCGCCGCCATGCTCACCAACGAGGGGGAACTGTCGGACTACCTGGAGGTCGTCGGCAAGGGCCGCCCTCTGCGGGAGCAATCGGCGCCGCTGATCGCAGTGCCGACCACCGCGGGCACAGGAGCGGAAGTCACGTACAACGCCGTGCTGGGCGTCCCACACAAGCAGGTCAAGGTCAGCATGCGCAGTCCGCTGATGCTCCCGCGATGGGCGATCGTGGACCCGCTGTTGACCCACTCGATGCCCCCGGCGCTGACCGCCAGCACGGGGATGGACGCTCTGACCCAGTTGATCGAGGCCTTTGTCTCCAACAAGGCCAATCCGCTCACCGACAGCCTGTGCCGGGAGGGAGTGCAGCGAGTCGCCAAGTCGCTGCGAAAGGCCTTTGAGGACGGCGCCGACGCCCAGGCCCGCGAGGATATGGCGGTCGCGAGCCTCTTTAGCGGCATGGCCCTGGCGAACGCCAAGCTCGGCGCGGTACACGGATTTGCCGGCCCGCTGGGCGGTCAGACCGGCGCCCCCCACGGCGCCCTCTGCGGGAAGCTCCTGCCCTGTGTCATGCAGGCCAACGTGTCGGCACTGCAGAGCCCTCGGGGAGACGACAGCGAGAAATCGGAACAAGACGCACAGGCGGCGCTGGCCCGCTACGACGAGATCGGGCGTCTGCTGACCGGCAAGAGCAACGCGACGGCCGCCGACGCCATCTCCTGGACGGGAGATCTCTGCTCGGCCCTTCGTCTGCCTCCGCTGCGTCATTACGGCCTGTCCACCATCGATTTCCCTGCCATCGTGGCGCAGGCCAGGAAGGCCAGCAGTATGCAGGGCAATCCGGTCGAACTGACCGAAGACGAACTCGCGGCGATCCTCGATTGGGCCATCGGTTGAGAGTGGATTGGAAAAAGGCAGATCCGACCTGTATCCTTCAAGGAAATCTGGCTCAGCCGGTTCTTGCGTACTTTCGTGATCCAGGCACGCCCGAAGCGGTCGTGCAAGGGA
>DAOQWL010000056.1:0-40318 GCA_035342095.1 Sedimentisphaerales bacterium | reverse complement strand
ACAAATGGGTTATGCCATGGTCAATATAGACTCCGGGGAGTTAGTTTCTTAGGAGAACGCGAAGGATCTGGCCCGGGGGTGGAAGATGCGTATCAACTTCGGATGCCACGTCTCCTATAGGGCCCAGATGCTTCACTTCGTTCAGCATGACAAGCCCAGCCTGGGCGTCAAAGAACCCGGTCACACCCCGCCGTGGGGCGCACTGTCCCATCTCTTGCCTTTCGTCCCTCCGGCGGCGACAATGGCGAAATGAGCACAAGCAATCCAACCGATCAGGGCAATCAACCAGCACCGAAACGGGCGCGTCGCCCGCGATACCGCGGGACCCACCCGAGAGACTACTCGCAGAAGTACAAGGAGCACGCCCCCCAGGCCTATCCGGAGATCGCGGCCCACGTGAAGGCCAAGGGCAACACGCCCGCCGGCACCCACGTTCCCATTCTCGTGGAGGAGGTCATGGAGAGCCTCCGGCCCGCGCCGGGCGATGTCGTCGTGGACTGCACCGTCGGCTACGGCGGCCATGCCGGCGAATTCCTCCGGCGCATCGGGCCTTCCGGCAGACTGGTCGCCCTGGACGTCGATGCCGCGGAGTTGGAGCGGACCCGCCAGCGGTTGAGTCGCTGCGAGACGCAGATGAGTTTCCATCGCAGCAACTTCGCCGGGATTGCCAAGATCCTCCGCCAAGAGAGCCTCGACGGCTACGACATCGTCTTCGCCGACCTGGGCGTCTCCAGCATGCAGATCGACAATCCCGACCGCGGGATGAGCTACAAGCACGAAGGCCCGCTCGATATGCGGATGGACGACCGCATCCCGCAGACCGGCGCCGACCTGCTGAAGAAGCTCTCGCAGGACGATCTGTCGAAGGCCCTGTGGGAACTGGCCGATGAGCCGGACCACGAGAAGATCGCCCGACGGATCGTCGCACAGCGGGGCGTACAGCCGATCACCTCGACCTCCCGGCTTGTGCAGGCGGTCTTCGAGGTCAAGGGCCTGACCGCCGAGATCTGGCACAGGCAGCGGGCGAAGCTCGGCTCCCTCCACCCGGCGGCGAGAACCTTCCAGGCCCTGCGAATCCTGGTCAACGACGAACTCGGGGCCCTCAAGGAGCTTCTGAGACTCGCCCCCTACTGCCTCCGCGCCGGCGGTCGGGTCGGGATCATCACCTTTCACAGCGGCGAGGACCGCCTCGTCAAGCACGCCTTCCGCGACGGGGTCCGCAGCGGGATCTACGAATCGGCAGCCACGGAACCCATCGTCCCCACGATCCGGGAGAGGCGGGACAATCCCCGCAGCGGATCGGCCAAGTTCCGTTGGGCGACCACCCCTGCGGCTCGCAACCCGTGAAGATCGGGCACAGCCCTCATCGATCCAGTGTGCTTCGGTAGTGCAGTTGCACCAGTCCGCTGGGGTAATTCGTACTTCGGATCAGTTCCAGGTGATCCCGGGGCAGCGGCTCGCGGAACAAGCGGATGCCGTCGCCGAGGACCGCCGGGACGATGGAGATGATGTACTCGTCGATCAGCTTGTTCTGCATGAAGCTGGCGACGAGGTCTCCGCCACCCGCCAACCAGAGGGTGTGGACGCCCGCATGGTCCAGGCCACAGACGAATTCGGCGGGCGGCTGCTCCGTGAGACGGACATCCCGCGTGACCCGTTCGAGCGACCGGTGGGTGAAGACGAACACCCGGCGGCCCGGGTACGGCCACTCGCCAAAGCCCAGGACCTGCTGGTAGGTATGACTGCCCATGGCGATAGCGTCCACGCCGGAGTAGAACTCCGCGTAGCCGTAGTCTGTCCCCTCGCTGTCCACGACGGACAGCCAGTCGATGCCGCCATCGGCTCGGGCGATGTAGCCGTCGAGACTGCTGGCGATGTAAAGAATCGTCTTGGGCATACGCATAGCGACTCACGCCGCACGGTACGGCCGGCCGTCCTGATTCCCTCGGCATGGTTCGCGCCCTGCGGTATTTCCATTATACACTATTTCACGGCATGAGGCGCAAAGCCCCCGTCGGACGACAGCATTAGATTTGAACCAGCGCCCCATCGCGGGTATCCTGGGCCGCAACACGCGCAATTCCTTTAGAAAGCAGGAGAAAACGATGAGTCCCACAGCCATACGCACCCCACAAATCCGAAGTCGAATTCTGACCGCCGGGCTGGTTTTCTCTGCAACTTTTTTTGCCGCGGACCACGCCTGGGCCCAGGCCGAAACCAGGGTGATCCTGCCTGAAGGGGCACATCCGCACTTGGCGTGTACCGTCGGGGAACTCGCCAGACTGCGCCAGGCCTACCATAGCGAAGGTCAGCAGCGAGATGTGGTGGCCGCTCGTGTCAGGGAGGCCGAACGGTTCGTCGAGGAACCGGTGACATTCCCCCCTCGCGGCGGCCAGCACAATCAGTGGTACCAGTGCGACAGGTGCGAGATCGCCCTCCAGACGATCGACGACACGCACCACCAGTGCCCGAAGTGCCAGACGGTCTACAGCGGTCCCCCCTACGACGACGTGGTCTTCGCTCGCCGGCACGGTCGGAACCTCCAGCAGATGACGACCACGGCCTGGGCCTATGCGATCTCGGGCGACGAGAAGTTCGCACGGTACGCCGCGAGCATCCTGCTCGGGTACGCTGAACGGTACAGCCAGTACCCCTATCACAGCAACTCGCAAAACACGACGAGCCGTTCCGGCGGGCACCTCTTCGAGCAGACGCTCAACGAAGCCTATACCCTCGCGACCCAGGTCGGCCCGGCGTACGACCTGATCCACGACAGCAAGGCCCTCACGCCGGCCGACCACGAGAAGATCCGCGAGGGACTCCTGCTGCCGATGCTCCAGAACATCGACAAGAACAAGGCCGGCAAGAGCAACTGGCAGACCTGGCACAACGCCGCGATGATCTGGGGCGGCGCCCTGGTTCGCGACCCCTCCTGGGTCGAGAAGGCAATCGACGATCCGCAGAACGGGTTCCGCTACCAGATGGGAATCTCGGTATCGAAGGAAGGGATGTGGTATGAGAACAGTTGGGGATACCATTTCTACACGCTCCACGCGCTGATCAACACTGCGGAGACCGCCCGGCGGCTCGGGATCGATCTGTGGTCGGACGAACGGCTCAAGAGCATGTTCACCCTGCCGATCCATTACACGATGGCCGACGGCATGTTGCCTCGATTCGGCGACGACACCGGGTCCTCCGTCAAAGGCGTGGGCCGGTCGTTCGAGCCGGCGTACCGTGCCTACAACGATCCTGCGATCCTCTCGCTGCTGTCCGCCAAACCGACCTTCGAGAGCATCCTCCTCGGGCGACCGACCGACGTCACGGCCGACCCGCCCCTCCTCAAGAGCATGGTCTTCGACGACGCGGGCCACGCCATCCTGCGCGGGGGCGGAGAAGCAGGAATGACCGCAGCGATGACATTCGGTCCCTATGGTGGCTTCCACGGCCATTTCGACAAGCTCAGCTTCGTCCTGTACGGATTCGGGACGGAACTGGGTGTGGACCCCGGGCGGGCCCGAAGCCAGGCCTATCGCCTGCCCATCCACTCGAACTGGTACAAGGCGACCATCTCGCACAACACGGTCCTCGTCGACGGACAAAGCCAGAAACCCGCGGCGGGCAAGCTCCTAAGTTCTCAGCAGGGTGAGGGTTTCACTGCGGTCGCGACCCGATGCGACGACGCCTATCCCGGCGTGCAGCACACCCGTCGGCTCGTCATGACCGACGCCTACCTGGTCGTCCTGGATCATCTCCAATCGGACGCGGAGCATCGCTTCGAATGGCTCTATCACAATCGAAGCCAGCGGGCGATGTGCGACGCGGCCTCCAGCGACGCGAACCTCGCGAACTACCCTGGCGGCATGTACATCCGGAATGCCAAGCAAGGTACAACGGCAGACAGCGTCCGCGTGCGGTTCGAGGATACCAAGGTCGCCAACTATCTGACGATGGCGCCCGAGCGGAACACAAGCGTCACCGTCGGCGACGGCGTCGGCGGATCGATCACCGACCGCGTGCCCCTGGCGATGGTCGGCAGGACGGGACGGAACGCCACGTTCGCTGCCGTCCTGGAACCCGTTCCTGCGGGCGGGCAGGCCCAGGTCACGCGCGTTCAACTCACACAGGCCGGCGGCGAGATGACCATCGTCGTGGAACGCAGCGGCAGCGCGGACACAATCACAATCCCCGCCGAGGGAGACATCTCGATAACCCGCTCCGACACGCAGACGCTCCTGGTTCTCGATCCGGGTCCTGGCAATCCACGCAATTCCGAGGGAGATATCGTCGAATTGAAGGATGGGCGTCTGTGTCTGATCTACACCCGTTTCACCGGTGGCGGCGACGACGACGCGTCGGCGGACCTCGCTCTGCGGACCTCTTCGGACAACGGGCGGACCTGGAGCGACGACACGATCCTGGTCCCGCGGAGCGGCGGCCTGAACGTCATGTCCGTCTCCCTGCTGCGCCTGGCGAGCGGCGAGATCGCCCTGTTCTACCTGCTCAAGACCTCGCAGGAGGACTGTCGGCCAATGATGTGCCTATCGACGGACGAGGGCAAGACCTGGAGCCCGCCGGCCTGCTGCATCACCGACGAGGTCGGCTACTACGTGCTGAACAACGACCGGGCGGTCCAACTCCGTTCGGGCCGGCTCGTCCTGCCGGTGGCGTGGCACCAGGGTCCCGGCCGGCCGCGAGATTCGGCAGGCGTCATCCTGTGCTACCTCTCCGACGACAACGGAAAAACCTGGCGGCGCAGCAAGGACCCGTTCAAGGGCTACGCCGCCGACGGCAAGCGGATCACGCTTCAGGAGCCGGGAGTCGTCGAAATCAAGGACGGGCGGCTCATAATGTTCATCCGCACCGACGCCGGCAGCCAGTACGTCTGTCACTCATCCGATGGAGGCGAAACGTGGTCCAAGCCCGGCCCGTCGCCCCTCGCGTCGCCCCTGAGCCCTGCGACCATCGAGCGAATCCCCTGGACGGGCGATCTGCTGTGCGTCTGGAACGACCACACCGGCCGGCACCCCTTCCCCACAGGCCGCCGAACACCTCTGTGCATGGCAATCAGCAGGGATGAGGGCGCGACCTGGAGCCCGTCGCAGATCATCGAGGCCAATCCCGACGGATGGTACTGCTATACGTCCATTACCTTCACGGACGACCGTGCGATCCTGAGCTACTGCGCCGGAGACAGACAGGTCGGCGGCCTGAACCGCCTGAAGGTGCTGGCCATATCGAAAAAACGACTGAGTTCCGGATTCTGATCCCGCATCGGAGAGGTCCCGTAAAAAGCCGCCGGAGAATCGCCATTTCCGACATGCGCCGTTTTTTCGCTTGGAATTCCCGCCGATTTGGGCTACACTATATGTGCTGAGGTCTGTAGCGAGGGTGCTTGAAGAGGCTGTAGTATTGAGTGAAGCGGTTGCCGGGGGGCGGACGGCAACCAAGTCCGGCTTCGCAGGCATTTGAGAGGACGTGGCAAGTGAGGAGCGGCTGGGTTCCCGTTCCCATGGTGTTCTCTGGTATTTTGCGCGGCGTGTCCAGACTCGCTCAGGCAGCGACGTCATTCATCTCACTCTCGTAGAAGGAGGATCAACATGTACAGACAACTTGCTCTTCTCGTCTTGACGCTGGGCTTCTGCCTAGGTCTCCCCGCCTCAGCGGCCAACATCGTCTGGGTCTCCTTTCACCCGGCCGACAACACGCCGAGTTCCGGCGCCGCCGGCACGGGCTTCACCACGGCAACCGACAAAGGGTATACGGATCTGCTGAAGGCAAACGGCTACAATGTGACCCGCTACGTCACAACGGCCACTCCCGACGCCGCCCTCCTCAACGCGGCGGATCTGGTGATCATCAGCCGCTCGGTCGGCAGCGCCAACTACCAGGACGCGGCGGCCACGACGTGGAACACCACGATTACCGCTCCCATGGTGATCCTCGGAGGGTACGCCATCCGCCAGAGTCGGCTGGGCTTCTCCACCGGGAACACGATTCCGGACACCACCGGGGACATCAGGCTGACGGCCGTCGATCCGGCGCATCAGGTCTTCGCGGGAATCGCGTTGACCGGGGGCGCCATGGTGAATCCGTATGCCGGCGTCATGAAGCATCCTTCCAGCGGCGCGACGATGCGAGGCATCTCGATCGTCACCGAGGCGCCGAATGCCAACGGGAAGGTCCTGGCCACAGTCGCCCCGGGCAGCGCTCATTCTGCCATCGGCGCAATGGTCATCGCCGAATGGCCCGCCGGGGTCACGGTGACGCACGCCGGAGGGGCCGGAACGGATGTGCTGGCCGGCCCGCGAATGGTATTCCTGACAGGCAGCCGCGAAACAGACGGAGTGAACTCGGAGACTGCCGGCTACTATGACTTGTACCCCGATGGCGCAAAGATGTTCATCAACGCCGTGCGCTACATGCTCGGCGAATTCGGTGATACGGCCGCCAACCCCAATCCGCAGAACGAGGCGGTCGATGTGCCTCGCGACACGACTCTGAGTTGGAAGGCAGCCGATTCCGCCACGGCGCATGACGTGTACTTCGGAACCTCCCTCGCGGACGTCACCGATGCCAGCCGAGACGATCCGAGAGGCGTGCTGGTCAGCCGGGGCCAGGCTGAGACGACCTATGTGCCGGCCGAACCCCTCCAGTACGCAACGGTCTACTACTGGCGTGTGGACGAGGTCAGCACGGCCGCCGATTCCGGTGTCGCCAGAGGCGAGATCTGGTCGTTCACCGCTGAGCCGGTGTCCTATCCGATCCAGAACATCAAGGCCACCGCATCGAGCGCCCTGACCGGCATGGGTCCGGAGAACACCGTCAACGGATCGGGCCTCACCGACGGTACCCATTCCACGAGGGAATTCGATATGTGGTTCAGCGCCAAGAACGCACCCGAGCCCGCGTGGATTCAGTTCGAATTCGACCAGGCTTACAAGCTCGAGCAGTTGCTCGTCTGGAACTCGAACCAGTCGCTGGAGTCGATCATCGGTCTGGGCGTCAAGGACGTGACGATCGAGTACTCCCAGGACGGCGTCGAGTGGGCCGCCGCGGGTGACTTCGAATTCACCCAGGCCCCCGGCGACATCACCTGCGCCGCTCAGGCATTCGACCTCAACGGCATCGTCGCGAAGTTCGTCAAGTTCACGATGATCAGCAACTGGGGCGGCTACGCTGCGCAGTACAGCCTCAGCGAGGTGCAGTTCCTCTACCTCCCGGTCCGGCCCTGGGAACCGGCGCCGGCGTCTGGAGCCATGGAAGTGCCGCTGGACACACTGTTGACCTGGCGGTCCGGGCGCGAAGCCGCGTCGCACCGGGTCTACTTCAGCCAGGATCAGCAAGCGGTGGCCGACGGGACTGTATCGGCGAGCACCGTGGCGGACAACAGCTTCGATCCGGGCCGTCTGACCCTCGGGACCACCTACTACTGGCGAGTCGATGAGGTCAACGAGGCCATGGATCCGAGCCTTTATGAAGGGGCCATCTGGAGCTTCACGACCCAGGAGTATGAGCCGATCGACGACTTCGAGGCCTACAACGACACGGACAACTACCTCTATGACACGTGGATCGACGGGTACACCGACCATCTGAGCAATTCGTTCGTCGGGTATATGGATGCTATCGCTGGGACGTTCGGGGAGCGGACGATTGTCTACGACGGCGGTCAGTCCATGCCGTTCGAGTACAACAACGTGGACACGCCATACTTCAGCGAAGCCTACCGCGAGTTTTCCCCGACGCGGGACTGGACCGCCGATGGCGCGGATACGTTCCTCGTGAACGTCCGCGGCAACGCCCCCGGGTTCGCCGAGATGGGCGACGGCAGCATCGTGATGGGCGGCATCGGCGCGGATATCTGGAATGCGACGGACGAGTTCCACTTCGCCTTCAAGCAGCTCAGCGGCAACGGCACGATCATCGCCAAGGTCGAGAGCCTGACCCGGGCCAATGAATGGACCAAGGTCGGCCTGATGATCCGCGAGAGCGTGGACCCCGCGGCCCGCTTTGCTGCCGTCTATGCCACGCCGGACTATGGCGTTCGCTATCAGGCGAGGTTGACCAATGCCGGCGCCGCAGTCAGCGACAGCGCGGTTGCAACAGCCGAGCAGATCGCTATGAGAGCCCCCGTCTGGTTGAAGATCGAGCGATCCGGCAACGACTTCAATGCCTACTACTCCACCAACGGGACCACTTGGACGTCGATGGTCTGGAACCCCCAGTCGATCACCTTGACCGGCACGATCTGCATCGGTCTGGCGGTGACCAGTCACAACGCCACGGACGCCACCATCGCCAGGTTCTCCAGCGTCACGGTGACCGGCGCCACCGGCGCCTGGCAGACCGCCCAGATCGGGGTCGCGCAGCCGACCAGCACGCCCGACACGCTCTATGTCGTGGTCCAGGACAATTCCGGCAAGAGCAAGGTGGTCGCTCATCCCGACCCGATGGTGACGGTGACGCCGAGCTGGCAGCAGTGGAAGATCCCGTTGAGCGAGTTCACTGCCGCCGGGGTCAAGCTCACCAAGGTTCAGAAGCTGTACATCGGTACGGGCAATCGGGCGAATCCGACCAAGGGCGGCGCCGGGCACCTCTACATCGACGGCATCGGCTTCGGCCATCCCGCCCAGTAGGGGTCTGACGCAGGAACACAGGGGCCCGTCTCCATGGGAACGGGCCCCTTTTTCTTTTGTCGAGCGGCCTGTTGGAACGATTCGCCGTCCGCAGTCGCCCGTGTCGAGTTCCTCCACTGTATCCGCTTCGTCGGTCACGCGAGGGAAATCACGGCGGTCCCAGGCTCAGATCGTCCCTGTCGGCGACGCGCGCCTCGATATGGGCCACGATCAGCGGGAAATGAGCAGCAGGATCGAGACGCTTGACGTCCGGGCACCCTGCGGCCGCCAAGACTTTTCGAATCTTCTTCATCTCCCACACCTTCGGCGCCATCTCCACGTGCAGGGAGAACCCATACTCCTCGACCGAATCCGCGGTCGGCATCGCCAGCAGGTAGGGTTCCGCCCCCTCGCAAGCCGGCACGGAAGGAACCAGGACAGGCGAGACATAACCGTCATCCCACCCGACGTCGAGGTCTCTTCTTTGGATCGCGGTCGAAACCCAGTTGCTGGAGTACCATTGGCCCCTCATGGCCTCGGAAGCCTGCTTCGCCACCGCGAGGGGCTGCCCGCCAAGTTCTCTCATCTTCTCCTGCATCGCGAATGTCATGGCGTCGTCGAAGTCCTGGCTCTCGTCCTCCAGGGCCGTCCCGGCGATGTGCGCCCCGAGCAGATTCGAGTACGTGTCTTCCCAGGAGAAGGCAGAAGGGAATTCCGACACGTGCGGCCTGGGCCTGTAGCCGAACCACGTGATGATCTCGTGCCAGGTCAGCGACGTGTAGGCCAGGTACTGTCCGACCCGCACCGCGACGGCGCGTGCGATCCGTCGTCGCTCGGCCTCGTCCCACCGATCCCAGTCGGGGGGAAACGTCAGCGTCACGAAGTAGATGGAGGGTTCCACCAGCTTGCACTGGAAGGAGGCCTCGCCCCGATTCAGATGATCGAGCGTGACGGCGGCCAGATACCCGGTGCAGTCGGCCCCCTTGCGGACGTGGGCGATATCGATGTGTCCGCCGCGGCATGCATAGGCAATGCCGTTGTGCTCGGACCAACTGAAACGATAGCTGTGGGACCCGAGGTCTGCCGCATCCACGAAATGGACGCTCCGCGTTGCGCTGGCGTAGCAGCCCGGCCGGATCCGCGGGGGCACGCGGGGGTCCAGTCCGTCAAAGGTCCGTCCGTCCGGCCCGCCCCGACCAGGCAACCAGGGCGTTCTCTGAGAGATGGCCGCTGTGGCCAGGAAGAGACCCGACCGACACCCGGACGCGCCGCCCAGAAACACCGACAACAGAACGACCAGTCCACCACATCGACAATAGCGCATTCCCTGTCCTGACTCACACCGAAATGAGGCTTCTGCATCACTATGCCGGGACAGAGTACCATGAAACGCCGCAGGCGACAATGCGTTTGCACGACTTCGCGAGTTGATCGCTCCCGCCGTCCCCTGGCGGCGAGGCAAAAATTGTGTACAACCCGAGCGAGCGTCGCATATAATGCGGCCATGAAACTGCCGAAACTGGAAAAACCAGACCGATACGAAGGGCTGTACGTCTTCGACTTCGGCGACCACGCCGGCGTCGGGTTCACCGCCGCGGAGGTGGCCGAACTGTTGGAGAGCGAACGATACCGCGAGGGCAAGGCGTACAAGATCCACCGGGCGTTTCCGGACGGCCGATTGGAACTCAAGGGCGTGCCCGCCGAGCGGTTCCAGCTCGAAGCCGGCATGTTCTTCCACGCCCAAGACGAGCACACCGCTCGCAGCGACTTCAAACGTCTGATCGATTGGGCCGTTCGAACGGCTCCCCCCTGCCAGGCGAAGGCACACTTGGCCCGTTACGCGGACGGGCAATGCGTTGTGGCTCTGATCTACCCGGCGGAACTCGACGAAGAAATCAGTTCCTGGCTCCTGGACGGCGGCTACCGAACCGCCGGACCGGCCCAAGGCGGTGTGGGCGCCGTCGAACGCTACTACCAGCAGGCGCCTGAGATCCTCGACCGGCATCAGCTCTTCGCTGCAGGCGAGCCCGTCAGCCGAACCGGGGTGGCGCTGCTGGAGTCCGTGGCGCGGGCGGTGCAGAGGTAAGCCATGCCTCGCCGGCGAATGATCTTCCAGAGGAATCACGCACGACCGACCCTCGAACGCGCGAGGTCTGCGGGCCTGGGTTTCGTGGCAGGACTGCTGGCGCAACTCCTGGTCAGGCGGAAATCACGAGTCGGCCGCGATGATCTGAAAAGGCACGACTTTCGTTGGAGCACACAACGGATCGGAGTGCACTTCGCCGAGCGGATTCGCGACCGCTTCCGGTTTCGCTGGATCAAGAAGGTGCAATAAAGGCCGCCCGCCCCCCCAGTCCAGCGGCGGGTCGGAAGGAGGCGACTCGCGAGGACGGGCGGCACCAAGAGACGCTACTTGGGCAATTCGCTCAGACTCCAGTACTGATACAGAGTACGCATGGTCGCGGAGAACTCACGGCCGTCCTGTGACCTGGCCATGTACCCGGCGGCCCCCAACCCGAAGCTCTTGTCGACCATGTCGTGGTTGCCTGACGGCCCCAGCACAACCACGGGGATGCTTCGCAACTGTTCGTCCTGCTTGATGGTCCGGAGCGTCGCGAGTCCGTCCTCGCTGCTTTCATCCACAGCCAAGAGAACCACGCACGGTCTCTGCTCCCTCTGCGTCTTGAGATACGTCAGCGTCTCCGGCGTCGTGCTGGAGACCACGCGGTCGGCGACGCCCAGATCAGTCAACGCCCATCGCGTCCCTGGCGTGTCGGCCGTGGAATCCTCCACCAACAGTATCGGTCTCTTGGGTCTTGTCATGCGCCACACATTCTCGGACGAACGCACGGAAGTCGCGCCCGCACAATGCGAGCGCTCAATCCTATAGTCGAGTGTATTCAGGCTGAGATAAACGGGGACTCTTCCTGCGGGAGACGCCCTAACACCAGCCAAAGAACCGCCAGTCCAAGCATTTCACCAGCCAAGCCAAGCGAACCACCTAGGCAAACTGCTCATGATCGAGTCAAAGACGGCCGCCCGCAGCCTTCTGCGCCAGTCGCACGAGTTCCACGACGCTGGCACAGCCGACTTTCTCCAGGATGTTGGCCCGGTGGAAGTCGACGGTCTTCTGGCTGATGCCGAGATCGAACGCGATGGTCTTGTTGCTCTTGCCTGCGATGAGACGATCCATCACCTCTCTCTCTGGGTCAGGTGCTGGATTCTCGCCTGGACGTCCTGGCGTTCCTTGTGCTGACGGCGAATCCGCAGGTCCAGATCGATGGCCTTTTGAATGCTGTCGAGCAGGACCTGGTCGCGGAAGGGTTTCTCGATGAAGTCCATGGCGCCGGCCTTCATCGCCTCCACGGCCATCGGCACGTCGCCATGACCGGTGATGATGATCGTCGGGATGGAGTGGCCCAGTTCCCGCAATCTCGACTGGAGTTCCAGGCCGCTCATGCCCGACATCCGCACATCCAGCACCAGGCATCCCGGACGCGAGGAATCGTACTTCTCCAGGAACTCGCGAGCGCTGGTGAACGTCCGAACCTCCAGGCCGATGTCGCCGATCAGCAGACGCAGAGATTCACAGATGGCCTCATCGTCATCCACGATGAACACAACCGGACTGTCCGTCTCCATGAATGTCCCCTTCAACAGGTAATGTGAATCTGAACGTGGCGCCGGACCCGCCGTCCGATTCGGCCCAGAGCCGACCGTCGTGCGCCTCGATGATCCGCCGGCTCAGGGACAGACCGATTCCCATCCCGCCCGGCTTGGTCGTGAAGAACGACTCGAAAATCCGCTCCGAGACTCCCGGCAAAATCCCCCGACCCGTATCTGCCACGGAAACCTCGATCTCGTGACGCTCTGTCAGGCGACTGGAAACCGTCAGGTTTCTGTGGATGATCTTCGGATCGTTCATCGCTTCAATGGCGTTCCTCATGAGATTGAGGACGACCTGTTCGATCTCGACATCGTCTCCCCTGACTCTCGGCAGGTCCGCCTGCACCCTGGTGATGATCGCCACGTTGCGTGCCATCGCTTCGTCGCGAAGCATGTGGACGGCGTCCGCGAGCACGTCCCCGAGGTTCAGCAGAGTCCGCTGAGGATCGCGCCGACCGATCAGGCCGCGAATCCGCTTGACGATGTCCGCGGCGCGCTGCGCCTGGGCGGCGATCTGCTCGATCGAAGCCACCACGGTTTCCATCGAGTAATCGCGACGACGGGTCAGTCGCAGGCAGCCGTTCGAGTAGTTGACGATGGCACACAGCGGCTGATTCAGCTCATGCGCCAATCCGGACGCCATTTCGCCGAGCATGTTGGCGTGCCAGGCGCGTGTCAACTCGGCCAGATGCTGTTGCGCCTGTGTCTCGGCCTTCTTGCGATCCGTGATGTCGCGGGCCACGGCCAGGACTCGGAGCTTCCCGCCGATCGTCGCGGTCCGCAGGTTCACCTCCTGCCAGAAGAGCTCCCCGTTCTTCTTCCTGGCGTGCCATTCGAACAACCGGGGCCCCTCTGCAACCGCCTTGCGGATGTGCGCCAAGGCCTCCTGCTGCGTGAAGGGGGGCTCGCCGGAACTGAACATCCCCACATTGACTCGCAGCGCCTCCTCGTAGCTGAATCCGTAGACGTCCAGCATCGTCTTGTTCACGTCGAGGATGTCGCCGGTAACCGGGTCGTGGATCAAGACCGCGTCGTTGGCGGCGTTGAACACCTCGCGGTAGTTCTGCTCCGATTCCCGCAGCGCCGCCTCCGCGTGCTTTCGCTCGGTGATATCCATCGCCGCATAGATGATTCCCTTGGACAAGTCGGCGGCATCGAGAGGGGTCGAGTGGAGCAGGACGTGGATAATGCTCCCATCCCGGCGTTTCCATCGCGTCTCCGTCATTCCCTCGCCGCGTTCCTCGATCTGGCGGATGTTCTCGCGCCCGACGTACTCGTATTCCTCCTGCGTCGGATACAGCATCCTCGCGTCCTGGTTCGTGAGATCCTCCCGCGGGTAGCCCACCATCTCGCAGACCCGGTCGTTCACCTCCAGCATGATCCGGTTGGAGACCAGCCCGATGCCTGCAGGCGTCGTCCGGACGATGCTTCGCAGGCGGCTCTCGCTGGACCGCAACGCCTCCTCCGCCCGGCGGCGCAGCATCGCGTTGGCGAAGACCTGGGCGAGCAGACGCAGCCGCTGAGTCAGTTCATCGGGCCACTCCCGTCGCGCCCGCATCGAGGAGAACATCAGGATGCCCAGCATCAAACCAGCCGCCTCCAGCGGCATGACGAGAATCGACTGGATGCCGTTCCGGCGACAGTACTCCTTCTCCCACTGGGCTTCCGGCGGGGCGTCTTCAATGCAGCCGTACGCGAGAACATCGCCTCGACGCAACTGCTTCATGCTCCAATCCAAGTTGATGTTGTCCATCGTCATCGCAGGGGGCGTCCGACCCTCGGCCACCCACGAGTGACTGATCATCGCCTTCCTGCCGGAGACATGGATGATCGCGCCGCGGTCAGTCCCCAGGGAAATCCCGATCCGCGCCAACCACCGCTCGATTTCCTGATCCAGTTCGTCGACCGGCAGGTTGATGAAGGCCGCCGACAAATCCGACAGAAGCGTCTCGAAGGCAAGCCTCTCCTGCATGAGGTCGGCGGATCGTTTTCGCTCCAGGGCGTTCGCCAGGATTTCCGCGGTGATCTTGAGCAACTGCACGGCATCGTCCGGCCATGTCCGCTCCCGCCGTACGACCGCGATATCGAGAAAGCCAAAGAGCTTCCCGCCAATCACGATCGGCCCGCACAGCAGGGACTTCACTCCCATCGTTTCCAGGAGTCCCTTGGCATCGGCCGCCTGGCCTTGAAGCTCCCGCACCGACGGGATGTTCAGAACACGCGACTGCCGGAGTTGCTCCATGCCCCAAGGAAGTTGACGGGTCTCCACGTCCCGGATCCAGCTTGGTTTCGGATCAATCCCCTCGGAGAACCACTCGTAGGCCTGGTGCATTCGCGTGCCGCCATCCTGGAGCAGCAAGACGCTGCAGTGGTCTGCATCGACGAAATGTCCAACATCCGCCAGGGCCCGCTGAATTCCCTTGTCCAGTTCGTCCGCTCGCAGACTGGCGAAATACGTAGAGATGCTCGTGACCAATCCCTCGAATTGCAGTCGCCGTCGCAGTTCCTCCTCGTGCCGTTTGCGGCTGGTGATGTTGAGGGCGTGCTCGACCACCCCCAGCAGTTGGCCGTGTTCGTCGCGAACCGGCTCGCCCCGCATGAGCCAGCTCCCCTCGTCGTAGCCGATGATCTCCGCCTCCTGAGAACATCCGGTTCGCAGCGCCAGGTCCGCGGGGCAACCCGCACACGGCTCCGTCCGACCGCTCCACACTTCGTAACACGGGCGCCCGACGATCTCCTCGACGCTCTTCCCGATCGCTTCCACCGCGGTCCGGTTGGCCCAGATCATCCGATGGGCAAGGTCGTGGTAGATCACAATCTGGGGCAGCGTGTTCAGAATGACGGCTTTCTCCTGTTCCGACCGTCGCAGCAACTCCTGGATCTTCAGGCGACTGAGCGCGCTGCCGATCTGCGCGGCAATCGTCTCCAAGACGACACGAGACCAAGGCGGCACATCATCGCTCGTGTGCGAGGCCACGCTCAGGCAGGCGATGACCTGGTCGTTGTGCCGAATCGGAATGATCGCCGCCGCCCGCAACGTCTCCGCTTGCTGGGCCGGTCCCCCGAGCAAACCCAGCGTGCCATAGGTCCCGTAGACAGGCCCCCGATTCAGAATGCACTGCGTCTCCTGGAATTCCATCGAATGGGAATCGGCCCGTTTCGTGAATTCGTTGGACAGCCCGACATGAGCGGCGAGTCGGAAGCAGGCGTCCTGCGGGTCCACGGTGTAGAGCCCCCCACAATCCATTTGTGAGGCCTTGACCGCCGCCTCCAGACAGTGCTGGAGCCCCTCCTTCAGGTCCGACAGGCTGCTGAGCCGGATCGCCAGATCGCGCTGGAGTTCCGCCAGGTGCTCCGCCCGGATACGGTCTGAGATGTCCCGGACAATCGCCACGACCTCCTGTTCAGCGCAAGCAACCACCCGACACTCGAACACCGAGGCTCCGCTGTCTGCGTCGGGCAACGCGTACTCCAGCGTCTGCACGCGGCCCGTCTGGACGGCCATCTCGATGCAGTGCATCAGGGCTCGCGTCAGCCCCGCCGGATACACATCCTCCAGGTGCTTGCCGATGAACTGCGTCGGGGATACGGACAAGGCGTCGTCTTTCGGAGGCTTGCAGTCGAGAAACACGCCGCCCCGGCTGAGCCGGAACATGAGATCGGGATTGGCGTTCAGCAGGGCCTGGTTGCGGGCCTCGCTCCGACGCAGGGCCTCTTCGGCGTGGCGACGTTCCGTCGTGTCGATGAAGGCAGCCTGGATCGCCGGGCGCCCGCGGTACTCCACACGACTGGTGTGGATCTGAACCCAGCGGGTAGAGCCGTCCTTACGGGTCACACGAAATTCATATTGATCGGGAAGGTGCTCGCCGCGAAGACGCGCCTCGTGCGATTGCCACACTCTGTCGCGATCCAGCGGGTGAACGAAATCCCGCACCGATTCAGGGGTGGAGCTTACGATCTCCTGGACACTGTAGCCTGTAATCTCCTCCGTAGCACGGTTGGCAAAGACGACTTTGCCGTCCTGAACGACGATCAGGCCATGGAACGAGTGATCCACGATCGCGCGATAGGCATCCTCTTCGCGCCAACGGCCCTTGGCGCACATGGCGTCCGGCAGGTTGTCGATCGACGCGGGCGGCAGGTTTCGTTCATCCCTCACACTCCGCTCGGCCGACTGCTGCGCCGCGGGTTTCCGCCAGACGTCTTCCGTCCCAACCACGATCAGGCAGGTTCCGGCCTCGACGGTCGCACGCTGGGCCGTGATGAATAGCGGAATGGCCCGGCCGCTCCGGGCTCGGCAGATCACATCCATCCGAATTGGGTCGCCTTCGAACGCCCGGTTCATCGCCTCCGCCAGAGCCCCCCTGCACTCGCTATCCACGACATCGAGGATGCGCATCGAACCGAGTTCCCCATCGGAATACTCGATCAGACGTCGGAAATCCCGGTTCCACCGGAGGAGTCTTCCCTCATGGTCCGTGACAAAGAAGCTGCAGGGCAGCAAATCGACGACAGGCTCGGGCGAATTCAACTCCGGCGTGGCTGTAGGATGCGACTCATGCGGTCGCCGCTCTGTCGTTCCACGTCCCTGCATATCACCCCTCAATTCCCATTGGGGAAGAGAGGATCAAGCCTCTTCCCCGAGGTCCATATGCCCATCTGCCTGACCGGCACACAACTCCACAAGGAACGGCGGACATCCGGTCCGAGCCCCTCAATCGACCGCTCCGGTCTCCCACCATGCCAACGACAGGCCCGGATGTCAAGATGGAAAGGCGGTTTGACCACGCGATGGGTGCAGTCTGCGTTTGTAGGCAGTTTCTGGTTTGCCGTGAAATGGGTCGTTCGACGTTGACTTTCTCGTTCTCGGACAGAGTCTGCCCCCGACCCGATCGGGGGCCGGAATCCACTATCCATGATGGGCCGGGTCCTGCGGTTCCCGGATTCCTGCTTGGCGCAAGAATGATAGAGTCGATTCCCAGGGATTGGAGGAACCGACCTGAGAACACGAATCGCACCCCGCCCAAACGGGTCTGCGCGACTCGCCCGGGGAATGCGGTCAACCCGCTACTTGTACGTGCGGCCGAGGTAGTCCACGATGACTTTCTTCATCGCGAGCGGGTCGATCATCCCAAGACGGGTGTGGAGAACCTCGCCGCCGGGCTTGATCACGAGCGTATACGGGATGGCGCCGGTCCATTTGGGGTCCACCGCGCTCAGGAGAGCGCGCCCATCGCCAACGTACACGTAGTTGGTGAACGAGGCCTCCTTGTCCGTGAGGAACTGGTACGTCTTGCCTCGGCCCTCCAGGCCGTCGAGGTTGATGCTCACCATCTCGAAGTCGCGACCGCGATACATACGATTGATCTCGACCAGCGATGGAAACTCCTGGACACACGGCCGACACCCGATAGACCACAGATTGATGAGCCGAAGCTTGTTCGTGTCGTTCTGGAGAAGTGTCTTGACCGCCTCCAGGCGGATCGTACTCCAGGCCACGTCTTCCTGGGCCCATTTCTCGAATGCCAGGCTGACCGAGGCCCGCTTGTCCGACCACTTGATCGAGCAGCCGGGGGGTTTGGTCGTCTCAACGGGCACGGGTTTCCCAGCCAGCAGGGCCTCGATTGCGTTGCGGGCATCGGGTGATTTGACCGCGTTCGGGTCCCGCTCGTTGTCGTCCACGCGACCGGTGTAGCGGAGCTTGCGGTCCGCGTCGAAGACGAAGACGTGCGGCGTGGCGATGGGACCATACGCCTTGGACACTTCCTGCTTGTCGCCATCGTAGAGGTAGTGGAACTTGAAGCCTCGGTCCTTGGCCCGGATCTTCATGTCCTCGAACGAATCGCCCACATCCGTGTAGCCCAGCTCGTCGAGTCGGACCGCCAACGGATCGTTCGGCGAGATCGCGACGAGGACGACGCCCTGGTTCCTGTAGTCGGCTGCCAGCTTCGCGATCCGGGCCTCGTAGGCCTGGGCCGTCGGGCAGTGATTGCAGGTGAACACGACGACGAGAACCTTGGCCCGGCTGTACTCGGAGAGCTTGTGCGTTCGCCCATCCACGCCGGGCAGGGCAAAATCAGGCGCCGCAGCCCCGATTCTGAGCGTTTGGATCGGTTCGGGAGCCGACGCAGAGGCAACCGCACGGACAGCAGTCGCCGACGAAATCGCGACAACAGCGAGGATTGAAACGAGAATGGGTCTGCACATCAGACATCTCCTGCGACAAGAACAATCGATACCGGTTGCGTCGTCTTCATCTGCACAAACGGGACAACCTCTCCAGACAAGACCTCAATCCGGCAAGCCCGTCAGTGAGTATACGCACCGGATCTCCACCGGTTTGCCCGTCTGATGGTCTGGCACGGCGATCAGGCCCGTTTCGCTCGAAGGAGTCCCCTTCCCGTCAACAGAACGCCTTGCGCAATAGAGCCAAGCCCTTCGGGATGGCCGTCCGCCAGTCCTCGTTGCCCTCGAATTCGAGCGAGACGTAGCCTTGATAGCTGTGCTTCTTCATGATCCGGCCGATCCGCTCGTAGTCCAGGTCGAGCGTGTACCACAGGCCGCCGCCGTAGTAGGTCTTGGCCTGCATGAAGACGGTCTGGGGCGCGCACATCTCCAGCTTGTCGTACGGGTCTTCCAGGAAGTTGCCGGTGTCAAGCAGGACCCGCAGCCAGGGCGAGTTGACCGCATTGACGATCCGCAGCAGGCCCTCGGGAGTCCGAGCGAGTCCCCAGTGGTTCTCCAGACCGAGAATGACGCCGCACTCCTCGGCCCTTGGCAGACATTTCTCCAGCGAGTCGATCACCCACTTGAAGCCGTCATCCTCGGTGTAGCCGGGCAGGACGGGCTCGATGCCGCGATTGGCCATGAGCTCGTCGAAACTGCCGCTGGTGCCCCAGCGTCCTGTGTTGACGCGGATGATCGGGATGCCGAGTTGGTAGGCGATTTCGATCTGCCTGATCGTCAGATCGATGTTCTGCCGGCGTTTGGCCTCGTCCGGCGAGACGAAGCTCTGGTGCGTGGACAGATTGCACAGGTCCAGGCCGTTGATCAGCGCGTGGCGCTTGAGCTTCTGCAAGTAGGCGTTGTCCACATTCGGCTCGCCGTCGATCTGTCGCAGCAGGATGTCGACGCCGTCGAATCCCATGCGGGCGGCCTCGTCGATGCATCTCTCGATGGGCATCTTCCGGTCGTCTTTGAACTGCCAGAAGGAATACGTCGCGACGGCAATCCGATTGCCTCGCTGCGTTTTCGACTCGGACGCGGACGCCTTCTGCGTGGCGCAGCCGGCCGCACCGACGCCGGCCAGGGCCGCCACGGAACCCGCGATGAACGCTCTGCGATCAACCTGTGCCATATGGATGGTCCTTTCAATTTCGTTGGCGACGCCATGTTAGGTCAATTGCCCCGGCCTGACAAGGGCGCCGCTGCGGATTTGCGCCGCCACCTGCAGAAATCGAGGCATCGCATAGTCGAAGAACCGACGGTAGCTCTCGCAGAAGTAGCTCTCCCGCCCGTAGCTGTCCCTATCGAACGGCGCGCGGTCCTTCAAGCACCCGCCCCGGCAGATCGACAGGTGCCGGCAGACCAGGCACTTGTTCGCGAGGTTCCCCTTCATCCGAGCGAAGGTCTTCTTCTGGGCACAGTTTGCGAGCTGCTCGATGGGCGTCTCGAAGATGTTGCCCAGGCGCCACCTCGGCTCGACGAAGAAATCGCACGGAAAGACATCCCCCTGGTGCTCGACGACGACGTACTGGCTGCACTGCCTGTCGAAGGTGCAGATCGTGTGCCGACCGCCGATGCAGTGGCACAGGACGGAGTCGAAGTCGCGGATGCTGAGCTTGTCGGGCCCAAACGCGATCCATCGCTCAAAGAGCCGGCACAGGAAATCGCCATACTGTTCCGGCGTCACCGAGAACTCCGCGACCCGGCCCGTCCGCGGGTCCACCTCCACGCACGGAATGAACTGGAGATACCGGACGCCGAGTCCGACGAGAAAATCGAAGATCTCGTCCACATGGTCCGCGGTCAGGCGATTGACGAGCGTGAGCGTGTTGTACTCGACGCCGGAATCCTTTATGCGACGGATCGCGGCCATGACGCGATCCCATGTACCATGGCCGCCCAGGTCGCGCCGGTAGTGATCGTGCAGTTCCTTCGGCCCGTCGATGCTGACGCCCACGAGATACTCGTTCTCGTGCAGGAACCGGCACCAGTCGGCGTTGTCCAGGAGGATCGCATTGGTCTGGATCGAGTTGCCGACCTCCTGGCCCGCGACGCCGCAACGCTTCTGGAGTTCCACCGCCTTCCGGAAGAAGTCCAGGCCCATCAGGGTTGGCTCGCCCCCCTGCCACGCGAAGCCCGAGAGGGGAAACCGCAGACCGAGGTAGTCCTTCACGAGCCGTTCGAGGACTTCGTCGCTCATCCGCTGCCGGCCGTGTCCGATTTCCGACGCGCGGGACTTGTAGAAACAGTACGCACAATCGACGTTGCAGTCGGAGCCGGAGGGTTTGATCAGAAGTGTGAATGGCTGCATGTCAGTGTCACTTATCCTGCGCCCGTTCGATTCGCACGGTCCAGGTGTCCTGCGTCGCGGGCTTCTCGGCCTTCAGGAGGATGCGTGTGAGCTGCTCGGGCCAGACCGAACGGAGACGACCATCCTCGACGGGAACCGTCTCCACCGTCGGTTTGAGCTGGGTCCCATCATAGATGACCTGCATGGCGACGAAGGGTTCGTCGAGGGTCTGGAGTCTCAGTCGGCCGCTTCCTTGCTCTGTCACCGTGCAGGGCGTCACCAGGCTCAGCGTGATCTCCTGCGCCGGTTTCTCCAGGGCATAGGCATCGGTAATCGCGATGCCCTTTCCCCGGTTCAGGCGGATCGTGCGGACCCAGGATTTGAGATTGGCCTTGGCCGGATAGGCGCCTGCGATGTCGAGCTGCAACTGCGCGTGGTCTTCGTCGGCCTCGTACTGCACGTCCTTCGCTGCGAACTGTCGCCCGGGGTTCTGCGTCACGCCGTCGAGGGTCGGCAGGTTGTGCCAGGCCGACTGCATCGTCCAGATCTCGTACCGCTGCGAGCTGAACGTCTTGCGACTGTAGGTCTCAACTCCGATGTCGATGAGGATCGGCCGGCCGTCCACGTAGACGATGAAATTGCCGACGTCGTTGTGGTTATGGCTCTCGGCGTTGTGCCCGCCCTTGGCCGCGACGAAGCAGCCTTGGGCGGTCCCCGCCGTGTCTCGGGCCGCCATCACCTGGATGCCGTCGAACCAGACGTCCCTCGGCAGCGGCGCTGCTGCCTGCGCGGACTCGATCTCGACGAAATGGAAGATCTCCGGCAAGTATCGACCGACTGTGTACCCCCCCTTGCCTGCGAACCCCTTGTCCTCCCGGCTGTGGAGGTACGCGCCGAAACCGGCCAGGCGGTCGTCCCCGATCCGCCTGCCGTAGCGGTACACCAGTTCAGCGGGCGGGTGCGCCCTCGCGGAGGCGTCCGCGAAGTTCACGAAGCAGTCGTCCGCGATGTGGACGCGGTAGATGTACCGGCCGATCTCCTGGACCAGAGGTTGGTTGTACACGTCGATCCCGCCCTTCGTGGCGCTGTGGAGCAGCTCCAGGCAATCCAGCAGCGAGGCCCCCGCCCGGCTCCAGTAGCCAGGTCCTTCGTCGCAGCCGCCGTCGTCGGTGTAGGCGTCGAGGAAATGGTCCAGACTGCGAACGATCTTCGCGACGGACGCCGTGCGCCGGACCTCGTTCGGCTCGACGAGCAGCGTGCAGGTAAGCCAGCTCGCGTTACACCACGGATTCCAGTTGTTGACGCGACCGCCCTTGAAACCCATCCAGCCGAAATCGTCCCGCTCGAAGCACGGGGTCAAGATCCGACGGCCCATCTCATACTGGATTCGCTTGCAGATCATCGGCGAGACCCGGTCGAGCTGCTCGCCCAGGAGGTAGAACGTCCAGGCGAGGCTCTCCCCGGTCTCCGCGGCGAACAGGTCCACCACCGGCTCACCGGGATCGGGCAGTCCCGAACCCGCCTTCTGCACCCCGACGTGCGCGGGGACGCCCCAGAAGGACTCCTCGCAGATGGCCCAGACGCCGTTGGCGATGTCGTCCAGGAAACGACCCTGGCCCTCGACGCACTCGGCAATCAGCAGATCCGTCAGCGCCCCCCGGCGGGCAAAGTGCTCGCGCTCGTAGCGGCTGCGATTGCCCTCTCGTGCGAATTCAAGGAACAACGTCGCGGGCAAATCCGGCCAATCGTAGCGGAGATACTGCTCGCCATTGGCGATCAGGTCCTTCCGCACCGATTCGGGCAAGCCTTCCCAGGAGGCGCGATCGCCGGCCTGGGGCCAGGGACGCCACTGCTCGCGCGGGACCAGGATCTGTGCGATCCTCTCCTGCGGGTACAACTCACGGAGCTTGAATCGATCCTGTCCCGCCAGGACTGTCGCGGCCGACAGGACCAGAGTACACGACAAGACATAGAATCCACTGTGCATACGGGTTCCCATTGTGTGAGCCTCCTGTTCGTCCGTTGCGTCCTAAGAACCTCGTTCCTGTCCGGTTTTTGGAGCATCGCGGAACCGCGGGACAACCTCGACGACCGATACACCCGAAAGATCGCCGCCGAGCAGGACCGCCCGATGCCCGACGACCAGCGACAGGCGATTGGGCGCATACTCGGCGCCCCGCCTCGTCCAATCGCGGAAACCCCACTGCGTCGGGCGGGCGTCGTGCCCGGCCTGCTGGACCGTCACGGGCCGGGCCGGGGACTCCGTCTGCAAGATGACCTGGCGGTCCTGGTCGTCCGCGGACCACAAGGCCCAGCAGTCTCCCTGGCGCACCTTGAACCGCAGGACCCAGAGGTTCTCGTCCTGGGTGGGCAGGTGATCCACGAATTGTCCGTGGGCGGCCAGTGCGGAGATATCCGCCATGACGTGGTACGCGGGCTTGGGCGTCAGATCGGGACGGACCAGGCCGAAGTTGTCCTCGTTGTACTGCGGGTTCCACCCATCGTCCTGAAAATCGTACCACCAGAGCCCCTTGAAGGACCGCGACGTGCGGGCCAGCAGGTACAGTCTCGCCAAGTAGGACGCGGACAACTCCGGATCGGTCCCATGCCTGGCGACGTGGGTGGGCCAGCCCATCTCCGTGACGTGGAACGGCACGTCCTTGCCCCCGTGGTATCTGCGGAGCATCTCCTGCACGCTCGCCATCCAGGCGGAACACGCCTCGGGGCCTCGCTCGGGGAACTTGCCGCTGTAGTTGTAGCTGTGGATCGAGATCGCGTCGCAGAAGCCGAGGGCGTCGAGCTGGACGATCTCTTCGAGCCAGCCCCTCTTCACTGCGCCGCTCGTGGACGCCCCCGCGATGACGGTCGCGCCGGGATCGGCCGCCTTGATCCGCGGATAGACCGCCTTCAACAGCTTGACGTAGTCCTCGGGCGAGCCGCCCTTGTCGTACCGCTGGGGCAGGCCGATGCCGATGTCCCACTCATTCCAGATTTCGTACAGACGGACGTCGTTGCCGAAGTGTTTCACGACGAACTCGGAGTACCGACAGAACCCCTCAATCGCCTCGGGCGAGCGAGGCCGGTCGCCGTCGTCATAGAAGGGATTGGCGTAGTCGAGGATGAGCAGCACGCGCAGCCCTGCGCCCGCGGCCTTGCGGACGTACCCATCGAAGCTCTCGGGCATGGCGAGCTTGCCCTTCTGGCACTCGACGGAGACCCAGCCCACTTCGTCGCGGATCGAGACGATGCCCGCCTGCCGGAGGCTCTCGATATTCCGGTCGAGAACCCCTTTGCCCTGGCTGAAATGCGTGCAGGCGCCCACGAGGAACGGATCGCCCTGCGCCCAAGCCGCAGACGGAAGAAAGGAGACTGCCAGCAAGCACAGAATCGATTGGCACGTTCGCATCGTAGGCATCTCCTTGTTCACACGAACCCCACCATCTTCCAGGTCCGCAGTCACAGGCAACGACCGTACCGAAACGCCTGCCACTGGCCGGGAGGATTATCTTAGCACAAGGACGATGCGCGGGCCACATTTTCCGAGCGCAGCGACGCACCGTGTTCGCACTGTGCACGTGAGGGCATATTCTGCCCGCTGGCGGAGAAGACAACGCCCCATGGCGTCACTACGAACCGCGATGCTCACTCGATGGGCTCGTCGAAGCCGTAGAAACCGATGAACGGGGGCGTGTCTTTGCATTCCGTGGGACGGCACTCGCGGGCGCCGGTCGTGTAGTAGATCAGGCGGACGTTTTTCGCGATCAGCTCGTCGAGGGTCTGCTGCGAGATGCCGGGTTCCAGGCCGGGCTCGAACAGGAAGTTCTTCGGGCACAGGTGCGCCCCGCCGCCGATGCTCTGGGAGAAGTAGCCGGTCAGGAGGATCGGCTCGGTCGTCAGGCCCTCGATCCGCGTGCTCTCGAACTGGACCGACGTGGGCGACGTCCAGTTCCAGCTCCATCGCATATAGAACCGCGTGCAGATCGACACGCCGGTGTTGGGATCGTCGAAGGAGCACTCCTGGATCTCGTCCTCCGCGGCGGGTTCCCAAGGCTGGTAGAGCCTGACGCTCGCGGCCTCGTCGGTCGTGACATCGTCGAGATCGACAGGGACCGGCTGGTCGTATGCGACCTCCACGTCGATGCGGAAATCGTCAACCGTCACGACGGGATCGGGCACAACCGCGTCGAACATCGCCATCATCTGGAGCCGGTACGTCCGTGGGTTGCTCTGGTCCACGAATCGCCAACTGTCCGTCAGGACGGGCGAGTCCCACTCCGACTGGGGAGGCGTGTAGACGTGCGAAGCATCGGGCAGCGAGGACAGACTCCCGGCAACCTGTCGGATCTCGCCATCCGCGACGTACTCGATCGACACCTGATCGTAGAGGCACCGATTGAGGCTCTCGTCGTCGAGCCAGACACTCCTGGGCGAGAGCGTCCAGCGGGACTTGAGTCGGTGGTTCGTGAAAACGTTTCCGCCGCGACCATGGAGCGTCCAGTAGGTCTTCGACTGGCCCAGCAGGAACGGCGTCTCGTACTCGTCGCCGCCCGCCTGCGGGATCTCGCGAATCTGCTTGACGACCAGCTTGTCGTCGAGCGAGGTCTTCTTGAATTCGAAGTCCAGAACAATGTCCTGTTTGCCCGTCTCCTTGCAATACCGGTCGGCCGCAGTCACGAGCAGATTGTACAGCTCGACGTACTCGCTCTCCCATTCGAGCACGGTATTCTCGCGGAGCGAGACGAGGCTCGAACGCTGGCGGACCTCCACGTACGGATCGGAACCCCAGACCTCGATCCGGACCTCTTCGGGCACCGCGTCCGTCGGCGGATTGGTCACGGAGACCGCGCCCTTCTGGGAGACGATGCCGGCCGACCACCGCCCGTTGGAGCCCCGTTCCAGCGTGGCGACGCCATTGGCCAGCTCGATCTCGTCGGGGAACGAATGGTGCACGAGCAGGGCCATGCCCACCTCCGCCTCGTTCACGTCGCGCTTGAGCCGCTCGAGGAAGGCGTTGTCGTTGTAGAAGCTGGCGAAGACCTTGCGGATCGCGCGGAACACGCCGCGTTCGTTGCCCTCCGAGGGATCGCAGGCGCACGGACCCGATGTATCGTCGTCCGTGTCGTCCGCGAGGCAGCCGCTGAAGCTGTCGTACAGGCCGGCGCCGGTAAACTGGTCGCTGTCCTCGACGTTCGTCGAGCTGCGGAACCGGATCTTGCTGTTCGCATCGAACCCGAAATCCTGCAAGGCGTCAATGACCAGGGTCTCCGATGCGCCGAAGCCGGTCGTCTGGGCGTCCTTGAACAGATCGCGAATCGCGTCGAGATCGTCCGAGAGGGCCTCCAGACCGGCAGGCGGATACGCCGTGTAATCCGCCAGGCGATCCCCGATCTCCTCTCGGAGCGTCTTGCCCCCTGCCGATTCGGGCAGTCGCTGGTCGAGAAAGCCCGTCCACAGATCGAACGAGAACGCCATCGCGGCGGGCGAATCGTCCGGGAAGGCCCGGCGAAGGACGCCGAAGTTCGACGCCTTGCCGCCGAAGAAACGGATGTCCGATGGCGACAGGTCGCTCGTATCCGCCCAGAGTTCGCCTCGCGAGGTCATGGGCTGGATCACCAGCGGTGCCGCCTTCTTCATCGCCAGCAGAGCGGACTTCTCGTCTTCGCTCAGAGAGGAGGCATCAAGCAGCTTGATGGTCTGGTTGTATCGGGACTCCGTGGCCGCCAGATAGACGCTGTGCCCGACGAGCGACCGGGCGAGCGCAGCGTCGTCGTCCACCATGTGGACGAACGGGACGCCCTGGGATCGTGACAGGATCGCGACGTGCGAGTTGGGCGTGGAGGCCATCAACGTGATGATCCCAGCGACGGAGGGGATTTCCGCGGGCACGCCGTCCGTGAGGAGGACATCGTCCGGCGTCAGCTCGCCGGCGGTGTACGCCCGCTGGATGTCGGAGCCCGCGACCTGCTTGAGCGTTCCCAGGGTCCAGCCGGCGGAGTAGATGGCGCCGCCCTCCGACCACTGGGCGGTCGAGCCGACCGGGACGCACCGCGCCTCGAACCACTCGCGGTTCACTTGGGCCACCGAATACTGCTCGTAGGTCGGGAAGTAATACGCGGTCACGTTCGCATCAGCGATGACGGAAGCCTTCACGAGGTTGAAGATCGCGAGGGTCTCTTCTCGCGTGTACGCATCGGTGCGAGTGAGCTGAATTCCGTACTCGTTGAAGGCGGGATCATGCCACGGCGGCAAGATCACCGCGCCCAGGATCGCCTGCTGGCCCGTCGCATGGAGCGTGACCGCGTCGAACTCCTCGATAGTCATGCCCACGAACGGTTCGAGGCACTTGAGGGCGAAGTCATAGTGATAGTCGTACTGGGTGCAGTCCTGATAGTAGACCACGTTCGAGTCGTACCCCTCCTTCGTGATGATCGTGAACTTGATGTAGGGAGGCGACGTCCAGCTCTGGAACGCGTCGTCCGGGAAGGCGATCTGGTTCTTCCAGGGCGGATCAGAGTGGCCCGGTGCCACTGGGCACAACCATGCAGACACCCACACTACCGTACACAGCAGGACTTTCGGCGACCTCATGACCACAACGCCCTCCCCTGGAATGGATGTATTATGAGTCCTTCTCCAAACAACCGACTATGGAAAGTATACCAGAATCCTCGGTCCAATTCAACCGCCCGCGCCCATGTTCTCGTAGACCTTCACATCGTGCGTGCAGGCTCCGACGCAGGCGATATCCGGCCTGCCGTCCCCGCCAGATCGAGAGCACACCAGTCCCGCGGGTTCCGGCAAAATCCAACGTTCTCACGACATTTCCTCCCAAGAGAGAAGTCTGCTCCAGATGGTAGCCCCGCCGCCGATTCAGTATCCGATTCTCCCCCAGATGGCTTCCTGCATCTTCCGCAGGTCGTCCCGACCGTCGTCGGTCGTGGGGGTATACCCATACGGCGGGTTGGCCTGCTTGCCGGCCGCAATCGTCTCCTTGCCTCGGTACTTCCAGTAGTCGCTGTGTCCGTCGGCGAAAGCGACGTTCGTCCCGTCGCCATGGCGGACGAACGGCGGGTCCCACCACCTGGCCGTGAGGTAGTACGCCGCGTAACTGTCCGGACTGATCCGTCCCTCGTCCAGGAAGACAAGCCGATAAGCCGGCGCGGGGACCGTGATCTCCGACCGCTTCTTGACCATGAGCACCGTCTGGCCGACCCGCACGCCGCGGTTGCCGCTGTAGGTCCCCGGCGCGTCGAAGCAGCCGTTCATGCCGTAGCCGGTCGAGTAGGTCCGCATCTCGCCGCGGACCCCGGTCGGACACCGGTAGACCTTATCCGCCTTGCAGTATGGATACAGCGCACCGACGCGGATGGCCTCCACCTGGATGTTGAGCGGCCGCTGTTCGCCCGTTGCGTAGCCTTGGGCGCAGTCGTTGCCCACCCAGTAGCGCTCGCCCTGGTGAGGACCGGAACCGGGCACCGGGGCCGCGGCCGCAGTCGTGGGCGAATAGTAGGCCTCGCCGTTGACGATGCGGTCCTCGTTCTCATCCGCGTACATCGTCCAGCCCAGGGTCAGCGTCTTGAGATGGCTCAGGCAGACCGCGCGACGCCCCTGCTCCCGCGCCCGGCTCAGCGCGGGCATAAGGACGGACATCAGGATTGCGATGATGGCGATGACCACCAGCAGCTCGATCAGCGTGAATGCCCTGTGCGATCCGCCGGGCCGTGGAGGAAGACTCTTCACGCGTTCCGTCGCAGGCCGGCTCGTCCGTCTCCGCTCGTTCATGATGAAGCTCCTTGTGACGCGAGGTCAGGAAACTCTCTTCATGCCCACAGCTTTCGAATCTGCTACCCTGTTATTGTAGACGCAAGCCGGTCCAGAGGCAACGGGAACCGCCCATCCGGAAGAGGGTACGCCGGGCCCACCCGATGGATGACTCAGACGAGGGCTGCACGCGCGACTTCGGATTGTCATTCCGGCGCCAAGCGGGAATCCACTCTCCAGGTCGCGCCCGGTTCCGCGATTCCTGGATTCCTGCGTGCTTGAAGCGGCCTTCGGCCGCAACCCAAGTGCTTGCTACAGAGGAACGGACGGATCGATCCGGAATCCGCCGCGGTGCGGCGGGAGTCTGACGCATTGGAGCCACCAGCGGTAAGGGGGACGGCAACATCCGCCGTGCTGCGCCAAACCTGCAACCGAGCGCTTCGCTCGCGTTCACGCCGGAGGCCGCAATGCGAAAAACTCCCCTCGCACGACCGCTTCGGGCGTGCCTGCCATCGATTGGAACGGACGTTCCGATTCCTATGGTTCGGGGGCAATGGGCGTGTCCTGTCCGAAATACTTGTCAGAAAAGCAATATGCCGCGACTTTGCAGGGCAGGAATGACCGGATCCGACGACACTCGGACGACGCGATCGCACTCGCTCGCCGATCCGCGGCGAGGGAGCTTGACGGAGCGATTGTCCCGGCGTAGACTCTTGCCAGTTGCAGTCGCCTGCGCGTCCGTGACGCTCGAACGGCACGAGCCGTTCTCTGGCTCCCACGGGTCGCATCAGGCCTCGGAAAGGAAGAATCGCGATGAGAAGAGAGATGTCCCATTCAACCGGAGTTCTTGCGGCAGTATCCCTGTTCCTTCTGTTGGCGGCCTGTGCCGTCCAGACAGTCGCGGCGGCCACGCCGCTGAATCAGCCTCCCGAGGGCTTCACCGCTCTGTTCAACGGCAAGGACCTCGCCGGCTGGAAAGGCCTGCTCAAAGGCCCGTACGACAATCCGGACCGGCGGGCGGCCCTGCCCCCGGACGAGCTGGCCCAACTGCAGAAAGAGGCCGACGAGAACATGCGGGCCCACTGGAGCGTCGTCGACGGCGTCCTGATCTTCGACGGCAAGGGACGCAGCCTGTGCACCGCCAAGGACTACGGCGACTTCGAAATGCTCGTGGACTGGAAGATCGAGGAAAACGGCGACAGCGGCATCTACCTGCGCGGCTCGCCCCAAGTCCAGATCTGGGACACGGCCCGCACGGATGCGGGCGCCCAAGTCGGCTCCGGCGGCCTGTACAACAACCAGAACAACCCGAGCAAGCCGTCCAAGGTCGCGGACAAGCCCGTGGGCGAGTGGAACACGTTCCGAATCCTCATGGTCGGCGACAAGGTCACCGTCTACCTCAACGGCGAGCTCGTCGTGGACAACGTCGTCATGGAGAACTACTGGAACCGGTTCGACCTGCAGAAGTACAATGGCCGTCCGATGTTCCCCACCGGCCAGATCGAGCTGCAAAACCACGGGAACTTCCTGTACTTCCGAAACATCTACATCCGCGAGATCGTGTCTGCGGAAGAGAGACTGGCGGGTTTCGTCCCCCTGTTCAACGGGCGGGACATGACCGGCTGGACCGGCAACACCGCCGGCTACTACGCCCAGGACGGCAAGATAATCTGCGACCCGAAGAAGGCCGGCGGCAACGTGTACACCGCCCAGGAGTATGGCGACTTCATCTTCCGATTCGAGTTCAAGCTGACCCCAGGCGCCAACAACGGCCTGGGCATCCGGGCCCCGCTGGGCGGGGACGCCGCCTACGAGGGGATGGAGATCCAGATTCTGGAGGATTCGGCGCCGCAATATGCAAACTTGCAGCCGTACCAGTTCCACGGCTCGATCTACGGCGTCGTCCCGGCCAAACGCGGGTGTCTCAAGCCCGTCGGAGAATGGAATTGCGAGGAAGTCACCGCCAAGGGCCGTCAGATCACCGTCAAGGTCAATGGCATGACCATCGTCGACGCCGACCTCGACAAGGCGAGCACGCCGGAGACGATGGACCACCGGGCTCATCCGGGTCTCAAGCGCGACAAGGGCCACATCGGCTTCTGCGGTCACGGCGACTACCTCGAATTCCGCAACATTCGGATCAAGTCGCTCGACGCGCAGCAGTAGGATCGGTCACCTTTCATCTCGATGACAGTCGGGCCCATCCCCACAGGGTGGGCCCGATTCATTTTGCTTTGACGCCATTCCAACGGTTGATCAGAGGACGGTCTTCCGGGGGGCAAGACTGCACTCGTATGCACACAACAGGGGTTCATGGAAACCCCGGATTGTCATTCCCGCGCCAAGCGGGAATCCACTTCCCATGTTGCGCCCGGTTCCGCGATTCCTGGATTCCTGCTTTCTTGGCGCGGCCTCCTGCCGCAACCAAAAATGCTTGCTAAGAAAACAAGATGCCGCGCCTTTGCAGTGCAGGAATGACAGCGTCCGGCCCACGTTTCGTCACTCTGCGCGAGGTCGCAAGAACGTTCTGGCAGCCGGTCCTCCCGCGTATCCTCCGTTGCGTTTTTTCCCTATCCTCCCGCACCGACTGCCCTCGTTATCGTATGAGCTGGGTGGGCTGATTCTGTGGACGGCCCGTTGACGAATCTCAGGACAACCGCAGACAGGCGTTTCATTCGAACCGGGGGGTACGACAATGAGACCCTTGTACGCATGTTTGGCAATGGCACTGGCCATCTGGCTCGTCGGGCTGGGCGGGAAGGCGCATGCGACCGACGACAAGGAGATGGAACGGCTTCTCGACGCCATCTCGCGGGTCGAGAGCCGGCGCGATCCGAACGCGGTGGGCGATCACGGCAGAGCCATCGGCGCCTATCAGATCCACCGACGGTACTGGGAGGACGGCACGCGAATCCTGGGCGTGGACTGGAAATACTGCGAGGCTTCAGATCCCGAGAAGGCCAGACAGGTTGTCCGGGCCTACCTGAGCTATTATGGGCGGGGCAAGAGCCTGCTCGACATGGCCAGAATCCACAATGGCGGGCCGCGAGGCCATCGCCTGAAGGCCACGCAGAAATATGCCCTCAAGATCGCGGCCATCATGGCGGCAAGTCAATCCTCGTGAGGAACCCGGTCAGGACCGGGCCGCATCCAGCACGTCGGGCGTCCCCAGGCGGGCGACCGTCTCGCGCACCAGCGCTTCGTATTCCCTGGCCCCCTTGTTGTCGCGGGCGAACTCGAAGATGGTCTGTCCGTGGCTCGGCGCCTCGGCCAAGGCCACAGATTTGTGGATAACCGTATTGAAAACCAGGGCGCCGAACAAGCCGCGGAGTCCCGTCTCGATCCGTTTGCTCAACGCGGTCCGCTCCTCCACGAAGGTCAGCACCACGCCCAGCGGGCTCACGAGGCAGGGGTAGAACCGCTCGCGGACCACCCGGATCGTGTCCAGCAGGCGCCTGAGCCCGTCGAGAGCGAAGAAATGGGCTTGGACCGGGATGACAACGCCCGTGCTCGCCACCAGAGCATTCAGCATCAGCAGGCCCAGCGACGGCGAACAGTCGATCACGCAGATCTCGTAGTCCCGAGAGACCGACCGCAGTTGCTCGCCAAGGATCAGTTCCTTGCCCGGCACGTTGCGCAGCGTCAGTTCGGCCCCGCCCAGGAGGATGTTGCTCGGGAGCAGACCGAGTCGGCTGACGCGCGTGCTCACGACGACCTGCGAGACCGGCACGTAATCCGACACGACGTGGTAGGCGCTCTGGGCGAAGCTGTTGGGGTCGTAGCCCAAGCCCAGGGTCGCGTGGCCCTGCGGATCGAAATCGACGAGCAGCACACGGTGCCCGATCTTGGCGAGGGCCGCCGCAAGGTTGATGGCGGTCGTGGTCTTGCCGCAACCGCCCTTCTGATTCGCTACCGCTACGATCTGCATTTTGCCGGCATTACCTATTGTCGTGCTGCCGCCCGATCACGCTTCACTGAGTTCACACATCGGCCCCGAACACGTCTGTGCAGTTTACCAGAACCCAGCCATTTGCCACAAGGGGAAACAGGAAGACCGTCTGTGCGAAGCTGGGGACTGTTCCATTGTCTTTCCGGGCGGGTTCCTATAGAATGGAGCCGGTAGCCCGGTTTCACACACATAGGTTCATCAGCGGTTTGAAGAAAGGTGAGAAGATGAGAACAACAGGATACGCAGCCATCATGGTGCTTGTGCTGAGTTTGGCCGGACAGCTCCTCGGCCAGGGACAGGTCAAATTCCGAGGGATGGTCACAACCGACGAGGCCAGCGACGTGCCGGTGGTCTGCTATGGGGACTACACCGTCGCGGTCGCGATCGATCTGGTCCTGGACGATCCGAACGATCTCCTGGCCGGCCTGCAATCCGTGCAGGTCTGTTATAAGACCGCCTGCCATTTGCTGACCGGCGATTATGTCGAGGTGAACGGCTGCTACTGGGCCGAGAACTGTCCCAAGCAGTACTGCCGGCGGGTGCAGATCCTCCATGAGACCGACTACGTCATGCTCGTCACGGAGGGCCAGGACGCCGATTGGATGGTCCTGGGCGACGACCTGTATTCGATTCCCACGGGCAACGTCGGCATCGGGACCGACAATCCGCAGGAAAAGCTCCACGTCGCGGGCAACGTGCTCGTGGAAGGCACATCGCCCTGGCTGCGATTCGCGGGAGCCCTCGGAAGCGACGCCGGGATCAGTTTGACCGCCGCCAGCGTGGGCGTCAATCTGTGGGAGATTCGGCGGGACGGACCCTCCGCCGGCCTGGTCGTCGCGGAGAGCTTCCCTTACCCACCCTTCGGCGGCGACCGGGTGACAGTCGAGGCCCGGACCGGGTACGTCGGACTAGGCGTCGCCGATCCGGACTATCGCCTGACGCTGCCCGACACAGGCGACGCGTCCGGCCAGGCCGTCGCCAACGCCTGGAAAACCTACAGTTCCGAACGTTGGAAGACCGGCATCCAGACCCTCGACAACGCCATGGCGAAGGTCCGACAGCTTCGCGGCGTCGCGTTCGACTGGAAATCCTCAGGCACACACGATATCGGCCTGATCGCGGAGGAGGTCGGCAAAGTGATCCCGGAGATCGTGGACTACGAGGCCAACGGAACCGACGCCAGATCGCTCGCCTACGACAAGCTGGTCGCCCTGCTGATCGAGGCCCTGAAGGAGCAGGACGCCCGGATCGCGGAGCTGGAACAGATCGCGGCGGAGCAGGACCGCCTCAACCAGCGGCTCGAAACGCTGGAGCGACTCGTCCAGCAGCCGTCTGTCACACAGACGGAGGTCCAGACCCAGCGTTGACGGTCCGGGCATGGGGATCGGGTTCCTCGTGAATCCCGGCGGATTACACGCTGTCGCGGACGACGAACGGCTCGCGGTAGGAGCACTTGATGTACTGGTTCGCCTGCTCGGCGTTCTCGCCCGTGAACTGCTCCTTGTCGCGGTCGTAGGTCAGCATCGGGCCCAGCACGAACGGCTGCTTGGCCAGATCGACGCTGTTGCCTTGGAGCTGCTCGAGCATGTCCTTGAGCGTGTTCGCGGCGTCCTCGTGCGACTTCATGCTCTCGCGGACCTGGTCCACGGAGGCCTCTTTTCCCACCCGCCAGGCGATGTTGGCCTGGTGGCAGATCGCGGTGCCGAGGTGTCCGACTTCGATCTCGGCCGCCAAGTCCTCGCGCCGCCCGCTGCGAACCGCGTTGATGAAGTTGTTGGTGTGCCCGCTGCCGCCGGTGCCCTTGTACTGGTAGATCCGCTGGCCGTTGTTGTCGTAGGCGCCGCCGCCGCCGCGGGAGATGCGGACCCAGCCGTTCTCGCACTGGATGTGGTTGCCGCCGCGACCGCCGAGGTAGAGGGCCCCTTCCTTGCCACCGCGACGCGCCGGGTCGGGCAGGTTGCGGATATCGACCACCAAGGGCAGTCCGTCGTAGTCCATCAGCGCGAAGTGCATGTTCGGCGTCTGACCGTTGTCGTCCCAGGCGAACCGATTGCCCGCTGCGACCACCTTCGTCGGCACGCTCGTCCAGCCCAGCATGTGCCGGACATCGTCGAGGTAGTGAATACCCCAGTTGGCCATCTCGCCGTCGCCCCAGGCCCACTGCCAGTGCCAATCATAGTGAAAGCTCTTCCGCATGACCGGGCTCATCGGCGCGGGACCGGCCCACAGGTTGTAGTCGATGTTCTCCGGCACCGCCTGCGGCTCCGTCACCTTGCCGATGCTCGCCCGGGAGCTCAGAACGGCGCAATGGACCCAGAGGACCTTGCCGTACTTGCCCGCGCGGATGTCGCGACCCGCCTCCTGCACCGCGGGACAGGACCGATGCTGCGTGCCCGCCTGGACGATCCGGTTGTACTTGCGGGCGGCCTCGACCATCTTGCGACCCTCCCAGATCGCATGGCTGACCGGCTTCTCCACGTACACGTGCTTGCCCGCCTGGCAGGCCCACACGGTCATCAGCGAATGCCAGTGGTTCGGCGCCGCGATCACGAGGGCGTCCACGTCCTTGCGATCCAGGATCTGGCGGATGTCCGCGTAGCCCTCGATGTCCGAGTCGCTCGCGTTGTACTTCTTCTTGAACGACGCAATGCCCTTTTCGAGAATCTGCTTGTCCGGATCGCACAGGGCCACCACCTTGACGCCCTCGATCTCCATGAAATCGTTCACGTGGGCACCGCCGCGACTGCGAATCCCCGCGACCGCGACGCGGACCTGGTTATTGGCCCCGCGTGCGCTGGGCATCAGATTGCTGAACGAGGACAAGACCGCATAAGAACCGGCCGTCGCAGCCATCGTGCGTTTCAGGAACCCCCTGCGATTCATCGAACTCATCATCTGCTCCTTTCACAAGACATCCGGCGGCGTGATCCCACGCCTGCAACCCAGGGTAAGACGGCCTCCCCCGCCGGCCTATTGCATCTCCATCTACCCAGTGCCGCCATCCTAGCAGACTCCGGACCCCGGCAAAAGGACTTTCCCCGCCGGACGCTCCCTGTGACGGAACCCTCCACGAACTGGGCAATCCCTCGAATCCTCTTGACTCCCGCGGTCGATGTATATACAATGTAAGTACGGTGGCCAATAGGAGACACGTCCATGAACGGCGCGGTAAGAGCACGAATCGTGAGAATGGGGAACTCCAAGGGGGTCCGGATTCCCAAGGCGATCCTTGAGCAACTGGGCCTGGGCGAGGAGGTGGAGCTATCGGTCCGTGAGAACCAGTTGGTGATCCGCCCGGGCAAGAGCGCCCGAGCGAACTGGGAGGAACAATTCAGACTCATGGCCCAACGCGACGACGATCGGTTGCTGGACAGCGAGACCGTCAGCGCGAGCGAATGGGACGCGGACGAATGGGAATGGATGTGAAACGATTCGAGGCATGGCTGGTCAACCTCGACCCCACCCTGGGCAGCGAGATCCGCAAGACCCGCCCGTGCCTGGTGGTGTCGCCGGACGAGATGAACCGCCACATTGCAGCGGTGATTGTGACGCCCATGACCACGAAGGGCCGTCCCTATCCCACGCGCGTGTCCTGCCGATTCCAGGGCAAGCAGGGACAGATCGTGCTCGATCAGTTGCGCACGGTCGATAAGATCCGTCTGGTCAAGAGACTCGGGGCGATCTCGCCAAAGACCTGCCAGGCTGTTCTGAGAGTGCTCGGCGAGATGTTCGCGGAGTGAGCGGCTTGTAGTGTGCCCGTAAGGGCATGGCAGAGAGTCTGAAGTTCCAGGTTTGAAGTCCCAAGAGCCAGGAATGGTCCGCAATGCTTCAAACTTCACACTTCAAACATCAGACTTCCAGAGATAACGCCTCACGGCGTCACTACGAACGGTTGCCGTCGGGCACGTCTCTGGTACAATGGCGACCATGGAAATGTATCCTTTGAAGTCGGCGCCGCTGTTCCAGCCACGAATCTGGGGCGGGCGGAGAATGCACGACGTGCTGGGCAAGGCACTGCCGCAAGGCCAGAACATCGGCGAGAGCTGGGAAGTCGCCGACCTGCCCGAGGGACAGTCCACCATCGCCAATGGAGCCTTTCGCGGGCAGACGCTGGGGTCCGTCGTCCGTCGGTATGGCGAGGCCATCACGGGCGCGAGGGGCTTTGCCGGGCCGTTTCCCCTGCTGATCAAATTCATCGACGCCCAACAAGTGCTCAGCGTGCAGGTACACCCTGACGCCGAGACCTGCCGGCGGATGGGCAAGGGCCGCCTCAAGACCGAGTGCTGGTACATCCTCCGCGCCGAGCCGGGCGCGGTGATCTACAAGGGACTCAAAGAGGGGGTCACGCGAGAGCGATTCGCCCAGGCGATTCGCGAAGGGACCGTCGCCGATCTGCTGGCGGCCGTGCCTGTGTCGGAGGGCGAGTGCCACTTCATCCCCGCGGGCGTGGTCCACACGCTCGGCGCCGGCCTGCTCATCGCGGAGGCGCAGACGCCTTCCGACACGACGTACCGCGTCTTCGACTGGAACCGCGTGGACGACGCAGGCAAGCCCAGGCAACTCCACATCGAGGAGGCCCTGCAGAGCATCCATTTCGACATGACGCCGGACAAGCTGCCCGTCACGACCGTGGGTCGGCTCGTGGACTGCGAGCACTTCAAGGTGGACAAGGGCCACCGGACCGAAGGCGGCGAGGTGCGCCTGTCGGCGGGTCTCATGCGAACGCTCATCTTCCTCACCGGCGGCGGCACGATCCTCTCGCCCAGCGCCGAGCCGGCGGACTTCGCCGCAGGCGACTGCGTCATCATCCCCGCGAGATTTGAGGGGGCGATGCGATTCACCCACGACACCGAGTACCTCACGGCGACGCTCTGACGAGGGCCCGATCCGTCGTAGCATGGGCATCTTGCCCATGAGTCGCAGGGCCATCCTGGCCCTGCCCGGCACGGGCTTTCTGCGGGGCGGAACATCCAGGGGACTCACGGGCAGGATGCCCGTGCTACGCTTCGAACCTCTTCTCCGGAACCGCGCCGCGCAGGCCGTGCATCTTGAGGTAGCCCTTGCGCCACACGATCAGCGCCGAGAGACCGACCATCACAACACACAGCACGACCGCGTAGCGTGCGCGAATCTGGCTCATCGCCAAGCCGAGGAGGGCATACAGACCCGCCAGCGCATAGCAGATGGCGACGGTCCTTCGCAGCGGGATTCCACGGTCGATCATCTGGTCGTAGATGTGCCCCCGGTCGGAGACGAAGACGGGCCGGCGATTCAGCAGACGCCGGACGACCGCGACCGCGGTATCGAGGATCGGCAGGCCAAACAGGACGATCGAAGCCACCCAGCACCGAGGCGACTCGGTGGCGAACAGGATCATCAAGGCCGCGGCCACGAAGCCCAGCAACATGCTGCCCGCGTCGCCCATGAAGATCCTGGCCGGATGACGATTGAACGGCAGGAACCCGCAGACGCCTCCGACGAGACCCAGGCAGATCACGATCCGCACCGGGTCCGCGAGGTCACTGACGCCCCAGGTCGCCAGGTGGGTGGCCAGCAGGAGCATGGCCGCCGCGATGATGGCGGTGACCCCGGCGCACAGGCCGTCGAGCCCGTCGAGCAGATTCAGAGAGTTCGTCGCCCCCAGGACGAAGAACGTCACGATCAGCACGTCGAGAACCGTTTCAGTCCTCGCCGACACGGACAGTCCGAGGGTCTGGGCGATTCGTTCGAGGTTCGGATGGACGCCTGCCAGGAGCAAGACCGCTGCAGCCAGGGCCTGCCCAAGCACCTTGTGACGAGGGCGCAGGTCCAGGACGTCGTCCGCCAGGCCCACGAAGCAGGCAATCGCTGCGCCCGCCAGAATCCCGAGGAACCACCGAATCTCCCGCGGAAAACCCCTGTCGGCTCGGAGCAGGTACAGGCCCGCGAGCACGCCGGCGACCAGCCCGACGAACATGGCGACTCCGCCCAGGTAGGCGACCGGCTCGTGGTGCGTCTTGACGAGGTGATCGGGCCGATCCACCAGGCCCAGCCGGATCGCGACCCGCTTGCACAGGAGCGTGGCCGCCAGCGAGCACAGGAACGACGACGCCAGGACGGGCCAGAACCCCAGCACCCACCCGAGCGGCCTCTGGTCCCCTATGATCGAGTCAAACATCGACCTTCGCGCCCTTGAGATCCGATTCGTTGCACCAGACTTCCGCGTCGTACCGCAGCATGAGCAGCCCGTCGGCGAAGCCGTCGAACTCGATCTGCGGCGGCTGCCCCGTCAATTCCTGGAGAATCCACCGGGGGAAGTCGGCCCCCGCCTGGATCGACAAGGGGACCCCCCCGCCGAAACGGGGGTTCACCTCAGTGAACTTGATCCGGCCGGCATCGGTCAGGAACAACTGGAGCGTGACGACGCCGGGACCGGCACCGAGAAGCTCGACCACCCGCCTGGCCTGATCCATCATCAACGGGTTCTTCGCCACGCGGCTCTTGCTGACCTCGCCGGCGCGGACCTCGATCCGCCGACGGGGGACCACGCACTGGACGCGACGGTCAAAATCGATGTAGACATCGCACGTGTGCTCGATGCCCTGGACGAACTCCTGGCAAATGGCGTTCGGAATCCGCTTAGCGAAGAACTGCAGTTCCTTGCGGTCGCGGACGAGGGCGTTGTCGAGACTGGCGGACCCATCCCAGCGTTTGAGGAAGCAGGGCCATTTCAGCTCCCCCCGCCGGTCGGCAGCCAGGGCGCTCCGGACGCTCATCGTCGTGGGCGTGTCGAACCCCTTCTTCCTCAAGAATCCGAACGTTCGTCGCTTGTCCCGGCACAGGTCGATCACCTCGGGGTCCGACACGAGCACGCGGCAGCCCAGATCCTCGAACCGCTTCCGGTTCTCGGCCAGCGACAGCAGATCCAGATCGATGGTGGGAACGAGCAGCTTCACGGAATGCGAGCGAACGATGCTCAGAAGCTGGTCGATGTATCGTGCGTTCGTGACCGGCTCGACCAGGAAGGCCCGGTCGCACCGTTGCAGCGCGGGACTCCACCGGGTCGTGTCCGTGCCGCAGAAACAAGCTCGCAGGCCCAACTCGCCTGCGGCCCGTCGAAAACTCTCCAAAAGGGAGACCCGCCTGCCGATGCAGGTGAACAGGACCGCCACATAGTCGTCCACTTTCAGTGCCTTCATTGCATTGGAGTATACACCCAAGGAGAGAAGCGAGGAAGGGATTCTGCTTGCTTTCGAGGGGGCGCATCAACACGCGAAGCACAACACGCCAGAAACGCCGGTTTCGCGGCTGTAGGTCCGCATGATCCCATCGTGGCAACCGGGGGACGCTGCCCCCAGCCCTCTGGGATTTACCGCTCTGGGCCAAGAGCATGGTTCAGGGGGAAGATCTCGCTGGTTTTTCGCACATCCGCTTGTGGCGCTTGCCATGTGAATTCGCGCACATCGACGAACGCCCCAGAGAGGCCAACGAACGCTCCCGACTCGGCGATTGGGAAGGCGATGCCGTGGTCGGCAAAGGACGCACGGGCCACCTCGTCACCTGTGTGGATCGGACCAGCCGGTACCTCATGGCGCGAAAGGTCCACGCCTGTGCCGCTGAGCCGGTCGCGGAACAATTGCAACGCACGATCCGCAGACTGCCCACCGAGAAACGCCGCAGCCTGACGCTGGACAACGGCCGCGAGTTCGCCCGTCCCATCGAACTGGAACGCAAGCTTGATCTGCCCATCTACTTCGCCCATCCCTATCACTCGTGGGAACGGGGAACCAACGAGAACACCAACGGCCTGCTGCGTCAGTACCTGCCCAA